>JBGSOM010000243.1:0-39107 GCA_041739135.1 Pirellulaceae bacterium
TCGGCTGGATCAAGCGGATCGAGTTCCTGCAAAGCTCGCAACGAACCGATCGCCTCACTTGGATTGCCAAGTTTCTCAACCGCTTCAACCCAAGCCTCATGGCCCGTCGTAATCAACGGCTGCACAGCCAACAACTGCCCCGCCACGTCTCGCAACTCACTCCACGAACTCGACTCGCGATACAACTGAATCGATCGCAACAGCACCGGCAACCGATCGCTCGACAACTCTCTCAATCGCGATAACGCCGCCAACTCCGTTTCGCGATCGTTCAACTCGCGAGCCACTTTCGCCTGCAACTCAATCCCACCGCCCTGCTCTGCATCATCGGGATATAACTCCAACAAACGTTGCACAGCCTGCTTCGCTTCTTTCCATTGCTCGCCCGCAACCAACTGATTCGTCAAAATCAATTGCGCCGCGTAGTTGTTGGGTTTCTCCGCCACCACTTCCTTCAGCTCAGCCACCGCACCGCGACGCGGCAATCCTTCAGCATCAAAGTCAGCCATCGGCGCAAATTCATCCGACAGCTTCTTCACGTAACTCACAAAGTTCTCATCCAGCGCCGCAGTGTCGCCATAACGTCGTGCAAACGCATCCTCGATAGGCACTCCCATCCCGAGGTCAACCAACAACTTCCGCAACAACGGCAAACCATGTGTCTCAATTAAGTAACGCACCGCCAGCGAGGATTCAAAGTAAGCGAACTGCAAATGCAAACCGCTCTTCGGTTGCAAGAACGCGCCGCTCAGTTTCGATAGCGGCACAAAGTCTTCACCTTGCAACATCTTCTTATAAAGCGGATTCAGTCGCTGCCCCCAACTCGAATTCGCCTCCAACTCTTCATACACCGAGATACCCTCACTCAACCAGCGAGGCATACGATTGTTTGTCTTCTGCAACGTGATCACATGACAGAACTCATGCCACAAAACGCTCTCCCAATTCGATGGCGACTCACCCTGCGAAGCTGGACTGTTCGCTGTTATCAACTTGCCAAAACAAACGCCCAAAAACCCAGCTCCCCCAGGCAATCCAAAAGTGCGAATCGCAAAATCACTCTGCTGCGGAAAAATTTCAACCGTCACCGGCTCCGTCAAAGTCAACTCGTACTTATCCGACAAAGTCCGCTTCGCCCGCCGCAACAAATCCACCACGCGCTCACCATAAATTTTCGCTTCGCGCGCATCCATTCGAACAATCAATCCGTCGCTTTCAATTGTCGTAAACTTCGCCAAACGCTCCTGCAATGTCTTGAGATTAAATGCAACGACGTTGTACTTATCCGCAGCCCCAACTTGATCTACGATCGACCAACCCTCATCATCCTTGCCAACCCGCAACAGATCTTGCGCAAGCTGAAACTTCGCTGGCATATAACTCGGATCAAGCTTCAGCGCGCGCCGCTGGTAAGTGACTCCTTCCGTAAAGCGATAGTGCTGCGACAACTTCTTTCCAATCAAGTAATCGACCGCCGGGTTCACTTGCCATTTAGCCAGCGCCTTCGCTCGAAACTCACCTTCCTGCTTGTAGTCACCTTTCAAGTGCGCCACCGCAGCTCGCAGCGCCCACGCTTCCGGTTGAAACGAATTGATTTCTAACACATCTTCCAGCAACGACTCCGCATCACCATAGGCTTCCGAATCGATGAAGTTCTCCGCTTGCATCAAGAGCGAATCAATGTGCTTGGGATTTAAATCAATCGCAGCTTGCAAGAACTTCGTGGCTTTCTCTGAATCTGAAGAGGCCCAAGCCTTAGCAAGTAAAAAATGGATCTGAGGGTCCTCCGGCCGCAACTCGGCCGCACGCGACAGCGACTTCACCGCCTCTTGATAATCGCTTTTATCAATTCCCAGTTCACCAATTGCCACCAGCGCTTCGACATACTTCGGATCACTCTTCAGAGCGCGATCATAGAACGCGTCCAGCACCGCGCGCGCGTCCTCGCCATCCGCTAACAGCAACTTGCCAAAGGCCAACAGATTCTCGCGATCCGAAAATCGCCACGGCGTCGCTTGTATCAACGCGGGGATATCGTCAAGCAACTTTTGCCCCTTCTCGGGCTCACCACAAAATCGATAAGCCTGAGCTGCCAGAATGCGCAGCGGTAAACTTGTAGAAAACTTCGTCTCAACCGACTTATAAACATCGCGAGCCTCCTCATAACGACCAACCGTCATCAGAGCTTGCATCAATTGCCGCGACCAAAAATCATTCCAAATTCCACGCTCGACTTCACTGCGAGTCATCTCAATGCATGCGTCATACTCGCCCGCATAGAATTTCCCGCGAGCCTCGTCAAAATCAGCAGCCAATGAGAACGCCGCCGGCATACCAAGCAAGAGACTGACGAACGAAAACCGCACCGCGTGCCATGCGACCTTCACGCAATGCAATTCGACAGTTGAGTAGCAGGAAAAGGCCATTCGCAATTTTCAACTTCATTGAAAGTACAAGAAGCACCCAGCTCCAACATAACTGGAATCACTGCGCGATGCACCTGCCCAACACTGCGCGACCACGAATATCGAAACTTCCAGCAGCCAATCGTCTATCAACACCACGCATGCCACCAAGTTTCGCAGGCGCTCTGGCACATCTAAATCACTGGCACATCTAAACGAATCGCAAGCATTCGGAATCGTCGACTCGTGCATTATTGACCCGACGATCTACCGCCGCCGCTTCTAACATTTCATTCGCCGCCGGCCCGAGCATCGCAGTCGCCGCGTCGACCGCCAACTTCGGATCTAACCATCGCGTGACATCGTCACCCGACAATATGACCGGCATCCGATCATGCAACTCCGCCAGCTTTTCGTTCGCCGAAGTTGTAATAATCGTACAACTGTTCACCGGCTGTCCAGTTGCACGACGATTCGTCTCCCACAAACCAGCCATCGCCACGACGCCCGCATCAGCCGGATGTATCCAGTAAGGCTGCTTCAGCTTTCCCTCAGCTCTCCACTCGTAATATCCATCAGCCACCACAATGCACCGCCGACTCTTCAATGGACCAGCAAAAGATCGCTTCTCGCTGATCGTCTCCGCTCGCGCATTGATCATGCGGTTGCCAATCGCTAAATCTTCAGCCCAACTTGGCACCAAACCCCAACGAAAGTACGCCGTCAGCCGCTCCGCACTTTCGCAATTGACTGCAATCGCCACAATGTTCTGCGTAGGAGCGATATTGTACCTGGGCGTCCACTCAGCCTTCGCTACTTCAAGGTCCAGCAGCGGCAATAACAACTGCCCCCACTGATCCGGCTGCGTTTTCAAAGTGAACCGACCACACATATTGATCCTCATTCCAACGAGTTGGCTATGACCACTGAAATCGTTGAAGTCACTACGACAGTTGATTCAGAGCAAGCCGCAACAACACTTGCGAAACTTATTGTAGCTGCTCGCTTAGCCGCTTGCGTCCAAATCAACGGACCCTTGCACAGCATCTATCGCTGGCAAGGCGAAATCTGCGAAGCTCAAGAATGGCGTTGCACCATCAAGTCGCTCGCAATCACAGTGCCACAGCTGATCGACTTTATCAACGACAAACATCCTTACGATGTACCGGAAATATTGGTCACCCAAGTGCACGCATCCTCCGAAGCCTACGCACAGTGGCTCGCCGAACAAGTCGCTCGCCGAACAAATTGAAATCGAAAACAATGAGTAACCTTTCAATACGCTTCCACATCCACCTGTTCGCTGACCCTCGCGACACGCTCATGTCCGCGACTTTCGAAGCGCTCGCTGACCAACTGCAATTGTTCGATCGCATGCACTTCGAAATGGACGGTTCTTTCGTCTGGACCGGCAACACCCCAGCGGCATGGCAACTCGACGGAATGGTCTACGATCTCAACCAGCGAATTCAACGCATCGAACTAAAAGGCCAATGCCCCCGCGCGAATTGGCAACAACTGCTAATCGCCATGAATTTTCCTACGCAACCGCTAATCGCGCACGATCTACAAGCCGCTCAGTTTGTGACAATCCAACAACTCGAATCCCAGTTATGGAACTCCTAAGTTGCACGATCCAGTCGACTTCGATGAACTCAAACACAACCGCGAAGCCTGGAATCGTATGGCAGCCAACGATCACGCGCTGACTCGCGTTGCCCGCGATGAAGAGTTTCAAAACCCTCTAAAAGTGATCGATGCATCGGGCTGGTTACCCGGCGGCATCGTCGGCTGGAAAGTCCTTTGCCTCGCCGCTGGCGGTGGACGTCACGGTCCGCTCTACGCCGCCTGCGGTGCTCAGGTAACCGTCGTCGACCTCAGCCCCGTCATGCTCGAACACGATCGCGCAGTCGCTGAAACTCGCAAGCTCCCGCTGCGCACGATCGAAACCTCGATGGACAACCTATCGATGCTCAGCGACGCAGAGTTCGATCTCGTCATCCATCCCGTCAGCACCTGCTACTTACCTCGCATCGACCGCGTGTTTCAAGAAGTCGCTCGCGTCACCCGCGCTGGCGGACTGTACATCAGCCAACATAAACAACCCGCAAATCTACAAGCCTCACTCGGCACCTACACCGGCCAGTACGTGATCGAGCACCCGTACTACGATCCTTCACCCGTCCCATCGCCGACAACACCCACACCGCTGCGCGAACCGCAGACGCGCGAGTATGTCCACAGTTGGTCCACCCTTCTCGGCGGTATCTGCCGCAGCGGATTCAACATCGAAGACGTCTCAGAACCCAATCACGGCAAACCCGATTCGCTTCCCGGCAGCTTCGCGCATCGCTGCTATCACATCGCCCCCTACCTCCGCATCAAAGCCCGCCGCCAAGGCACCGCTGTTCGCAAACTGCTGCTGGCGTAAGCGACCTTGCGTAGGCACTCACCTCACCGTCCGGCT
This sequence comes from Pirellulaceae bacterium, assembly GCA_041739135.1. Lineage (GTDB taxonomy): Bacteria > Planctomycetota > Planctomycetia > Pirellulales > Pirellulaceae > Aureliella. Next base: position 4,873 of record JBGSOM010000243.1, read on the forward strand.
ATCATAGGTGCGTCAGCAGTGCGATTGCCGGAACTGTTTCGCTGCGTTCTTACTACAACGGCTTTCGCGGCCTGATTTGCAAACTCTGAGGCGCAAACTTCGATTCAGTTTTGGAGGTCTTATGTTCTTAAGGTCTGCACCAGCCATCGCGTTGACTCTCGCAGCAGTCGTTTCGACGAATTGTTTTGCGCAGATACAACTCCAGATTCAAGCAGAGCTGATCGAGCGTGCTGAAGAGCTTGCAATGGATCTCCTAGAGCAACGCGGAAGCCTCCCAGAGAAATGGGCCGCGCTGCAAGAACGCGAAGTACATCACTTAACGAATCTAGAGGAACTCGAATCCGGAAAGACTACTACTCGGGAATTCTGGGCACACAGTAAGCAAGGTTCCGTAACTATTCAAAATCTGAATCAGCATAGTTATTACGACCGCGGGATTGATCGAACGGAAAGCTTAGATGTAGCAACTAAAGCTTATAAGAGACCAGGTCTCGTTTTGTATAAGCCCAAACGATCGAAATCCTGGGAAATAGTCCCGAAGGTCCCTTTCAATGGATACCCGACGACCGATCCTTTTAGCTGGTGCATAGGCAATTACACATCCACGAAAACGGGCACGATGGATGAAGGATATATCGATCGATTCGTTTCAAAACGAACCTGCGTTCACGCGAAGGAGGTAAAGGCAGGACTCGTTGCAGTGTGGGGGGCACCGCTTCCTCAGAAAACGCCTACTTCGACTGCTACGATCTTGTTCGACAAGTTCACCAACCTGCCAATGTCTGTGGAATGGAGATATTATCCAAGCGACTGGCATCCCAAGAACTTCCTTAAATTGGACAACCGGCTCATCGAAAAGATTTCGATAAGTTGGCAAAAATTTAAGGTTGAACAGAAAGACCAGAAAGAAGTCGAAATCTTCCTTCCAATCAAAGCGGAGAGCGTCTTCACGGGAGTTCTAAGAAAAGAGCATCTTGAAGTGGTCAATCGAATACGCTGGCTTCTCAACGACCAAGTCCCGGATGCACTGTTTGAAGATCCGACCAAGAACGAAATTGTTGAACCAGAGTTCCCAGACTATCCAAAAGACGAGCAGAAATCGCGGTGACGGGAGTGTAGATTCGACGGCATCAAAGCCCGCCGCCAAGGCACTTCTGTTCGCAAACTGCTCATCACCTAACCCGGTTCCTTATTCGAATCACCCGCCCGCTTCTGGTAAACTTAAGCCGTAGGCGATCAACCGAACACCGGAGCCAAACCAATGTCACTCGCTATCGACAAAGAAGATCAAGTCTCTCCTCCATTCAGCACTCTACCAGTCACTCTCCGCGTTAAGGAGTCATTCGAAGAGTTCGTTCAACTGAATCCCGATTTAGTCGTCGAACAAAATGCAAACGGAGAAATCGTCATCATGTCACCAACCGGCGGCGATACTTCAAATCTCAACTCTGAGATCAACTTCCAATTGCGAGCATGGTCGAAGCAGTTTGGAGGCGCAACATTTGATTCATCGATCATCTTTTGCCTACCCGATACTTCGAAGCGTTCACCTGATGCGTCTTGGATTTCCGCTGAACGATGGTCAGCCCTATCGCCCGAAGATCGGAGAAAGTTCCCGCCGATTAGCCCCGATTTCGTCATCGAACTGCGCTCAGCCACCGACACGCTACGGGAACTGCAAGTCAAAATGCAGAACTACATGAAAAATGGAATTCGGCTCGGATGGTTGATCGATCCATCAAAATGCCAAGTCCACATCTACCAACCTGACAAACCCGTTGAAGTCCTAACGTCGCCCGACTCAGTTTCGAACGAAGAAACGCTACCCGGATTCGTACTTGACCTAAAACCGATCTGGAAGAACTAGAGAATGAGTACCGCAGAAAAGTTGAACTTGAAAATGTCCGCTGCCGAGTATCTCGCGTGGGAACGCACCCAGACCGAACGCCACGAGTATTTCTCTGGCGAAGTCTTTTCACAAGCCGGCGGAACGCGAATACATAGCCTCATTGTCGCAAATGTACTTGGAGCAATCGGGCGAACTCTTGGCAACTGCAATTGCGAAGCTCACGGAAGCAGTTTGAAAATCCACATCGAAGCGACCGGCTATTACGCTTATCCAGACGTCTCAGTTGTCTGCCCGCCCATCCAAGGTGATTCTGAGGACGCGATCACCAACCCAGTACTCATCGTCGAAGTTCTCCCACCCAGCACCGCAGACTTTGATCGCGGCACCAAGTTCGATCACTATCGCCAAATACCTTCGCTCCAAGAGTATCTAATCTTCTCGCAAGACGAACCGCGAGTTGAACAGCGTACACGCACGAAAGAAGGTCTATGGCTGTTGCGAGATGTTGTGGGCATCGATCAAGTTCTATCGCTGCTGAGCATCACCGCACCCCTACCCCTGCGCGACGCCTACCAAAAAGTCGACTTCGAATAACCGAATCACAACTTCGCAAACTTCGCATAATCTGTACGCGCTAGTCGACCATCACTTCATCCCACTTCACCCTCCCAGCGCAGCGCCCGGGAGGGTCGGCAATCGAGCGTCCAGCGAGATTGCCGGGGAGGGCAGGTCACGGTCGATCGCTGTTGCTCAGCCCTAGAACATCGCCGACGCACATCGCAGCCATCAACTCACCGCGTCGCCCCCGTTACTTCTCCGCACTCTCTTGCTCCCACGGGTTCGCCCAATCACCCCACTGCTCGAGATACTGTTGATAAGCCGGATGTTGGTCCGCCTGACTTTCGATCAACGCCTTAGCTGAAAGAACACGCTCCCGCTCTTGCTCAAAACTAATCTTACCCATCAGCATCGCCGTACGCAGGAACACGAAATACGTATCCAACACATCGCAGCGGCAATACTCGTTGATCTCGCCGATCTTACCTTGATCGTACAACGACTGAACCATATCGCCCTGCACATTCATCTTCCCCGGCTTACCCAGCAAGGCCGCCGCCAAATTTAATCCGCCGCGATACCAAGTGCTGCCATAGTTGGTCAGCAACTCGTGCAGATCCATATGCGAATGCAAGTTGTAGCGATTGCGTTGCTGCTCGTAGGTTTTCGCTTCCAGATTAAACCACTGCGGCACCGGCACACCAAAGCGAAACGCGGCATGTTCCATCAAAGGCAAATCAAACGTGCGACCGTTGAACGTCACCCAAGTCGGCCGTTCATACGCTTCCCAACCCGTCCAAAAGTGCTTAGTGATCACGTACGGGCGATGCTGCGGTTGATCGAGCGACACGATATCCATCAGACTGTAATCAGCTCGAATCTTGGCGATCACCACCGCCACCGGCAAGTGATACGTGTAAGGAATGAAGTCGCGCGCCGAAGTCATCAATAACTCCTGACGAAACTTCAATATCGCCTCCGCATCCGTCAGCTCCTGCCCCGCATACTTCGTCTTGTTAATCAAGTCGCCATCAGCCACGCTTTCAACATCAAACAAAAGAAAACGGACTTCTTGCGACACAATGACCTCGACTCGATTGACACTCTTGACTTTTAGTAGCAGCAGTATGGACGTTCACGAACATTCCGACAAGTAAACTATCCGCAACACGCGATCACCAAGCCATCGCCTTTCAAACGACGCCGGATTCCACCGCCCTCAAACTCGTTAGAATAACTCTTTCCAACAACTCAGTTCATTCGCTTTAATCCACTTCGCACTCCAAGCTCAAGCCACCATGCACCGCTTTCCAATCAACTCCACGCGCTTACTCGAACGCTTTCTTCGCTACGTAAAGATCGGCACCGCCGCCAACGCGGACAGCACGACTTACCCCAGCAGCCCCGGCCAACTCGAACTCGGCCAACTGCTCGTCTCCGAACTGAAAGCGATGAGTGCTGAAGACGTACACCAAGACGAACATGGTCTCGTCTGGGCCACGATCCCAGCCACCGTGCCCGGACCACTGCCGACGATTCTCTTCAACGCTCACCTCGACACCTCACCGGAAGCCCCAGGTGACAACGTCAAACCTCAAGTCATCGAGCGTTACGCAGGCGGCGACATCCAACTCCCCGCAGGCAACGCCATCACCACCAGCGGCTGCCCTGCCCTGCTCTCGATGATCGACCATTGCCTAATCACCACCGACGGAACAACACTGCTCGGCGGCGACGACAAAGCCGGTGTAGCCGCCATCATGGAACTAGCGCATCACTTGATCGAATACCCATCTATCCCCCACGGCCGCATTCGCATTCTGTTTACATGCGATGAAGAAATCGGTAACGGAACTGGTCACGTCGATATGAACAAGACCGGTGCCGCAGCCGCTTATACACTCGACGGTAGCGGCAGCGGCGAAATTGAGAACGAGAACTTTTCAGCCGACCAACTTGTCGTCCGCGCCATCGGCCACAACATCCATCCAGCCATCGCCAAAGGCCGCATGATCAACGCCGCCCGTGGCCTAGCCAAGTTGATCGCCGCGCTGCCACTCGATTCACAGTCTCCTGAGTCAACCGACGGCCGCGATGGTTTCCTACACCCCTATCACATCAGCGGCGGAGTCGGCGAAGCGGAAGTGCGCATCCTGCTCCGCGATTTTGACACCGCGAAACTCGATGACCATGCCAGCGTTGTCGCCCGCGCCGCAGCCAACATTGAATCCCAAATGCCCGGCCTCAAATTCGATATTAAACGCTCTCGTCAGTATCGCAACATGTCCGACTCGCTCAAACGTCATCCTCAAGTTGTGCAGTTAGCGATCGAAGCCTTCGCGAAGCTCAACATCAACAGCAAACTCGGTTCGATCCGTGGCGGTACCGATGGAGCCATGTTCAGCGAGAAAGGCCTCCCGACCCCAAACCTCAGCGTCGGCCAACACAACATCCACTCCGTACTCGAATTCGCATCGCTCACCGAAATGACCACCGCCGTCGCCCACGCTGTCGAACTCGCACAACTCTGGTCCAACGCCCGCTCTTGAAAGCACCCATCACGGTTATTCAAAGCTCTAAATCGGCTAGTACCTTTTGATGTTGCACTGTTGAGTGTTTTGCTGATCCGAAAAGTCGCGTAAAACCAGGCATTTCATACTCGTACTCAGCCGAAGGCGGTACCCGTACTCGTACTCAAATCTTCACCCGCGAGTACGAGTACGAAAAATGCGAAATAGCGCAACACGAAAACTACCTCCGGCTCATTCAACTCCATCTCCCAGAACCGTCACGCACTGCTTCCTGAAGCCCACGTACCCAGCACCGATCGTCACCAAACAATAAACAGCGAGCGAAGCCGGATGCGCACCATGCTCCAACAACTTCGGCGTATCCAAGTATTGATCGCCCGTGACCCAAGCCGTAGCGATGTAAGCCCCATTCGCTAACACGCAAAAATGCGCAATGAACCACAACCACTTCGCCCGAAATGCAACTGCAAACAACACTGGAACCGCAGCGCCGAAAATCGGTCCGCCCCAAAGCGTCACCAGTGGATGCGGATCCGGTTGAAACAAGCTGTACGGTAAATGCCACGGCAACAAGTCAACACTTGTCAGGGTTCCGCCGCACGCCAATCCACAAACGACATGCCCCAACTCGTGCACGACAGTCATCACGCACCAAGATGCAACGAGCAAACCCACGAACTTCAACCAGCGCGCTAGCAGCGGCACGTTCGCGACTTACTTAGCACTCGGAGCATCCCGGAACTTCCATTCCGGCGATCCCTTCGGATCCGGCAGATTCGGTGACTTACCTAACCCCAGATCTTCGGGCTTCAGATTCGCGTTCTTCCAATAATCTGGATCATTGATAAACCCAAAGAAACTCGGATAGTACGGATCGACGTAAGCAACATCCGCTTTCGCAGGCACATCATGGTCCGTCAAGTAAAGCGCCGCGTTCACAATCATCCGCCGCAAGTCTTCATTCACCAAGTCAACTGAGGCGCCGCCGGTTGTACAGAACGACTTGCCTTTACCTTCACCGTTCGGTCGCGTGTACTCGTGCAGCCAAGCAAACGCTTGCATCGGAGAATTCTTATCGCCGTCGATATTCTTCGAAGCCGGATCAAGCGACTCGGTCACCGCCGCTCGCATGAGAATCGTATCAGCATCCGTCAGATGCGTTACGCCGTACACATCCGACGGCGCAAACACATCCTTCACACCCCGCAGAATCGGATGATCCGCTTGCGAAGCTTCAATCACTCCGCGAGCACCCTGACGCTTGTGCTGACCATGATGGCTCACCCAGGTCTCGCCCAACACCTTCAAACCGAATTCACCATACGGAATCGAACCGAAAGTCCCCTTACCTTGAAACGCATGCGTCGCTGTGCGAATACCAATCACCGGCTTACCCGCATTCAAGAAATCGGTCACATACTTCGCTTGCTCCGCATCAGGATTGCGAAATCGAGTGCCGATAATCATCAGGTCAGCCGTCGCAAGTTCCTCAAAACCACGAACGCCTTTCGAATTGTTGGCGTCGATATAGTCTGCACCATCCGGCCCCAACGCAAACAAAACTGTGCATTTGAAACCGTGCTTTTGGCTAAGGATCTTGCCGAGCATCGGCATGCTCTCTTCCGTGCGATACTCTTCGTCGCCAGCAACCAACACAATGTGCTTGGCATCTTTGTTCGCAGGCTCAAACGTCAACCGATCTGAAGCGGTAGCTCCGCGCTGGAATGCAATTGCAGTAATCAGTATCGACAACATCAGTAGCGGACGGGACACAAACATGGCGAAACCTCTCGCATGGGGATGGGGATTTATCGTATGATAAACCGCCACCCGCCAAATCGCCATCACTTGTCGACTAAGCTGTTGAAGGATCAGTTCTCAACCAAAATCTCAACCGCTTTGCGAGTGTATTCGAAATACCAGTTGCCCCACAACTTGATCAGGATCAAACACACCGCCGCAACAGAGATCAACATCAAGACTTGCAAAGCCTCGCTGCCGCGTTCTTCATCCTTCAACCCAGTTAAGTACCGTCTCAGTTGGTTACACATCGTTCGTTCCCTGCATGAGTTCACTTCAACTTGACGCCCCAACCAGGCGGATGCGGAATGTTCATCGGCGGCAACTTCACTCCGCCTTTGCCAGGCCCCGCTACCCCACCACCACCTGCACCTTGATCACCTCCTCCGCCTGGATTCGGTGAGCCCGGGTTTGGTGAGCCCGGATTCGGTGAGCTTGGGTCACCAGCACCACCAGTACCAGAATCACCGTCATCACCACCTGGATTTGGGCCACCTGGATTCTGGCCACCCGGATTCTGGCCACCAGGATTCTGGCCACCAGGATTTGGGCCACCAGGATTCGGGCCACCTGACGGATCGGCATCGGTGATATCAAAGCTGCCTGAAACCTGTTCGTTCATAATGACCGATGTCTTGTAGGACTTGGCTTTCTTCGCAATGAACTCAAGGTAGTGCGCAGCCCTATCGTATTCACCCATGCCTGCATCGTTATTGAACGTGAACTGGTCATTCCATGTATACGCAACATCGTACTTGAATTGAGCGCTACGTTTGCCGTCCTTCTCGACAACTTCTACCTTGAGATTACTGATCACACCTTCATGTGGGCCTTGCATGTCGCCAAAGCTGATGATCAGTTCAACGACCGATTTGGGAGCTTCCAAGTAAGGAAGTGGAACCTTAAACACCAGACCACTCTGATACAGAGTCGGACCTTGCAGACGGTCTTTGTAACCAGGGGAATTCTTGTCGACATAGTTCTTCACAAATCCGATTGATTCCAGCGTGATACTAGCCGGAAAACTGGTTCGACCCCCACGCACTTCTTGCTCAATCCACTTGCGAATGCGATTGGTAGCGTTTTCATGCGCCGCCCGATGCGAAAACTGAGCACCTTCATGCTCGCGTGTCCACTTGGCAATCTGACTCGACGGACCGTATACAACGTCGCCACCTCGGCCGCTGATGAACTTCTCAAGCTGCGCGGGACCGAACTTCAACCCAACGCCACGCTCCCACCGAATCAGCGATCGCAAAGTGGATTCAGCGACTCGAGTTGTTTGAGGATCCACTTGATTGCGATTAATCGCATCGCTAACCAGTGAATCAGCGTCGTCACTGCGAGCCCGCGGATCGCGCTCTGGCAACCGCTGCGCCTCGCATTTAGAGTTTGCCGCCAAAACGATGAAGAATAGGGCGCAAATTCCAATCAGCCGTTTCCCCATTTCCGACTCCCTTATGGTGGTGTTCGATAAGTTCTCTCACTTATCAAACGCCACCGAGAGCCTCGAGGCGCGCTGAAATCAAGAATTTTCTCATCAGTTTTCCGACAGCGGATCGCTCGACAGCCAAGCGAACAAGCGATCTTCATTGTCCGCCGTAATGATCGTCTTGCCATCATTGGAGAACGAGACCGATGTGACCCGACCGCCGCGATGCCCCTCAAGATCAAACAACTGCCGAGGGTTGGCTTCATAACTTGGCGTCGCATACCAAATCGTCACCGTTCCGCCCGATGTTCCAGAAACAATAATTCCTTCAGTCGGCGAAGCCTTTATCCGAGTACCCAGCAACAGAGTTTGTGCTTCGGACTTATCCGCTGCAACTGCATCCTCATTAACCGCAATCACCACACCATCCAACGGAACAAACTGCAGCCGACCGTTCCGCTTGTTTTCCGTCTGCACCAACAGGTGCTCTCGCTGTTCGACGGACTTATTCTTCCAAGACTCCTTGAAAAACTGCACGTCAACTACCTTTTCACCAGTAACATCAGCTTTCATTGCCAGCGGTTCCAATCGCCCGTCGGACCAGATCTCCAGCGATCCGTCCACGCGAGCTACCGCTAATCGGCTCCCCTGCTCTTCGTCCCAATTGATTGCAGCGACATCGCGCAAATCTTTCAGAAGCGCACCACTGTCCGTCGATAGGATTTTGGCACCCTCCGCACTAATGATTGCTAACTTCGCTCCATCCGCCGACACTTTCAGCTGCTTCGCGCCCAGCGCTGAGTAACTCATACGCTGCCAAGGTTTATCATCCGACGCACTGAATTTCCAAATCGCGCCGTCCTCAAGCAAGACCATTAGCGACTTACCATCGCTAGCACCCGAAGCGTACACCAACTTCGCGCGCCCGTAACTCATCACTTGCTGTTTGCCTACCTGCAACCCGAACACTTGCGCCGAATCGGTCGATACAAAGACCTTTCCGTCCAGCGATTGACGCGATCGAATGCGCTTCGTATCCAACACTAACGCATCATGCAATCGATCCGACAAAGTCACTTGTCCATCCTGCTTTTGCAACCAACGCAAATCTTTAACAACACGCTCCTCAACCAGCTCCGGATCGTTGCTCGCGAATCGCAGTTTCAACAATTTCGTTTCGCCGTCCAACTCTCGATTGCGACTGGCAATATTCACCACATCCACGCCACTCGAATCATCCACCATCAAATCCATTTCTAAGTGCGATCGGACTCGTCCGCTGCGAATCAATAATGCGTCGCGCATCCTCGCAAATCGTGGATCGTCCTCCAGTTTGCGATTCGACCAAGTCAGTTTGATGCTGCCGCCATTCCACGAAAACGCCGCTACACCACCAGCCGAAAATGCCAAGTAGAAACGCTGTCCGTCGCGCGACCAAACACCTCGCAGCGGCTGCTCACTCGAGCCCGCCAAGGTAAACTCTTGCAGCGACGAATTCTCCCACGTCGAAGGTTGCTGGAGATCAAACAACCTTATCGCTCCAGAGCGCTTCACCAACATCACCAGAGATTCGCGCTGCGGATGCGGTACCGCAAAGTAGCTTCCAAAATCGCTTTTCAACAAGCTATCTTTGCCTGACTCCAAGTCGACCAATCGAGTCTCACGATCGCTTGAAAACAAGATCTTCTGACCACCATCGACCAACGAAATCCGCTGCTCAATGGACTCGCTCTTCTTTTCATCCAACTTGCGATTCTCGACACTCCAGCGTTTCGTCATCGCGCCGCTCGCAGCGTCCCAAATACAAAATTCCCAATCATGCGAAGGATTTTTCAAGTACTTCTTCTCTGCGTTTCGCAGTCGCGCAGCGGTCACGACAACACCCCGGTCCAGGTCGATCGCCGAATCTACCAACTCAGCGCCCGGCGTATGCCCAACGTAACTCCAGCGCTGCGCATCGATCAACTCACTCGTACCATCGACTAAACTCCAGCGATCCACCACGCCGTTATCGTCTACAGCCAACGCCATACCGTCACTCGCGCCAGCAACAACCGAGTGCACCGGAGAAACGTAACTTTCCACTTCGCCTTTGGATTGCCGCTGCAATCGCGCCCGCTGCTTTTGACGTTCGACATTCCACGCAATAACCACGCCGGCTTCACCCACGCCGAGGATTTGCCCCGCACCAAGCGTCCCCACATCGGCCAGATTGTTTGGTGTTCCCGTCAAGTTGGTGTCGTACAGCCAAGCTTTATTCACGTATTTCCAAACGTGTGCCACCGGCTCAGAATCACTAGCCGTCACAACACGTCCCGCAGCATCGGCCACAATCGCGGTAACAGGCGAGCGGTGCTTATCCTCCAGTTCTTGCACGTCGCTGATCGTACCAGCCGTCGGGTTCAGCGTGCCTACGAGAAGTTGATTGTTGGCTAGCCCTAAGATCACTTGATTATCGACCAACGCATGCGATGCAACTTTCAGATCAGCACCCAGCGATGGCAAAGTCAACTTCTTCACATCGCCAGTATTATGGTCGAGTACACTCAACAAAGCGTTTTCACCGCGGAAGTGCGTCGTAACTAACACTTGCGTCGGAGAAATATTTTGCACACTCAACAAATCGCCGCGAATCGCTTCCACGCGCGTCGGCTTCTTTTGCTCGTACCACTTCGCGTCGCGCTGCCATATCCAGATGCCGCTGTTGATCCCCGCCAACAGCCTTTCGCCTTCTGCCGTGTAAGCAATTCGCTGGAACTGTCGCTTCTCGGCCGCCGCAACCGCTTGAGGCTCAGCCTCCGCCACATTCCAACGCTTGAGCCCTGCCTCTTGATTGCGAACGAACGCATACACGCACTCGGCCCCGTCCGGAGAAATCGCAACAGCCGTGATCACGGCGCCTTTCTCAACATATTTTCCTTGAGTTACAAACTTGCCAGCCTCAAGTCGAAGCACTTCGATCGCGCCCTCCTTCGTTCCAATGACAGCCCTGCCCGACTTGGCCGCGAAACCGGACGCTGTCACCTCACCGAGCGGCGTTGTGATCGGCAAGTCACCGTTGCTGAGCAAATTGATGCGCCGCCATCCCCACGTTGAAAAGTCAGGTACATCCGGCTTCGCGCTATCAACGAACACGTCCACGGGCAAACTAGCAAGCTTCGCAATCGTCGACTGCCCCTGCGCCACGTCAAACGACTCAAACTGCGACTTGGCAAGCGCCAGCGACGAACTGTATTCCGCAAGCTGAATCTTAGCCGCCCGCTGCTTGGCAAGTTCTGCAGCCGCGGTCGCTCTGGCTGCAGCAAGCCTTTCGTTCTCGGCTGCAATCTTCTCTTTATCAGCCGCTTTCTTCTCCCTATCCGCCGCTAGCTGCGCTTCTTCTTTTGCCTGTACGGCCGCATCCGCATCTCGCTGCGCCTGCTCCCTTGCAAGTTTCTCATTGTCTCTCGCCAAATTGGCATCATTCTTCGCAGCAATCGCATCATCTCTCGCTTTGTCAGCTTCGGTTCGAGCTAGAGCTTCTTCCGCTTTCGCTGCTATCGCGTCATTTTTGGCTTTCTGTTCGCTCTTCGCGAAATCCTCCGCCTCTCGCCGAGCCACTGTCGCGCTGCCCCACTGCCAAAACGCAAACGCCGACAATCCCGACAACCCAACCACAGCGAACAAGACCACCGCCGCGATCGCCTTCTGCAACTTCTTCAGCGCCTTCTCGCGTCCTTCAGCCTTCTTCTTCGCCTCCACCGCGCGCAGGAACAAAGCGTCCTCAGCCTGCTCGGTGCGATCCACCGTCTGCAGCACCAAGTCGTAATCACCTTTCTTGAATGCCGCTTCACCAAACGCCAGCCGAGACTTCTTCAGACCCGCCACAGCCAACTGGTTCTCAGGCCACAGTTCAATCGCGTCGCGATAGCCAAACACGGTCCGCGAATACATCTCGTAATCGCCCTTACCCATCGCTTGCTCAAGCAACTCATCGGAGCGATTCGTCCGCGCGATACTCTCCGCATGACGACGATACTCACTAACCGCATCCTGCAATTCCTCCACCGACTGGTAACGATTTTCCGGCTCAGACTCCATCGCTTTGTAAGCGATCGTCAGCAACGGATCATCATTGCCTTTAACAATTACTTGGTTGTCGAGCGCCGCTCGCAAACACTCGGTAACCGACTTGCCAGTATGCGGCGCACGACCAGTCACGATGTCGTAAAGGATCGCACCAAGAACATACACATCGCTCAACTTGCTGATCTTCGGCAGATCATGCCCAGCCATCTCAGGAGCCATATAACACGGCGTCCCAGCCATGTTCATCATCTTCATCACACGCAGATCTTTGAGCGAATTGTAAGTATGCGATAACTTTTTGCGCAGATATAAACGATTCGGATCGATGTCATCGACACTTACGATCTGACGCTGCTCAAAGACCTCATCATCATTTAGAAATGCGATCGTGTCCCCACGCCGGAATTTCTTACCATCTTGAACAATGACAAACTTGTCACCCTGCATGGCTGGTCGCGCAAGCCCCGTGGTGTCTTTCGTCAAATTAATCGCCGTGCCCCAGTCGGTCACGAACACTTCACCGAACCGCCCAAGCATCGTGTTCTCAGGCTTCAAATCGCGATGAATCACCCCTTTCGAATGCGCAAATGCAATCGCATCGGTGACCTTCATGTAGATCTCTAGATTCTGCTCGCGCGTCTTTTTGCGAATCACCGCATTCCAGCCAGTACCTTGCACCAGCTTCATCGAATAGAAGAGCATCCCGCTTTCATTGGCACCCAACTCGTGAATCGGCACAATGTTCGAGTGGTCCAAGTCAGCCGTAATCTGAGCTTCGTACAAGAACCTCCGCCGGCTCTCTTCATTCTGCTGAAAACTCGGCTTCGCCATCTTCAGCGCAACGACGCGATCAATGGTTGTTTGTCGAGCCGAGAAGACGATGCCCATCGCCCCCTCACCCAACTTGTTGACGATCTGATAATCCGCTTCGAGATCACCGCGCGCACTGCCATCCGCCACACGCCGTGTTGCTACGCGTTCAAAGATGGAATCCGAAGCTTGCAGACCCGTCGCTTGCAACGAGTGCATCGGGTTCTCACTGGAACCTACGACGCCGTCCCACAACCGCTTCAGTCGCCCTTCAGTCCCCGAACTTCCCGCTTCCATCGTGCCCGGTGCAGACTCCGACGAACTGAAAACCGCCGTCCGCTCACCCGCGTTCTCACTCGGAGTCGATGGCAAATGCACAGTCCCAACATCATCGCTATGCTCATCCATGAAGGGACTATCGGGCGATACGACATACGTCATTTGATCGTCGCCAAATGCGTCCGACGGAGTGGCAGCGACATGAGTCGAACCACCTGCATCATCGCCATCCGCAATATCACCACCCGTTGCATCAAGCGTACGCGCCGCTGCATCGGTCTCAAAATCCTCTTCGAGCTCCATCACCAACTCTTCGTCTTCAAACGCTAAGTCGTCATGGATCGAATCCGAGTCCGGCCCAGTTGCGTCGACCGTACCCGTCCCAGCATTTTCCAATTCGATGCCCGACTCGACTTGCTCCGCGTTCTCACTCGCCATCTTCGCAACATAGTCACTCGCGCTGAAGTCAATCGTCTGTTGCGAAAGATCTAAAGTCTTCTCCGCTGCGAAATCAATCGTTTTGTCGCCCGGCGCCGCGTCTTCACTCCCAACTTCTGCGCTAACACTCTCCGATGCAGCCGAGAAGTCAATCGTCTTCGCAATCTCACCATCCAACTGGTGAACAGTGCCGTGCGTATCGTCCAGCGGAATAATCACATCGCCACACTGTGGACAAGCGATCGCCCCTTCCTTCAACGGAAAGTTGCACTTGTGACATTGACCCATGACGATTCTCCAGCAATCACGCGAACTCTCATCCGAGAATTCAATAATACTTAAGACGCAACCCTGCGGAACACGAACTTGACCTGTGGCCTGCCCCTAGTTGCCCTCCCTAGTTGCCCGCCCGCGTTACGAAAAAACGAGGATCAAGAGTCCATTTGCCCTGCAAAGCAAGACAAACCGTGGGAAATCCACTCCAAGTGAGTCTAATTAAACGTTAAGAATTTGGAAGCGATTTACCCCTCACTCTAGCCCCTTTTGGGGCTCGAAAGTCCACAGTCTGCGTTTCAAAGCGTGAATTAACCATGAAGACCGTTTGAGGTTCAATCGCCTCGCTACAATTCAGACTGAATTCTCCAACATCCGAGGAACGTCATGAAAAATCGCTACGCAGTTCTACTAAGTCATTTGGTCCTTGTGGCTGTCGCATCGCTTACGCACTCCCAAGAACGCGCGCCCGCAGCCGCGAAGCTTTTGCCCGGCATGCAACCCAGCGGACAACTGCTTCTGCCAACTCAATGGTCTCTCAAGCCCGCCGGTAAACAACTTGCCCTCGGCGACTTTCCCGTCACCATCGCCATGCATCCAACTTCACAATTCGCAGCCGTCTTGCATGCAGGCTACGGTGAACACGAAGTCGTAATCGTGGATCTGAAAGACTTCAAAATCGTTTCCCGAGCAAGCATGCCAGAGACCTTCGTCGGACTGTGCTTCAACTCGACGGGCTCGCAACTTTTTGCCAGCGGAGCCGAGAAGGAAGTCGTACATCAGTTCCGCTTCCAAGATGGCTACTTGTCCGAACACCGCGAACTGCGCGTCGCCGACGTCAAAGAGCGACATGTGCCCGCGGGCCTATCGATCAGCCCCGATGACAAGACGCTTTACATCGCTTGCCCATGGGGCGACTCGTTGTTCACGCTGAACATCAATGCTCCCGAACAAAAGAAGCTGTACAACTTTCCCGCCAACTCATTTCCCTACTTCGCACTGCCCGACCCAACTCGCAATCGACTGTACGTCAGCCTCTGGGGACAATCCGCCGTCGCAGTGCTAAACCTCGATACTGGACTCATCGAACACACTTGGCCAACACAGTCGCACCCGACTGAAATGCTCTTAACGAAAGATCACAAGACACTCTTCGTCGCCTGCGCGAACAGCAATAATGTTACCGTTGTCGACGTGGAAAGCGGCAAGAATCTTGAAACGATCTCTTCTGCACTGTTCGCCACTGCCGACAACGGCAGCACACCCAACAGCGTTTCGCTCTCAGCCGATGAACGTGTCCTACTGATCGCGAACGCAACCAACAACAATGTCGCAGTGATCGATGTCAGCGACCGCGGCCACAGTCGTTCGCTCGGTTTCATTCCAGTCGGTTGGTATCCGACCTGCGCTCGCTTCAGTCCACACGATGGCAAGATCTATGTCGCCAACGGCAAAGGCCTTACCTCCAAAGCAAATCGCGGCGGCCCCAATCCGCTCAACGATCCACCCAAGACAACTCGAGAATACATCGGCGGGCTTTTCCAAGGCACTCTCGCTCAAATCGAACCACCCAGCCCGCAGGAAATGTCGCGCTACACCAAAACCGCGTTCGCATGCAGTCCACTGCGCGAAGACAAAGCTCCAGTGAGCAAACCTGCGGATCCGAACAACCCAATCCCATCCAAAGTCGGCGACCCCAGCCCGATCAAATATTGCATCTACATCATCAAAGAGAACCGTACCTACGATCAAGTCCTCGGCGACCTTCCGCAAGGCAACGGCGAACCAAACCTATGCATTTTCCCTCGCAAGGTGACACCCAATCATCATGCGATCGCAGAGCAGTTCGTGCTGCTCGATAACTTCTATGTCGAAAGCGAAGTGAGCGCTGACGGCCATGAGTGGACGATGGCAGCCTATGCAACCGACTTCGTCGAAAAGACTTGGCCACTCACATACCGAGGCAGCCGCGAAGGAAAACTAAAGTACCCAGCCGAAGGTTCATTCGAGATCGCGCACCCAAGCAGCGGTTATCTTTGGGACCGCGCTGCCGCAGCCAACGTGACCTATCGTAGCTACGGTGAATTCATCGCCAACCCAGCCGTCATTGGCCAACCCGCTACCGCCAAAGTTAAATCGCTCGAAGGCCACTTCGATCCGTTCTATCACGGCTACGATCTGAACTATCGCGATGTCGATCGCGCGGCCCGCTTCATCTCTGAACTGAAACGATTTGAGACCGAAGGTGAAATGCCTCGCTTGCAAATCGTCCGACTGCCCAACGATCACACCCAAGGAACCGCCCGAGGGAAACTTACTCCGACCGCCATGGTTGCCGACAATGATCTCGCACTCGGACAACTCCTCGAAGCCCTCAGCCAATCCAAGTTCTGGAAAGAGACCGCGATCTTCGTCGTTGAAGACGACGCACAAAATGGTTCCGATCATGTTGACGCTCATCGAACCATCGCCTTCGTTGCAGGCCCACACGTCAAACGCGGTCATGTCGACAGTCACATGTATTCGACCTCCAGCATGCTACGAACCATGGAACTCATCCTTGGTCTCGAACCCATGACGCAGTTCGACGCAGCCGCCCTGCCCCTCTACGATTCCTTCACAGCCACAGCCGACCTAACGCCCTACAAACACGTCCCCGCCGAAGTCGACTTGAACGAAGTCAACAAACCGAACGCCTACGGCGCAGACCTATCCGCCACCTTCGACTTCTCGCGCGAGGACGCTGCCGACGATCTACTTCTAAACGAAGTCGTCTGGCGCAGCGTCAAAGGCGCGGGCTCCCCCATGCCCGCCCCCGTTCGCGCTGGCTTCGTGTTTGTCAAAGCCGAAGAGGAAGAAGAGGAAGAATAAGTGGTGGCGACTTTCAGTCGCCAAGCTACGACTAGTGGTGGCGACTTTCAGTCGCCAATCCCACATTTACATAGCCGCATCAACTAACACTTGTTTTGCCCTACGGCCCGAATGGCTCACCGCCATCGCGCGTAACCATCCGCCCCAGCAGCTCCCAATCAACGGGCGTCTCCAAACTCAACACTGCTCCATCTACCATCAAGCAATTCAAACCCAACCCATCAAACGGCTCAGCCCGTTTTGCATCCGCATACTCGGCAAAAGCGAAGTCCTCTGGCTTTGTCCACGGAACAGTGCGTTTCGTCTCGACCAACAAAACCGTTGCCGAAGTCCCGTCCTTAATCTCCGCCAGCGGAACACCACCGCCATCCCCCATTGCACTCTTCGCTCCCTCAAATCCCAAGTAGTTCGTCTCGCTCGCCTTCTGATCACTCGGTGCATGCGGGCTGCGAAACACGTCCGGCATCTTGTCGAGCAACTTCAAGTTCTTCTCGCTATCCCACGGCTCGTTGAAGTCATACTGCTGAAACAACTCCGCCTGCTCAACAAACGGAAGAATCGCCACTCTCCAGCTAAACGGATGCTTCGCACGCGGCCCCTTAAAACCAATCCCGCCTTCACGATAGTTCTTCGAACCAGGTAACTTACGATAAGTGGATTCGAAGTTTGCGAACGCAAGCCCGAGCATCTTCAGGTTATCAGCCGCGGTCCGCTGTGGAGCAGGATTCACGCGTGCCAGCACAAGTTCCACATCATCCTTGGAACCCAACACGAGATAATTATTCACGACCTTTATTGCGTCAAATTGATCGTTGTAATTCTTCAATGCACGTTGCATTGCCTCAGGGTTTTTCAGCGAAAAAGCATAGACATGGACGAACCGCTTTGGCGCTCCAACGCACACGACCATCTCATTTCCCAAGTAATTAATTACCTCTCGAAGATCAAGTCTCGGTCCAGTCGGGTCCTCAGCCAACCCCTTAACGATGTCATCGAAAACGCCTTTTTGTCCCACAAGCTCATCGACGAGTGTTCTTACGCTCGGAAGAATCGCTTGCGGATCGATCACCAACGTAAAGCTTCTTTCTCCTTCCGAAGTTAACCAACTCGCATCGGGTGGCGCTCCAGGCAACACAGCTTTCACCCCGTGGAATGGCCAGGACTTAGTAATGACGCGTTTCACCGAATCCAATTTCATTTTGCGCGATGGGTCAAGCCACGCAATCGCCGTAGCCAGGTGTTCCAAATTGGTTTCTTTAATCGGAGCAGTGCGATCTCCATGCAAACATAAAGCGAAAATCGCGAGTGCTTGGTGAACTCGCCGATGATCAAACGCAACAACTGGCTCATCAGCCACCGCTGCACCAAAGTCACTCGCGATCTGCTGCTCCTCTGTCGACATCGATGACCCCCGCATCGTTCCGGAATCGATCTTGGCCTTGCCGACCTTTTCAGAACCGCTTGCCTTTCTATCAGCATCGGGCGCAACCGGCTTGGCTGTGTTCAACCACCCCTGCAGTCGCTGCAGTTGCTCCGCACTAAACTTGCCAGTGATAATCGCTCTGGAACTAATCGGAGCATTAATGCGTGGAGCCGCGAAAACCTTTCCCTCCACGATGATCGCCAACTGCTGACCTGCATGCGCAGTGGTCAATTCCAACATTCGTTTGCTTAAGCTCTCGTCAAAAGTAAACTCAATCGCATCCGCGTCGTCTGACTTTACAATCTTCGTTTCAGGCACATGCCCCCACAGCTCATCGGCACGAATACGCGACTGTGGGTTGAGCGAAACCAGCGCAAGCTTGTTCGCAGGAATATCAGCACCAAACATCGATTGCGGAACTTGGACATCATCTTCGACTGCTAAAAATCGGACTCCATACTTTCGTTCTGTCTCCGTGGTCGCTGTCGTACTATCCAGTATCAAACCGAACTCCAGTAACGGCTCAGCACCCGCTTGAAATAACCTCGCTGAATCCATCGACGCTGTACCACCCGGAACCGCGCCCTCCCCTTCGCTCACCTCAGCCTTGCTCCCCGGCGGCAAGTGCATAACCGTCTTACTACCATCGGGATTCTTGATCGTAATGATGATTCCCAAGCACAATCCGAGCAGCATGCCGACAAACCCGGCAGCTATCGCCACGTATAACTTGACGGGTCGATACCAAACCGGCTGAGTGCGCAATTCAGTTTTCATCGGCGGCGAAACAAACTGAGTCAGTCGCTTCGTCTCAACTGTCGCCGCTCTCTGAGCCAGCGACTCCAAGTTGTGTCCCGTAGCAAACGCAGCTAACTTCTTCGCAACAACCTCCGGCCGCTGCGGACGCGAATCTGGTTCTTTGGCCAGCATCGCAGCGACCAACTGCGAAAGCTCTTCCGGCACTTCACTGCGAAGACTTCGAACCCTGGCAGGAACCATCGAAACATGCGCAGTCATCTTCGCAAACGCTGTACTATGTTTCTCGTCGGCAAACGGTGCGCGACCAACCAACAACTTGAACAGCGTCGCACCGAGCGAGTAGATGTCCGATCGAATATCAACCGTCCGGCTGTCTTTCACTTGCTCCGGCGAGATGTAATCAGCAGTTCCCATCGTCTGTCCGGTTGCCGTGAACTCAGCCACCTCGCCGTCGCCATACTGCAAACGCGCCAGCCCCAAATCGAGCAGCTTCACTTCACCGCTGTGGCTCAACATGATGTTCGACGGTTTCACATCGCGATGCACAAAGCCCTGATCACTTGTGTACTGAAGCGCCACAGCAACGCGGCGCACAATCTCACACGCGTCCGCAATCTTCAGTGGACCAGTGCGTCGAAGCAGTTCGCCCAAGTCAAAGCCGTCAACGAACTCAGTGACGAGCACCGCGACTCCATCGACCTCACGAGCGTCATGAGCGGTCACAATGTTCGCGTGGCTCAGTCGTCCGATCGCTCGCATTTCAGCTTCAAATCGCTCACTCGCGCGGCGATCACCCAAACGCGAACTCGCCAGAATTTTGAGCGCCACCAACCGACCAAGCTTCGAGTGTCTTGCAAGATACACCCGCCCCATCCCGCCCTGTCCCAACGCGCGCAGAATTTCATACTCGCCGATACGCTTCGGCAGCGATTCGCTCTCGCCTCGTTCGACCTCCACGCCACTCGCATTCGCTTCAGCCAAAGCCCCCAATGCGCGGATCATTCCCAGTTCGCAGGCGGGCTCAATATCCAACGACTGATCCCCATCCTCAGCTCGCAGGTCAGCAATCAGCGAATCCTCCGCATCAATCACTGTCTCCAGCTCCGCTTGGCACGCTGAGCAACCTCCGACGTGCGCGACCAATTCCTCGCTGCGATCATCAGGCAGTTTCCCCCAGTAAAACGCCTTCAGTTGCTCCGCTGGTGGACATGTCATCGTTGGCATTCGCTATCTCCAAAGTTGAACGTTCTATCTTACACGCCTTCAAAAGTGAGCCTATGGCGCTCACACGGCCCAATCTCATTCAGCCGACATACAGATAGAACGCAACAGCGCTGACACCATTTCCTTCCCCGACTCGCCACTCGCCACTCGCCACTCGCTTCTGCTATCCTAGAAACTTATGAAAGACGCCACATCTCATCCTGACAACCCAGAAATCCCCACGCTTTCCAGTTCCTTTCTTGGTGGCGTCCAACGTATGGACCCGGCAAGCTGGAGTCGCTTGGTCATGACCTTCGCACCGATTGTCTACCGCTGGTGCCGCCGCTCAGGTATCAGCGAATCGGACGCCCCGGACGTCATGCAAGATGTCTTTGCGACCGTTGCTCGCGGCATCGCCGACTTCAAACGTCAGAAAGAGCGCGGCAGCTTCAGAGCGTGGCTGGCGACCATTACGCGGAGTCGCGTTCGCGATTTTCTTCGCAAACACGCCCGCCACCAACCGCCCGCTGGCGGCACCGCAGCTCTGGAACGACTCCGCAGTATCGCCGATGAAAACCACGACGAAATCGATTCAACCATCTGCACGGACAAAATAGAATCGCCCCTAGCCCAACGCACCATGGAACTCGTTCGCGCCGAATTCGAAAGCACAACTTGGCAGGCCTTTTGGATGACCACAATCGATAACCTCGCACCCGCCGTCGTTGCCCAGCGACTGGGCTTATCGCTCGCCAGCGTCTATCAAGCTCGCACTCGAGTCCTGCGAAAACTGCGACAGCGCATCAGCGAACTCCCCACCTAATCCCTTCGAGGTCTACCTTGAAACGCATCCACTTCGCATTGATAACTGTCGCAGCAACTATCTGCGCACTTCTCGCAATCTCATGCAACGCGCAGCAGCCAACTGCAACCAACGATTACTTCAATCAACCCGTCGCAGAATCCGATCCACTGCGAACCGAACAAGCACGCGAACTAGATGAGTACATCAAATCGATTGCAGCCGACACCAGCCGCTTCGAAGCACTCTACAAACCCGACTACACTTCGGTGCATGCATTTGAAAAATCGGCGGAACCACTCAGAGCCGCTTTTAGCCAAAGCATCGGCTACCCACCACCCGGCGAGCGCCCCAACTTCGCTCCCACCTTCACACAAATTGGCGACGATAACCTTGGCACTTACTATCGTGCCATGATCCCGATTCTGCCAAGCGTTCACTCAGAAGGCATCTACATCGTGCCTAAGGAAACAAAGGGCAAGCGTCCTTTGGTGATCGCCATGCACGGCGGCGGTGGCTCTCCCGAAGTTGCCCTGTTCAACGGAGGGTCGAACTACCACGACATGGTTCGCGGTGGCGTGAAACGTGGCTTCATCGTTTACGCACCACAGCACTTGTTTCGCGCCGAAGGTTATCCCGATGATATCCGACGCCAAATCGACGACCGCATGCGACTCGTTGGGACAAGTCTTACCGCCGTTGAAATCGCCAAGATAACTTACGCCATCGATGAACTCGTCAAGCGACCTGAAGTCGACGCCAATCGCATCGCTATGGTCGGACTCTCTTATGGCGGCTACTACGCTCAAGTCACCCCAGCCATCGACACTCGCATTAAAGTCTCCGTCTCTAGCTGCTATTTCGGAGTGCAAGAAGGCCGCTACGAGTTGAATGAGCTGTCGGTCCCCACTGACTTTCGCTTTCCCAATCGCATCACGCTGTTCAACGATGCTGACTTGGTCGCTCTAATCTGCCCTCGAGCCCATCAAATTCAAGCTGGCTCCAAAGACGCGGCATCCCACCGGGAAAAAGGAGCCCAACTCGCTCCGCGCGCCGCCAAGTTCTACGAGCAACTTAAGATCTCCGATCGATTTCAACACGTCATCTTCGAAGGCGGCCACGAATTCAGCGATACCACTGCATGGTCGTTCGTCGAAAAGCATCTGTAGCACTACGACTTTCGCGCGCTTGCATGCGTCGGTCCAAACAACTCGCGCATTGCACTCTTCGAACCTGGATCCAACGCGTGCAATCCAAACCGTTCCGACAGTTCGCGGAACACTTGAATTCCGCGGACGCTATTTCCCTTGGAATCCAACGGCGGAGAATAAACGGCAATGCCAAACTCGCCCGGCACCACACCCACAATTCCACCCGACACACCGCTCTTCGACGGAATACCAACTCGATACGCCCACTCACCCGCATAATCATACATGCCGCACGAGAGCATGATGCTTAGCAAATACTTGATGCACGTCTGCTCGATGGCTACTTCACCCGTCATCGGATTCTTGCCGCCATTGGCCAGTGTTGCACCCATCACCGCCAAGTCATGCGTTGTCACCAAGACCGAGCATTGCTGAAAGTAAAGTTCAAGCGACTCTTCAAACTGAGGAGTGACCATGTCAAAGTTGCGCATTAGATAACCGATCGCTCGATTGCGATGCCCCGTTATCCGTTCCGACATGAAGATCGAATTATCGATGTACACCTCGCGACCGCAGTAACGCGAGAACATCTTCAGCAATCTACCAATCCGATCTGGAAGATCCTTCCCTTTCACTAAGTCGACTGTGGCAATCGCACCTGCATTGACCATCGGATTAAATGGACGATTCGAGGACTCATCCAGCACGATTGAATTGAACGCTTCACCAGTCGGTTCAACTCCCACTTTTCCCAGAACCGCCTCCACGCCATGATCTTCGAGCGCCAACCCATACACAAAGGGCTTCGATATCGATTGAATCGAAAACAACTCCCCACAATCACCGACTTCGAACACCTGACCACTCGTCGTGACAATCGAAATTGCAAACGAATTGGGATTCGACTTGGCAAGCTCCGGTATGTAAGTCGCAACCTGCCCGTCTTCGTTCGCCCGGATGCGCGAGTGCATCTCGCGCAGCACTTCGCGCAAGGGCGCAGCCGCCGATTTCATTCGTCCGAGCAACAGACCAACTTCTCTATCTTCCGAGCTTGACGTCAAAGTGGCTGAACTCCCGTTTTGTTAGTTGGACGGAATCACGTAAATCACTTCGCTACGCCTGCGGCTGTCCCAGCAGTCTCGCGACAACTTGCTTCAGTTGCAATGTTAGCGGATGCTGTGGATAGCGATTGCAAAAGATATCGCCGCTGGCCGTCTTCGCCATCTCAATGCTCAGCGGCAGCACAGCCGCAACGTCCACACCAAACAGCGAACTCACGTGCGTCCGTAAAGCCGTTGGATCAACATCCGCTGGAACCTTGTTCACCACCATGAACATGTCCGGCACACCCAACTTCCGCGCCAATTCAACCGTCACGGCCGTGCCTTGAAAATCCTGCTGATCAGGACGAACCAACAGCACCAACGTGTCCGACACCGCGATCGACAGTAGCGTCTCTTCATTGACACCAGGATGCGTATCGATAAACAAATAATCCAAATTCAACTGCTTCAGCAAATCCTGAAAGCCATCGTTCAGTCGACCGACGTCATATCCTTCGCGCAAAATGCGCGCGATCTCACCAGTCTTCAAACTCGAAGGAATCAAAAACA
Organism: Pirellulaceae bacterium; assembly: GCA_041739135.1. Taxonomy (GTDB): domain Bacteria; phylum Planctomycetota; class Planctomycetia; order Pirellulales; family Pirellulaceae; genus Aureliella. Next base: position 28,733 of record JBGSOM010000243.1, read on the forward strand.
ACTGCGGGCGATCACTGTCTTCATGAATATCACCAATCGCTCTCTCAGTCACGTTATAGGCTGCATCTTTGATACTGCACTTGCCCCACAAGTAATCGTTGAGCGTTTTGCTGATCGTCCCCTCAGGCAATCGAAACAACACGTGAATTCCAGGCGACTGAATATCCGTATCAATGACTCCAACTCGATAACCTTGCTTGGCCATCAACACTGAAAGGCTGGCAGTGGTGTTCGATTTACCAGTGCCGCCACGAAAAGAGTGAGTCGAAATTATCTTGCCCAAAGTCGGTTCCCATAACTCGCTGGAGCACCTCGCGAAGCTCACCTTCGACAAGATGCAAAATGTGTGATGTTGTCAGTCTCGCTTGCGCTGATTCCTCATCTTGTTCGCCAACTCTTGCAACTTCTGGAAGTACTCACTATCGACAACTTCCTGCACCTCACGCTCGACTTGCTCTTCATCGAGCGAAAAATGTGAGTCATCAACGTCTGCTGATGCAGTATCGGTAAAGTGATACGTTGCACCAATATCTTCAACTTCCGGAGCAAGTGAAAATTTGATCGTCGGACCATGCGCGCCCAATCGAAAAACCAACTCGATTCCAGCGGCATGTTCGGTGACCAATTGGTTCGCAACCATCACGCCGTTACGACCTAACGAAGTCAAGTGCCAAGCCCCGTCACGACAGACCAAACTCGCATGATGTCGCGACACATACGGATCGGCAATCTCAACATCGCGCTCCGGCGACCGACCAATGGTTATGGTATCAGTCTTCGAAAACGTCCATGAATTCAAAGGCCTTCCGGAGTTCGGATCCAGCAGCTCGACCCGAACTTTATTACTGTCGCTTTGAGGTTCTGGCAAATTCTGCAATTGGTGTCGTTTTCGTTTTGGAACCAGCCACTTGCTCACACCGGCAAATAGCTTAACGTAGCCTTCCCCAATCGCAACCAACCATACGGGATTTGAATACGGGCCGTGAAGTGATAATAGTCGCCGCTGGCTCTTCAAACACAGCGCAGAGTCGTCGATTGCTCCGCAATCGATACGTTAAGGCACATTGGCACAACGCAATTTCCTGGCGCACTAATCTTTCTTTGCGTCGCCTTTAATGGCCGCAATCGCTTCAACGAGAAATTTCCTACGAAACTCAGATCGCCCGCCGTCGCTACTAGGCTGGCTCAACATCGCTTCCAATTTAGGAAGCGCCTCAGCCGCAGGTGGACCGATCTTCCCCAGTAAGGACACCGCGTAAAAGGCCGTCCGACGTTCTTCCGAATCCAACTTACCTATCAACAAGGGAATCGCTTCAACCGGCGCCATGTTGATTTCCTTGAGTGCGTTGCTCGCAAAGTCACGATCTTCATCGCTTTCCAACAACTTAAACAACTTCGGCACGGCATTTTTCGCATCTGGTCCTACCTTGCCTAACGCAACGCAAGCCGCGCGACGCACTTCCCACTCGCGATCATCCAACGCTTCCGAAAGCCGTCCTGTCAACAACTCGCGATTCTTCTCAATCGCCGCTAGCGCACCAATCGCGGCCACTCGCAACTCAGGTTTCTCATGCGATGCCAACTGCGAGATCGACGGAACCATCGCCGAGGCCTTCTCACCAAAACCCGAAACCGCTTCCAGCGTCACTCGCAACAACGGCAAGTCATCGATCAAATTCCCCGACAACGCTTCCAGAACAGAAGCATCTGAGATCGCGAGCGCCTTCACGGTTTCCGTCGCTGCAATACGCACCAAATAAACTTCATCGCCAAGCGATTTCACGCACGCACCCACAACCGCCTCATCAACCATTTTCTTGTCGAGTTTGCCCAGTGTTTGCACAGCCATCATTCGCACTTGCGAATCCTCATCGCTGACCAGTTCAACCAATTGCTCCAGTCGTGACTTCAGCAACTTCGGCAAAGCCATCAACACTTGCAAAGTACTCGATCGCACCTCAGCCGCTTCATCTTGCAACCCGCGTTCGAGCGCAAGCCGCATCTGATCTTCGTTGAACTTGAACTTCGACAGCGACAGGTAAGCCGCAGCCCTCACCAAAGACGATTCATCCTCAGTCGCTTTCAAGACCGTCTCTTTTGCGAAGTCAGCCTCCTTCGCCGCATCAATCAGCGCAGCCACCGCAATCTCGCGCACCGCAGCCGACTTGTCTTGTGTCGCGCGCTCGAGCGTTTCGAGCAGCGTGCGACTTCGCGGCCTCACTCCGCCCAGCGCCCGCGTGGCAGCAATGCGAATCAACTCCACATCGCTCGCCATACCATTCATTAACAACTCGACAGCCGGTTCACCAATTAGCGCCAGCGCTTGAGCCAACTGCGCCTCGTTGGCCGGCCGTTTGTCGATCGCGGCCAACAAATCCGGTACGACTTGTTCACCCAAGCCCGCCAAGGACTGCGATATCAAAGCTTGATCGATTCCTTCACGATCTAACAGGTTCAACAAATCAGATAACGTGCCCCGCGCTTCGCTTCCGAGCGCTCCGATCGCTTTCACAATCGCGTTCGCTGCTTCATCTTCAGTACTTTGCAAGCGCACCGCTAACCTCTGCGCAAACTCAGCGCCAGGTAATTTCGCTTTGCGCATCGCAACCACAGCCGCGGCGCGCACAGAAGCTTCAGCATCCACTAATGCCGCTTCGATAAGGCCTGACTTCTCCGCCACCGAAAGACTTGATTTGGCCACAGCCACAATCGCAGCCTCGCGAATCTTCGGCTCGGAGTCATTCGCCGCTGCCTGCAATTTCTTAGTCGCTACCTCCGTCGGCGCAGCCAATGCAGCTAGCGCACGAATGCCAACGATCCGCGCCTCTGCATCCGCATGCTCAGCAATTCGCAACATCACTGCTTCGTCCTGCGGAGATATGGCCACCAGCGCTTCCGCAGCATAACGTGGCAATCCCTCGCGACCATCCAAACCGGCGGTCAACAAATCGATAGTCGCATGCGCGTCCGGTCCAACGATCGCCAACGCTTGAGCCGCAGCGACTTTGGTATCATTCGACGCTTTATCCCAGACTGCCGCAATCGGCTCGATCGCTTCGTTACCAATGGCACCCAACGCTGCGGCAGCACGGAACCGAACCTGGTTATCACGATGACTCAGACAATCAATTAGCTGGGGCATCACTGCGACCGACTTAGAACCGGCCCTTGCCAAACCAGTCAACGCTTGAACCCGTATCTGCGAATCAGAATCATCCGTCGCCTTACCAAGCGCTTGAATCACCGCTTCAGAATGATCAGCTCGTCGCACTAATTCATACGCTGCATCGCGTCGCTTCTCGACATCATCCGCAGAAAGCTGATTGATCAATTCGTCTGCCGACGCATCGCGCACTTGCGCTTCCGCTGAAGCCACAAAGTTCGACAACTGCAATCCCAAGCAGCCAACAATTGCAATCGTCCGCAACAAACTCACGATAACAAATCTCCGCTTCAAAGCTGGAACGAGCGAACCGCCGCTATAAACTCAGTCCCTGCAGACGGCCAGTGCTATCGCCGATGTACGGAGCATTGACTCCGACGCGATCAAGCATCGACATAAATAGATTGCAAACGGGCGTCTCCAAGTCGTAGCGAACATGCCGCCCAGTCTCAAACGCGCCGCCACCCGAACCAGCCAATAGAATCGGCAAGTTGTCATGGTTGTGACGGTTGCCGTCACTGATGCCACTGCCGTAAACAATCATCGAATTGTCCAGCAAAGTGCGTTCACCTTCGCGGATCGATTTCATCTTCTGCAACAGATAACTCAGCTGCTGAATATGGAAGCGATTGATCTGGGTAATCTTCTCCAGCTTCGCCGCATCGCTCTGGTGATGCGACAAGTCGTGATGCCCGTCAGCTACGCCAATCTTGCGATAATTCTTGTTGTCACCAGCATTGGCAAACATCAACGTCGAAATCCGAGTTGAATCCGTTTGGAACGCCAGCACCATCATGTCGCACATCAAACGCATGTGATCTTGATAATCACCAGGAATGCCATCCGGAATCGCATAGTCAACATCGACGTCGATCGGCTTCGAACTCTTCGTGCCAATGCGTCGCTCAATCTCGCGCACACCCGTCAGATACTCATCTAGTTTCTGATTGTCGTTGCGTCCAAGTTTCGATTGCAGTCGCTTGGCATCATCCGCGATAAAATCGAGCACGCTCTTCTGCAACGCATCACGCTGCTCCTTGCTCTTGTCGACCTCGCTCGGCTTGCCACCAGCAAACAATCGCTCGAACACTAATCGTGGATTGACTTCTTTGCCAACCGGCGTCGACCCGCTCGACCAAGAGACGTTCGACGAGTACGCACAGCTATATCCCGAATCGCAGTTACCAGCCATCCGCCCCGGATCGACGCCCAACTCGAGCGAAGAAAATCGCGTTCGCTGACCAACGGCTTGCGCCGCCAACTGATCCACCGAAATACCCGAACGGATCTTCTCGCCGTCAGTCTTCCGAGGTTGCGATCCAGTTAGAAAAACGGACGCGCTGCGAGCGTGATCACCAGCACCATCGTTGTTCGCGCGACCTTTGTCATGCGTCAAACCAGTCAATACTAATAGATCGTCTTTTACCGAAGCCAATGGCTCCAAGATTCGAGTTAACTCAAATCCGTATCCCTCCGTCTTCGGAGTCCAATTCTGCATCACAATGCCGTTCGGCACAAAGATGAAACCCATTCGAGTCGGTGCAGGCGCAGCCACAGCGGCCTTGGCGATCGTTCCAGTAGCTTCCAACCATGGCAACGCGAGCGATACACCCAAGCCTCGAAGCACGGTACGTCTTGATAATTTGGTTTGCATATTTGACATCGCTATCGTCCCGATTCTTGGTAAGTGAATGGTTGACTTGTCACGATCGACTTGATCAGTGTACCAAACCGATACTCATCTTCCGCCAGTTCGTTGACGATCGAGCTCACCGTGCATCGATCTGCCACTCCGAGGCCACGCCCCAACGCGTAAGTTAACATCTTCATCGTCACACAACGACTGAATTCCGCCTTCTTATCTTCCACCAAAATCTGAACCAAATCCAACGGACCACGAAAAGTCCGCCCACCCGGCAAAGTCCCCGATGGATCGATCTTCTCGCGACCATCTGCATCTCGCCATGAACCAATCGCATCAAAGTTCTCTAGCCCAAAACCCACAGCGTCCATCTTCGTGTGACACACCGCGCAATTCGGATCCGCTCGATGCTGCTCCATCTGTTGCCGCAACGTTCCCAACGTTTCTCCCGCTGCTCCCAACTCCGGCACGTTCGGTGGCGGCGGAGGCGGCGGCTCGGCTAACAAGTTCTCCAGCACCCACTTGCCACGCTTCACCGGCGACGTTCGCGTTGGATTCGAAGTTAACAACAAGATGCTCCCGTGCATCAACACACCGCGCCGCTTGCCTTGCAACTCGACACGCTGAAACTCTTCACCGCTGATCCCTTCGATTCCGTAATGCTTGGCCAACCGCCCGTCGACGAACGAGTAATCCGCACTTAGCAATTCGAGGATACTGCGGTTCTCTTTCAAGATATTGTTGAACAGCAGTTCCGTCTCGCGACGCATCGATCGCCGCAACTTGGCATCGAACGCACCAAACTTCACTGGGTCAGGTGAAAGGGCTTCCAAGTCGCGAAGTTGTAACCACTGGCCCGCAAAATTATCAACCAGCGCCTTGGACTTCGGATCCGCCAACATGCGATCCACTTCCGCGCTCAATTGCTCCGTCGTGTGCAACTGCTTGTTCTCAGCCAACTCGAACAGCCGCTCGTCCGGCATGCTGCTCCACAAGAAATACGACAACCGCGAAGCCAACTCGAAATCATTCAGCGGGCGCACACCGTCGACAAACTGAGCCGGGTCGTCTTCCTCAACGCGATACAGAAAATGAGGCGATGCCAACACCACCGTGATCGTCGCTTGCTGAATCTCTTCCTTCGACGCATTCGCTTCCCAAGCCGCCCGCATCAAGTTAAACAAACGCTCGGACTCATCCGATTCCAACGGTCGACGGAACGCGCGCATCGCAAACGTGTTTGCATTCGCTTTGGCAACTTCGACCACTTCGTCAAGGTTGTTCGGATCGCTCGGTTGCTTCGGAAAGACTCGCTTAAGCGCTTCCGGATTCTTGACAACTTCGACAGCAACCTGATTCGCGGCCCCGAGATACTTCTCCATCAAGATCGGCGGCAACGACAACACATCACCGATATTATCAAAGCCGTTCCCTACGTCGTCCGACGGAAAATCATCGGCCAGCTTCAAATCCAGACCCGTCAAGTCGCGGATCGTGTTGTTGTACTCAGTCTTGTTCATCCGCCGCATCGTCACCCGACCAGGCCGACTCGCCGCTCCGCAGTCAAACTCGCGCAGCCGCTGCTCAATCCACTCGATCGTCTTCACGCGATCCGCACCCTCAGGCTGCTCAGCGTCCGCCGGCGGCATCTGCTGCTCTTTCAGAACCAGAATGACCTTGTCGACCAGCTCGATGTTCTCCTCCAACTTCCCCTCGGCCGCAGTCAAAAACTCCAACCGCACGCCACCATCCGCATCTTTGCCCGAATGGCAATCGCTGCAAAATTGAGAAAGCGTCTGCCGCGCCAAATCCGCATTCAAATCGCTCGCCACCTCTTGCGCGTTCAACAACGAACTGCACGAAAGTAAACTTGCGATCAACACGCAAGCCAACACGAATGAACCCAAGTTTTGGGAAGCAAAAAACATAGCGTTCAACAGGCGGGAGGAATCGAATTCAAGGCGGGAAGCGGCCCGAAGCCACTTTGCAGGGATCCTCATTATACGCCAAAGCCACCTCCCCTCCTAACGCACTTTCCCAAGCCTCACATTTTCGTAATCCGTTACTGCAGTCATTCCCTAGCCCTGCCTACACACCACATGAGGGGCTATTAATGCCGCGAGCCCAGTTCATGACGCGATTGTGTTGTGGGGAAAACTAGATGCCAGTGTTAGCGTGAATTCAATTCTAGCCGTTGTACGCGAGCTCGATCTCGAATGAACAGCGTTGAACCAACCACCGCCGGTGCTGACCAGACTCGACCAGTGAGGAATTGGTCATTTTTGTAAACAACAGATATTTTTCGGTCTTCGACGAGGCCTAACGCAAGTTGGCCGCGATCGCTGATGCTAATGAGTCCGTCGAGGCATTGGAGCAAAAAACCTGGCCCACAAACTCGTTTCTTTTCAAGCAAATCACCAGTCAGTGGGTCGATAGAACTCAGCAGTTCAATACTCGAACCCGAACTCGGGCCAACCAAGCACCCATCAAGCGCAATGATATTGCCGACCTGCGGCGTCATCGCTCTCGAGTTCCAGAGTTCTCGCACCCGCCAAGCTTTGTCGGCCGACTCGACCTGAATCATCCGGGCTTCGTTGCTTGAACATATCAAGAACTTGCCGTCACCTTGATAGTAAGGAGAACACACGTGTACGGTGTTCACAGGTGGGCAGTCGAACTTCCACAACAGTCTGCCGGACTCGGGTTCAAACGCGACGAGAGAATCTGCAAACAGCACAATCAACTGCGGAGTCTCATGAATCATTTGAATAGACGGCGAAGCATAAGAGCCTTCGAAATCGCTAACTGACCACAGCGTTGCTCCTGTTTTGAAGTCCAACGCCACCACGCCGCAACCTCTACCGCCTAAAGCTAGAAGAAGTGAGTCCTTCCAACACAAGGGGCTCGCAGCAAAACCGCGTTCCAACCTGCTAGCCGGAAACTCACTCCACAGACTGCGCGACCACAGCACGTCTCCGGTTGTCGCATCCATTTTGTGCAACTCACCAGTTGATCCAATAGAGAAAAGATAGCCGCGCTCGTAGCACGGCGTGCTGTGCGGACCAACACCAAACTCCAGATCCAACCCAGCTTCGAAACGCGTTTGGTACTCCGTTTTCCATAAGGTCTCACCGGTCAAAGTGGACATCGCGACAACCGCTTCTAATCCGGTTGAAGTCCAAACCTGAGTAAACATAGACTTATTCGCAACGACCAAGCCTGAATTCCCCAACCCAATCTCCTGTTGCCATACTCGCTTGAATGGTGATTGAAGATTGACGTCCGAGAGTTTAATTCCTGTGCTAAAGTCACGAGCCGGACCGCCCCACTGCGGCCAAGCACTGACCTGCATCAAACTTAGGAGAAAAAGTAGTAAGCTGAACATCTTTGCCTTTCGATCTAAACCACCAAACTTTAGCCGAATGTCAATGTAGTGGCGACTTTCAGTCGCCAATCAAAAGACGACACTTTTTTATCGCACAACTTAACCTATCAAGATGCTTGTTTTCGGATACTAATTGCATCGTCCAGGACGAGTAAATAAGCGGTTCACGATCAATTACTAGACGTTCAACATTGCGGCTTATATTGTGATTCACTGCGAGTACGTCATCGACAAACGGCGTTGGCCTGCATTTTCAAACTCACACTTTGCACACTTCGTTATTCGTAAAGGGGCCAAGATTGAGAACTATCTATGCCCAGCTCATATTGTTCGTTTGCCTGTCCGCGAGTGGCTATGCGCAACTGCAACTTGTTTGCGAGCCATCACCGGTGAAGGGTACGGTCGTGGGACCGACCGGCGATCCGGTTCCCGGTGCTAGAGTCGTGGTTCGAAACGATCCTTACTGCGTCGATATCGAATGGAAAGCGTCGCGACCGGAGGAGAACGATCTGCTCGGTGAAGCCACGACGGACGCCGCTGGGCGATTCAAAATCGATTGGAAAGTTCACGAAGTTTCGACGATCGAAAATGCAAACGTTACCGGAGAGCTATTAGTGTTCGCGCCCGGTCATGCGATTAGCTTTCGCACCTTCTCAATGTGGTATCCGCAGAACTTTGAAATCAAGCTAAAGGATGAAGTGGAGCACGAAGGCACGGTGCTTGACGATCAAGGACGGCCACTAGCCGATGCGGAAGTGCTACTCGACTGCATCTACAACGATCCCTCCATGCTCCATTTCGTCAGTTCGAACTCGGAGGTGACCTGCCTATTGCACAGTTCCATACGACCGCGCGTGCGAACGGATCAAGCCGGTGTCTATCGCATGCCAGGACTAGCCACGAAGCAGATTGTGCTGTTGCAAGTTCACCACCCCAAATTCCGTTCTATCCGTAGCTTGCAACCTGTCGATGACGCATCACCGACTAAGATCGAACCCGGCCAAGAAGGCAATCCGTTCGGCGAATGGCACAACCACTATGGCCGACCGATACGAATGCCTTTGGAACAGAAGATCGTGATGACTGCGATTGATCAAGCGACGAAGAAACCGATCGAGGGTTTAGAAGTATGCAGCTTCTTTTCTGGTTCAGCCACACGCACTGACCAAGGTGGCAAGTTCGAGTACTTCCCGATGCCCAAGGAGTACAGGCGACAACACAACGAACTGGTCGTTCGCATGCCCGGCCAAAAGACTTGGACACCAGTGGGAGGCCGCGCCGCGACGACAGATAATCCTACGCGACTGTTTGTGCCCAAACTGAATTCCATTGTGGGCACGGTCGTCGACGACCAAACAAACCACGGCGTTGAAGGCGTAGCCGTCTATATTGGTCGTCCCGAAAGCCCAGGTTTTAATACAACTTACACCGACAAAGAAGGAAGGTTCAGTCTCAATACATTCTCGTCACGCGTTAGTGTTTCGCTCAACGGTCCGAAACTGGGCTATGTCCTCCCCGTTCGGAAACAAACCAATGCTCCTGAGGAATCTTCAGGTAAAGTCATCCCCGAAATCCACACTCGTCAAGCGACCTTTCGAGGCGACCAGGACAGCGCGGAGTTACATTTTGCTTTGCCTCGCTATCCAAAAGTGCGAGTGCGAATTGTGGACTCAACGGGCAAGCCGGTTGCCAAAACCATTGCGCAGATGTCTGCTAATTACTCATTCACCTTGCCAGTATCCTCGACCGAAAGCGATGAAGATGGAATCGTTGAGTTTGATATCGACCGTCCGATTATTCACTCTTCGGTCTGGGTTGCCAGCGCTATCGGAGTTGGCATAATTGCCATCAACGGCATGCCTGATGAAGTGCCCACTCTGAAGCTTGAGCCCGCGATTCCCATCAAGGGACATCTAACCATTGAGGATCGCGAAGGCAACGTCCGCGACGCAAGCGACATTCAGATTTATGGAGAACTTGCTGATCCCAAAGCTTGGTCCCCAATAAGCCTTGCGACAACCGACAAGACAGGACGCTACACGATCTACTTAGGAACGGCCAATAAATTAGTAGCGCGTTGTATCGACGGAACTGCTATGCTACTTTTTTGATGATCGATACACGCAAATAATCAGGAGGTGCCAAGGATGGCAACCAACAGCAGTTTAACTGAGTCTTTCAGCGA
>JBGSOM010000247.1:0-55966 GCA_041739135.1 Pirellulaceae bacterium
TGTGCCCGACGAAGTCTGGTTGGTTCAAGGTGGCGGTGTCGATGCGAATGGCGTTGCAGGGGCAGAATCGCGACTTGCAATGAAGCGGTCGCTGAACGATCCGATTTTCGCGGCGTATCTGTATGAACTGAATGATCCGGTTAAATATCGAGTTGAGTACGACGGACAGACTTCTGCCACTTATCAGATATCGGTATTTGAGTATCCGCGTTTAGTGCGAGCAGACGCCAAGCTCGAGTATCCGAGTTACGCCCAGCTTGAGGCAAAAACGGTTGCGAACACGCGGCGAGTGTCAGCGGCTGTGGGAACAAAACTGACTTGGCAGGTGTACTTGAACAAGCCGGTTGCGTCGGCAGAGTTGGTTGAAGTTGATGTGCCTGAAGCAGAGGGCGAGACCATTAAGTTGATTGCGAGTGCCGATCAACCGGACTTGGTACAAGGTGAGTTGTTATTGACTGAGTCAAAGACTTGGGTCTTAAAACTGACTGATACAGAAGGGCGAACGAATCAGCAAGAAGTGAAGTTGCGAGCCAAAGCGTTGCCGAACGAAGAAGCCAAGATCAAGTTGCTGGCGGGTGGCGATGTCCAGGTATCGCCGCTGCAAGAGTTCGATGTGGGCGCGAAGATCAATGACGACTTTGGCATTGAGAAAGCGGGCATCGGGTATCAGTTTGCTGGTGGTGATATCGTTGAAGTTACATCGGTTGATTCGAGTGACCGAGTTTCTGAGACTGATAAGAAGGCTGGGAAGGAAGTAAAGATATCGAGTTTGATTGATCTGGAATCTCTGGAAGCGGAGACTAATCAACTGCTTTCGTATTATGTATGGGCTGAAGAACGCGATGAGACGGGTGAGTTGCGAAGATCGGTGAGCGACATCTTCTTTGCTGAGGTGCGGCCGCTGGAAGAGATCTTCCGTCAAGGAGAGCAGCCGACGGAAGAGGAGCAGCGTCAGCAACAGCAGCAACAACAGCAGCAGCAGCAGGGTTCGGAAGAGACAGAAGAATTGCTGGAGTTGCAGAAGCAGATTATTGCAGGTACTTGGAATGTTGCGAAGTTAGCGAAGCGTAGCGAGTTGCCGGAGAAGGTGCGTGCGGACTTGGAGTTGCTGGCTGATTCGCAAGCATCCGCGATTGAAAAACTGGCGGAGCAAGCGCAGCAGTCGACGGTTCCCGGAGCTGATGAGCTGATTGGGAATGCGGCGAAGTTCATGCAGCAAGCGTCCGAACAATTGGTTGACGCGAGTGAGTCGCTGAAGAAAACGGACTTGCAGAAAGCTTTGGGCAATGAGCAGGCCGCTTACCAAGAGTTGTTGAAGCTGCAGAGTCGTGAGCACGAGGTAACGCGTTCACAACGTTCACAAGGACAGCAGAGTCGTTCGCAGCGCTCGCGAGCACGTCAACAGCAGCTAGATCAACTGGAGCTCAAGAACCAAGAGAATCGTTACGAGAGCGAACGCTCGGCACAAGATGAGCAATCGCAAGAACAGAGTGCGATGCGTCAGGTGATAAGTCGCTTGCGAGAATTGGCAGCGAGGCAAGAGGATCTTAACGAGCAGTTGCGTGAAATTGAAGCGGCGCTGCAAGCGGCTAAGACTGAAAAGGAGCGCGAGGAGCTGCAGCGTCAGCTAGAGCGGTTGCGCGAGCAGCAGCAGCAGATGTTGCAAGACAGCGATGAGTTGCAAGAGCAGATGGAAAGTCAACCGAATTCGGAGGCGATGCAGTCGGCTCAGGAGCAGATGGAAGAGACTCGCGAGAATCTGCAGCAATCGGCCGAAGCGTTAAATCAAGGCAATACGAGTCAAGCTTTGTCGGCGGGATCGCGAGCTGAGCAGCAGCTCAATCAGATGCAGGATGAGATGCGGCAACAGGCTGCGAATCAGTTTTCGGAAACGATGCAAGAGATGAAGCAAGAGGCGACAGAAGTCGAGCAGCGACAGCAGCAGATTCTCGATCAAATGAGTAAGGCCGAATCGAAGCCTAACGCCGGATTGCGTGCGAGTGAAGAGCAGGTTGGTCCACAGCAGCAACTGGAAGAGCAACGGAAGCAGGTGGAGCAGCTTTTAGAGAGTATGGAGCAAACGGTTCAGCAAGCAGAAGATGCTGAACCTCTTCTGGCGCAGCGACTGTATGACACTTACCGCAAGGCACAGCAGCAGAAGATCGAGCAGCGACTGGAGCTGACCGAGCAACTGCTGGATCGCAACTTGGAACCGCAGGCGCGCGACCAGGCGAGTCAATCGTTGAAAGATGTCGGCGAGTTGCGACAGGAGATTGAGCAAGCAGCTGAAACGGTTTTGGGCAACGAAGTTGATTCGCTTCGGTTGGCGCTCAGTCAGATTGAAACTCTAAGTGATCAACTGGGTGAAGAGATGTCTGAGGCGACTCGTCAATCGCCGAGTGAGACCGAGAATAACTCAGCCCAAGCGAGGGATCAGGCTGGGCAGCAATCTGGCCAGCCACGATCTCAGGAGGGTGAGCAGGAGCCGAATGAGCAAGAACCCAGTCAGCAGGAGCCCAATGAGCAAGGGCAATCCAGTCGGCAAGGACAACCGAGTGAGCAAGGGCAATCAGGGCAGCAGGGGCGGACGGGTCAGCAGGAACAGCAGAATCGCGATGGACAGCAAGGCAGATCAGGACAGCGTGGTGAACAGGATGGTCAGGATGAGCAGGATGTAGAGCGGGAGCGCGCCGAGCAGGGTGAACCGTCTGGCCAGCAGCAGGGTCAACAAGGACAACAAGGCCAGCAGGAAGGTCAACAAGGTCAACAAGGTCAACAGGGTCAACAGGGTCAACAAGGTCAACAAGGTCAACAAGGTCAACAGCGGCCAGGATTGCGTGGTAGCGGCGGTGAGCAAGAACAAGAAGGTGCACCGGAGTCGGGAGCGTTTCGTCGAGGTGGTGAGGGCAATCGACCGTTCACTGGTGAAGGATTTCGGGAGTGGAGTGATCGTTTGCGGGATGTAGAGGAGTTGGTGAACGATCCAGATTTGCGGTGGCAGGCAACTCAGATTCGACAGGCGGCTCGTGAGTTGAAATCGGAAGCGCAGCGACATGCAAAGCTGCCGGAGTGGTCGTTGATTGATGAGATGATTGCGAAGCCGTTACGTGAGTTGGAGAAGAAAGTGTCGGATGAACTGTTGCGGCGAGCGGCGGGCAAGAATGAAATTGTGCCGATCGATCGTGATCCAGTGCCGCGCGAGTTCAGTCGGTCGGTGAGACAGTACTACGAGAATTTGGGGAGCGGTCGTTGATGCCTGCCACTTCGATAGTACTTGGGTCACGGGATTGGTTGTTGGTCGCTTGCATTATTGCGGTGGCGATAACCGGCTTGGCGATGTGGAGTTATGCGGCGCGAGGTTCTGCCCGCTACTGGACGAGTTGGTTAGCAATGTTGGCTAAGACGGTCGCCGTTTGTGCGCTCGCGTTTTGTTTACTGGAACCGATGCGACGATCGGATCGTCCGGTGCCGGGTGCGAACATATTGGCGGCGGTTGTCGACAACAGTCGCAGCATGGAGATTAGTCCACCAGGGCAAGCGAGCAATTATCTGTCGGATTTCAAACGTTCGCTTGATCCGAATGCGGGCTGGCAAACTCGTTTTGCGCAAGATTTCGATTTGAGACGCTATGCGTTTGATGAGCGATTGCGAGCGGTAGATAACTTCGCAGAGTTGAGGTTCACTGGAAATCACTCCTCGTTGACCGAGGCGCTTACGACTTTGCAGACGCGGTTTGCTGCGCGGCCGGTGGCGGGAGTCGTGCTGTTTAGCGATGGATTGGCGACTGACGATATTTCTAAGCTTGAGACGGTACAGTTTGCATTTCCGATCTATCCTGTTGTGAACACGCAGCGTGCTGAGCTTAAAGATATTTCGGTTTCCGAGCCCACGGTTGCTTTGTCTTCGTTTGAGTTGGCGCCGGTCACCATCGAAGCGACTGTGCGGTGTGTGGGAACTAAAGGCGACGAAATAACGGTACGGTTGTTTGACGGAGAAGAGAAATCTGTTGAGAAGCAGATTGTGATTTGTGACGGCGATTCATTCGAAAAGCGGGTGCGATTTCAGTTTCAACCGAAGTCTCCCGGTCTTCAGTTCGCAAAAGTTAGGGCGATGTTGAGTTCCGAAGACACGGAAGATGTAGCGCAGTTAAGTGCCCGCGAAGTGACGACTGCGAACAACTCGCAACTGGTAACGATTGATCGCGGCGGCGGGCCGTATCGAGTTCTTTACTTTGCAGGCCGACCGAATTGGGAGTTCAAGTTTCTGCGGCGCGCGTTGGAAGAGGACATTGAAATTGAGTTATCGGGATTGCTTCGTATTGCGAAGAAGGAAGCCAAATTTGTATTTGGCGATCGCGCGGTGGACTCTACGAATCCGCTGTTTTCAGGCTTCGACCAGACCGCTGATACTGCTGAACAATACGATGAACCGGTGTTGATACCGCTGGCAGGAGCGGATGAGGAGTTGCGGGCTGGGTTTCCGAAAACTGAGGAGGCTTTGTTTGGTTATCATGCCATTATCCTGGATGACATTGAAGCAAGTTTCTTTACTCAGGCGCAGATGTTGTTGCTGCGACAGTTTGTTGCTGAGCGCGGCGGTGGGTTGTTGATGTTGGGAGGCCAGGAGATGTTTCTTGGCGGAGGTTACAAGGATACGCCGTTGGGTGATGTGTTGCCGGTTTACTTGCAAGGGATGGAGCCGGTTCGAGACAGTCAAAGTGCGGTGAAATATCGGTTAACGCGCGAAGGTGGACTTGAGCCTTGGTTGCGATTGCGTGGCAATGAAGTGGATGAGAAGCAACGCGTGGCTGAGATGCCGGACTTTCAGACATGGAATGCGGTGTCGGATGTGAAGCCTGGTGCTTCGGTGTTAGCGGAGCTTTCTTCGGACTCTGGTCAATCGCAACCGGGGCTGGTGACTCAGCGATTTGGCAAAGGTCGATCGGGCGCATTGTTGGTTGGAGATATGTGGCGCTGGAGTTTGCGACGGGCGCAGGAGAGCACGGATGATTTGGCGCAGAGTTGGCGGCAGATTGCGCGTTGGCTGACAGCGGATGTGCCGCGGCGGATTGAGGTTGATGTCGAGCCGCCGGCGAGTTCGGCGGAACCGCATCGTGTGATGATTCAACTGCGCGATCCAGCCTTTAAGCCGCTGGACAATGCGGGAGTGAAGTTGACGATTACTGAGCCGGATGGGAAGGCGATCGAGTTAGCTGCGGCGCCAGATCGAGAGCGGTTAGGAGTGTATGTGGCTGAGTACTGGTCGCAAGCCGACGGTGCGTATCGCTGTAAAGTGGTGGCGGCGGGTCCAGACGGCGAGGAGCTCGGCGAAGTTGTGAGCGGCTGGACTGCACAACCAAGTGCATCGGAGTTTGCGAGTGTCGAGCCGAATGTGGAGCAGTTGAAGCGGTTGGCGGCGCAAACTGGTGGAAAGCTGGTAACGCTCGATGAGCTCGATGCCTTCGCGGCTGATTTGCCGAATGCGAAGGTTCCAGTAACTGAATCACATGTTGAGCCTTTGTGGCATCGACCGTGGTTGTTGTTGATTGCGATCGGTTGTTTGTGTGTTGAGTGGGGACTGAGACGCGTGAAAGGTCTTCCATAGTATGAAGATGCAAGTTGTTCGATTGCTATTGGTGTTCTTTATCGCTGCGGTTGTTGGCAGAGCGAATGCTCAAGACGATGATGCGGTAACTGTATCGCCACAGAAAACGTTGATCGTGGTGACGGGTGCGGGCGGGGAAGAGGAGTTTGGTGAACAATTTGCGTCGAGCTCGAATCGCTGGAAAGAGTTTGCTGAGAAACAGAATTGGCGGGTGGTATCGATAGGCAGTGAAAGTACCGGTGCGGCGGGGGCAGTTGTTGATCGCGAGCTGTTGAAGCAGTCGATTGAGTCCGCGGCTGCGTTGGCTGCGGATGCGGAGTTGTGGTTGGTGATGATTGGTCATGGAACGTTTGCAGCGAATGTGGCTAAGTTCAACCTGGTTGGGCCGGATGTTTCTGCAACGGAGTTGAATGATTGGTTGAAGCCAGTGAATGCGCGAACTGTAGTGTTGAATTGTTCGTCGAGCAGTGGTCCTTTTATCACAGCGTTGGCGGGCAGGGACCGAATCGTGGTCACGGCAACACGGAGCGGAGCAGAGCAGAATTACTCGCGATTTGGAAGCTTCTTAGCAGATTCTGTTGACAATCTTGCGGCTGACTTGGATCACGATCAGGAAGTTTCCTTGCTGGAGGCTTTCCTGTCGGCTAGTTCGCAGACGGAGCGTTTCTATCGCGAAGACGCGCGGTTAGCGACTGAGCATGCACTGTTGGATGATAACGGTGATCGCGTGGGAACAAGTGGCGATTTTTATCGCGGCGTGCGACCGACGAAAGCGCCTGCGCCGGGTAAGCAGCTCGATGGACGAGTCGCTTCGCGGGCTATTCTGTTTTCGTCGCCTGAAGCGGCGAAGTTGTCGAGTGCACAGGTGGAAGAGCGGCAACAGATTGAGGAGCAGATTGATGCGTTGCGAGCGCGGAAGTCGCAACTGAATGAAGCGGAGTACTTAGAGAAGCTTGAGGTTCTGTGTTTGGAGATGGCGCGCGTTTATAGAGCGGCGAAGTAGGGCTGGGATGTTTTACATTGATGGGCAGGATGGACAGGATTGAGAGGGCAGGAGTGCAGGATCGAGTGCGCGCGCGTTTATCGAGCGGCTAAGTAGGGTTGGGGATGTTTTACATTGATGGACAGGATTGAGGGGGTAGGATGACAGGACTAAGTGGTTGCAGAGAGTTGTTTATTGTGGGTGTTGTTGAGGGTTCGCTTAGGAATCGGTGTTGGTAGGTAGTGGCGAGCGAGGTTTGTTGAGTTTGCGCAGTGCCGCTTTGGCTTGTTCGGGTTGTAGAACGTCGATTTCGTCTTGAAGCGAGCCGGACAGATTCATGTAGATGTCTTTTAGTTTGTCGCTTCCGGTGCGTTCGGAAGTTTGCTCTGGTGGAATGGCAACTGCTTCGACCCAATCGATCAACGAATAGACGTAGGCTTCGGAAGTGTTCAGTCCGCCCAAGATCGATTGAGCTTTGTCTGACAATCTCAGAGCGAGGTCTTCAAAATCGGATAAACTGATTTGCGTGGTGGAGAGGTTCATCTTAAATTCCCACAGCACGCTTTGCACCGAGTCGGCGTTGATGCCAATGAGGTAGCGTTTTGTAATTTCGTCTGCCCATTCGCGGATGGCTAGCGCGTCCTCGCGGGTGATGGATTTAGCGTAGTCGTTTGCCATGTGAATGCTAACGAGGTGACCGAGTTCGACGCGGCGGTCTTCGAGCGGCATGTCGTACAGTTCGGCTCGCTGCGTCATGTTCTGTTCTTTGAGGAGCAGTTCGTAGGCTCTGAGCGCGGCGAGATACTTCTTTTTCGTTTTGGGTTCGGAATAAACTTTGGTGATGATCTTCCGTAATTCTGATTGCCGTTCGGGGGCACGCTGACGAAACTCGGTGAGATTTGCACTTAGTCGACCGCGATCGGTATCGGGAAGTGCCTCGAGCCATTGGCGTCGCACATTGAGTTCGATAGGAACGTCGCCATCTCCTACCAAGCCAAAATCATCGCCTGAAAAAGCGGTGACCAGGTCGGGGTGATCCACTAGCACGTCGAGCCAGTCGAGCGAATCGATGTTAGCTAGAGATCGAAGGTCGACCAAGATTGGCAGGTCGCGAAGTAATTGGCGATCGGCTTGTAACTGTGCGTATTGCGATGAAAAGTAGCCGCCGAGAAACAGCAGCGGAAGCAGAAAGACAATTATGCGGCCTGCATTTTTTGAAAATAGAGTCCACAGCGAATCTTGTTCAGCGGAGGTTGCGATCACGGCCATTTCGAGCGTTGTTTCCGCGAACCGGGGGCTGGGTTGGTTGACGGGGAGTTCATCGAGCATATCCCAAGTCAGGCGTAGCTGGTTGATACGATTTCGTAAATCGGGATTGGTCGCGATCTGAGTATCAATTTGCTGAACTTGTTCATCGGTAAGTTCACCGTCTAGGTAGGCGACTAACGCTTCGTCATCAAACTCGGTTGTCATGGCAACTCCTCGCGCACAGGCGGTTCGCGGTGCCGCCGTGATTCACTTTCGCAACTTGGCTGGAACATTCCATTACTCCTGCGGATCGGTTGTTTCGGTTTTTGGGTCGACCGTTGAGCCGGGCAACTGGCCGTGGTCCAAGTACGGTTCGAGTAGAACTTTGAGGTTGACTCGCGCGCGGCTGAGCAGCGACTTGACGGCTTGCACGCTCAACTCCATCGTGTCGGCAATTTCTTGGTAGCAAAGTCCCTCGAAGCGGCTGAGCAGCAGTGCTTCGCGTTGGCGATCGTTGAGCGATTCGACAGCGAGGCGGACCATGTCGGCGCGTTCGCTCTTATCGAGTTTCCGAATAGGCATAGCTCCGGTGGAAGCGACTGCCATCTGTTCGATGGAAAGCACCGCGGATTGGTTTGGGTCTGGATTGGAAACTTGATATTCTTTGCGACGTTTGCGATCACGGACAGCGTTACTGGCGACGTTGTGGGCGATATGGAAAAGCCAAGTGGCGAATTTAGCGGTGGGTTGGTAAGTTTTTCGAGCTCGCCATACGCGGAGAAAAACGTCTTGGGCCAAGTCTTCGGCTGACGCTTCGGAGCCGACGAGGTTTTGCAGAAAGCGAATCAAACGGACTTGGTAGGTTTGGATGAGCAGTTCGTAGGCGGCGGGATCATCTTGTTGAACGCGCAGCATTAGATGCACATCAGAATCCTCATGCGTGTTGTTCGGTTCGATGTTCGGCGAATTACTCAAGCCCGCGCCTTCTTTCGCAGGAGGACTGGTGGGCGTTGGATGCTGCGTCACAATACTCGCGTTCCGAGGTTGAATTGGAGCCACTTTCAGCATCAACTGTCGCGTTTTCGGGATTTTGGCGTTTTCTACCATCTTACGTCACGGAAGCCGATACAGCACTATGGCTCGAAACTGGTGGGGCAGCGCAGGTGCCAGGGTGCGTGGTGCGGGAGGCAGAGAATTTAACCCTCGCGGCGCGCGATTGTTCCGAATCCGGCAGAGTGGATCGCTTTCTGGTGAAGTCGCACCATTGTGTGCCGCGTTTCACGCTGGTTTTTCGTGGCTAGAGCTTCGCCAAAGTGTAGAACTCGGTGCAAATAGATGTTACTTCTTGTAGACTAGGGCTTTGGGGAGCACGTCGATGAAAGCGATCGCAACGGTGGTCAAAGGGACCGCGTCGCAGCAAATATATGAATTGGATGCAGCACAGCCGACTCGGATAGGTCGCGGCAATGGATGTCAAATCTTGCTGACCGACCTTCTCAGTTCGCGAACGCACGCCATCATCAGCTTTGAGGCGGGCGGGTGGGTGGTTTCGGATGCGGACAGCCGCAACGGAACGCTGCTGAACGATAAGAAAATCTCACAATCACCTTTGGTATCGGGTGATCGTGTGCAGATCGGTTCGACCGAGTTGCTGTTCGAGTTGCCGGATCCCGATACACACGAGCCCGATCGACAGACGCTGGTATACGAAGCTCCGATTTCGGTTGAGGCGAGTGGTGCGACGGCTTTGGGGCAGTTGTTTGCGAGCAAGCGGTCACAAGATCTGCTCGACCTGTATCAACTTTCGATCTGTTTGATTCGCTGCACGACGCCCGACGAAGTCGCGTCGCTGGGTTTGGAGCTGCTCCGCATTCGAACTCAGTCGACTGTGGTTGGGTTCATGTTGATCGACGAGCGCGGTGAATTGCGGCCACATCAGATTTCGCCTCCAACGATGTCCGATCGATTGCGGTTGAGTCCCCGGTTGACGGATGCGGTCAGTCGCGATGGTCGTGCGGTATGGTTGAAGGATCGTGTTGAGAGCGGAAACAAGTCAGCGGATTTCGCAGATGCGATTTGTATTCCAATGTTGAATGAAAATGCGGTGCTGGGCGCGGTGCATATGTATCGCGAAGAGGGGCAGTACGAGCAAGCGCATTTTGATTTCGCGGTGTCGGCTTGTAATCTTCTGTCCGTCGCGCTGCAGAGCAGTCGCGCGCAGGCGAGTCTAAGTGCTGAGCATCAACGATTGGTTCAGCGATCGGGTGATTTCTCCGAGTTGCTGGGCAATGCTGCGGGTATGTTGAAGCTGAAGGATCGCATCAAGCGCGTGGCGAATGCGAGTGGTTGTGTGTTGGTGCGCGGTGAAAGCGGGGTAGGTAAGGAACTTGTTTCGCGCGCGATTCATCGATTGAGTCCGCGTAAGGACCGGCCGCTGTTGTGTGTGAACTGCGCAGCGATTCCGGCTGAGCTGATGGAAAGTCAACTGTTCGGTCACAAGAAAGGTGCATTCACTGGAGCCGATAAGGATCATACAGGTTGGTTCCAGCAGGCGCACACGGGGACATTATTTCTCGATGAAGTTGGCGAGATGACATTGGATGGTCAAGCCAAGCTGTTGCGGATTCTCGAAGGGCATCCGTTCATGCCGGTTGGTGCCAGTCACGAAGTGACTGTCGATGTGCGTGTGATTGCGGCGACCAATCGTGATTTGCGGGAGTATGTGCGCGAGAAAAAGTTCCGTGAGGATCTGTATTACCGTTTGAGTGTGTTCGAGTTAGTTGTGCCGCCGCTGCGCGAGCGTGGTGAAGATGTTGAGATGTTAGTCGAGCACTTCTTGACTCATTTTCGCAAGCAGCATGGTCGGCCGAATTTGCGGATTTCACCCGCGGCTCGGAAGATGTTGCTCGAGTACGCTTGGCCGGGCAACATTCGGCAGCTTCGGAACGTGATCGATAGCGCGATTGTGTTGGCGGGAGGTTCGATGATTGAGCCGAGTGATTTGTCGCTGCGCGATGTGGGGACGAATCACTTGGACAGTTTGCGGTTGGATGTGTGGGAAGAGCGGCTAATTAAAGAGGCCCTAAAGAGAACTGACAACAACATTATCGAAGCGACAAAATTATTGGGTGTCAGCCGCGCGACGCTGTATCGCAAGCTGGAGCAGTACACGATTGAACGCGAGTGAGTGCTTGAGGAGTGCCTTGGTCAATCGTAGTCGGGTCGAGTTACCAATTATGGTTTGCGACCGAGAAGCTGCAGAGCTTCCGCGCGAACCAACGAAAGTTGTTCGCTGAGTTCCGCCAATGCAGTTAAATCAGCGCGCTCTTGCGCTGTCAGTAGCCCTTCGTTGTTTCGATCCATCAACTGCTGGAGGCGTTGGTCAGCCTGCTCAGGTAAACGAAGCATGGCGATATTCTCTACCCACTTTTGCGGTGCGTCGATCGTTGCATCCATCATGTCTCTCCCCTCGTCGTTCGACCTACAGTCAGGTTCTTCTATCTTACAAGAGTGAGCCCGACCAAGATAGCTTCGGAAAGCGGAAGACGAGAGCGTTTGGCTTAGGCTTGATCGCTGACAACGGCAGGCTGTCTACTTGCTACGTGAAATCGATACTCACGAGCGTTGAAGCGCGGGCGGCATTCAGCGCGTTTAGAGGCCCTCGTTCACTTTCGATTATTTGTTTTCGACGAGTTGGTCGCGGCTCGTTTTTCGACGGACTTCGTGATCATCTCATCGAACGGTGCACGTAGGTTGCCATCTACGTTTTTAAGATGCGCGTCCCAGTCGAAGTTGGTTTGTTGCCATTCCTTAGGAAGCATCCATTCCCAGAACATGGATACTTCCAAAGTACCGCCGGAATGTCGATCTGCGGTCATCTTGATCTCGGCCGGTAGGTAGAGCTTGTCACCGAATTTTTCCCAACGTGTGCGGGTTGAGCCAAGCACGAGGCCTTTCTTGCCGGTTTTTTCGTCGATCGCCTGGTTGTGAACACTTGTCGGCAAATACTCTAGGTCTTTTGCAAACTCAATGCGAACGCGTACCTTGCCGTTGGAGGGCCGCCAAACTCCAACCACGTTTCCATTTTTCAAAGTCTCCGAAGCAATTAGTTCACGGTTCAGGCAGAAGTCTCTCATACTTGCAAAATTACTAAAGTTACGTGAAAGCGTTCCTTCGGTCGCAAAGACTAAACCGAAGGGATCGACTTCAGGCATTTGATACACGGCATTTGGGTTCTTCTTCAAACTCTCTTCGGATTCGATATCAGTGATCGGTCGCGATGGAGGCTGGCGCGATGCGGGGTCGCGATCTTGTCCCATTTTGAACATCTTACCGGTGGTGCCGACACGAAGGGCATCGAACCAATTGGGCGAAGTACGCTTGTACCCTTCGCCAATTATGTTTTGATAGCCCCAACTATGAAAGCAGGACTTATGCTCAAGAGATCGGACTGAATAGCCGTAGATGTCGTTAAGCGTGGGAGTTCCGTCTTTGAGACTCGACATCTCTCCCTTGAATCGCGCGCAGTAAGAGCTGCTCAGTTCATCCATTGTCAAGAGCGCATCGGCGAGCAGTTGGTCTGCAGGCTTTGGTTCCGATACTAGTTGTGCGGTGGTGGTGCTGCCGATGCAAGCGATGCATGTCAACGTCAGGACGAGTGAGTGGAATCGCATTTTACTTGCTCCGAGGGTTCAGCGATTGTTAGGGGCGCCACCTTTCGCAGCGTTGCATTTTAGCCTGTGATTCGTCGGAAAACGAAGTTTTGGATTGAGAACTGGTAGGGTACGCGGTACATCTTCTAACGTCTTTGCGCTCGATTTCATCGACTTGTCGAAGTGAAAGAACTCCTCGCGCCAGACGATGAAAGGGGCGCGTATCCGGCGGAAGGCTGACGGCATGCGGAGCATGCCTGCTACTTTCGCGTGACACATTACAATTGAGTGGCTGCCTGCAGCGTGCTGTCTTGGTTGTATCAGTTACCTGAGATGATTGTGGATCAATGATTACTGCGAACGAGTTAAAAGTTTTGCCGTCGGTTTGTCCTCTGGATTGTCCAGATGCTTGTGCGTTGGAGATCACTTTCGATGGTAATCGGATGGTGAAGTTATCGGGGGGGGAGCATCCGGTGACGCGTGGGTTCGCTTGCGTGAAGATGGCTAAGTATCCGCAGCGGCAGGAGCATGCGGATCGGTTGCTGGTGCCGCAGCGGCGGGTGGGCAAAAAAGGTGAAGGACGTTTTGCAGCGATCACTTGGGAAGAAGCACTGGATGAGATCGCGGTGCGGGTGAAGAAGAATATCGCGGAGCACGGCGAGCAGAGTTTGCTGCCGTTTTGCTATGCGGGGACGATGGGGATTATCGAGCGCGATTATCCGTCGGCGTTCTTTCGAGCTTTGGGTGCGAGCGAGTTGGACTGGACGATCTGTTCGACGACAGCAAGTGCTGGGTGGGAAGCGAACTATGGGCCGCGAAAACTATCGGTTGCACCGGAGGACGTCGCGCATTCGAAGCTGATCATTCTGTGGGGCATCAATGTCCTGCGGTCGAACAGTCACTTGGTGCCGATCTTGAAGGAGGCTCGTAAACGCGGCGCGAGGATCGTGCATATCGATCCGTACTGCAACGAAACGAGTCGCTTTGCGGATGAGAATTGGCAAGTGGTGGTGGGTACCGATGCTGCGCTAGCTTTAGCAATCGGTGGCGAGATCTTGCGAGCGGGTCGCGAAGATAAAGAGTACTTGGCGGCGCATGCGAACGACTTGACGGAGTACAAAGCAGCGTGCGCTGAGTGGCCGGTGGAGCGAGCAGCGGAGTATTGCGGTGTTGCGGCGGAGAAGATTCGCGAGCTGGCGGATGCAATTGGGCGTGAGAAGTCGACGTTTATCAAAGTCGGGTATGGAATGAGCCGCAATGAAGGTGGCGGCAACGCGATCCGCGCGATCACTTTGTTGCCGGCGCTAACGGGAGCTTGGCGACATCGCGGCGGCGGCGGAGCACTGTCGACGAGCGGCGCGTTTGGATTGAATGACTATCGCGTGGCTGGCAAGCACTTGTTGAAACCGAATCGACGCGTAGTGAACCAGAATCAGTTCGGTCGTGCGTTGGCGGATACTGAGTCACCGATCTCGACGTTGTTTGTCTTCAATTCGAATCCAGCGGCGGTTGCGCCCGATTCGAATGCGGTGCGGCGCGGGTTGGCTCGTGAGGATCTGTTTACCGTGGTGCTCGAGCATTTTCAGACGGACACGGCGGACTATGCAGACATCTTGTTGCCCGTGACGACGTTCGTTGAGCATCCGGATATCTACACGGCGTATGGTCACTATTATTTGCAGTGGGCGGAGCCGATTGTGCAAGCTCGCGGTGAATCGAAGCCGAACAGTTGGGTGTTCAAGCAGTTGGCCTCGCGTTTGGGTTTAACTGATGAAGTGTTTAGTTGGACCAGCGAGCAACTGGCGGCCGAGTTGCTGAAGGGTTCGAATCCTTATCTTGATGGCATTACTTTCGAGCGTCTGAAGGCTGAGCGAAGTATTCGTTTATCGTTGCCGACTGAGTTCAGGCCTTATGCGGATGGGAGTAACTTCGAGGATCGCAAGATTCGGTTCTCGCCTGCTCCGGTGCAAATTGAGTTTCGCGAACACCCGACGGCTGAGTTTCCATTGCGATTGATTTCGCCACCGGGTGCGTTTGTGTTGAATACGAGTATGGGGAACATTGCGGAGTTGTTGAGGGCGGCGGGCGGTGAGCCGACGGTGCTCGTGAACCCAAATGATGCGCGGGCGGCTGGGGTGGTGGATGGCGAGCGAATTCGAGTTACTAGTGAGTTTGGTTCGATCGTTCGCAAAGTGATTGTGACAAGCGATGCGAGGGTTAGCGTAGTGGTTGCAGTTGGCCAGTGGTGGCCCAAGTTGGCGCCGGATAAGAAGAGCCTAAATGATTTGACGAGTCAGGAGTTGACGGATTTGGGCGGTGGGTCGTTGTTTGGGAATGCGGTGGTGCGTATTGAGGGGGTTGAAAAATAATGCGCAGATGCGGAGAGTCGGATCAGGGCAATCTACGTGCGATTGCCCTGACCCGGTGATCGCCAATCATGGCTAGCACGACATCGCAGCGCTCAATCGCAGATCACAATACCTATCGGAAGTCGGATCCCACTGGAACTGAATCGATATCCTTGAAAACGTTCTCAGCGCCGAACTCTGTTTCCAGTCTGTCATGAAGCCGCCCCGTCTGATGCTGACTGCTTCACGACGATAGCAAATAAAGACTTTCATGCATCACAATAGATTTTTTGAAATGATTGGTTATTTGCAGAATGCGACGCACCTGTTTGCGCAAGTTGCAGTTGCTAACTTTAGTCGCATCGTTGACGGGTTAAACTAACGAGGGGCGATCGAAGTGACTGTGCTATCAAGAGCTGTTTACCACGACAACTGCGGTGCGTCTCTTGGTTTTCAAGTTCTCGCTGAATCAGCTACGGTGTGAACTCTTGACCTCGGAGCAAGGTTCAGCATTCTCCCTGCATTTTTCTTTTTGAATCGTGGTTGCAGCTTGAATTGCTTCGTGAAGAGACGTTAAATCAGCGTGCTTTGGAATGTAGTTGGTGTGGCGTTGTCGACAATCTTCTTGCTGCCTTCTTGGCTTCTAGCGGCAAGCAATCAGGCTGAGAATTCTGACTATACTCTCGCAACACAAAGCTTGAAGATAAATGGCTTCCTGGATATCATCTCGCCGCGGGGGGACGGAAGATAAGTGCCCTCATCTCGCTTGAGTGGGCCTAATTTAGGAATTGGATATGTCGGTACAGTTTGATACCCCGCTTAGCCTGCTGGAGCGAGTGAAGGATGGAGACGAGGAAGCGTGGAAGGCGTTCGCCCAAAAGTATACAGGTGTATTGCAACAGTGGTGCAAGGTTTGGAGCATCTCACAAGTTGATAGTGAAGATGTCATTCAAGATGCGTTGCTGGCTGTCTTGATCGGTATTCCCAAATTTGAGAGGCAACGCGTCGGCAGTTTTCGACGATGGATCAAGACGATCGCCCGAAACTGCTGGTCCGATGCCGTTTCTAGATCGGAACGCCTCAAGTATCTGGATTTAAAGCGGACGCTCCAATCGCCTGCGGCCTGTCATGAGTTGGAAGAACAATTTGATCGCATCGCAGTTGAAGAACTTCTGCAGGCCAGCCTTAAGCGTGTTCGTCGCCGCGTAGAAGAACGAACGTGGGAAGCATTCCGTTTAACCGCACTCGAGGAACAGTCGGCAGCCAAAGTCGCGGAGTTACTCAACATGCGCGTCGATGCGATCTACGCAGCCCGATGTCGCGTGCAGAAACTGATCTCAGACGAGTTTAAACAGCTAGATCAAGACTAAATGCCGGAAGGATTGCGGTTTCTACTAATGAGTTCACTTTTGTCCCAATAATTCGGCAAGTCTTCATGAATCCGTCGCCTCAGCCCAACGATTGTCCGCTATCACCGCTGATCGCACGCTATGCGAGTTGCACGCTCGAAGATGCTCAGGCAGCTCACCTCGACGCTCATCTCCCTGAATGCAATCAGTGTAGTGAATTGCTGATGCAAGTCATTGACAGCGGCGTTGTACCAAACTGGATACCAACGGTTCGCAAGCTACAACGTGCCACCACGGTTCATTTGGGCCAAGCCGCTGAACAGGCTGCAGGTGCTCTGACTGCTTCCGCAAAATACTCGGAGATAACGAAGGACTTGGATGCCTCAACACGCTACCAACTGGTGAGGCTGCATGGTGAAGGAGGGATGGGGCAAGTCTGGGAGGGCTGGGATACTGTCTTGAAACGTCGAGTTGCTCTTAAGCAGTTGCCGGCTGGTCAGCAGCACGACAAACTGATTCATCGACTGCATCAGGAAGCTTCTTCGTTAGCGCGACTTTCGCACCCGCATATCGTCTCTGTCTTCGAGATTGTGGTGCTTGCAGAGAAACGCACCATCGTCATGGAGTACATCGATGGCCCGACGCTATCGCGCTTTCGCAAAGACTTTGTCATGGGCGAGCGCCAAGCGGCGCAGATTCTCGAGAAACTGGCCAGCGCTGTGTCCCATGCGCATGAACAGGGAGTGATTCACCGCGACCTGAAACCTGCCAACGTGCTGCTATGTTGGAAAGACCATGCAGGCGGTGCCACGCAGGATCTTGACCAAGCGATTCCCAAACTGACTGACTTTGGCTTGGCGAGGATCGTCGAAGAAGATTACATGACGCGTACAGGTGATATTCTGGGGACGCCTGCTTACATGGCTCCAGAGCAAACGGTGGGGCAAGCCAATCTGGTAGGCCCTGGTGCTGATATCTACGGACTTGGGGCGATCCTCTACGAACTCCTTGTTGGCACTCCGCCCCACGTCAGCGACGATCCAGTGGCAACGCTCATCGCTGTCCGCGAGCGCGAACCGCTGGCGCCGCGTGCAATTCGAGCGGAGTTGTCGCGAGACATCGAGACCATTTGTTTGAAGTGCTTGCGCAAACTGCCGAAAGATCGATACGCTCGAGCCGCCGACTTGCAGAGCGACTTGTTGGCCTTTTTGGACGGTCGCCCCATCGCTGCTCGTCCGTTGAGTTCGCTGGTACTGGCCATGCGTTGGTCGCGTCGACACAAGCCAGTTGTGTTGGCCGCGTTTACTAGCCTCGCGTTGTTCTTAATCATCATCGTGGGCAGCTTATGGACAGCGGCCACCGAGCGAAAGCTGAGACAGTTGGCAGATCAAGCCAAGCAGCAGGCGGTGCTTTCAGAACAAAAGATCGCCGCTGAAGCAGACAGAGCCAATCGCGCGCTGGCACTTAACCAAGAGCATTTTGACGTGGCGTTGTACCAAGTCCTGACGCTCGCACAACTTATGGCTTGGCCTCAATTCTCCGGGCAAGAACCTAAACAAGAAGACTACCATCGGAAGATTGATGAAGTAGTCAAGAAGATTTGCGCAACCTATTTGAACTCATTGCCCCCACCCGAACAATGGACGCTCCGCGAAGCCCTTATTGTGTCTCGGTATATCGAAATGATGAATGGCCTTGGACAACCAGACCAGTTTGTAGTTTGGCAAGAACGGCTAGAATCCATCGTACACAGGATTGAACAAGAATCCCCCAAGGACCCGAGTTTGTACGATTTCCTCGACAGACACAACTTCGTCTTGTGGAACCATAAAGCGAACATCGGCCAGTTCCAATTGTCGGGCCACTACGGGGAGAAGTCCGCCAACGCAGTTCTATCGAGACTCGAATTTTATCCTGATGATATGTATCAGCTCCGACGCTGTGCTTATCTGTTCATGATCGCGGGGCAATCGTACAGTCGAGCGGGAGACCACGCAAATGCTCAGCGAGTCGCCAACAAATCCTTGTCAGTACACCGACAGCTCCTGAGCAAAGCGGAAGCTACCGAGGACGACAAGGTCAGCTTCCTGGATAAGCTCATCATGCACCGTCAAATTTTCGTTGACGGCAAGCATACCGAAGCCAACGAACATGTAGCGGAATTTCATTCACTGGCCAGTCAGTTCGAACCAAGTTCGGAGTTCTATGGCAGAGTGCAAGGGATTGTCCAGAGGTTTGATGCGATACAAGGGCCTCCGTAACCCCTTCTGCAATGATGCAGCCGCCACCAACTGGTTAATAGGCACTGCCGGCGGAGCCTTGGAGCGAGATACTCGCCCGGTGGCGTTCAGCGAGAAGTTTAAAAACTTTCTCAAATTTCTGATTTAGAGAATCAGGTTTTGGCATTGGCGCTGGTTCTATAGCATGTCGTTTTGCCCTATCGGCGGCTAACCACTAACGTCGAGCCGCCATGCTGGTCTCACCTTTGTTGCCCCGTGTTTTTTGCTAGGACCCGCCTGATGTTGTGTCGCTTACCATTGCCGCTTGGCTTCTTTCGTTTCTCGTGTTGCGCCATGAAAGCTGGATTGACGAGATTCACCACCGCAGCCTTGTTTGTCGCGTTTGTGATTTCCCAGACCAACTTTACACCGCGTGCTTTTGGCGGCTTGGTTATTCAGCCCACAGCCGTTTCGACAAACTCGCAAGTTATCGTTGGCGCACTTGACCACATTCGGAACCAGTCCGGACTCAGTGCCGGGTATACAAGTCTGGTGACCAACTTCGACACCTATGTCGGGTCCGGTCCAACCACTCAATCTCTATCGCCAGTCGACAACTTTATGAGCTTTTTAACATCGAGCGGCAATGTCGATTTCAACCTTGGTGGCACATTCACCATCGAGTCTTTCGCATTGTGGAATGGTGGCCAGAGTGGGGTAAATGGTACATCTTCTGGCATCAGGGATTTTCAGTTGTTGGTTTCTGCGGACTCTTCGTTCAGTAACTCCATTTCGTTGGGTAATTTCGTCGCTAATCAGGCCCCGTCCATTGGCCCCATCGGAGCCCAAATCTTCACGTTTGCCCCAACTTCGGCAGCGTTCGTACGACTTGCCTCGACAAGCACCCACGGAGCCCCTTTTACAACGATCAATGAGGTTGCATTTGAAGGAACCGCAATAACCGCCGTGCCCGAACCGTCGTCACTGGCCTTGCTTTTTGCAGCGAGTACTTTCGGGCTGATCCGCCTCCGACGTACGGGAAGTGCCTTGCGACTGGGTTGCGACCGCAAGGCACAAAGTTGATCCCGATTAAAATTCCTGTCTGCTATTGAACCACGCAAAAGAAGGTAAACAAGCTGCACGTTGCGGACTTGCAAGTCTCCGCACATGGTTCAGAGGCTTCACGAGTCAGCCTCGACCTTCGGCGGTGCGACTTTAGGAAAAATTCGGATTATTCCGATTTTGCGAATCAGGTTTTGGGATCGGCTCCCGTTCTATGAGGGCATTCTGTTGGACCGAATCACCTTATCCGTTTTTCGGTGGTGCCCCAACAGAATTGCCACTTTCTAATTTGATCTCGATTCCCGTGCCCCAGGATTCGCTTGATGTTTTGTCGTTTACGGTTGCGTCTCAACGCGTCTCGTTTCTCGCCCTGCGCGTTGAATGGTCGCTCGATGCGATCAGCCACCGCCCTGCATGTCGCGTTGTTCGCGATTGCTTTCAACCTGTCGTTAACTGAGTCCGCAGAAATCATCTCGGTTGGGATGGAGTCTGACGTTGCCTGCGCACGTTCGCAGCAGCAGCCACCAGGGATGGTGGCACCGGGTGTTAGCCTGCAGGAAGTCGCTTGATGAATCAGACTCATGCAAAAACTAGCGGCTCGAACTTGGTTGCCGCTCCGATGCTGGAGTTGATGGGTTCGCGGCAGTTCAACTCGTGGCTGGCCGAACAGTTTTGCAGGCAGGCGTTCAACACGAATCAGACTGGCAAGCTGTTTTTAGTTGGCTTGCAGCCGGATGGCCGACGGTCGACCGTTGAGCGGACGTTCAATCGTTGCCTGGGCCTGTGGGCGATGGGCAAACTTTGTGGATGACGTCGCTGTATCAGCGATGGCGTTTTTAGAACGCGCTGGAGCCGCGACAAGTGGCCAATGTTTTTGATCGCGTGTATGTACCGCAGGTTGGTTATGTCACCGGGGATCTGGATATTCACGATGTCTCGGTCGATGCCGATGGAACGGCGACGGCCTAGTCAACGCTGCCGACCGCACCCTCTGGAGAAACGAGCGATTGTTCCAACTGCACGATGATCTCTTCGCGCTTCTAGGTGACTAACCGAACTACTGACTTGACCGATAAACCCTTCATGTTTTTTGGAGTTTTATTACATGCTTCGTTTTGTTTCGCTGACCATCCTCTTACTGACGGCATTGTCATCCCAGGCGCGAGCAGCCATCGTTGTCACAATACAGGACGCAACGATCGCCGCTGGCGGCTCAGGCTTTGTCGACGTGCTCATCAGCAGCAACACCTCGTTGAACCTGGACGTTGCAGCCTATGACTTCGAGATTACGCTGGTGGGAACTCCGGCTCGAATCAGTACGCTACAGTTCACTACGCCTCAAGTGACGGAAGTCGGTTTTGCAGACTACGTCTTCGCGGGCGACGCCGCTCCAATCGATGTCTTCACACTCAACAACAGCCGATTCGTGGCCATTGCAGCGACTGAGAGTTTTAATGGCGTCAGCCTGACAGCCACAACCAGACTGTTGGCCCGCTTGGAACTCGAAAGCGTTCTCGGCCCAGGGGGCACGCCCGCCTTGGCCAACGGCGAACAGTTCCAGATTTCTCTGGTCGATTCCGGCGACACGTTTTTTGGGGATTTCGAAGGAAACCGACTTGATGTTGTCCCTTCCAGCTTCGCAAGCAGCGGTCTAATCACGATTCAAGATATCACAGCGGTTCCCGAGCCGAGTTCGCTGGCGCTATGCGCTCTCGGTGCCGCCGCGATGGGCTGGCGCATAGGTCGAAGGCGAAGCAAGGCCCAAACCAGTGACCGCACAGCCGCAAGCGATACCTCATGCGCCTGAAGCGCCGATGCCGCAGCTTTCACCTAGATGTCTGTAAATACCTAAACAATTAAGTAATGCTGGATTTGTAGATCTCCAGTAATTTAAATGGCGGGTCTCCTAATTCTCAGGTTTACGGGCGTCGCGATGAAGTTCAGTTTTTGGAATCGAAAAGAAGAGTCGGCGTCAGTGTCTCGACCGCATGGGGCGCACATGACCTTCGCCCGTTCTAGCTTTGGTGCAACGGTCTCGAGGACCCGAGCCGTTCTCAAGCGTCAAATCTGGCTGTGGCCCATCATCGCATTTGTGATCCTGTCAGCCGTTGGCTACGGCGTGCAACGTGCAATTGCATCGACGATGAAAGCCAGCTTGCAATCGCAACTGCAAACGCTGCTGAACGTTGAAACTGCGATGCTCAGAAACTGGTATGGAGTGCAAATCTCTCACGCTCAGTCGGTCGCCAACACCCGTTCGTTGCGAACCGCTGTGGGCGAACTCGTCGCCGAGCAAGCAACCGGCAAGGCGAAGTCGCTGGATGAGCTGCAGCAAGCTCGAATTGTGATTGGACGAGAGATTGCACCTTTCCTCGACGCTCATGGGCACGAGGGATTCTTCATTACGGATCGCAGCCACAAGATCATTGCTGCGTCCACGGACGAGTTAGTGGGGCTGCAAAATGTGCAGCAGTACAGTTCCTTCTTCGCTCGCGTTTACGATGGCGAGACGATTGTGTCTACGCCAGTGGCCAGTGTAACAGTCATGAAGGACGAGCAAGGGAATCTCCGCACTGGCACGCCGACCATGTTCGCCATCTCGCCGATCCGCGATGAGAACTTTCAAGTCATCGGAGCTCTCGCGCTGCGTATTCAGCCCGAAAAGGAATTCACTCGCATTCTGCAATTGGGGCAGATGGGCAAAAGTGGTGAAACGTATGCGGTCGATCGCAACGGAGTGATGGTCAGCAACAGCCGTTTCGATCACGACTTGATCCTGGCTGGCTTATTGCCTGACCAACCCAACTCATCATCCATTTTGAATTTGATGGTGCGTGATCCCGAAGGTGATATGACGCGTGGTTATCGACCAACGAAGCGACGTTCCGAAATGCCGCTGACCAAGATGGCCTCTTCGGTGACGTCGGGTCAAAGCGGGTTGGACATCGATGGCTACCCCGACTATCGCGGTGTCCCGGTTGTAGGTGCCTGGGCTTGGTTGCCCGAATATGAAATTGGGGTCGCAACGGAAATCGATTACGCCGAAGCCTATCGCCCACTGGCAATATTGTCTCGCGTTTTCTGGGCACTTTACGGTCTGCTGATCACTGCTTCCGTTGCCATCTTTGCATTTAGTCTAGTTGTCAGTCGCATGCAGCGCGAAGCTCGCAAGGCCGCCGTTGATGCACAGGAACTGGGCCAATACAAGCTGGAAACAAAGCTCGGCGCGGGTGCGATGGGAGTCGTTTACAAGGGCTACCATGCCATGATGCGCAGGCCGACGGCGATCAAGCTATTGAATATCGACGTCATGAACGATGCCGCCATCGCGCGCTTTGAACACGAAGTTCAGATTACCAGTCAACTGAATCATCCGAACACGATTGCGATCTACGATTACGGTCGCACTCCTGAAGGTGTGTTCTATTACGCGATGGAGTTTCTTGACGGCATCGATTTGCAAGTGCTGGTTGATCAATACGGGCCGCAGCCCGAAGCGCGTGTGATTCAGATCATGTTGCAGATTTGCGGTTCGCTCTACGAGGCACACGCTCAGGGGTTAGTGCATCGCGATATCAAGCCTGCGAACATCATGATCAATCGTCGTGGTGGTCAACCCGATGTCGTGAAGGTGCTCGACTTCGGGCTCGTCAAACAGGTTGATGCGACTGCGAAAGACAATGGCTTAGCTGGTACTCCGCTGTACATGTCCCCTGAAGCGATTCAGTCGCCGAGTCTCGTGGATGCGTGCAGCGATCTGTATGCGCTTGGTGCCGTCGGGTACTTTCTGATAACTGGCAAGAGTGTTTTTGATGCAGCCAATGTGGTCGAGTTGCTTCAAAAGCATGTGACAGAGTCGCCGCAGCCACCGAGTCAGCGGATGAGTGTTTCGATTACTCAAGAGTTTGAAGACGTGCTGCTGAGTTGTTTGGAGAAATCTCGTTCGCGCCGTCCCCAAACGGCTCGCGATTTGGCTCAGATGTTGATGCGTTGCCAAACGCCAGGGAAGTGGACTGTTTTGGAAGCTGAAGCTTGGTGGGCGAATCATGACCGCCGCTATCGTTCGGCGAGTGGCGGGGCGACCTTGTTCAGTAGTTCGATTATGTCAACGCAAGCCGCAGTTGGAACCTTGAATTCGCCTAGTCAAGCTTCCCGAGGCGAGTCACAACCTTCAGCGACGATAAGTTCGCCGACTACTTCGCCGAGTCCTTCGTCGCTGGATCAAACCATCTGTCTCCCGGGTTCGTCGGGGCCAAGAAACGACTAGCACTTTGCAGCCGAAGTTGGCGCCGGATAAGAAGAGCCTAAATGATTTGACGAGTCAGGAGTTGACGGATTTGGGCGGTGGGTCGTCGTTTGGGAATGCGGTGGTGCGTATTGAGGCGGTTGAAAAGTAATGCGCAGAGGCGGGGAGTTGGAAAGACGCGGAGTTGGTGATTGGTAGGGAAGCGTGTGGTGCGTTCGTGCGTTGATGCAAGGCTTTTGTTTGGGAATGCGGTGGTGCGTGTTAAGGCGGTTGAAAAGTAATGCGCAGAGGTGGCAAGCCGTCTAAGCAAGAGGCGACTATGGCTTCTGCATTGCCCAGTGTTGCATGTGGCGGTCGATGTTGGCGTTGAGTTGTCCGCGGGTGAGGACGCTGTTGAAGCCGGCGGCGTGGGCGGCGGCGAGGTGTTGCTCGTTGACGTGCGGTCCGAAGGCGATGAGTTGGACTGGGGCAAAACGCTTTTGAAGCGACTCGGCGGTAGTCGTAATTTCTTCGAGTGTTACTGCTGTCAGATCGATGACGCAGGCGGTGACTTCTTCTTGAGTGAGTTCGTCCAAGCGAACGGAGTTGGCGTTGGGAACTGTCATCAACGAGCAGTTCTGTTTCTCGGCTGCGGTCTTCAATAGCGGAATGAAAAACAGGTCTTTGGTGACGAAAACGATCATGCTTAGTTGCTTTATTGTGATGAATTGGCTGGGTGACTTGGCTGGGTGATATCGTGGGTCTGCCATTCAGCTTAGCTGTCTTCTTTGAAAAAGGTAGACTGCAACGGGTGACGGCTTAGCAGGAGGGCATTTCGCTTCGAGCTTGTTTCGACTGGATTGCACTATGGTCGGCGTACTTTGGTTGCTTCGAGTCGTTGGCTGATCAGACGTCTTGCTTGCAAACTTTGACTTCGTTCGCACTGGCAAAGCACAGTGGCACACGACAGAAGGAACACGACAAGTGGTTGTCAGCGTGCTCTGTGCGGGGACCTGTTCGCGGAATTCGCGGGTATACTTGGGGGCTCGTTAACGGGTCTTGGTTTCTGTTCGGAGGGAGTTGGTATGAAGCGAATTTTATTAAGCGCCGTGATGGCGATTGTGACTATGGGAAGTGCGATGGCGGATGAAGGAATGTGGTTGTTCAGTTCGCTGCCGAAGTCGTCGCTGAAGGACAAGTATAACTTCGAAGTGGAGGACGCTTGGACGAAGCACTTGATGCTGTCGAGTGTCAGGTTCAACTCGGGCGGATCGGCTTCGTTCATCTCAAGCAACGGTTTGGTGCTGACCAATCATCACGTTGCTTCGGAGACGCTGTACAAGCTGTCAACGCCGGAACGCAACATCAACAGCGATGGTTACTACGCGAAGACTGAAGCGGACGAGTTGAAG
The DNA here is from genome assembly GCA_041739135.1 of Pirellulaceae bacterium. Lineage (GTDB taxonomy): Bacteria > Planctomycetota > Planctomycetia > Pirellulales > Pirellulaceae > Aureliella. The sequence continues at coordinate 25,102 of JBGSOM010000247.1, forward strand.
GCGCCCGACTTGGAGTTGAACCAGTTAGTTTCTATCGAAGATGTTACAGAACAAGTCAATGCATCGGTGAAGGGTGGTATGGATGCGGTGGCGGCTGCGAAAGCGCGGCGCGCGGCGATTGCGGGAATTGAGCAGCAGTCGAAGGAGAAGACTGGCTTGCGGAGCGATGTGGTGACGCTGTACGGCGGCGGACGATATCACTTGTATCGCTACAAACAGTACACCGACGTGCGCTTGGTTTGGGCTCCGGAAGCGGCGACGGCATTTTTCGGAGGCGATGCAGATAATTTCGAGTATCCGCGATTCTGTTTGGACGTGACGATTTTCCGAGTTTATGAGAATGATAAACCGGCGAAGATCGAAAACTTCTTGGAAGTGAATCCGAAGGGTGCGAATGACGGCGACTTGGTTTTCGTCAGTGGAAACCCAGGCCGAACGCAGCGCATTTTGACTCCTGAGGCTTTGGTGTATCAGCGCGATCATCGCATGGTGCGAACGCTGGATTTGCTGCGACGCAAAGAGATCCTGATGCAACAGTATGCGCTGGGTGGAGCCGAGCAGGCTCGACGTGGCCAAGATGAGCTGTTCGGTATTCAGAACTCGCGCAAAGCGTACACGGGGATGCTTGCTGGTTTGCAGGATCCATCTTTCTTGGCTGAGAAGCGAGCGTTGGCTAAGAAGATGCAAGAGAAAGCGGGCAGCGATGAAGCTTGGAAGACGATTGCTGAGGTTCAGCAAGAGCGCATCAAGCTGCACGATCGCGAAGGAACTTTGCGAAGTCACATCTACGCGATTGCTGAAGATCTGGTGTTGATGGCGGCTGAGGATAAGAAGCCTAGTGGTGAGCGATTGCGTGAGTTTGGTGATGCGGGTCGCGAGTCGCTGGAGCAAGAGTTGTATTCGCCAGCACCGCTGTACGATGATTTGGAGCGATTGGTGTTAGCAGACGAGCTTTCGCGATTTATGGAGAAGCGAGGCGGCGATGATGAGTTGGTGCAAAAGGTTTTGGCGGGTAAGGGACCGCGTGAACGCGCGGCTGAACTGATCGAAGGAACGACTTTGTTTGATGTCGATGCGCGAAAGAAGTTGGCTGCGGCTGGACTGGAAGGTATCGCTAGCAGTAAAGATCCGTTGATTCAGTTGGCGCGATTGCTTGAGCCAGAGTATCGAGCGCTTCGGGAGCGGACTGAAGAGTTGGATGAGCGTGAACGTCAAGCTTACGCAAAGATTACTGATGTGAAGTTTCAGTTGGAAGGTGAGTCGACTTATCCGGACGCGACGTTTACTTTGCGATTAGCGTTTGGTGTGGTCAAAGGCTACAAGGAAGACGGCACTGATGTGCCGGCGCAGACGACAATGGGCGGTGCGTTTGAGCATGAAAAGCAGCATGGTGGCGAGGACCCTTGGGAGCTTCCTGAGAGCTGGCACGAAGCCAAGGATTCGATAACTAGCACGACTCCGTTTAACTTTGTGTGTACCGCAGACATCATCGGCGGCAATTCTGGTTCGCCGATTGTTGATCGCAGTGGTAAGTTGGTCGGTGTGATTTTTGATGGCAACATTCAGAGTCTGACGGCCGACTTTTATCACAGCGAAGAGCAGGGGAGGGCGGTTGGAGTGCATATCGCCGCGGTGCTGGAAGCGCTTGAGAAAGTCTACGACGCGGGCGCGTTGAAAGCGCAGATCGGCAAGTAGTTGCACTGGGCTTTGATTGCCCGGCTTTGATTGCCGGGGGTTGATTGCTGGGGTCGGAATTCACAACGGCCGAGGTCTTAGAGCTGTGGTTCTAGAGCTGGGCCGTTGTTACTTGGTTGACGCTGTTACTTGGTTGACATAGCGCGAATTTCGGCGGGATGAATGCCGTTTCCCAACTCGCTATCGAATTGAATGGTTTCAAAGGTGCGTTGGATTCCAAAATGCACAGCCGAGTTGATATCGGAGTCGCCTAGCGCCAGTTGCGCTGTGATGGCCGCAGCGAGAATGCAACCGGTTCCGTGGGTGTTTTGCGCGGTGAGTCGCGGAGTGAGGATGCCGATGTTGCCGGTTGGCAAACTGAGAACATGTTGCGATTCACCGTTTACTTCGCCCAGTTTGATCAAGACATGTTTCGGACCAAGTTGTTGCAGCACATAGATCGCTTCGGCAACTGCGTCTTCGTTGTTGAGAGTGCGACCAGTGAGACGTCCCGCTTCGAATCTATTGGGAGTTACCAGAGTGGCGTGCGGTAGTAAGTGTTCTTCGTAGGCTTCGATCAGTTCTTCTATGCCTTCGGAGGCGAGCAGGTGTCCATGTTTGCTGACAAGCACGGGGTCGATAACGATCGGACATGGAAGCGACTTTAAACGTTCGCCGACGGCGCGGACGACTGCTGCGTTACCCAGTGCTCCGACTTTAATGGCAGTGGGTGGAATATCTTCGAGCACCGCGTCTAACTGCGCGACGATCAGGTCGGGAGAAAGCACTGCGACTTGGCGGACAGTCTGCGTATTCTGAACGGTGATAAGAGTAACCACCGACATTCCGTAGACGCCGAGTTGTTGGAAGGTCTTTAAATCGGCTTGGAGGCCAGCGCCACCGCTTGGGTCTGAACCTGCGATCGTTAGTGCGACAGCATTGGGTGCTAGGGTGATTTGCCGAGTTTTCTCAGCGAAATCGTTCGGGTTGACCATAAGTTTATCTCGCAGAGCAATGAGTCTTTCGCCGCTATTTTGGCCGCGGGACGAAGTTCATGCTAGGTGCGAGATTCACTTTGATGTTACCTACCACTGGCGACTGAACGTTGCCACCACTTTTCCTTAGGCTGATCCTAAACACCAATAAAAAAGCTCACTGCGACCGAACCGCAATGACAATCGTAAAGATTGTCGCTCGGTGTTATCGGCCGCAGTGAGTCGCTGGGTTTGAAAAGCGCGGTGGCGCTTTGATTCGTAGAGATTTGTAAGGGTTTTTGGATTGGCGAGTGAAAGTCGCCACCACTCACAGTTCGTCTGAACTTAAGTAACGACTATGCGTTGTAAGTCGTTGAACGGTTGTAGCCACCGTGATTGCGGATGACGCGTTCTACGTCAGCAACACGATTGCCGGCTTCGACAGTTACGATCACGCGGCCGCTTGCGAATTCGGAGTCGTAGTATTTGACGTCATCGTTGCTAACGCCCATTCCGATCAGTGCACCGCCGAGTCCACCTGCGGCGGCACCGGTCGCAGCGCTGGCTGCGAGCGCGGCTAGAGTCCCGCCGGCAATGACGGGACCGATTGCTGGCAGTACCCCCGCAAGAATTCCTAAGCCCCACAGCGCGCCGGCGCCGAGTCCAACTGCTGCGCCTGTGGCTGCACCGCCACTTGCGTTTTCCTCGGTATCGGTCATATCCGTGGTGCCGTGCATGGTGTCGTTAACATTGTCATGCTTGTAGGCAACGCCGATTTGGCTGTCTGTAAAGCCCAATGCGCGAAGATCGTTCACAGCAGCTTGGGCTTCTGCTTGCGAGTTGAAGACACCGATCGCTGTACCGCGGGTTGCGACGCTCATAGTATCACTCCAATTGGCTGAAGGTTGTTTTGCAAAATCACAGATGCTTAGTTAAAGCAGATGGTTGAACCAGTCCTCGAAAAGTAACCGTCGAGGCAAGTCGAACTAGCAAGTCGAATTAACTGTGCAATAAACTCACTTAGCAAATCGAGGTCCAACGCAGAACTTTTCGTGCAACGGTTGTTCGAACCCGGCTGGTGCTTGCTGTAAAGTTGAGAGAAATTCCGAATAGTTGATCGTGTGAGGCGCGAACGCGCAACTTTAAAAAGTCAGAAAACGCTGGCAAAGGCACTACTGCTCGCGATGAGCGACTCGTTTGTAGAGTGGCTACAAATATTGCGACGTGCGAGTAAATCGTTCTTGCTGTTCAGGTATCGAGCAAGATGAAAGTTCGAGTGCGATAGATGGCGCCGCAAGTGCACCAACATAAGCGAGAGTGGTGTCGCCGGTGGGAACGCTCGCTGTAAATGATGCGACGTTATCGGTGCACTTCGATTTTCGAGATGCGTTTCGATTCGTTGTCGACTTCAATGATGAAGCCATGATTTTTTAGTTTGCCGGCGAGGTTGCAGCATGAGCAATTGATGAAGTGGGTTGAGTTGCGCTGCAGGCAACCAAAGTTGGCGATTCCCGATTCATCATGGAGATGACCGAAGGCGTGCAGTTTGGGTTTGATACGTTGTTCGACGTGAGTGGTTAGGGAATTGGATCCGACATGAGTAGGTTGACGTGTATCGAAATCTCTGGTCACATCGAATATTCCTTTGGGTGGTCCGTGGGTGATCAGGATGTCGAGATCGCTAGGAATTGATTGCCAAATCGGTTCGAGTTCAGGTCTTGGTTTCATGTAGGACCAATTGAAGAACATGGGTGTGTAGGGTGAACCAAAGATTTGCAAGCCGCGCCATTCGGTCTGCTGGTGGATGAGAAAGGTGACGTCTGGGTAATCGCTGGGCGTAACAAGGCCTTGCTCAATTGCGGTCGAGTGATTGCCGGGAACGAAGAACTTGGCGGAGATATCTAACTTGCAGAACCAGCCGAAGAACGCGCGGGCTTCGGGTTCATTCAACCAGGCGTTACCTGAATCCGATTCGTCGCCACAGTGAAGTACGGCATCTACGTGTGTCGGTACTTTCAGCCGATCGTGTTGGTTGTGTGTATCGGAGATTAGCCACAGCTTCATGTTGGATCCGCGAATTGAGTTTGGCGTTTGTTTAGTTTGATGTGCAGCGTTTTCGTATGGAAGTGACTGGGGTTCGATTCTACAATGGGAGTTCTGCGAGGGGAGCCGCGCGTGGAGCATCGAATTTCGAGGAATGTCAAATTGCAGCAGCGGGAGTGGTGTGTCGTAGTGACGCTAGACTGATGAGCTTGAACGTTTCGCTTTTGAATAGATGGGTCTGCGGTGAGATTGTTGTCAAGGCGATTCTCCTGTTGGGGTGCGCTTCGATCACATTTGGCGGTTGCCTGCGCGCGGTGCTGCCGAAATCGACGGTGGGAATGGTTAATGCCCCTGGCGCACAGCCGCTAGAGCGTCCGGTTGAAGAATTGCCTTCACATTCTGAACCGCCTGTTGAGAGCGAGCATATTCCGGAGCTCCCGGAGGGTGAAGGATGCACTTCGTTTTCCTGCGGTTATTCCAGCAACAAGCTGCGCAAGGAACTGCCGCATCATCGCAGGTGCCAGCATCGAACGGCGATGAGTCTTTGTCTTGTGAAGCGTGGCTTTCTGGTTCAGTTCGAACATCGTTTTCGCAACGGATGTGGGGCTGCGCTACGCTGTTGATCTGGCTTGAAATCTGGTCGGTGGTATTCGAATAGCGCCAGCAAGTAAAATTCTGTGGCGGGCTACAAGCAGCATGCCCCTAGGTCATGTCTGACGAAGTGAGTGAGCGGCTTAGGTTGCAACTGCGATGGTTGAGGCAACTGAGTTGCAGTGACTGTGTTGCAGTGTAGGAACGATGTAGGCGCGGGTTGCTTAGAAAGCACATGTTATGTCGGCGGAACGAGATTCAAGATCGCGAATTTGGATGCAAGATTTTCTTGCGGGCTGGGCATTATTCTTAGTTTCCATACCGATCAGTATCGGCATTGCGCAGTCGTTTGGCGTGTCGCCTTATGCCGGATTGATTGCGGGTGTTCTCGGCGGCATTGTTGTCGGTTTGCTCAGCGGTTCGCCGACAAGTGTTAGTGGTCCATCGGCTGGGTTGACGGCCATTATCTTGTCAGAAATCGCCTCGCTTCGAGGTTTTGATACGTTCTTGTTTGCGCTGTTTCTCGCTGGCTTGATTCAGCTTGTATTCGGTTTGATGCGATTGGGCGAGTTGTCGGACTTTTTGCCGTCAAGTGTGGTGAAAGGCTTGATCGCTGCAGTGGGCGTTATTTTGATACTGAAGCAGATCCCTCACTTGCTTGGTCACGATACGGACCCGATCGGTGAGATGTCGTTTTGGCAACCGGATAAGCAGACGACATTCACAGAGTTCTTGAAGATTTCGGGTGACATGCATTTTGGTGCGGTAACGATCAGCATTGTGTCGTTGATCATTTTGGGTTTGTGGGAGTTCGGTAAGAGTGACCGGTTGCGATTGGTACCAGCGCCATTGGTTGTGATTATTGTGGGGTGCTTGTTGGGGATTTGGTTGCGTCGCTATGACGTGGGTTGGAGCGGCGAGTCATGGCACTTTTTCCGTGTGCCGGAGTTCGATCTTAGCGAAGGCGCCACGTCGATCTTTACGTTTCCCAACTTCAATCAGTGGCGTAATCCAGCGATCTATTTTGCAGCCATGTTGATTGCGGTGGTGGCGTCGCTCGAGACGTTACTGAACTTGGACGCGGTGGATCGGCTCGATCCGGAGCGGCGACATTCGCCAACGAGTCGCGAGTTGATGGCGCAAGGTGTCGGTAATGCGTTAGCTGGATTGCTCGGTGGTGTGCCGATCGCTTCACGTGTGGTGCACAGTGCGGTCAGCATTCACTCGGGCGGACGGACGAAATGGGTGACGGTCATCCATGGAGTTCTGTTTGCGTTTGGGGCTGTGTTGATACCGACTTATTTGAATTTGATTCCGCTGTCGTGCATCGCTGCGATCTTGTTTTGGACGGGTGCGAAGATGGCTCGGCCGAAGTTGTTTCAAGAGATGTGGGCAGAGGGGCGTTATCAGTTCATCCCGTTCTTCTTGACGATGACAGCGATCATCTTTACTGAGAAGTTGATCGGGGCGGTGATCGGCTTGGTTGTTGGCGTTGGGTTCATACTTAACAGCAACTTGCGACGACCGATTCGAAAGATGATCGAGAAGCATATCGGAGGTGAACTGATTCGTATTGAGTTGGGGAATCAAGTTAGCTTTCTGAATCGCGGCATGTTGGAACGTGCGATGCGCGACGTAAAACCGGGCTCGCACTTGATGCTGGATGCGACTCAGACCGATTACGTTGATCCGGATGTTTTAAGTTTGATTCGTGAGTTTAAGGAGCGGACGGCGCCGAAGTTCAACATCGAAGTTAGCCTTCGTGGATTTAAAGATAAGTACAGTTTGCACGATGAAACGCGGTTCATTGACTACTCGACGCGCGAATTGCAGCAGGATTTAAAGCCGCATGAAGTGTTGCAGATTTTGCAGGAAGGAAACCGTCGGTTTCAAGCTGGTAAGCCGCTGTTTCGCGACTTTGCGGTGCAGTTGAGTACGGCGGCGCAGGGGCAGTTTCCGTTCGCGGCGGTGCTGAGTTGTATCGATTCGCGGGCGCCGGTGGAAACGATTTTGGATCTTGGCTTAGGTGACATATTTAGTATTCGTATCGCCGGCAATGTGGTTGGTCCAAAGGTTTTAGGCAGCCTCGAATACGCTTGCGGCGTGGCGGGTTCGAAGTTGATTGTGGTCTTGGGGCATACAAAGTGCGGTGCGGTGACGGCGTCGGTGAAGTTCGCGTCGAGCGGCTTGAGCCCTGAATCGGTGACTGGTTGTCGTCACTTGGAAGCGATTGTCGATCGGATCACGTATTCCATCGACCAGGAGAAATGCCACGAAGTCGAAAAGATGCCCGAGGCGGAGCGGGGGCAGTTTGTTGAACAGGTGACTCGCGAAAACGTACTGCATTCAATCCGGCAGATCGTCAGCGAAAGCCCGTCGCTAAAGCAGATGTCTGAGGAGGGCAAGATTGGTTTAGTGGGTGCAGTTTATGATGTCGCGTCAGGGAATATCGAGTTCTTGGTCGACGACGCGGTGGGTTTAAAGTTGGCTAAGTAACGTACGGCTTGGGTTGTTACCGTAGTGCTTTTTGCGAGTCGGTATCGAGACTATCGGCTGCGATCCAACCGCTCATCAAGACCATCGGCATACCGGGGCCTGGATGTGCGGCTCCGCCGGCCAGGTACAAACCATGCACATCGCGGCTGCGGTTGGCGGGTTTGAACGCGCCGAGGAATTTGCCGTGACTGGCCAAGCCGTAGATCGCGCCGTTGAGGACTCGGTAGCGTTTGTGGATACCTTCGGGAGTCAGTGAAGCTTCGCTAACAATGCGACTGCGAAGGTCTTTCATCTTGCCGGTCGATTCAAGTTTGTCGAGTATCACTTCGCGATACTCGGGGAACATCTTGGACCAGTCGTGATCGGGACGCAGATAAGGTGTGTGCACCAACACGTAGAGCGCTTCACCGCCGGGTGGGGCGACCGCGGGTTCCGTTTGCGCGGGAGCACAGACGTAACACGTTGGATCGGGTGCGGGGTTGCCGCGTTTGTAGATCCAGTCGAATTCTTCGTGCGGATCTTTGGAGAAGACGAAGTTGTGGTGCAGCACGTGGTCGTAAGCTTCGCGCAGTCCGAGGTACAGGACAACTCCGGAGCAGGCGGGTTCGAAGTCGCGTTTGCGAGTGAATTGCGTTGGTTGGGTGTAGTCGCGTAGCAGTTCGCGATGGGTTCGAACCGAATCGCAGTTCGAGACAACGGCGTCGAACTGATAAGACTGGCCGTTGGTAAGTCGCACGCCGGTGACTTCGCTGGCGTTGGTTTCAATGGCATCGACATCGGCGTTGCAATGCACGGTGACACCGAGATCGGTGGCCAGTTTCGCCAGTGCGTTCGGAACAGCTCGTGTTCCGCCCATCGGATACCACACGCCTTCTTTGGTTTGCATATGAGCGATGCCGCAGAGCACGGCTGGCGAGGCGTCAGGCGACGAGCCAACGTACTGCGTGAAGTGGTCGATCATTTGAGCGGCACGCGCGTCGGGCACGTGTTTGCGCACTACCGCAGCGACGGATTGTCCCATGCGGAGCGACAGCACGTCTTTGAGCACTTTCAAGTTGAAAGCGCCGGTGGCTTGGAAGGTGTCGCCGATCCCTCCGACGCTTTTCCAGAAGAAGAAGCGTTCAGAAACATCGTGCAAGCCACGAGACATGTCGATGAACTTGGCGTATCCGTCAGCGGATTTTTCGTCGCCGGAGAGTTTCCGCAAGTTCTGCTTCATGCGCTCGGTATCTGAGACCAGGTCGAGCGAAGAACCGTCGTCGAAGAAGCATCGCCACTGCGGGTCGAGTTCGATCAACTGAAGATAGTCTTCGATACGTTTGCCCGCTTCTTCGAAGATGCGTTTAAGCACTCCGGGAAGGGTTAGGATGGTGGGGCCCATGTCGAAGCGAAAGCCATCGGCGCGATGCTCCGCAGCTTTGCCACCCAGCCATTCGTTCTTTTCGAAAAGGGTGACTTCATGACCGCGAGCGGCGAGTACGCAAGCGGCTGAAAGTCCACCGAGCCCGCTGCCGATCACTGCCACGCGTTTGTGGGCTCGAACCGAAGTCTTGTCAATCATTGATTATCTTGTCTGTTTCCTAGGATCCGCTGCCGTTCAGCGTTCGTTGCCGAGATTCGCTGTCGCTGCTGAGCAAACTGTGTCATAAGCTTACCGCCACGAGCCATTTTACCAAGTAGTCCAGTGCGCGGTGGGCGGCGTCGACCGGTCCGTACAGCGCTAAATCGCTCAGCCCTGCGAAACGATACTTTCGTGACTTATGCGAGGAGGTTATCGCGACATTTTGACATGGATGGACACGATGGGCAGGATGAGAAGATACCCAAAGATTAGGTGCGTCAATTGTCGCAAGGGTATTTGTCTATACTCACACAGCTCGAGCGGTTCGATTAGATACGCAACGCTTGCGCAAGCCCGCAATTCCGTGGATTGTTCGGCCTCGAAGAATGACGGCAAAAAGTCGCTAGCTCGTCATTTGACACGTGTCAGGTCATCAACAACCAAGATTTTCGATGCAACCGCAAATTCAGCCAGCGGTTTACTGTATTGAAAGACCTCATTGTATTCGACTTCGTCGAGATACAATCGATATGTACCGCTTCGCGACGGGGCTTCGATCTTGAGCTGCCAATCGATCATCCGATTCTTGTGCTCGTAAATGGTCAAGTGCTTCTTTGCAACACAAACCTCTCCGTCGGATGACCGTCTGCATAACTGTATACGCATTGCTAATAATGGAATGTCTAACGGAAGTTTCGCTAGTTTTCCATTCTTCGGCATTTTTCGCCATCGATAGTTCAGCTTCGTTAGCCGTGTCTTGCCTGAAATCAAAATCGTCTGAGAGGCGGCAGCTTGCAGTTCGTTAACTGCGACTAGGTTCACATCCTGAGCCGTAAATGCGACCAACTCATTCTGCGAAGGCGGCAGGTACCGACTTTGAATTGAAATTTCAGCTCGTCCCCACGCATACCAATCTGAAGTGAAGACAATGGCAACGCCACTCACCAATCCGACCGCAGAAAGCAACGCAATGATCGCACGCCGACGTACATTCATGGTGGATTGCCAACATCTTGACCGGCTATGGTCCCAGAGGAACGCCAGATTTTGAGGTCAACAGAGTTTGCTACTTGGGTAACGTGACCGTCCAAAAACAACACGTTGACTCCATCTGCATGCAAGCTAGATGGTGGTTGCATACCGTAACCCAGTGGCGGCATAGTGAACCTCCATTCGTTAGGTGGTCCAATGTGATTGTACACCCCTTCGTAAACCGCACGACGCGACTTCCACCCGATCCCAATCCCAAGATATTCGCCCGGCGCGTAGTTGCCGTTTTGCCTGAGTAACGTTGCATCACGCAACAGCTTGTCTTCTTCCCCGGGGGCATAGTTGGTTAACAATCCATGGGCGGCGCGTAATGGATGAGCCAATTCCCGGGCTCGCACCGGCCCGCGCCAATCAGGCCCCGAACTCAAACAGTGTAATTGTTCCGAGATGTGAGCGGAGTTGCTAAGTCCGTTTGCGACTTCCTTTAGAGTGCGTGGTTGATCGGCGTTGTACACTCCCGTTAACGCGTTAATGGAAGATCCAGCACAAATGCGATAGGAGTAATGTTTGTACAACAGGACATTGAAACCATCAGTTGGGCATTGATAGGTCGACGGTAACTTCCAGTCGGTTGAACTAGTCATAAGTGTTTGATCAAGATTTGGATCAAGCACCTTTAGCAGATCACGCAACGGTCCCTCGGATCTCGGTAGTTCTTTGAAAGTGTCGTGAAACTGGTTGCTTGCGATTCCGATCTGTCGCAGGTTGTTTTGACATGTTGTGCGGCGCGAAGATTCGCGCGCCTGCTGCACAGCGGGGATTAGCAAGGCACCCAGAACCGCAATGACGCCGATCACAACCAACAATTCGATCAACGTCAGTGCTGTCCGATTTACGCATCGCATATTTGTTCACTTCTTAGTAGCCAGCATCTATTATGCTCATTCCGTCCCCACCGAAAGCGGTGTCCACTCCGACTTTGCAAATCCCACTGGTTGATGTTCCGATGCAATCAGTCGAGTTTGTACAACTCGCGTTGTCCCGCTTCGGCGTCTCTGTAACCAGATAACCCTTTATGCGCGTGCGAGTATACCCAAACCGTTGGTACGAAAGATGCGTCGGCGACAGTTCATGGATTCCGCCATTTTCTCAGAAAGTATCTTATCTCCTCGGCCCCCAAATCTACGCCGTTTTTCGCTTGGCTGTTTTGAATTGGAATTTGTCTATACTCACACAGCTTGGCTTGGTGCGTTGTGAGTTACCGCGGCGCGGACGGGCGTTGATTTGATGGTGGGGAGTGGCAAGCATGCAACGTTTGATGTTTCTTTGGGTGGTGACTGCAGCGCAGTTGTTGGGCTCGTCGCGCGAAGGCGATGCGGATGAACCGGTGTTTCGAGTGCATCTGCTGAACGCTGAGTCGGAGTTTAGTTCGGCGACGGCGATCGATATGAATGGCGATGGCAAGCTGGATATCGTTTGCGGGGCGTGGTGGTATGAAGCGCCGAGCTTTAAGTCGAAGCATAAGTTTCGCGAAGTTGCGAGCATTCGCGGTCGGTTTGATGACTACTCGAACTTGCCGCTTGACGTTGATCGCGATGGCGATATGGACATCGTGAGTGTCAACTATCGCAGCAAGAGTCTGTATTGGTGCCGCAATCCGGGTAAGCAAACTGATGGCGAGTTGTGGGCGACTGAGGTGATTGATGAACCTGGGCCGAGCGAGACGGGGCGATTGGTTGATATCGACGGCGATGGGCAATTGGATGTTTTGCCTAACGGGACTTCCTTCGCAGCTTGGTACGAACTGAAGCCTGCGGGGAGTGCAAGTGAAAAGTTGTTTGTACGGCATGAGCTACCGCAAGAAGCGATCGGGCATGGTATCGGGGCTGGCGATCTGAATGGCGATGGTCGTGTGGATATTGTGACGCCGAATGGATGGGCTGAAGCGCCTGAGGATCGTCGCAGTGGACGCTGGACTTGGCATGCGGAGTTCAAGTTGGCGAGAGACTGCGGATTGCCAATCCTCTGTAAAGATGTCGATGGTGATGGCGATAGCGATTTGATTTGGAGTCGCGGTCACAACTTGGGGCTGTACTGGACAGAACAAGTATCTGCATCAGAGAGTCAGTTCACGGTACCGAGCGAATTTCAAAGCGCTTGGTCGCATGTCGCTGAGCATTGTGAGCAGCGAAAGTGGATTACGCACGCAATCGATACGAGTTGGTCGAATGCTCATACGCTGATGCTGGCGGATATCGATGGTGATGGACGCGAGGACTTGGTAACTGGCAAGCGATTTCAAGGGCATGAAGGAAAGGATCCGGGCGAGAACGATCCGCTGCAGACGGCGTGGTACGGATTTGACTCGGCGAGTAAGACCTGGACGCGGCACATCATTACTGAAGGCGGAACCTGTGGGATCGACTTGGATTCTACGTGTGTGGACATTGATGGTGATGGCGATGTGGATGTCTTGGCGCCAGCGCGGTGTGGTTTGCATTGGATTGAGAACTTGCGAATCGGGGCAAGGCAGGGGAGCAATGAAAATGCGGTCGTACTGACGAATGCGTTGCCGAAGTATCCGGAGCATATGGATACGAGCTATGTGATTGTTGAAGGCGAGCGGCAGAAGATTACGACTGCGCTGGAACATGGTGTGCGTCGTCAGCATGCGTTGATGCAGATGGAGCGAGCGATGGGTGAGTTTCCGCAACCGTCGCTGCGGTGTGATCTTGATACTCAGGTGGTGAGTGTCGACGACGTTGAAAAGTACCATCGCATCAAGTTGACTTACGCGCCGGATGTTGGAGATCGAGTGCCGGCATATTTGTTGATACCGAAAGCGTTGAAGTCGCCGGCGGCAGCGATGCTTTGTTTGCATCCAACGCATTTCGAATTGGGCAAGGCGCAGTTATTGGGCTTGGGCGGCAAGGTGAGTCGCTGGTACGCGCACGAGTTGGCAGAACGGGGCTTTGTGTGCTTAGTCCCGGATTATCCAGGCTTTGCAGAATACCAATATGATTTCGAAGCGAATTCGGATCGGTTTGCGAGCGGGACGATGAAAGCGATTTGGAACAACGTGCGCGGGTTGGACTTGCTAGAGAGTTTGCCTTGTGTGAATCGCGATCGTATCGGAGCGATTGGTCATTCGCTGGGTGGGCACAATTCGTTGTATACGGCAGCGTTTGATCAACGTGTGCGTTGTGTGGTGACGAGCTGTGGATTCAATGCGTTTGAAGATTATTACGGCGGGGATTTGAAAGGGTGGAGCAGTTCGCGTTACATGCCGCGGATAGCTACGCAGTTTCAGTGCGATCCGAAATTGATGCCGTTTGATTTTCCGGAGGTCTTGGCAGCGATCGCGCCGCGAGGTCTGTTTGTCTGCGCGCCGCTGAACGATGCGAACTTTGCTGTGGCTGGTGTGCGAAAATGCGAAGTGAGCGTTCGTCCACTTTATGAACTTCTGGGGGCGAAAGCGAAATGCGTATTCGAGTATCCGGAGGCCGAGCACGATTTTCCTGATGAAACCCGCATGCAGGCTTATAAGTGGCTAGAAGATCAACTGAATAGCAAGTAGATTGCTTGCCACTGGAGTGTGCAGATCACACTTTGGCAACACTAAGATGGCGGCAAGCGATAGGATTGGTTCATGAGTCAAGATTTCTTTTTGCTCAACCGAGCGCATCAGATCAATCGTTTGTATGGTTTGACACGCGATAAAAAGGTTCAGCGACCCGCGGAGAAGGTGTTGGTGCGATTGCCTGAGCGGGCGCGGGGTTTGTACAAAACGCTGGATGCCATTTGTGAAATTGCGAGCCGGGAGTCGGTCGGCGAGCAAGCCACGCTGACCGATGCGCAGCGCGCGGTGCTGCAAGATTTTGAAAAGGCGGTGGTGCGCGATCGTTTTGCGTCGGATGAAGCGGTCAAAGATGCGGCCGTGCAAGTGATTCGGGCGATCTATGCAGATGCCGAGTATTTTTCAGGCTTGAAGCCGCTGCCGCAGTACACGGACAAGTTCCCGTACGAGTTGCTTTTCCCAAGTTGGTTGAATTTGCTGTCGGCGGTCATGATGCCGAAGGCTGGGACAACGAATCGAGCGCGGTTGGATGGTGCTCAGCAAGTTGAGTTGTTTCGCTACTTGGCTGAGTGCCCAGTTGCGAAAGGTGATTGCGGTGGGGATTTGGTTGGATTCCTGACTTTTATCGCAAGCCGCTTCGATGCGCCGCAATGCGAGACGATGTTGCAGCGGGCGATCGACTTGGTGGTAAAGCATGGTGAGTCGATTGTGATGACGTTGAAGCGAATCGACGAAAGCACCAGCGATGGAAATGTGCTCAAGCAACGCTTTGGAGATTATTTGACGGTCAAACATTCGCTGGAAGACGTTGAAGACAAAGCCGAGTTTCAAGTTTCGGCGGCGCGGCCTGACGGTCGGCAACTGCCGCCGGTGCTGCAGGCGAAGCTCGAACAGCTCGAGGGTGGTGATGACTACGAAGCTTACTGTGAGTTGCTGAAGGATGTAGCCGCGGTTGTGGATTCGAATCAGCCGATCAGTATTGATTTCACATTGGCGCTCAACAAGAAACCGACTTTCATTCCGCAAATGTTTCGTTGGTTGGTGCAATGTGCGCGGCCGCCGAAGTTGTTGAGTGAGGCGAGCCAAGTTTTGTTGGTTTCAGCCGTTACGCTGGAACAGCCAGAAGCGGATGTGATCAATGTGCCTCGCATGGTGAACTTTGTTAAGCGTGTGGTGACGCGTGCTGGTGGGATCAGCGAAGGGGCGGCTGAGTTTTTCAAAGAGCAATTTTTGGCTGGAGCGGAGAATCGCAAGACTCTACTGGATGCTTGTGACGCTGATGTGAAGTTGCAAAAGATTGCGGCGCTGTTGCAGGATCGAGCGGGCAAGACGGACAGCAATGAGAAGTTTATCAAGTTGCTCAGTTGTGTGACGGTGCTCGATCAGTTGCCATCGAGTCTCGAGGCTCAAGTGTCGCTCAACGCTTTGCAGGCTGTGATCGACAATCGTTCAATCGGCAACAAAGAGTTGCAAGACATCATTCGTGACTTGCAGAAGAACATTGGTACAGCGCTGCAGACTTTAGCATCGCCCTTGTCAGTGGCAGCGGAAAAATCCGAGCGGTTGGTAACATTGTATCTGACGTTGAATGAAGTTGGTCAGACTTTGTTTCATTCGGGCAAGGTTGATAACTTCAGTGTCGTGCGGGCTAAGTATTCGAGGTTGTCGAATCTGGAGTAGCGTCGTGGTTTAGGAACAGAGCGGTGGAACGTTTGCGGTCGTCTGGCATTGGTTACTTCGAGGCGGTAGATGCGATTACTTCGCCAACGCATCAACCACTTCGTTGGCACTGGCAAGGCCCAGTGTCACCCTCGCGTGAACCTAAATTACCTCCGTCCCTTTTTTCTTCGTCGCGTCCCTTTTTTCTTCGTCGTCCCTTTTTTCTTCGTTGAGAAGATGTCTTAGAGCGTTTTGGAATGTCTGGCAGCATTCATAGAGTATCGAGAGGTATATATGCTGAAAATCACAGTGTGTGCGGCCGTGCTGATGGTGATAGCAGGGGAAACCGGTTATTCCCAATCCTCTGTTGCTATTCTAGCGGACGATTTAGGAGTTGACGCTCTCGTCTCTTCGCTGCTTAGTACGCAGGAATTACAAGAAGCAGTCGACCTTTCTCCTTCGCAGCTCGCAAAGTTGAAGTCTGTCGCTTCTTCGATTGAATACGCGAACATAAGGCGGCAAGTCGATACGCTGCCACATAGTGGCTTTGGTGATCGGCTCATGGAGTTGGAAAAGGCAAGTCGCAATGTATTCGCTGAGGCGCTAACCGATCCGCAACTTGCAGCATTGAGGCAACTTTTCATTGAGCAGCGACACGCAAACCAGTTTAAGGTAGTTGTATCAGCGCCATTCATACTGAAATACTGTGATGTCGGCGAAGATTTAGATCGTTTTCAACGCTCAGTCGAAGCGGTGGAGAATCAATATGCACTTGCAATGACGTCCTTGATTCAGACTCGTGTTCAGAATTTGCTGGCTTCAGTCCCGAAAGATTTTCAATCCAAACTTGCGCAGTTAGTTGGTGACAAATACTACTCACGTGATGTAGTTCGGCAGGACGTAGATGCGATGGAGATCCCCTTTCCAACGAATTTTACTTCCGTGTTGATGATCGAGTATTTGCTCGATCAGAAAGGTCTAGGGGCGCTGGTCAAACTGACAGATGCGCAGAGGAAGCAGATTCAGACCCTGCGTTCAGAATCAGAAACGGACCTAGAGGCGGTAATGCAGATTAGCGACCCAAAGCAATTCAAACAGGGAATGGATGAGTTAAACGCGAGGAACTTGGAACGTTCGTCAAGATTAGGCGACTTTCTAGACAACAGGTCTAAACTAGCCGTAGGTCGATTCGTTGTACAGAATCGCTTGGTGGCTGATCCAGCATCTGTGTTAGTTGATGATCGCGTCAAGATGTACCTCAATATGAGCGAAGAGTCTTGGGTTCAGTTCCTAAAAGACGTTGATGTTCAGCGCAGTTCGACGCGTGCAGAAGTCAACAAGGTTTTAGGTAAAATGCTAGACTCTTTGGCAGTCAAGCTTGGACAGGAAAGAGGAAATCGACTTCGTTACCTATTTCGGGGCGTTTGGTGACTTGTCCTTTTTACGCTCATTCAGTTGCGAGTTGTTTGTATCCAGAAACTCGGTTTGAAGTGGCTGCAATTAGAGATTCGAACTCAACCCAACATGTTTTGCAGACATGTCCCGCACCAAGCGGAGTAGCGCCATTCCAATGAGTAGTCCTGGACGGGCTCGAACCGCGGGCACCGACGTACTGTATTGCAGAAGTTGAAGCCGTGACACAACTGGATTCGCCCCAATCAACTGCGAATCGAATTTCTAACGAAATCCGCTACGACAGTAGTTGACCCCACGTTCCTAAGGCAGTTTGATGGCGATGCATTGGCTGGTATTTGGGCCGGTGGTTTTGCGGAGGATGAGCAGGTTGTTTGCAAGCGCTGGCAGGGCACGGTAGGTGCCTGAAGGAAGTTGTGATTCGGCGAGTGGTTTGTAGGTGGTGGCGGTGGCGTCGATGAGTTTGATGCTGCCGTCGACGGAAATGACGAGAGCTTGAGAGCCGATGGCGATTAAGTGTGAAGTGCTGAAGCCGTCTTGTTCCCAGATCGTTTTCTTGGCGATTGGATCGAAGGCTCGCAGAGTTGATGCGCCGGCGTCTTCGCGGCCGTCGATGCCGATGATGCGGTCGTTGATGAAGACCGGCGAGTTGTATTGGCTGCTGAGGAGTTGATTGCCGCGATAGGTTTCGATCAGTTTACCGTTGCTGATGTTCAACAGTGTGCAGCCGATGCCGTAGCTGGCGGTCAGCAGATATTGATTCGGGGCGACTTCGATTGGGGTGGCAGCGTTCACGGTTGGTCCCCGGCTGCCGAAGTTGACTTCCGATAGCACGGTTCCGTCGGCTGAGTCGAGCAGGATTGTTTTCAGACGCGCGACGACGAGCGCGAGTGGCTTGCCAGACTTGCCGAGTTGCTGCAACTGAATCGGCGCGGCGTAGCTGGCGTCTTGATTGGAGGCGGTCCAGCGGGTTTTGCCTGAGTTGAGATCGACGCCGACGATGCCAGCTTCGGGGCCACCGATGTTGATGACGACTGTGTCGCCGACGACAAGCGGCGTTGAGCCGGCTCCGAAGTAACCATCTTGGGCTTTGTATTCTTTGCGAATGCCGCGCGACCAGAGAATTTTTCCACTGGAAGTTTGGACGCAGACCAGATCGCCCGCAGCTCCGTAGCAGATGGCTTTGTCGCCTGCGATGGTGGGAACGCAGCGAGGGCCGTTGTCGGGATCGATGGACGTTCGGTAGGTGGCTTTCCAAGCGGCACGCCAACGCTGTTTGCCGGTCGCGATGTCGAGTGATTCAAGAAATTCTTCGCCGCCGATGCGGTGCATGATGTAGACGGAATCCGCGACGATGGCTGCTCCGCCGTAGCCGTTTCCGAGGTCAGCGGTCCACATTGGTGCGAGTGCCGCAGGCCAATTTGTAGCTAGCGGAGTTGCGTCGCTGGATTTGCCGTCGCGGTTGGGGCCGAGGATCTGTGGCCAGTCGGCTTGGGCGGTTGTGGCGATCGCGAGAGCGAACAGGAGAGCGAACAACAGAGCGAATGGCGCAGCGCGGCGGAGACCGACGGCTGTGGCGCGGTGGACTTTGGCACTGGCGGGAGTGTGGTGGGATGGTACGCTGGTGAAAAGTTGGACGAAGCACATTTTGGAGTTCTCGGGTGGCGAAGCTGTTCAGGCTGTTCGGAAAAAAACGTGGCGGGCGCATGAGCGGCTGGTGGGTCGTTGGCAGCGTCAGCGAAGCGGTATTTTACGGCCTGTTGTTTCTACTGGGCATTGTAACGCTGACGACAGTGGTTACGTGGCGGGTATTTTGGCCTGAGTCGAGCATTTTGGAGATCGGATTCGGTTTCTGGCTGATGGTGATCGCGTCCAGCAGTTTTGTGTTGATCGGTTTGACGGCGTTTTTGTTGCAAGTTTCGCACGTGGTTGCTTCGCCCGAATCTCGCTCCGCAATGCTTGATCGCGCGAAACGCGACCACATGCGGCGGTCGATTGGGCAAACTGAGGTGGGCGGGACGAGCTTGCCGGACGCGACGATCTTGAAGGACAGCCCCGGCGTTCGCCTAGCGTATCGATTGGCAGCAAATCAAGGTGATAGTGCAAAGTTAGCCGTTAGTGCGGCGTTTGCGGTGGCTTGGAACGCCATGTTGTCGGTGCTGACGGTGATCTGCGTTGAAAATCATTTGGTGGGCAATCACGAGTACTTCCTGACTGTCTTGTTGGTGCCTTTCGCGGTGGTCAGTTATTTTGCAACGCGTTGGTTCTTTCGATTGTTTCGGCGGCATATAGGCGTTGGGCCGACGACGCTGGAGATCAGCGATTTGCCGCTATTGCCTGGCAATCAGTATGCGTTATATCTGTGTCAGTACGGGCGCGTCACCTTCAAGCAACTGCGAGTGTCCCTAGCTTGCTTTGAAGAGACGACCTACCAGCAGGGGACTGACATTCGAACTGAGCGTCACGAGATGACACGGAAAGTCGTGCTGGGTCCCGATCAATTTGTAGTAGAGCCCGAAAAGCCGTTAGAATTGGATTGCCAATTCACGCTTCCACTTGATACGATGCATTCTTTCCAGAGTCCGCATAACGCGATTGTTTGGAAAGTAGTTGTTGAAGGAGATGCTCCCCGGTGGCGAACGTTTTGCAGAAGTTTTCCAATCGTCGTACATCCACGACCCGTCCAGCCGCGCGACGCAGCGAGCCTCAATTAGGTTTGCGATTGCTATCGTTGCAGGATGGTTTGGTTCCTGGCGAGGAGTTGGAGTTTGAGTACGCGCTGCATCGAGTGTCGCCTGAGTTGGTCGATAGCCTTGAAGTTTCCGTTATGTGGTACACGGAAGGTAAAGGCGGGGAAGACATCGGAGTGCATCTGTTCAAGCGAATTGGTCGCGAAGAGTTGATGGCGGGTGCGCTCGACCAGCCACGCCGTTTGAGTTGCGAGTTGCCGGCTTCACCGCTGAGTTTCGAAGGTCGTTTGCTGAAGATTCGCTGGTGCGTGCGATTGCGTTTGTTCTTGCGAGATGGACGCGAGTTGTCGGCTGACCGGTTATTCTATCTTGGCCACATGACAACTGATCTGTAGCACGTGAGTGACAGCACTTCGAATCCGTTTTCGACTCGGTTTGTTGCGCCGGGAAAGCTCGAGTGGATTGGTCCAGAAGGTTTTTTCGTGGATCTGTGTGCGCGTTGGGAAGCGTGCAAGTTTCGAGGCGCGATTGTGGGGCCGCATGGTTCGGGCAAGTCGACGTTGCTCGAGAATTTTGTTCCTATGATTGCCAGTTCGATGTGGCGGCGCGATGCAGCTGGGAACGAGAGCAGTGATCAGACTGCTTCGCCGGTTCCGAGTTCATTGTCTTCGAGTTCATCGCTTTCGAGTTCCTGTGTGTGGTTGCAACTGCGCAAGGCAGAGTCGCGGTCACTGATCATTCCGTGGCGTCGATTGACGGGTGGCAGTTTATTGGTGCTGGATGGTTATGAGCAACTTAGTCGTTTTAAGCGTGCGTTTGTAATCTGCAAGTCATGGCAACGCGGCGTCCGCTTGTTGATGACAAGTCATCGCGCGACCGCTTTGAAAACGCTTTGCAAGTTATCTGTTAGCGAGTCGCTAGCGGTCGAAGTGGTCAGACGTTTGACGATGAACAACGAAGTTGAGTCGGCGATTGATGTCGAAAATCTGCAGCAACGTTTGCAGCACCACCGCGGTAACTTGCGCGATGTCTTAATGGACTTGTACGATGAAGTTGAGAATCGCAGAGTCGTGCAGCGAAAGTGACGAAAACGTGGGTGGAACGTGCGGATTCAGGCGTTGATCACTTGCGAATTCGGGCTGTTGCGGTCACAGTAGAACGAGAGATTTCATCCCCGAATTTGAGTAACGCATGGCTTCACGATTAGCAGTTGTTGTATCCCAGGCTCCGCAGCGCGATGCGCGGATGGCGGACATCGAAGAGTCGATTGTGGCTGAGCTGATTATGGCTGGCGGATTGGATGCGACGCTTGTCGGCCCGCTCGAGCGAATTCAAGCTGAAAGCACGGATCGGTTGTGTCTCAGCGGATTCACGCAGGACTTGGCTTTGTTGTCCTGGATGTCGGCTGTGGAGGCGGCGAAATGGTGGAGCGCGCTGGGGTTGGGCGGAACGGTGGTGCCGATGTCGTTGGATGGTTCAGCGGTCGTGAGCGACGTTGCGAATCCGAGTCGACGCGTTTTCTATATTCAGTTGTCGACGTCGTCGGTTCCCAAGCAGGTTTGCGATCAATTGCGAGCGCGTTTGGATTTGATGCGAGTGCAACCGGTTAGTCTTCAATTGAATCTTACTGCACCGAAGAAGGGTTCTTCAGTTGCAAAGCCAGTGGTTCCATTAGCATTAACTCCAATTGCTACTGCGGATCAAGATCCGGTGCTGTCTAATCCGGCGATGACCAGTGAAAGAGTGACCAGTGAAAGCGTTGCTCAATCGCCAGCGTTGAAGCCGCAGTCTGCTGCGTCGGCCGGCGGTGATCGAAAACTGGAATTGGATTCCGACTCGGAGGCAGAGTGGAAGAGTTTGGATAGCTTGGTCGATGAGCTCGATGCGCTGGATCTGTGACAGGAGGTTTCGCAGTGTTCAATGATGAATTAGGCAAAGCGGAATTGACATCGAGTGAGAACCACGGAGGTGCGACGCATTATCGTTGGCTTGCCCACGAGTTGCATGATGGTTTATTGCAGTGGGTCGTGGGCGCTCGGATGCAAGTTGAAGCGGCTGTGGCGAAGTTGGGTAATGACTCGGCGGCGGTCACTAATTTAGAGCAGGCGATTGTTCACTTGCTGAACGCGCTGGCTGAAGGGCGCGAGTTGATCGGGTTTCTTGATCGACAAGAAGTCGGTGAATGCGACTTGGATTCATCTATCGCTAAGTTCCTGGAAGCGATGCAACCGCTGGTGGAGCAGCGTGGTCAGTCGTTGCAATTCGAGTCGCAGCATGCAGAGCCATCGCATGAAGAGTCACAGCTTACAAATCTGCCAGCGATCAGTCGGCAGACAGCTTGGTCGGTGTTGCGTTTTGTGCAGCAAGCGGTGCAGAACGCGATTCAACACGCTGGTCCGGCGAGCGTTTGTGTTCGGCTGAAATGGAACATCGAAGTGGATGATGAGGGTACGTTGCATGTGTCGGTGGAGGATAACGGACGTGGGTTCGATCCGAAGGTCGAACTGCCAGCGGGCCATTTTGGATTGCAGAGTCTGCAGCAGCGAGCGAATATGTGCGGTGGAGTTTTTACATTGAGGACGGCCCCGGTTGCAGGCTGCTACGTGTCGCTCGATGTTCCGCTCTGCAAGGAAAACGAAGCGTCGTAATTTCTTAGGTCAGTCGTTCGGTGCAGGCTGCCTGGATAGTCTTGCAAGTAAGCGCTTTGTAAACTCGGGTTCGAAGAAAGCAAGGTTAGCAAGGATCATGCTGGTCCCGAATGTGATCATGCCGAGAACCAGTGCGATGCCTGCGTGAACAAAGAAGGCGAGAGCTAATGCGATTGGGCGCGTGAAGCGTGGCCAAACGAGTGCGCAGTAGAATGTTTCCCAGAAAATCGTTATCGCGGTAAGTGTTGCAATGACAAAGGGTGATCGACCGATCCAAGTCATATCGAGCGATTGATATTCGTAGTTCACCAACGCGAACCACATCGCGCTGCCATCGAACCACATCTCGCCGCGCATTTTGCTGAGACCGCCAAAGAGATAAATGACGCACAGATGCAACTGAATCATGCGGGTGGCAACGTTGTTGAGAACGCTTGGCGAATCTGGCCCGCCGGTCGGTAGCCACTTCAACTCCCAACCGCGCGCGTGGAGGAATGCGTCGATGCTGAAAACGCTGCCGCAGGGAGCGATCATCAAGTACATCGACAGCATCACTACGACTTGATCGAGACCGAACAGAGCGCCGGTCATGCGGTGGCAGGTCATCAGTGTGAACCACCAAGCGAGCGGCGTGGCGATTCGCGTTAGGAATCCCAGCATCATGGCGGTGCAGAAGATGATCGCTAGCAGTTCGTGTAGACGGAGCAACAGCGGTGAATCGATGTACCACAGCCAAGACCAAGCCCATTGCGCGTTGTGAAGTTCGCGAATGGTGGCGTTGTCAATCCACGCGGATTCGCCCATGAAGTCGGTTGCAAAGATTGCCCAGATCACATGCACATAGACCAGCATCGCGCCGCAGCCGATTCGAATGATCGCTAAGGTTTGCGGTAGGCGAGGCGTGAACCAGAATCGATCCCAGCCGCCGACAAAATCTTGGATCCAATCGCGTAGAGTGTAGGGTTGAGCGGGTTTCATGGCGGCGACTGTTCGTTTACCGAAGGTGCGCTTACGCTGCTTTTCGGAATTTCGACCGAACGGTTTGGAATCTGTTCTGGTGCCGGTGCGTTCGGCTGCGGCGTAAAAATTTGAAGTGGTGCAATGGGCTGCGGGGCGATTGGCTGTGGCGTTGTTGGAAGTGTGTCGATCGGTGCGTCGGGGAGAACTGCATAAAGACGTTCGTCGCTGAGTTGAATCTTGTCACGAAAGACTTCGATATCGTTGGGTAATCGATGTTCGAGTCGCGAGATTTGAGCAGACTCAACGTCATAGCGTATCTTAAGGTGTTTGATCATTGAGTCGCGGACCATTTCGAATCTTGAACGTTCAGTCTTCCAAGCGGCCAGCAGGTCCTTTTCAGGCGTCGTCGCTTCGACTTGGGCGGTAACGGGCGGTACATGCAACTGGTGCAAGAATTCGGCCAGCATGAAATGGCGATGGTAAAGCAGTCGTGGCCATTGAGCTCGCAGATCGGGCAATCGTAGGCGACTCTGTTCACCGCTTGCCGAAGTTAGTTGGCATTCGAGCAGGTGGCTAGGGCCTGGGTTTGGCGCGAAGAAAAAGTAGCCGTGGTTCAAATAAGCGAACTCGACGTAGGGAGCCAAGTTTGCACGAATCGGTAAAGCGGCGGGTGAGGCTGAGTTGGCGCCGCGGGTGAAGAAAGCGAAAGGCTCTGCGACTATGGCCAGCAGATGCGCCACGATCAAAATGCTGAAGAGGATTTTCCACTTGCTGCGTGGCGTGACAGCATCCGGTTTGGTTGCAGCCGCTGCCGAGTTTGCTCGCTTGGCCATTTCAAGTCTTTTGCGAAGTTGGAAGCATAGAACGAGCGATCATGGTAAACGAAAAGCCCTCGCTGATGAAGAACCAGCGAGGGCCAATTAGGTTTACCGAGTCTCGTGAATGCGGCTTAGCGTGATGCCAGGCGAGCTTTGTCGCTGTCGAAGTTGAAGCTCAGCTCAAGCTTGTCACCGGCAATCAAGCGAATCGATTGCGTTTTCACTTGATCGCCAACTTTGACTTGCACGACATAGTCATCCCAGACTTCGCCTTCTTTCAATTGGCTGGTCTTGAACACGCGAGTGCTGCCTTTGACTTGTGTCTTGTTACCGGCCAGCGTGACTTCAGCGTTTTCTGGGACGTTGAGCACAACGGCGGTATCGACAGGTTGGTTAGCTTTCGGAGTCGCCTTGAGCGCGAAGCGAACATTTTCTTGCGATCCAGCGGTAACAACGATCGTTTGAGTATCAGAGACGATGTTGCCATTGTCATTCAATTCAGCGCGAACTTCGAAGCGGTACGATTTGCCTGCTTCGAGGCCACGGCTTACGAACTGACGAACTTCGCCAGTGCTGGTGGTTTTGCGATCGTTAACGTACACAACGGCTTCTTCAGGAACGGACACGTTCAAGCGAACGGCATCGTACTGTGTGCTGCTGGACACGAGTGCCGAAGTGGTTCGGCTGGATGTGGTTGAAGTTCCGTAGTAAGGAACACTGCCAGCGCTGCCATAGCTAGGAGCATAACCAGCTGCTCCGGTGCTACCGTAGCTTGGAGCGTAGCTTGCGCCGGTGCTGCCGTAGCTCGGTGCGTACGAAGCGCCGGTGCTGCCGTAGCTAACGCTGCCTGAGCTTCCGCCGCTGTAGCTATACGCGCTGTAACCGCTGTAGTAGCCACCTGATGAGCCGCCACCTGATGATGCGTAGCTACTTACATAGCCGCCGCTTGAACCGCCTACGTAGCCGCCGCTGCTACCGTAGGAAGCATGCCGAGCGCGTTTGGCGGCGATGTGAGTGTGGATACGATCGTGCAATCGGCTGAGGATGCCTGGGCGACCGGAGCTGCCACCGCTGGAGCCGTAGGCTGCGGTGTAGCCGCTGCTTCCGCCGCCGCTGCTTGCGTAACTGGCGCCACCGCTGCTGCCGTAGCCCGCAGCGTAGCCGCTGCTGCCATAGCCTGCGCCGTAACTGCCGTAGCTAGCGCCGCCCGAACTGCCGCCACCGTAGCTTCCGCCGTGAATACCAAACCCAGCACTCGCTGAGTTTCCAATAACCGCTCCGATTAGAAGCGTGATTGCTAACCGAATTGTTGTGAACTTCATGCCACTTGCTCCGCGCGACCGTGTGTTGATTCTCTCGAAAAATCTGCGCAAACCTGCAGATTCGTTAAACCTCTCAATAGCATACCCGCTGTGGGGTCAGGTTCAAGCAGTCTAGGTAGAATTTGCCTTCTGCGTAAAACAGGCTTAGCAGCTAAAATGTAGCTCAGCTTATGGTCAACTGCGAGAATCAATGTATTAAATAGAACTTAGACAGTTAATTACGGCAGCGACGCGCCATAGGTACTCTGGGCAACGCCGCGCTTGCCAGTGACTACTCCGCAACTTTGAGCACGATCGAGTCAAAGGAAGCGGTGCCAGTCGCGCCGAATAGTCCGATCGAGACGATTGCTTCGCGAGCTCGATTAGGAACGCGAATGATGCGCTCGTGTGGTTTCCACCCATGCGTACCACGGAAAGGGCCAAGCCACTGGGTTTCGAGCAGATTGCGTTGATCGTCAAAGAAACGCACTGTTACGGCTGGCAATTCGCTAGCATCTAGGCCTACTTTCACATCATCCGTTTTAACCGACGCGGAGAGTTTTACGCGAGGAACTTTGCGGCCGTCGAGCGCGAGACCTTGCAGCAAGTTCGTTGGGCGGCCCTGGCGGTCGTTTTCGAAAGAGACAAAGTGCTTGCCGCTCGGCGATGCGTCATCCGTTCCCCAAGTCAGTCCGCGCTGGTAGTACCAGCCGGGCATATGGCCGTTCTCAAGCGGCGGTTCTTCAAAGTCGCCATTAATCAATTGCGGTCGACTTGGGTCGGCTTGAACCTTGCGGTTATCCTCCGCCTCGCCGGTCATCGGGACGAAGAGGGTTGGCCGCAACGCTTCCTTCTCAAGTTTTCCGTCGCGTTTGCGCATCAGATACAGCATTTGTTGATAGCGTTCGCCAACTGGAACGACGATTAAGCCGTCGTCGGCGAGTTGGTCGATCAGTGGTTGTGGGACGTCTTCGGGGCTGCAGGTGACGATGATGCGATCAAACGGAGCGTGTTCGGGCCAACCCAAATAACCATCGCCAACTTTAGTGAATACATTTTTGTAGCCCAGTGAATTGAGCACGCGTTTGGCTTGATTGCCGAGTTCGGGAACGATCTCTATTGAATAGACTTCTTTTACTAGCGGGCTGAGCACTGCGGCTTGATAGCCGCTGCCGGTGCCGATTTCGAGCACTTTGTGTTCGGGCTTGGTCTTCAGTTCTTGCGTCATGATCGCCACTATGTAGGGGCTGCTGATCGTTTGCGATGAACCGATGGGCAATGCGCGATCGTAGTAAGCTTCGCCGCGTTGGTTAGGTGCGACGAATTCATGGCGCGGAGTGCTGCGGATAGCGCTTAGTACTTGCACATCGGTGACACCGCCTGGTATCAGCACTTCGTTGATCAACTGCTCGCGGGCGGCATCGAATCCGCTGAACGGCGGCAAACCAACTTGTCCGAAACTTTGACTTGCCAAGTTGATCCCCGCAGCGATGGTGAGCGTTATAACTGTAATAAATTGACGCAGCATGTTTGATTATCCGGTTTCCAGTGGACCATTCGGCACCTTCCATTCTAGCACTAAATCTAAGGAAATTTTGACCAATCCAGTCGGTTCCCAGGTTTGTCATAATCGTTACAGAGGTTATTTCGCGAACGAACATCTGTCGCCACGCGCATAAACCACAAGTTGATGCACAAAGCAGACCGCCGTGGTGCCGATGGGATAGTTGCGGCAAGGATTGCCACTCAGCAAGGCGTCCCGAAGTATGGACACGCACGGTTCACTTAAGCGAATGGATTCGCGATGCGCACTTTGAATTTGGTTTGCTTTAGCGTTTGCATGTTGGCGGGCTCGTATCTGTCGTCAGCCGAACGACCGACGCTTCTTAAGACTTGCGACCCGCGGCCCGACATTCTTCCGCGACCATTTTATGACAACCACACCGACTATCGTGCGCAATACAATCGCCCGCGATTCACTACCGGTTGGTTAGCTTACAAGGTGTCGCGCACCAGTCAGGAAGCGATGGTGTGGCAAGAGAATTATTGCGCAGGCAATTACGATCAACATCACATGCCACCCGTTTACAAACGATACATGTACCCCAAGCCTTGGGAAGCGCTGAACGTTGGGGCTCGTCCTGATTTCGCCTCCGCCAAACCCGCTCTGGAACGAGTGCCGGGTCCAACGGCTACGGAAGAGTTGGAAGAGGATACATCGGTGAGCAAAGCGAAGGCACCAGAGAGTTCTGAAAAGGACAACGATGTAGAGACGGTTAAAGCCGCTCAGGAATTAGTGCCATCGCCGAGTGATAAGTAATCGCAGTGCCGCGAAAGTAGCGCAAGCACCAATAAAATACGGACGCTACTAGCGCGGAACGAAACGCAACGAGTGATTGCAAAATATACGTTACACTGTGAGCTGCTCATTCAATAATTATGGCAGGCACACGATGCAATCACGACGCGGACGCTTGTTTCGTTTTGGACTCAGGTCGATCCTGGTGCTGACGACCCTTGTTGCAGCGGTATGCGGATTGTGGTTGCGTGAAGTTCAGGTTCAGCGGGATGTTTGTAACCGGTTGACTGAAGTGGGTATTGAAATCTCGCTGGACTGGCCGTCGCCATGGTTGCGGTGGTTGCCCGAGTCGTTCTTGTCGGCAGGCGATGGTCACTACTTCTGCTCGGTAACCGAAGTCAACTTACATGCGCGCAGCAATTCGGTCCTGCAAGGCACTCCTCATGACAATGATCTGTTGGTCTGGGTTTCGCAGCTCGCTCGCTTACGAAGCTTGAGCGTTGACGATAAGCTTCTTGACCCGCGAGACTTTCCGCATCTCGCGCGATGTCGCGTGCTGGAGGAGCTCGATATAGGTGAAATCAGTGACGATGACCTAGCCAAGCTACCGCGCTTGCCGAATTTGAAGACATTGACGCTCGCATTCAGCGATAAACTCACCGGTAAGCACATCAGTGCGAGTCGTTTTCCGTCACTGCGTTCGCTGCATTGTTACTTCTCAGCCATCGATGACGCTGGGATGGCTGAAATTGGTCAGCTTAGCAATCTACGAACGCTGGATGTGCAGCACTCGCGGGTGACTGATGCAGGGGTTGCAGCAATATCGTCGCTCGAGCATCTTAAGTCGATCGATTTGGCGAATACCGAGGTGACGGGAGCTGGGATCGGCGCACTGCGGGATCTTGAAGATGTGGATCTTTCCTTTACTTACCTGACGGATGAAGTACTTGAAGAGATCGGCCGTCTACGCGGTCTGCGAGTCTTGTCGATGTCGGACTGCGTGTTTGTTACTGACAACGGTATGAAAGCGCTCGCGCATCACCCGCAGCTTGAGAATATCAACGCATCGGGCTGTGGTATTACGGACGCATGCACCGAGTCGCTGGCAACGATCGGATCGCTCGAACATTTGTGGTTGGAAGGTACAGATGTCCGGAGCTTGCGGAAGCTTGCCGCGTGCAAAAAATTACGTTCACTGAGAATCTCGAGCAACGCGGTGCCTGTTGAAGACGCATTGCTTTTCGCACAGCACGCTAATCTGAGCATTCAAATTCAAGATACCGTGCAGCCCGCCGAAGACCCTTTATTTCAGACATGCTATTGTTGGCTCGGTACGGAGCCAGTTAGTTTGACCAGCAGCATCCTAGCAAGCATGGCTGGAAAATCATTGGGTGGGAACGGGTCCGCTCTTGACCTGGAAGGCCTAGTTGGGCTGTCAGCCAGGCACTTCGACAATCTTCTTTACAACATCAAGCGACTTTCGTTGGCGAGGTCGCAATTGCAAAGCGATCTGCTGCCGTACTTAAAAAACTGGCCGCTGCTGGATGACTTGGATCTGACCAAGTGCCAGTTGACGGAGACGGATATCGCAGCGATCGGTCAATTGCAAACGCTTGCCTATCTCAAACTGGACTCGACGGATTTTAGCGACAGGGACATTGTCGTAATAGGTTCCTTGATCAACCTGAAAGCGTTGGGGTTAGGCGGAACTCACGTTACGCCAGCAAGCGTCAAAGTGCTTGAGGGATTCAAGCAACTCACTTCGCTGACGATTCCATTTGTTCCTGATACTGCCTCGCTGATTCAACTACTGAAAGCCTGTCCGAATCTGACTTTAGTTGATTGCGAGACTCGCGGTTTGAGTGCAGTTCAAATTTTGAACGGTGATGGTTTCAATTTGCAAGCCAATGAAATCACCGTGGATCAGCTCCGTGAGCTGAGGAAACTTCAGCTAGCGCGGTCAAATGAGTTGTCGAGTATCGCTGGTTGCAAGCTGGGTGATGAACACTGTGCCGTGCTCGCCGGTTTCTCGGAAATTTTGTCCGTCGATGTATCCAACTCGGAAGTCACCGACGCAGGTATCGCCAAGTTAGGGAGGCTCAGCGGGCTTAAGTCATTGAACATTGCGAACACCGGAGTGACTGCGATGGGACTGAGGTCGCTGAAGTCGCACACGAAATTGCGATCGTTGGTTTGCTCGCCGCAGTCTTGGTCTGTTGAGTTCGTGCAGTCGTTATTGGCGATGACAAATCTGGATGAACTCTACTTGCCGTTCAGCGAAATGCCTCGCGATGCGGCGTTTGCGTTAGCTGATGGGAGCCTTGCTTATGAGCAATTTACTTGGATGGAGGGGGGCCCCGAATTCGAGCTGAGTTATTATTACGATCGTGAGAATGTCACTTGGATGGTTGGTAAAGCGGCGTTCAATGTTGATTCCGAAGAGCTTTCACTTGTCGGTGCGTTGATCGATGATGCCAAACTGGATGAAGTGATCAGCTCGCCAGCTATCAAGCATGTGCACGTCGACAATGTTGCTTGCGATCCTGAGAAGTTGTTTACGAAGTTGCTCACGTGCTTCAATGTGAAAGCGATCCGTTTGAAAGGAGTTTCGATTTCACCAAGTAACATCGCAAGCCTTGCAGCGATGAAGGATTTGAACGAACTGTACTTGGAGAACTGCGAACTGACGAGCGCTCATATTGCGGAACTCGCCTCGCTCCCGCAGTTGTCGACGTTATTCATCGCCAGCAATCAAGTTGACGTTCGTGAGCTATCGAAGTTTGCCGAATCGCCCCGCTTGCGGAAGCTGACACTGCAGCCAACCAAGCCAGCGGAAGATTACCTTGAGCTGCAACAGCAACTGGGCAAACGCTTCGAACTTTCTAGCACTGCTTACTAGGCACCTGGCATACTAGGCACAGTGCCGAGTTAAGTTCTTGCGGTATTTGCAAGTTCACAGTGAATGCGCGTAAGCAATGAAAGCCAGCATGCTCGCGCGCACCCATACAACGAGCGGCAGCGGCCAACCCTAACTAAGGAACGGCCAATCAATTAGTAGCGCAATCTGGGTGCGCGACATAATTCCATTTTGGGACAACTGCATCGTATAGAATGTTTAGTGTAGCTTTCATCTCATCTGTCGCTCTCCGTCCTATTTCGTAAAATTTCTGG
>JBGSOM010000250.1:0-32658 GCA_041739135.1 Pirellulaceae bacterium
GCCGCTCGCATGCGCGTGTATCGTGCCGATCTGCCCCACGCGTATCTTCGCCGGCTGCAGCGAGCGTGTTGCAGCTTGAGCGTTCGGGATTAGCGATGTCATGAGCGGCGTCGCGAGAGCTGAAGTCATCGCGGAGCGGATCGCGAACTCACGTCGATTTAAGGTAGGCATGGTTTTCCTAAGGGGCGAGTAGCGAGTGGCGAGTGGCGAGTGGCGAGTAGTTGTTGGTTGTTGGTTGTTGGTTGTTGGTTGTTGGTTGTTGGTTGTTGGTTGTTGGTTGTTGGTTGTTGGTTGTTGGTTGTTGGTTGTTGGTTGTTGGTTGCAAGTGTCAAGTTACGTGACGAGAAACGAGCGGTGAGTATCAAGAGAGTACTTATCACGCTTCTCGCCGCTCGCTACTCGCTACTCGCCTCTCGCTACTCCCAAGGGCCGATTGCCGGTGCCGGTGCGATTGGTTAGGGAGTCGCCGAGTTCGGTGCGGAAGTCTTCGGCGAGGCGTTGCAGTTGTGCGACAATCTCGGGGTGCTGGTCCGCTAAGTTCACTTTCTCGCCCGGGTCGCTGGCTAAGTCGAACAATGACAACTCCAGCGACTCGACTCGGTAACCATGACGACTGGCGATGCCCATCACTCCGGACTGCTCAATCGCATTGGGTTTCATGTTCGCATAGTTCGCGGGACGCCCGCCGGTTCCGGGAGGACCGTTAACGGTCAAATAGTTGTGCGGCACATGCAATTTCCAGTTCCCGTCGCGGACCGCATGCAATTCTGATCCGGAATAGTAAGCGAAAGTCGAACGACTCCGGTCGCTGTCCGGTTGCAGAAACAGCGGCGACAAATCGATGCCGTCAATCTTTCGCTCAGGCAGCTGGGCACCGATCAGCCCAGCCAACGTTGGCAGCAGATCGATACTGGTGATGAACGCCTCGCTAGTCTTCGGTGCAGTTATTTGTTTTGGCCAGCGAACGATGAACGGCATCCGCACTCCGCCTTCGAACGCGGTCAACTTGCCTTCGCGAAACGGACCTGCTGAACCCGCGTGATCGCCGTAGCTGAGGAACGGTCCGTTGTCGGAAAAGAACAGCACGATCGTATTCTCATCGAGCTGGTGTTCGGCAAGAGCCGCGAGAATCTGGCCGACCGACCAGTCAACTTCTTCGACTGCATCGCCATACAATCCGCGGCGTGATTTGCCTTTGAAGTCGTTCGAAGCTGCGATGGGAACGTGCGGCATGACGTGCGGAACGTACAGGAAGAACGGTTGGTCCTTGTTCGCGGCGATAAATCGAACTGAAGCGTCCGTGAACATTTTTGTGAAAGTGGATTGGTCGGGATCGAGCGCGATGGTCTTGCCGTTCTCGATCAGCGGCAGCGAAGGGATCCCACGAACGCTGGGGTGCAACGGGCCGTTGTCATTTGAGTACGGCAGCCCCAGCCATTGATCGAATCCGTGCCGCAGCGGATCGAAATCGGGCTTGGTGCCCAAGTGCCATTTGCCGAAACAAGCGGTCGCATAGCCCTGCGACTTGCAGATTTCAGAGAGCAGATTCTCGTCCGCGTGCATCCCCGTCGTGCTGGTGTGATTGAATGCGCCGGACATGCCGATGCGATTGGGATAGCATCCAGTTAGCAACCCCGCGCGCGATGCCGTACATACCGCTTGAGCGACGTTGAAGTTCGTGAAGCGAATCCCTTGCTGCGCCATCCGATCGAGGTGCGGCGTGCGAATGTCGGTCGCTCCGTAACATCCCACGTCGCCATAGCCTAAATCGTCAGCGACGATCATTACGATGTTCGGCCGCGATTCAACTGCGGTACAATTTGACGGCAAGTGCAGGCTGAATAGCACGACGCATGTTATGAGAGTTCGGATCATGGCTGGTGTTTTTACAGGTAGGGCTAAGCGTTGGGGTTAGTCATAGCCTACACGAATTTTTAGGGGCGAGTGACGAGTGGCGAGTGGCGAGTGGCTTAGGGTGCGACCCCCTCATCCCCGGCCCTTCTCCCCAAGGGGGAGATAAGAGGTTTTCTAAAACCCTCAACCCTCAACCCTCAACCATCAACCATCAACCATCAACCATCAACCATCAACTTCTCGCGGCTCGCTACTCGCTACTTATTTAGTTGGCTAATCGGGCGCCGAGGGGCACGAGGTCGTTGAAGCGATCGATTGGTTCCTTCGCGGTCCAAGCGATTCCTCGCAGCAAGACGGTGCGAAAGATCGGATCGTCGAACGTCCAACT
Source organism: Pirellulaceae bacterium (assembly GCA_041739135.1). GTDB lineage: Bacteria > Planctomycetota > Planctomycetia > Pirellulales > Pirellulaceae > Aureliella. The sequence continues at coordinate 2,243 of JBGSOM010000250.1, forward strand.
GTAATGGCCCGGGATGCTTACGAAGACGCGACCTGGGCCTTTTTCGTAAGCCCACAGTTGCGGCGTGGCTTCATTGTCCTCAGTGCTGGTACCCAGCAACGTTACGTTCTTGACGTCGCCGGTCAGCAACCAGTAGCTCTCGTCGTACAGTTGCAAACGATCGATGTTGCGCATGATCGGATGATCTGTGTTGTGGATGTCCAGCGTCAGCGGGCCGTGGCGGTACTTGATGCTGCCGCCTTTGGAGGCGAGCCCGATGCGCGTCGAGAAATCGGCGACGCGCTCGTCACCGTTCACTGCCCAGTGGATGTAGACCGCGCCGCCACCGCGTGCGAGATAGGCATCGAGCTGCTTCGCGCGGTCGTCGTTCCAAGTTCCTTTTTGAAAGAAGATCAAAACGTCGGATGCAGTCATTTGTTCTTCGCTGGGAAACTCCCAAGCGGTGGTAACATTGACGTTCGGAGCTGCGGCGAGCAACTGGCCCCATTGAATCTGCCAAGCCGGATAGTCGTGTTCGCCCGGTCCGTGATCTTTCTTGCCAGCGACAAGCACCACGTTCAGCGTCCGCAGCGATTCTGGCAGCGGCTCGGACCCAGCCAGCACCGCCGCCAATTCGGCTCGCGTGCGAACTGGCGGTGCTTCCAACCGTGATTCCAGCGGCATGTGCGGCGCCGGAGTCAGCAGAAACGCCATCAGGTCTCGCAGCTGCTCCTTCGATAACTTTTCAACGAGACCGTTCGGCATGATCGAGCCCTCCGCCGGTTCCATCCGCTCCACGTTCGCGCGCATGACTTGGGTCGAATTCCCTTTCGCGTCGCTCAAAACCAGCACGTCGTCTTCGCGGCGCACCACACCCACAAATTCTTTGCCGCTCTTCAGAAGCACTTTCTGGCTAACGTAATCCGCATCGATCGAAACGCTCGGGTGCGTGATGTCGCGCAGAACGGATTCGTAGTCGCGTTGATTCGATTGCGACAGCCGCGTCAGATCTGGGCCGACTTTCGCGCCAACGTTGTCCATCGCGTGGCACTTGAAACAACCCGCCGCTTCGCTGTGGAACACGCGTCGCCCCAAACCCCAGTTGCCAGCTTCGGTCGCTTTCGCGGTCAGCTCTTGAGCGTGGAGATTGGGAAGCGTCAGAGCCGCGATGAGCAGAGTGTTGAGGCTCAATTGCAGTAGGGTGCGTTGAGTCATGTTGAGTTCACTTTGAAGAGGAGATGCAGCTCCGGTGCAGGCGATTGTTCGCGGAGTTAAGTGAAGTGTAGAGTTAACTGGAGTGTAGATTTTAGCACGCACTGTCGTCGATTGCTCCGCAATCGAAACGCTAAGTAAAGCACGCAACGTTTGCAGAGCAAACGGCGACTGTCAAATCTTCGATTGCTTCCACGCGCGCGACGTGGTGTAAGCGAAGGCAGCGAGGCAACCGATGCCAGCTACGAAGGCCGATGAATTGATCGTGTTGGGATTGCCGCGGCACCAGGCTAGCACGCGAGCTAGGCCGCGGAGGCGACGTGGGCCATCCAATTGCAGTTGCAAAAATGGGCCGTTGAAGTCGATCGCGCCGAAAAAAACTGCGAACGCCAGCGAAGCTGCGATCAACATCCAACTGTTTTCCTGCAAGAACTTGCGCCACGTAAACGGTACTTCGGGCGCTGGCTTCGTAAATTGCTCGATCAAGCTAAGTGACGCGCGACCTTGAAACCACTTTCCGAACACCGTTTTGCAGTACTTCAGCCACCCGATCACGATCGCCAGCTGCGTGGCGACCATCGTAATTCTTAGAATCGCCAGCGGCCAACTGTCGCCCGCTGGGATAAGTAGAAATAGAACTGCGAAGGCGATGATCGGTCCAAGAAACGTTGCGACGAGCAGCGTGTTCCAGATTCCCAGCACAGAGCCTGTTCGTAGACTCTCGGCGGAAGGCCAAAAAGGCTTGGATTGCGTGGTTTTGTCGAGGCTGAACCCGACAATGAGGATCGCCCCGCCTACGATCGAGCCGCCCAGCAACGCAAGCCACGTGGGTATATTTGTGACCACGATCAACATCAGACTGCCGAAGACGGCGAGCATTCCGAGAAAAACGACGCCTTGGGAGTACGGAGAAGGTTGCTGTGACGGTTGCTGTGTCGGCGGCTGAGGCATCATAAACTCACTGATTAAACTCGCTGATAAATGAATCGTAAGGACTTAGCTCGCTGATCGCCAGCTTCTTCGCCCTCCAAAACGCAGTTTTAGGGAGGTCAGCCCGCGCTAGCGTGGCTTGGGAGGGGCGAACGCGGCCCGTTGGGCACGCGGTTAAACGCGGTTCGAACATAATTTCTGCTCAAAAACAGTGAAACGTTCGCACCGCCGAGCCTTTTCACGGGTCTAGAACTAAGGGTTCAACCCGATGGATTGTCAGTGCGTCGGAGGTGCATGCAGTTCAGGCACACAAATGTCGCTTTCATGGCGCTCAGGCCGCTCAACTCCTACAGAATGCTTCGTTGGACCGCCGACTCGAATCGAAACTGAGTCTCGGACGACTCAAAGAACTTTTCTCAAACCGCTCGATTGCTATACTTGGACGTGTCAGCAGTAGACTTCCTAAGGGGCGAAAAATGAACGATGAGCATCTCGACCACCAGTTACAGAGTTGGAAATTTGATCCCGAATCCAACTGCGTTCGGTTGCTCAAAGGAGCCGATGGACGCGATGTGATTCAAATGCGTGTCGACCTCGGCATTTTGCAACTGGAGACCACCGGGCGACCCGATGGTGCTCGGCCTGAAGGATTCCCAACGTTGCTCGAAAGTCTCTTGCATGCGGAGACTGAGTCGCCGGATTTTGAGCTGGACGAAGAGACTTGCATGGAGATCGATCGCGAGTTTGTTCAGTTTTATCACCGTCGCGTGGCTTGGTTGCGTTTGCAGCGTTTCGATAAAGCGGTTCGCGACGCCAATCATACGTTGGCTCTGATGGATTTTTGCCAAGAGCATTCACCGTGCGAAGAGTGGACGTTGCAGCACGAACAGCATCGCGCGTTCGTGATTTTTCACAAGACGCAAGCTGCCGCTCTGGGCGCTATCGAGGAGCAATCGCCGCAAGGTGCGTTGCAAGCCATCGACGAGGGGCTGGAGCGAATCGAAGAGAATTTCGAGGACATGGGTTGGGAGGATGATTTCGAGTCGGATGAGTTGGTGCAGCGGTTGATGCATCTGCGTACTTCGTTGCAGTCGGAGTTTTCGATCGAAAAAAGTCTGCATGAGCAGTTGGCGGAAGCGGTCGAGCTCGAGCAGTATGAGTTGGCGGCGCGATTGCGAGATCAGTTGTCGCGCGAGACTTCGAATTAAACGATGAGCAGCGATGAACCTTTGGTAGTCGCCGCCGTTGTGCCACCCGTTATATCTGCACCGGTTATCTCTGAACCGATTTCTGAGCCGGTGCTTTCCAGTCGTTTACCGCAGCAACGTTTACCACAGCAAACAGCGCCGCAGGGTTATTCGTGGATCGCGGCCGCTTGCTGGCTGCTCGGCAGCCTGGCGATCATGGTGTTGGCTGCGGTCATGTCTGTAGGAACGGAACGTCGTGTATTCCTGCCCGGATTGCCGGTGCCGGTTCCTGAATTGTGCGCGACGAAAGCTCGTTTTAACATCGATTGCCCGGGATGCGGCATGACGCGCGCCTTCATCCACTTCGCGCACGGTAGAATGCTCGACGGGATGCGGATGAATCCGGCGAGTTTCTTAGTGTTTCTGTTCGTTGCGTCGCAAATCCCAGCTGCCGTGGCGCGCTTCGTGCTCGGTAGGACCAGTCGGTTTGCGATCGCGTGGTGCCGCTGGAACGAGCTGGCGTTGATCGTGTTGCCAACAGTGACTTTCATTCAGTGGATCGTGCGGATGTCGATTGGAGTTTACACGTGAGCAATTCAATTCAAATACTCGGTCCGCGTGGCAATACGTTGGCCGTGCATGCGGCTGGAGAAGGCCCAACGCTGTTCCTGCTGCACGGATTTCCGCTCGACTATCGCATGTGGCAAAATCAACTGTCGGACTTGTGCAGTCGTATGCATGTCGTCGCGGTTCACTTTCGCGGATTCGGCTGCGCGTCGCTTGACGAGACTCAATATACGTTGGCTGACCTAGCCCAAGATGTCGAATTCCTCCGGCAACATTTGGCCGCAAACGAAAAGATTTGGTTGGCGGGATTGTCGATGGGTGGCTACGTCGCGTTTGAGTACTGGCGCCAGTGTGCAAGTCATTTGCACGGACTGATTCTGTCGAACACAAAACCAACTGGCGACAATGATGAAGCGAAAGCGAACCGCCGCGCGATGGCTGAAAAGGCGCTCAAGAGCGGTTCGTGGGCCGCAGTGGAACCGATGTTTGGCAAGTTGCTTGCAGAACAAACCGTTGCATCGAAGCCCGATGTGGCTGCGCTGGTGAAAACGATGATGGTCACACCGGATCCGAAAAGTGTTGCTGCGGCGCAGAACGCGATGGCAGAGCGACGCGATTTCACCGAACAGCTTTCCGCAATTCAATGTCCAACGTTGGTCATCGCCGGCGAATCGGATCCGATCGCACCGGCTGAAGATTGTCGCAAATGGGCTAGCCAGATACCGAATTCGCGTTTCGAAGTGATTCCCGCTTCGGGACACTTGTCGCCGCTCGAAAATCCTGACGCGTTCAATCAGTTGGTACTCAGTTTTGTAAAAGCGTGAGCTGGGCTCTCGTTCCCAGGCTCCGTCTAGGTATCTAGTTTAACCGCGTGCCCAACGGGCCGCGCTCTGCACCTGTAAAAGCGTAGCTGGGCTCTGCACTCCCAGGCTCCGTCTGGGTATCTAGTTTAACCGCGTGCCCAACGGGCCGCGCTCTGCACCAGCACATACGCGGGGCGTTGCCCATGCGGTTTGCTCAATTCACAACCAGGCCTTCGGTGCGACCGGAGAACCATGTGGCCAACTGGGGCATGCGACCGTAAGCGTAAGCGAGCATCGCGATCGGATGCACCGTCGGCTTCGTTGTACCTTGCTCCATCTGCAATTTGCAAGCGGTGCATTCGGTAGTGCCAATCTGTGCGGCGGTCTCTTTCATCGTGCTGATCAGCGAGCGACCGATACGCAGGCTGGTCCGATAATTCTTGCGCTGCAAACCGAACGTGCCCGCCATACCGCTGCAACCAGCGTCCGCAAATTGCACTTGCAAACCGGGAATCAACTTCAGCAAATTCAGTGCGGGGCGACTGGGATTGAGCACGCGCGCATGACAAGGCTCGTGATAGACCATCGAGAATGACACCGGTCGAAAATTCAACTCCAGTTCATTTCGAGTATGCATCTGCCACAAGTATCCGCAAGCATCGAACGTGTGGTTCGCAATCAACTCCGTGTCTTCATCCTTGAACAGATTGCGATACTCTTGTTGCAGACAAAGTGCGGCTGAGGGTTCGGTCGTCACAATGTCGTAACCATTCCGCACCGCTTCCGCCAACAATCGCACGTTGGGTTTGACCAACTTCCGAGCTCGCGCGATATCTCCACTGGCGATCATCGACATGTACGACGGAGTTTGATTGGTCGGTATGTAGACTTCAACGCGCTGATGCCGCATCACTTCCACTAGAGCTCGGCCGAGCAGCGGGTTGTGCCAGTTCACGTACTGATCGACGAAAAACAGAACTTTGCGACCCGAGGCGCGGTTGAGTCGATTGAGTTTCTCGCGCGCGGCCCACTTCAGAAAAGTCTTGCGACTGACCTTGGGCAGTTTACGACCTTGAGCGATCCCAAAAACCTTCTCCATCAACCAACGCGCGAACGGGTTGCCGAGTGCTAAGTTTGCGGTCTGCGGAAAACGGCTGCCAAACGCGGCCAACAGATCCAAACGATTCAACATCCGCTCCGACAGCGCGAGTCCTTGACCGGCGACATGCTGAGCTTTGATCTCTTGGACAAGTTTGGGAATGTTCACCGAAGCGGGACATTCGGTGCGACATTGATGACAGTTGAAACATAGATCAGCAACCGCTTTCATCTCGCGACTCTCCAGCAGCTCGGGCGCGAGCCGACCGGTCAACATCCCGCGCAGCAGATTCGCTTTCGCGCGCGGCGACGCTTCTTCACCTTTGTGAACGCGAAACACCGGACACATTCGCTCCGCCGATGCACTGCTGCGACACCGCCCGCAACCGTTGCACGAACGCGCTGCGTACGAAATCGGTTCACTTCCAGACCAATCGAGAATCACCGGCAGTTTCACGGTTCCGTCATCATCACTGTGCTCTTCAATGTCGATCGCTGGCAGAGAACTGTCGAAGCCGATGTTTTGCAGCTCACCCGTCATCCGCTGCTCGACGCCTTGCGCTCCAAGCACTGCGGTGGCGGCATCGAATGCGGTACCGATTGGAATCACGTTGCTGCCGACTGGAAATTGCGACGGTGGCAACTTGTACTTTGGCACCGGACGCAGGTTCTCGTTCACCCTAGCCGGTTCGTCGCTGGTGAATTTACCTGGGTTCAGAATATCCGACTCATCGAAGATCGCTTTAATTTGCTGGCACAAAGCGAATCGCGGCCCGAGTTGTCGCGCAGCCATCGACGCGCGGCTCAATCCCAACGCATGCTCGCCCGAGATACAGCCGCCGAACTCAAGCACTTTCGAGTAGATCGCTTCGCTCAACCGTGCCAACCTGTCCTGATCTTGCGGATTGCCAAGGTCCAAGAACGGACGCACATCCAACTGGCCGTGTGCTGCGTGCGCGAACAGAGTTGCCGTTACACGCTCGACTTTCAAAATATTCTGAATCTCAAGCAAAAAATCTGGCAATCGCTTCGGCGGAATCGAGATGTCTTCAATGAACGGCAGCGGTCGTTGACTGCCTTTCAAACGATACAGTCGCGGAATCACCCGACGCGACAAACGCCACAGCACGTTGCGCTCTTGATCGTCCGTCGTGATTCTGTAAGACATGACTGGTTTGCCACGTCGCTGCAAGCGTTGCAACATCGCCATCAATCGAGCTCGCAATGCGACTGGATCATCGCCTTGCATTTCGACCAGTAACATCGCTTCTGCGCCGCGCGGACCGATCGTCGAATAGGCGGTTTCCGTTTCACGTGCGATTTCGAGCAACCGACGATCCATCAAATCGCAAGCCGCAATCTCCTCGCGCACGACGTCCAACACCGCTTTGGCCGCCATGTCCATGCGCTCGAAGAACAGCAGCATCAAACCGCGCACAACCGGAACCGGATCCAGCTCTAAAGTCGCTTCGGTGATGACCGCCAATGTACCTTCAGCGCCGCACATCAGCCGAGCTAGATTGACGTGGTCACCGTCCAGCGTCTTCTCGACGCGATAGCCGCAACCGCGCGCGACTTCGGACCATGGCGGACGCAGCAGTAGCCCCGAGTTGCGTTGCAGCAGCGTGCCCACTTCGCTGGCCAAACGCTGCACCGTGGTTTCGGGCAGTTGATCGAGTGCCCAGCGTTCGCGCCCGAGTTCGACAACTTCGCCGGACGCCAAAACCGCTTGCAACGATTGCACGCGCTGCCCTGCGGAACCGTACTTGGGAAAATGACTGCCCGCGGCATCGATCGACAGCATACTGCCGATCGTCGAAACACTGCGAGTCGCGGGATCCGGGCCGAACAAAAGATTGCGCTGATTGAGCGCGCGATTCAAATCGGCTTGCACCACACCGCATTGAACGCGAATCGTGTTGCCGATCGGCGGATTCACGCGGCGCATGTAGCGTGAAAAATCGATCACCAACCCACGTCCGAGCGCTTGCCCCGCCAGCCCGCTGCCGCCACCGCGCGGGAAAACTTTAATGTCGTTTTGCGAAGCGTACCGCATGACCGCGGCCACTTCGGAAGTCGATTTGGGCCGAACGATTCCTAGCGGGCAGATCTCGTAAATACTCGCATCGCTGGCATAAATCTGCAAATGAATGGGATCGCAAAATACGTCGCCCGATATCAGGCCACGCAAGTCAGCTTGTATGCGAGCTTGCTCTGGGTCCATGCGTCAACTTTTAAAAGGAACTCATTCCATCCGTGCACCGTGAGTCAACTGTCCGCCAACATTCTAGCTCCGCTCAGCTAACTATCAGCTCAGCTGCCCCAGCTCCGACAACATTTCGCTCATCTCGGCTGCCGCGTGCATGTCGCCTTGAGCTCGCGCGACTTCGATGCCATCGCGCAGGAAGGTTCGCGATTCTTCGACTCGGTTCATGTCTGCCATGATTTGAGCGCATCGAAAGAAAGCGGGCACGTACGGTGGGGTTTCAACGCAGAGCTGCTGAAGGAGCACGACGGCGGGTTCGCATTCGTGATCGTTCACCATCTCTAACGCCAAACTATAGCGCAAAAAGACGTCGTGGGGTTCATCCGAAAGCATCGCCTCGATCTTTTGGCGACGCGTTAGTTCTGGCTTGATCACTTCAGCTCCTTCAATTCAATTGCTCAATCATCAATCCGCCTCATTGCTGACCACTTTTGGTTATCCAGTTAGGTGACGAAGGATGCTTTAAATGTACGAGTCGTTCACGCAACAGGCTAGTGGAGCGTCGCAAATCCCGATTCTCGCTGATCGGTTCCAGCTCCACCCTCGGCAACGCATTTTAGCGAGGTTCAGGCGGTGCAGGCCCTCCCCAGCAATCTCGCTGGACGCTCGCTTGCCGACCCTCCCGGCCGCTTCGCTGGGAGGGTCAAGTCGGGATGCATCGAGTCGTTGAATGGAGTGCGAGTACCAGCACCAAACCTGCTATCCGTTGGGAAACTGTGACGAATTTGAGTCGACCATTTCTAAAACCGAGCCTTTTCGGCTAAAACATAGTTATCGAAAGGGCAAATTTAAGGTGAATCGCCGCCGAAGCCCCGACAATTCTGCATTCAAATTGGGAACAGGAGAGTAAGCGTGCGTCACTTAACGAAAATAACCGCCATCATCTTAGCCGCGGCGACCGTGAGCTGCGTCGGTCTATCCGCTACTGCGGCTGACCTGCTAACCATCGGTTCGGACGCTCCCGCGCTGAACGTTGAACACTGGGTCCAAAACGGCAACGGCAAATTCAAACCGGTTACCAAGTTCGAGAAAGGCAAAGTCTACGTTGTTGAGTTTTGGGCAACGTGGTGCGGACCTTGTATCCAAAGCATGCCGCACTTGGCAGAGCTGCAGACGAAGTACGCTGACAAAGGCGTTCAACTGATTAGCATCAGCGACGAAGATCTTGAGACGGTCGAAAAGTTTCTCGAGCGTGAAGTTCGCGGCGCTAAGGGCGACGAAGAAAAAGAAGACGCGAAAGCCAAGACCTACCGCGACTTGACCAGCGCTTATTGCTTGACAACAGATCCTGACCAATCGTCCAACAAAGACTATATGGAAGCCGCCGCGCAAAACGGTATTCCAACCGCTTTCATCGTTGGCAAGGACAGCAAGATCGAATGGATCGGCCATCCTATTGAAATGGACGAACCACTGGCTCAAGTTGTCAGCGACAAGTGGGATCGCGCCGCTTACCTTGAAATCATGAAGGAGCGTCAAGAAGCTGAACAAGCGATGCAGAAGATCGGCGCGTTGATCCAAGCGAAGAAGTTCAAAGAAGCGATTGCAGCGATCGACAAGTTGATTGCCAAGGCAAAAGGCGACGACGGAATTCAGATGAAGATGGCAAAGTTGCAAGTGCTCTTGATGGGCGACATGCAAGACGAAGCTTCTGAGTGGACAAAAACCCTGTTCAAGGATTTCGCCAGCAACTCTGAAATGACAAACATGGTGGCTTGGTCCATCTACGAGATGACGGAAAGCGGAAGACTGAAATCGGACGCCATGGTCGATCAAGCTCTGGCTGCAACCGAGAAAGCCGTAGCGGCCGCGCCGAAGGAAACCAAAGCCAGCGTCATGGACACGCTCGCTCACCTGTATTTCCTCAAGGGCAACAAAGCCAAGGCGATCGAGATCGAAGAGGAAGCGATTAAGCTTGCCACCGGTCAAGATCTGGATTTCATGAAGCAGTTCCTGAGCGAACTGAAAGACGAATCGGCGGACAAAGATAAGTAACCACCAGCCGGTTGCTTAAAAAAACAAGGCCCGAGAGTCCGCCCCCCAAGGAGGACTCTCAGGCGCTTGCTTTGTTTCCACACTGTGGTGTCGACTTTCATTCGACGTCCCGAGTGGCGTCGACTTTTAGTCGACGTATCTTCGATTTGGCAACTAAACGTCGCCACCTTATCCTTAACGAATCACAGACCCAGAATTCGCTGGACGCGCCATGCGACTTGCGGACTGAAGGTACTGAGTCGTTTCTTCTTGCACTAATCGGACTTCCGTTTCGTCGGAGCGAATCTCGGCGCGGAAGCGGTGAGTGCCTTCGGTCGCCGCGCGAGCTTGAACTCGCACGATCTTTGTTTCGCCCGCTTCGATGCGAACGATTGGATCAAAGATCACCTGCCCAGTTAAGATGCGATGCTCGTGACCGTCCGCTTTCGTCGGTTCAATTCCATCGGAGAACTGAGCCACAGCGCGAACGTTCGAAGCAGCTTGCGAACCTCGATTGGTGATCGACATTTCATAAGTCACGGTGCCGCCAACCGGAGCGGGAGCGATCGGGTCGTTAATGACCAGCTTCAAATCCGCAATCGCTTCCACGACAGTCGCAATGGTTGACACAGAAGGTGCGCCGCGTTCTGTCTTGCAAGCGAGCGCCAAGCGATGTTCGCCCGCAGTCCACAAATTCAATTCGACTGGGAACGCAACTGTCTCGCCAGCCTTCACGTTGGGTACGTCCCAAGTCAGCAAGTGCCCCATCACCTTCGCGCCGTCTGGTTTCGTTAAAACCTCTGCGCCTTCAGGGATCGCCAACTCAGCTTTAACGAGCTTCGCATCCAAGTCACCCGCGTTTTGTACGCGAACTTCATACATCGACGGCGAACCGTGATAGACACGTTCCGAACCGGAGATCGACGCTGTCACTAACGCTTGTTTCACTAACACATCGATATTGGCGGCGCTCTGCAACTCAGCCGCAAGCGCTTCGGCGCTGATGTTGATTGTACCGCGTTCATTGAACGTCAGTTCGACGTCAATCGATTGCTGCTCGCCCGCAAGAATCTCATCAATAACCGTTTCACTCGCTCCGAACGAAGCCGCACCGAGTTTAACGCGGACGTTCTTCGCCGCTGCGCTACCCGGATTCCGCACGTGCAAGCGATAGGAGTTCGCAACGCCGAACTCAACTTCGGAAGGACCTTCGAGCGCGAGTTCCAAACGCGCTTGACGGACTTCGAATTGCGCTTCGCCGCTCTTCGGCAACAGCGTCCATTCCATCGCCACACCGAAATTGCGAGGCGACTTCGCGGTCAATTGAATCGGTGCGAAAGCATTTTGATATGCCGCGAGATCGGTGAACGACCACGTAACCAACGTAGCTCCATCCGGCGTGCGTTCGGTTTGCAATTCGCCATGCGACGGTTTGCCTTGAGTGATCGCAACTCCGTTTGGAATCTCTAATCGCAGGATGACGCCGTCGAGCGGAATGTCATCGACGTTGCGAACCATCACTTGATAATCCGCCGCTGTTCCAACTGGCATATCCTGCGGCCCTTTGAGCAGCACTTGCAAGCGCGGAGTTTCCATCGTCATGTGTTCGTCTTGCGCTGGCGCCGAATTCGAACGAATCGGATTCAACGCTCGCGGCGCCGACGTCTGCAGATCGTGACTGGAACCCGTTGAGGACGGAGGCGTCGCTTGCGGCAGTTGTGTTGGCTGAGATTGTGTTGGCTGAGTTTGCTTTGGATCAGCGAACGTTGGGCGTGGCACTTGCGAAGTTGATTGCGGAGCGAACTGCGGAGTTAACTGCGGTGCAGGTGGCAACTGTGCAGGCGCCAGCGGTGCTGGTGGCAGCGAAGGTGGCAATGGCATGGTCGCATTATTCGGCAACGCGCTCTGGCCTGGAGTTTGGCTCCTCATGCTCGTCGAGTTGCTATTCGCGTTCGATGTGGAACTGGATGGAGCATTCAGGTTTGCTGGCGGTGCTGGAAACTGCGGCAATTTCGGTTGTGACGACGCAGCCGAACCACTTGGCGGAGCGGTACGTTTCACGTGCGGCGCACCGGGTGCTGCGAACGAAGGTGTTTGCAGTGACGGATATTCGGGCGCCTCTGCATTCGACTTACCACTCTCCGGTGCATCGGGTTGTTCAAGAGCGTAGCTGCTGCCCATCGGCTTTAACCCGGTCGGAACCGGCGCGTCGGGTTGCTGAGCCGTCGGCTGTGAAGTTGACTGCGGCGCGCTCGCAACTCGCTTCGGCTCGGCGGTTGGCTTCGGTGCATCTGTTTGTTGTGTTGGTTGTTGAGTCACTTTGGCTGCGGTATTGCTGCCGACCGGCAATGGCCGTCGCGAAACCTTCGGCGCTTGGCTCATGTTCTCAACAGCCAGTACCGCTGTCGGTTCGTTGAAGACTTTGCGATTGTCCTCAGTCGCTGCCATCGCTTTCGCTTTTGCGGAATCGTACTTCGAATTCGCACTGTATCCGGTCGGCTCAGATTTATCGTTGAGCTGAAAGCGAGCTTCGTTGGCGAGCTTCAAATTCGTCACAGGCACACCCATCTCGGCTGCGCGAGAGGCTTTGGCGGCATCCGAACTGATCGCTGCTGCTTTGTTCGAGATCGCTTCCTTCGTACTGTACATATCTTGAGATCGAATCGGCTGGTCCGTGAATCGACCGAGAGCAGCGTTGTCGCTTGGTCCAATCGGTTGACTCGACTTGCCGCTGGTCGCTTTCGAAGCTTGCAAGTTCGCGGTCCGAGATTCGGTCGGAGTCCCACCACGCTGTGTATCGCCGACTGGTCGTGGTCTAGGAATGTTCGGGTTCTCGGTCGCTCGTTCTGAATTTTTAGTCTTGGGCGCGGAAGTGGTGCGCGGTTCGGGTTTCGATGTCGGAGTATCTTCGGTCAACGATCGCAGTTGCTGAATCAGACCACCGCGGAACAATCTCTGCGGTTCCTTGTCCTGCGCGAACGCAGCGGAGGTTGGCCAAAAAATCGCCCCGGCGGCTAAAGCTAGCGTTGCCGATCGAAGCGCCTCGAGCAATTGCCGACGCGCAGATCGCATCTTCGAACGCGCTGCACTCGCTTCAGAATTCCGATGGCGACTTAACATATCCAACAACTCCTACAATGATCGAGACACCGTCATCTCCTCTATCGACTTTGCGGGTCGTAGGGGTTGAGCCGAATTTGCTGAAAATGACGGCGTTCCGAAAGTTCGTTTGCTAGAATTGCCAGCGGCTTGCTAGCAAACAACGTTGCGTTCGCAATTCAGAGTCTCCCAAAGCCATTCATCCAAAAGCCATTTTTAACGAAGTCGTTTCCAAGATGCCTTTCAGCACCCGTTTCCAGCCCGATCAGATTTCAGCCGACGTGTGGATCGCTCCGAACGCCACGGTCATTGGCAAAGTTGCGATAGCGAATCAAAGCAGCGTTTGGTTCGGTGCGGTAATTCGTGGCGACACCGAATGGATACGCATCGGACAGCGATCGAATATTCAAGACTTGGTATGCTTGCATGCCGATGAAGGAGTTCCCTGTACGATCGGCGACGAAACAACGATTGGACATTCAGCGGTTGTGCATGGCGCGACCGTCGGCAATCACTGCTTGATCGGCATCCGCTCTGTGGTACTCAACGGCGCCACCATCGGTGACCATTCGATAATCGCTGCCGGCGCAATCGTGCTCGAAGGTCAAACGATACCGCCTCGGTCGCTGGCCGTAGGTGTTCCCGCGCGCGTGATTCGCGAAGTCACTGAAGACGATATCGCTCGCATTCATCACGCCGCTCAACATTACACCACCGCCGCGCAAGCCTTCCGCACTACACCTCTTAGCCAATTTTCGTTTAACCGCGTTTAACCGCGTGGGCAACGCCCCGCGTTTGCGCAGGTTCGACGCGGCCCGTTGGGCACGCGGTTAAACGAGATGCAATGCTAAAACCGCGTTTAACCGCGTAGGTAACGCCCCGCGCTTGTGCAGGTTCGACGCGGCGCGTTGGGCGCGCGGTTAAACGAGATGCGGTGCCTAAAACCGCGTTTAACCGCGTGGGCAACGCCCCGCGTTTGTGCAGGTTCGACGCGGCCCGCTGGGCACGCGATTAAACGAGATGCAGTGCCTAAAACCGCGTTTAACCGCGTGGGCAACGCCCCGCGTTTGTGCAACGCCCCGCGTTTGCGCACTTTCGACGCGGCCCGTTGGGCACGCGGTTAAACGAGATGCAGTGCCTAAACGCTGGCCATGCGCAACAACTCGCGCTGCGCGAACTCGCGATTGAACAGACAGAAACTAAATTCTCGCGACAATAAGATTCGATTTTGACGCTCTTCGACCGTCAGCCGCTCGAGCCGCTCTTTCGCCGACTCAGTCTCATCAACCGTCAGCTCAGCTAGCCGCCGATTGACTTCAGTGATCTGATGATGCCACTCCCATTTCTCGCCACGAGCCGGGATGTTTGCAAGCAGTTCGCGTTTGCGCGCCGCCAGCGTAGCCACCTCAGCCGACTCCGACTCAGTAGCTCGCTCCGCGTGGTACTTCAGTCGCCACAAGCGCTCGCGCTGCTGCTGTGTCGAATCAGTCGCCAATTCATTTGCAACCGGTAAACGCATCGTCGCGCTCGCTACGATCACGCTTGGCGGCGTCACACCGAAGAACTCGCGAATGATGGCATCGGTCAGTTGATCGTACTTTCCGCCGCCGATTCCATGAATAAAAGCGTCGCCAATAATCAGCCGCGCGTACATAGTTGTCAGCAGTGCGCGCGGTCGCAAACAGACACCGCCGCTGAGAATCTGCAACCACTGCGAAGCCGCATCATCGCACTCCAAACGCCCTTCAATCACCGCTTGCCAGCCCGCTCGATCGCTCAGCGTCAATCTGTTCTCGCTCAGCTTGACCCATAAACGTTGACGCTTAGGACTCGCCGCGCGATAGACCCACCACGGCGCCTCCAACCAACCATGCTGCTGCTCGAGCGCTGGAACCGGATGCGCCTGGCTGCGAATATGATGCGCCGCCCGATAGCTCTCGCGCTGTTCGTTGTAAACCGATCGCAAACGCGGCAAGTCGCTCAACAACTGAATACTGAACCGCGCAAACGCACGCGTACTGACCATGCGACTAAGCGGGACTTCCAGTGTCTCCAGACCCATTTCGGATTCCAGCCGATGGCGTGCTTCGGCGAGTGCATAACCGATTCGCTGGTCGCGCGCGATCGCTTCATTCGCAAACTTCCACAGATCGTCGACCAGGGGATCGTCGACTTCGGTCAGCAGCGCCTCGCGCACTGCGGCAGGAAATTGCTTCCAGCATGCTGCGTCATTCAGCGACCGCAGCTCCCAAGGAATGCTTTCGCGCGCGGCCGCATCGAACGCAACCGATGAAGCGATCACCGATCCGTCCGCCTTGCGCGACGGAACCCGAATCGAAGTACTGCGACACAGATCGTTGTCTACCAGAAAGTTAATCGCCACGGCGCCGGAAGCGATTGATAACTGGGACAGCAAAAAATTCTTGAACCACACGCCCGGGTGAAACAACTCGGGTTGATGCCCAGCCAAGAGGATCGGCGTGGCGTCCTTCACTGTTTCAAACCGCGCTGGAATATCGCGGTACGCGCGAGTGTATTGTCGCGCAAGCTCCACCAACTCGCGTCGCGCTTCGCAACGAGTTACCGAAATCGGCTTGCTGCAAAACTCGAGACCAGCCAATTCGACTTTCGCGTTCAACGTGCGCACAGATTCTTGCGCTTGCTGAAGGGAAGGATCAACGAGCGCTTCACCGGAATCTTTAGGAACACGAAACTGCCGATACTCCGCAGCACCCACGGACTTCATCAAGGACATCCCTGGCAAGCGGATTCGCGTCGCGGCGGAACGTCAGGAACTTCGAAACCTTTCGCCGTCATCGCCGCCACTGCGCGGTCGATACACTCGTTGTAATACTTCAATCGCTTTTCAGCTTCGTCGAGCGCGCCGCCGAACGAACGATTCAGGTCCAGGTAAATCAGCGGCACGGGGATCTCGATCACTCGCATTCGATGCATCGCCGCTTGCACCCACAACTCCAGCGGCATCGCATAGCCATCATCCTGGATGTCGAACAACTTCAGTGCTTCCACACGATACGCCTTGAAGCCGCAAAACGTATCCGTCAAGTTCATACCGAAACGCTGATTGATCTGACGCGTGATCTGCTTGTTAATAAACAGTCGCTGCGCCGGCGGTTCGCTATCGCCAGGATACGTCTTCAAGTAACGACTACCCGAAACGATATCCGCGTTTTGACACGCCGACACGAACCGTGGCAACCGCTGCGGTTGATGCTGGCCGTCGCAATCGAGCGTAATCAAAAATTCGTAGTGATGATCGATCGCGTATTGAAACGCACTTTTGAGCGCAGCGCCGTAGCCACGATTCACTCCATGGTCGACCACATTCACGCTTGGCCAATCAGCCAAACGCTCGGCGGTACCATCAGTCGAACCGTCGTTTACGACCAGAACGTTGTCAGCGTACTTAGTCACTTGGTCTAAAACGTTGTCTACATAACCGGCTTCGTTGTAAACCGGCAAAGCGGCAAGCCAATTGGCCATCTCAAAAATCCTCGAAAGGTGTTATCACATCACCTCAGCATTCTAGAACGGATGCAAGGTCGGTCAATGAAGCTCGCTCGAATCGCAGCAAACTGCAGCGAACTGCACCAAATCCGGCATCCTTCAGCTCGTTCGACCGTTAAATCGAGCCGTCGCAGCACTTCATAAAGCGAACTGACGGGCTACAGCGAACGCACCGGATCGTGCTCGTTGCGGCTTCCCCATGCCTTTACGTCAGCAAACTCAGTTCCACATAGCTCCGCGAGACGATCCATTGCAAACTTTTCGCTTGCAAAGTGTCCAATCAGCAGCAGCGACACTCCGGCCGCTTTCGCCTCCAAACACTGATGAAACGTCGCTTCGCCCGTCACAAACAGATCGCACTCCGCACTGATCGCTACATCCAGCAAACTCGCTCCGCTACCACACACAATGCCCACGCGCCGAATCGGCTTGCCCACATCGACAGCTCGCAATCGACAGTGCGGCACATTCTCACTCAGCAACCTAACAATGCCGCTCACGGACAACTCGGCCGCCAGATCTCCGACTCGACCAAGCCCCAGATCGCCCGCACCCGTAACTTCAGGCACCAGCGGTCGCGAAGCTTGAATCTGCAAACGCTCAGCCAACATTGCGTTGATTCCAGCGGCGGCCGAATCCCAAGCGGTATGTGGACTGTAGATGGACACGCCAGCGCTCGCCAACTGCCACAACATTCTCCCAGTCGGTTCAGACGTCGTCACTTTCTTCAGCGGCCGGAATGGTAACGGATGATGGCTGATCACCAAATCAGCATTCTCATCGATCGCCTCCTGAACGCTTTCCGGAGTCAACGTCAGACACGTCATCACACTTCGCACCGCCCGTTGGGAATCCCCCAACAACAGACCCGTGTTGTCCCACTCCGCACTCAGCCGCAACGGTGCAAGCGATTCCATCCAGTTTGTAATGTCAACAATCAAAGTCATTTCCGTGCGTAACCTTCTAAATGTTTTAAGCTGGATTGAAAGTGGGAAAACAGATTCTAAAGCAACTCGATATCAAACACATTCGAACCACTTTCAACTTCGAAACTCAAACCGCTTCGATTCATATCGGCGTACTTCAGCGGCAGCAGAGGCTTGGATTTCTTCTGAGTGAACTTGGCAACCGTAGCTCGATCACCCGCCATGAACTTTCGCTCTTCCTCAGCGGTCATCACTGGCCCTTTTATCGCCGGCGCCGTCACTGCGACTTGGTATTTCGCAACTGGAATGCGCGACCGACCCGCCATCTTCAATTGATAACGGCCATCGCCATCGACAACTCCAACCGCTGCGTAACCTTCGTTGGAAACAAACGATACCGTGCAACCCGCGGGCACCGAAGTGCCACCATAAGTCACTTTGCCAGTGACCGTTCCAGTTGAAGAATTGCCGACACAGCCACCCAGCGCTAGCACTAACATCACGCTCCAAGCGATCCAGCCGCAATGTACAGCACGAGATTTAGATCGCTTTGACTCGACCATCGAACTTGTCACTGTTCGAGCGTAGCGACATTGCCATCGTCGCGAGTCGCTAACATCTTCAGCAAAATTAGATCCGTCGAATTGCTAATGAAACGAACGCTGCCGTCAGTAATCCCAACCATCACTCCGCCCGTGTGCGCAGAGATCAGCGGGTTGTTCGCTCCGTGATTCATGGCGATTCCAGGCAAGCCGTACGTGCGAGTGCCGATGGGATAGCGAATCGTAGTCAAGTTATAGAAGCGTTCAAGAAGAGCGGCGGGCGCAGCAGCGCTCACGGTGGTTCCAGTGCCCGAACCCATCGCCCAACCGTGAGGCCAGCCCCCGTCGATATGCACTTTGGATCCGTCAGTATCGATCGACCAATCCGAGCACTCGCCGACGATGATTGCGTTCGATGTGCCGTCGGTACACTGCGCCATGTTGGTGTTCTCGTTGTGTAGCAGCATGCCGCCAGCAGAGGCGAAACCGTTGCGCACTTGATCGTTGTTCGGCTGATGCAAGCAACAGGTACAGCAGGGCCGGAAGCGCGACTCGCTGAAATTGCCTTGATTGCCGTACGCGCCTTGAATGCCAACGTACGATGGCAAATATTGGTTGCCCGCGAACACTGCATTGAACTCTTGCAACGGGCTGGACGGACAGCGCACAAAGGGAGGAACCTTCAAGTTGCTTAAGTTGAGCGGAGTGCTGCGCAGTCGATCGTGGTTCTCGGAGTCGGCATAGCCATCGTCACCACCCCACGGCCAGCGATTGAAAATGTTCGATTGCTCGACGTACGGCAGAATGGCCACGTAAAACGACGGCCCGTACGGGGCGACACCTTGAGCGAGGTTAAGATTGCCGTAACCGGCGCGACGCGTGCCGAATGGAAATTTCTTGTAGCTGTCGTGATACAGGTGCAGTGCCAATCCCAACTGCTTCACGTTGTTGCTACACGACATCCGCCGCGCCGCCTCACGAGCCGCTTGAACGGCCGGCAACAGCAGCGCGATCAAGATACCAATGATCGCTATCACCACCAACAGCTCGACCAGCGTGAAGGCTCGCTGGCGCACCCAAGGTTTAGGGTTCGACATGATTCACTTTCCCAGCCATGTATGCGACCGACATGCGGTCAAGAGTGTCTCAACAAGCAAAGGTCGACTCTGCGCTCGCGCACCTTCGCAACCTGTCACATGCGAGGCGCTCCGCCTTCAAAACTCGCCAGAACTCGCACGCCGATAATCTAACCATCTTGCCAGGCTTAATGCAAGTTTCCGCCATCGATTTTATGGCTGCAAAGGCAACTTCGCGTCCAACGGTTACAATGTGACCTTCCAAACTCCTTGCAGAACGCCGGTTGCGAAAGTCGTTTACTGAATTGTTCACGAGCAGTTGCTTAGGCCCAAATGGGCTGGACGTTTGCCTATGCCTAGCCCAGGCTGAAGGCCTAGGCAAACTGCGAACTCGCAAGTAGATCAATGTTAACCCGAATCACTCATGTACAACTGCGTAGAAAGCCTGAGCCAGATTGCCAGCCGAGCAGACAGATGCGTTAGTGTTGCGAATTTATCCGTGGAGCGAGACGAGCTGCATTGCGAGCATCTACACTCGCAACTTTGGAAAGCTGTCTGTCTTAGCCAAAGGTGCGCGGCGACCGAAGAGCCCCTTCGAAGCTGCCCTTGACCTGCTTTCAATTTGTCGCGTAGTGTTCATCCCAAAGTCTGGAGATGCGCTCGACTTGCTGACCGAAGCCAAATTGTTGCGTCGGTATCGCGCGGGCTCGAACGATCTTCTGCGACTTTACAGTGGCTATTATGTTGCCGAATTGTTGGATCGTTTGACGGATAAAGGGGACGAACAACCGGAGTTGTTTGAGCTGGCAGAGCAAACCTTGCTGGCTCTGGCGAATCCCGAATTGGAATTGCGAGCGATCGTTTTGCGGATGGAATTGCAAATGCTGCGAATGACCGGACACCTGCCGAGCTGGAGCGTCTGTGCCCAGTGCGGTGAAGCGGTGCCGGACGATAGCAGCGCAACGTTCGGTCTGCTAGCCAGTGGAGTATTGTGCGAGCTTTGTCGCGGCGGAGCGCGATTCATGGTGCACTTGCCCGCACCCGTACGCATGACGCTTGAACAATTCAGTGCATCAGAGTGGCAACGAATTTCGCTGAACAATTATCCAAACACGCATCGCGCGGCCGTGCGAGGCGTCGTAAAGCAATATTTGACAGTCCTTTTGGATCGGAAACTGAACTTACATTCCTACCTTGAGGAGCTTGGGCGCTAACGGATGAGCAACCACAGCCACAACAAAGCCAATTCGTTCAAGAACAAATCACTGCACCAAACAGGCACGGACGCCATGACTATGCAAGCCAAACGTGCCCGTTTCATCTGCGAACTGCGCCGCCAACTGTGGTTGAACAGCTACCTTGCGCTCGGCGGTTTGCTGGCAATCAGCAACGTCGGCTGCAGCATGTTTTCAGCTCGCGCGGGTTCACTGAAAGAGTACAACGAAGCGAAACGCCAAATCGAAAACCCGTCTGGATTCGCCGACGGAATCACTCGACCCGAAGGCCGCTCCGCCGAAAGAGATACCACGGGCAAAGCGTTTCTTGAACGCATCGGTCTGAAACGAGAACGCCGCAAGGATATCGAATTAGCTCGCAAAGAGTATCGCGAAGGCGACGAAATGTTCGAACGCGCGAAGGGACTCGAAGGCAACGAACGAGCCGACGCCTTCCGAGCCGCCGCGAAAAAGTACCAATCCGCTGCCAAGAATTGGCAAAGCTCTGGACTAGAACAAGACGCATTGATGATGGCTGGCGAGAGCCTGTTCTTCGCCGAAGAGTTCTATCGAGCTGAAGAGATGTACGGCAAGTTAGTGAAAGAATACCCGCGCAATCCTTACTTGGATCAAGTTGACGCGCGGCGCTTCGAGATCGCTGACTTCTGGCTGAAACACGATTCCGCAGTGCACCGACCGTTCGTCATGGTCAACTTCACCGATGACAAACTGCCGTGGAACGATACCGGCGGTCACGGGAAACGAGTGCTCGAACGCATGCGACTGGACAATCCCACCGGCCGTGTCAGCGATGATGCGACAATGCGACTAGCGGTCGATCAGTTCGAAAAAGGCAAATTCGAAGGCGCTGCCGACACGTTCGCCGATTTGCGAATGACTTACCCAGACAGCGAACATCAATTCCAAGCGCAATTCCTCGAGCTGCAGAGCTTGATGAGCAGTTATCAAGGTTCCAAGTACAGTAGCGTGCCGCTCGATGACGCTGAAACGCGTGTCAAGCAGATCGCCAAGCAGTTTCCGGCCGAAGCCGGCGAACGCCAAGAAGATCTTAACGTCGCGTACGCCAAGATTCGTTTCCTCAAAGCCGAACGAGCTTGGCACGGCGCCGAGTATCGCAGAGCTCGCGAAGAACACGGAGCCGCGCGATTCTATTACAAGAAATTGATCGAAGAATTTCCTGAAACGCCATTTGCTAAAGAGGCCGAAGCTCGCATCGCAGAGATCGACGGGATGCCGGACGATCCACCACAACGCTTCGCCGCTCTCGTCAAATTGTTCCCGCCGCCGCGCGACGAACAACCGCTGTTCATTACGGGATCTGCCAAGTGATCCGCCAAGTCATCCGCAAACTGCATCCAAATCGCCGGGCAACGCTCAACTTCGTCGGTTTGCTAGCTGGTTTGTCTTGCCTAGCGTGTTTAGCAGGGATCGGTGGCTGCGCAGCCTATCAACTCGGCAACGATTCGCTGTACAACTCCAACATTCGCACGATCTACATTCCAATCGTTCGCAACGACACGTTTCGACCTACCATCGGCGTGCAATTGACTGAAGCGATCCAGAAAGCGGTCGAACTGCGAACTCCCTACAAAGTCGTTGGTGATCCGTCAGCCGACAGCACTTTGACTTGCCGCGTCATCAGCGAAACGAAGCAAGTGATCACGGAAACTCGCACTGACGAACCTCGCGCCCTCGACGCGATCGTCAACATCGAAATGACTTGGATCGACCGCCGCGGCAACCTGCTGATGGAAAACCGGTTCGTTCCCCCCGGCCAATTCGCCTTCCTGTTCTCGCAAAGCAGTCATTTCGTTCCCGAAGGCGGCCAGAGCATCACCACCGCGCTGCAACACGAAGTCGAACGCCTCGCCGAACAAATCGTCCAGCAAATGGAAACTCGCTGGTAATTGCCGGCAGTTCGCTACCGTCTTTACCGCGGCGTGACTGGCAAGTTCGAGTTGGCGACTTTCTCGAAACTCAAGTTGTCGATGCGATGGACGTCGAGCTCGCGCGAGAAATTCTCGTCGGCTACCAAGTACAGCGGCAGGCCAGGCTCTTTTTGCTCCGTCTTCAACCCGTAATGCCGCGTCAATTCGAGAGTCGCAAGGAACATCGCGACGAGCGAACTTTTGTGCATCCCGGCATCAAAGAGCGACGTCAACTCGACGCGCCCGTTTGCGTTGACCGTGCCGTGAATGCGTTCCATATAAACGTGAATCGGCGTATCGTCGTAAATGATGTTGGTCTGCGGTGGCGGCGTTCGCTCGCGCAAAATCCGGCCGAACGCACTCACCAAATCCCAGACCTCCAGCGCTTGCAACGGCTGCTGATCCAGCTCCGTTCGCCGCGCCGGCAAATCGTCTGCCAGTCGCTGGTACCGCAACTGCCAACGCTGACCCTGCTCGTCGAGAATGCTCGCCGCATCGCGAATCCGTTTGTAATCCATCAGCCGCTGAATCAGCTGATCGCTCGGATCCTCCAAAGCGATCGCTTCCTCTTCGGCCGCGACGGGCGACTGCGGCAAAATCGCTTTCGCCTTCATCTCGATCAGAACGCTAGCAATCTCAAGAAAATCCGCTACGTCGTCAATCGACAGCTCAGTCAGCACTTCCAGGTAGTTGAGGTACTGATCAGTCAACTTCGCCAGCGACAGCTCACTGAGCGGCAATTCTTCGCGACGGACCAAGTACAGTAGCAGCTCCATCGGCCCACAGTACTCGTTCATCTCGACTTGAAACGCCATCGTCATTTCTCGATTACGCACTGATCCCACTCGAGCGACCGAACCCAAACCGCCGGCCACTCCTCAGCTTCAAACACGAGTTCTCAGCACTGTTTCGCAGTCTTAAATTACTACGAAAAATTCGATCCTGACGCCACACTCGTCTGAGGTGCGGGCGACGCCACAGGTGTTGTCGTGGTCGCTGCCGCGCCGCGAGTTCGAGGTTTGCGACCACGTGGTTTTGTGCCCGTCTCAGGAATCATTTTGGGGTCCAGCAACTGCAACATTCGGCTGATGCACAAACGGTTTACGCTGATACCCAAACGGATGGCTTCATCGCAAAGTGCCTCATGCAAGCTTTTCGGCAAACGGACCGTGATCATCCGCTGCGGATCGTTCGGATCGTTCTCTGGCAAGTCGCGTGAGCGAAGCGCGGTGAGCATCATTTGGATTTGATAGTATTGATCGCAGCGCAGGAAATTGCCAAAATCTTCGTTCGATGGGAACAGTTGAGGAATCAGGCCCTCTCCCCCCATCAGCTCGCGATAGAAACACACCCAAGTAGGAGCGTTGCCGAATAGGTCGTTCGCCAGATCGAACGCTTGTTGGCAGCGCGCACTGAAGTCTTCGACAGGTTTGAAATTGGAACGAATCGACTTCGCGACCAACTGAAACTTTTGTAGGTCGTCTGCCAACTTGGAGGAGTTGTCTTTGGCAGGAACTGCAGAGGTGGGAGTAGCGGTTGGAGCAGCCGCGGATTGCTGGGGGTCGATGTTGCCGATTCGATTGCCGCTAGTCGGGCTGGAGTAACCTGTGGCCGTCGCTGAGCCGGTGTGCTGATGACCGTTGTCAGTCGTCCGGCTTGAGTCCATTCCGCTGTAAGTCGAGTGCATTGGGTTCGAATTCATAACTTCCTCTTACCTTTGTATCTGGGTCCGTTCGTTCAACGCTCCGTCGGCTGAACACGCCCAATAATGCAAAGGCCAGCAATAGCGTCGCCGTAAGTCGTTATTTTGCTAGCGGTTAAGCCTATTGACTGCCTGCTGCCTATTTCCTGCGCACGACCGCCCGATTTTCGACCTCGCTCGCGACTGCTCAATCTTTGAGCAACTCCCGGATAACCAAATACCAAGTGTCCAACTTGGAGCCCCTGAAGTTTTTCGGAAAATAGTTGCAATTCGGCTCAAGGCATGAGTTTTTAGCCACTAAAAGCCATCCCAGGTCCACCGCAAGGGTGCTGTACCGAGCCAGCTCGCGCCGCCATTAGCCGCAACGAATCGGCTTGTCCATATCGATACACTAGATATCATTTAGACTTCACCAATCTGCACTTACTGGGTCATCTTTAGGCAAAGGCGGCGAGCATTGCAAAAAGGCCACGATTAAGCAGTAAAAGCGCGGCGGCCGAATGAAGTCAACTTGGTACGCGATGTGCATTTGACTCCATTAGTCGCCACAGGGTTGGCGGCTGGTTGGCATGACGCGAACCCGGGAACTAGTTGACTCTTCGCAAACTGTGCAGGAAGTGCCGGGTAATAGCTGCCCGGATCGGCGAGCGGTGGGTCGAATTGACAGGTCAAACTGACCAAGGAAACTGAAAATGCGCCACAACTTTCTGACCGCTGTGATGACAGTGAGCCTCGCGTTCTTCGCGATCTCGACGGCCTTCGCCCAAGCTCCTTACGAACTGATCCGCCGAGCGAAAGCGCTCAACGGGGACGCTTGCAAGTTGCACAGTTTAATCGAGACCGTTGGGGCGGATGCGTACACATTCCGATCCGTCTGCCGACTTGAATCGGCCACCCAGGAGCTGCTCGCAAAACTCGATTGCCGACACAGCCCTTTCGAGATCGCTAGCTTGACGGACGAGTGCAAGTTGTGGTTCACCCGTTCCTCAGTCGGCATCCAGAAAGATTGTCGGTTGCACGACAATCGGCTGATCGCCGCTACGCTTGCAAACGCCGGTCGGCAACTCGCGATACTCGACGATTTGGTCGCTTGCTACGTCCGCGACGCCGGCCGAACCGGACACCACGGCTCGCCAAACTTCGGCTCACCCAGTTTCGGAAACCCGGTCCCCGACCGCTTCAATCGGGACTACCACAGCGGACGCCCTGGGGGCTACAGCGGACGGAATGATGATAACCAATTCGGGCGAGCACCGATTGGCGACACAAGAACGCCAAACTACCCGTTTGGCTCTGAAGGGTTTGGCCAGCCAAATTTTGGGAAACCCATCGTTAAGCCGAATTTTGAACCCAACCGGCACCCCAGCTTTGATCCGTCGATCGCACCCCGCGCCGGGGGCGTGCGACGGTTCACACCACCACCAGAGAAATACCGCCCTCAGGGCGCCGAAACGATGGATACGCGAAGCGAAAGCGTCAGGGCGATTCTGTCAGCGGTGCTGGGGGTTCGGTAGCTGGCGCTTCGACTGCGATGGTTGAGTCGTTTTGCGGTAATGGCGGTAGAGTTGGTTCTGACCAATCGGGTGCCGGTCCGCGATGAAAATCGATTGGCCTGCGATTCATGTTCATGAATCGGTCGCGAGCGGCTCTGTACAGGACAAACGCTGTGCTTGATCCGGCGAGCAAGATGATGACCAAGCCGGCGGCGACGTAGATCGGAAAGCGCGACTTTTGAATCTGCTTGGGCGCTTCGTACGGGTTAACTTCGTTGCTTGGTTGCATTGATTGTCTCTCTATAGCAATGCGTAAATTGGCCTCAGTTCTAACCCCGAAGTCTGGCGACTCCGGCTACAGGAGGTTCTTCGTAGCTGGACTCGCCAGAGTTCAGGCGTTCTGGGCTCCCGAAGTCTGGCGACTCCGGCTACAGTCGGTTCTTCGTAGCTGGACTCGCCAGAGTTCAGGCGTTCTAAGCTCCCCCGAAGTCTGGCGACTCCGGCTACAGGAAGTTCTTCGTAGCTGGACTCGCCAGAGTTCAGGCGTTCTAGGCTTCCCCGAAGTCTGGCGACTCCGGCTACAGGAAGTTCTTCGTAGCTGGACTCGCCAGAGTTCAGGCGTTCTGGGCTCCCCCAAAGCCTGGCGACTCCGGCTACAGGAGGTGTCCAAAGCCTATTTCAACCCAACTCCATTCTAGCGTCACGTCGCGAGCGGTGCTGAAGTTTTTTTCACTTCGTGGCGGCCGCTTTCTGGCGATAGTACTTTAAACCGGGGATGAAAAAACAAGCCGCAGAAACAAAGCCGAAAATCAGATGAGCCCACTGTGGGAAGATGGCCATCAACATGCTTGTTCCGAATAGACAAGCCGCTTGGACGTAAAACGAACCAGCGAGTATCCCAGCTTTGACGAAGAAGATAATTCCGCTGACGATTCCCAGCACCGGCGACAACTTCAGCGGCTCGAGGTCCAAGTACCATTCGAGCGGCGTGAGCAACGAGATCGCAATCAAACTGGCGCCCCACACGTGCGCGATCTGACGTTCGACGAACGTGACCGGACCCATGCGTCGACGCAGCACCCAGAAGACAACTGCCCAAGCGCCTAAGCCGATGACCCAAATTGCGGCGTATGAAAATCGATTCTCGACACCCGACCATTCCATAAGCTGCGTTGCGATGCAGACGACTAATAGAACAAGGCTGTGCCACATCCAGAGCAAACCCCAGTTCTCGAGCACGACCGCATGATGCGTTTCGCGGAACCAGCGCGCTGCAACTTGGCTGAGTTTACCGCCGCGAGCTCGAACCGGTTCATCGCGCAGGAAACTCTCAAGATCCTCGGCCATCTCGGAGGCTGTCACGTAACGCAGGTCCGGCGGTTTCTGAATGCTGCGAGTTACGATCATTTCCAGATCGCGATCGATCCGCGGCTCCAACAAGCGTGGCGGTGGCGGTTCGTCTTCGAGAATTTTTAGCACCAATTCCATCGGCGATTCCGCTAAGAACGGTGGTCGGCCGGTCAGCAAGTGATAGAGCACCGAACCGAGGCTGTAGATGTCAGACGCGGGGCCGACCAACGACGAACGTCCAGAAGCTTGCTCAGGCGACATGTAGCTGGGCGTTCCGATCACGGCGCCAGTGCGCGTGAGATCGTCAGCCGAGCCGGTGAATTTCGCGAGGCCGAAATCGCTGACCAGCGGTCGTTGTTGGCGGTCGAGCAGAATGTTCGATGGTTTCAAGTCGCGATGCAGCACGCCGTGCTCGTGCGCGAAAGCGATCGCGCGACAGACTTCAGCCATGATCCGAGCGGCTTCGCGCTGAGAGAGCGGACCGTCGCGCAAGCGATCGGCCAGCGTCTTGCCCTTCACCAACTGCATACTGAAATACGGATGGCCTTCGATCTCGTTGACTTCGTAGACGGTCACGATGCCAGGATGTTCCAGCCGCGCGCTCGCTTCAGCTTCCGCCAAAAAACGTTGCCGGTTCTCGATGCTCGAAGTGCGATTTTCTTCGATCATCTTGATCGCAACAACTCGGTTGAGACTCGTTTGCCGCGCGCGATAGACAACTCCCATGCCACCGCGACCGACCTCTTCCAGCAACTCGTAGTCGCCCAACTGATACGGCAAACCGGGCACTCGGAAACTGCTGATCCGCTCCGAAGATTTTGTGGAGTCGTTGGTGTTGGTGCGAGCTCCAGCGGCTACGGCGTCGGTGACGACCAGCGCGCCCCAGACTTCGCGCAGTTCGTCGGCTAGTTCTGGATGTTCGCGACAGACGGAATCGAAATCGATCGATTCTTTGCGTTGCATCCGATCGAGCAACTTGCCGACCAGCACCGCTAGCGCTTCTTCGCGAGCGGCTGCGTCCAGCGTTGCTGCGTCCGTTTGCTCACTCGTGTGTTTGTCGATCGATTTCGTCAACTTGGATTCCTGAAGCGTTGCGCGTGATTGATGAGTCTTGCGGGCAGCTAAATTGCGGCGGATGTGTTGTTACTTTCGATTCTAGCATATCGGTCCAGCGAACCTCGTAGCTGGACGCGCCAGAGTTCAGGAAAGCCCTTCGTAGCTGGACTCGCCAGAGTTCAGGGAAGCCCCTCGTAGCTGGACTCGCCAGAGTTCAGGCGTTCTCCAGAGTTCAGACGATTACAGCTCCCCCCGAAGTCTGGCGACTCCGGCTACAGGAAGCCCCTCGTAGCTGGAGTCGGCCAGCGCCTCGCACTTTTGGGCAGCGACGTTATGTTATGAAGTCATCATCAGCGCGAAATCGAGTGTCCTTTTGGTCAGCCAAGGAAGATCATGCCAGTCAACTCCAACGATTCCAAGCCGCAGGGCATGGTCTATCTCGTCGGAGCTGGGCCGGGCGATCCGGGGCTGATCACGATCCGTGGTCGCGATTGCTTGGAGGCCGCTGACTATGTGCTGTACGATGGTTTGACGAACCCTCGGCTGCTCGACTTCGCCACGCGAGCCGTATGCCAGTCGGTTGGCAAGCATGGCTCGACCGACAGCAAACACAGCTTGGAGAGAAAGTCGCCGGCTGAACCGATTTGGTCGCAGCAGCAGATCAACGCACGCATCGTCGAGTTGGCGAAGGCGGGGCACAAAGTCGTGCGGCTGAAAGGTGGCGATCCAGCGGTTTTCGCGCGCACGGCCGAAGAGCTCGAAGTGCTGATCGCGGAACAGATTCGCTTCGAAGTTGTTCCGGGTATCACGGCAGCTTTGGCGGCGGCCAGCTACGTGGGGATTCCGATCACCCATCGTCGACATGCTTCTGCGGTCGCATTGATCACCGGCCAGCAGCAATCGGAAGACGCGCCGCAGCCGATCGACTGGGAAGCGCTCGCTCGGTTCCCCGGAACGATCGTGTTCTACATGGGCGTTACGACCGTCGCGCAGTGGAGTCGCGAGTTGCTGCGAGCGGGGAAGGCGGCGGATACTCCGGCCGCGATTGTGCGACGATGTTCGTGGAGCGACCAATCGGTGGTGCGTTGCCGCTTGGACGAAGTCGCTGAGGCGTTGACTCCGGCCAGCAAAATGCGACCGCCGGTGATTGTAATTATTGGAGCCGTTGCAGCGCTGGGCGAAGATTTCGATTGGTTCTCGTCGCGACCGTTGGCCGGCTGCGGTGTGCTGGTCACGCGTTCAGCTGAGCAGTCGGACGAGTTGCTTTCGGAGCTCAGTCAGATGGGCGCTGAGACTTATCTGCAACCAGCGATCGAAGTGGTTCCGCCTAACGACATGAATGCAGTCGACGAGGCGGTTCGCAAGCTTGCTGCGGGCCAGTTTCAAGGTGTCACGTTTTCGAGCGCGAACGGAGTCGACGGCTTGTTCGAACAAGTTCTGCGCAGCGGCTTCGATGCGCGCGTATTCGCCGGCGTAGCGCTTGCCACCGTCGGCCGGCACACTGCCGAGCGACTGAAGAGTTACGGATTGCGGGCCGACTTTTGTCCTGCGGAAGCGAGTGCATTCAGTGCGGCCGGATTGCTGGCCGCTTTGCCAAAAGAGCTTGCGAATCAACAGTGGTTAGTGACCGCCACCAATCGCAGCCGCGATGAATTGCCGAAGGGACTCAGTTCGCGCGGTGCACAGGTGACCAGCGTGCTCACGTACGAAACGAAGCCGGTTAGTAAATTGAAACCCGGCATCGAATCGGCTTTGCGAGGTGGCCGCATTCAATACGTGACGATTACTAGCGCGGCGATCGCTGATTCGGTTTACCAGTTGCTCGAAGATTATCGTTCGCAACTTCGTCCGATCAGTCTCAGCGACGCCGTTTCCACGCGGCTGAATGAACTCAACTGGCCACCCGCTTCGCAAGCGTCCGCGCACAGCAGCGAAGATCTGCTGGCAGCGGTTGTCGAAGCCTTTAGGAGAGATGCGAAGTAGCTGACGAGACGCCGATGCAAGCGCTTCGTCGCCATTAATCGTTATCTACACAGTTGATGGGTAGCACCGTCTATCAGTTGATTAATCGCTATCTACACAGTTGACCGATGGCACCGTCTGTCACTGTCTCTCATCTGAGCGACCTCATCGTGCACTCTTGTGCGATCTACTCCGAAGGAGTTGTGCCATACAGCCCAGGGTTGCGAGCGGAGCGAAGCTACCCTGGGAAGACGTCCCGCCCACCGCGTTTACCCCAACGGGGTTGCGTCCCTCTGCCCCATCCGTCCCTCATCGTGTGCCACTGTGCTCTGCCAGTGCGGCCGAGGTCAGCGATGCTGAGCAAATACGCCAACGGCGTTTCGTCCGACAGCCCAGGGTTGCGAGCGAAGCGAGCTACCCTGGGAAGACGTCCCGCCCACCGCGTTTACCCCAACGGGGTTGC
Source organism: Pirellulaceae bacterium (assembly GCA_041739135.1). Lineage (GTDB taxonomy): Bacteria > Planctomycetota > Planctomycetia > Pirellulales > Pirellulaceae > Aureliella. The sequence goes on from JBGSOM010000250.1 coordinate 32,619, forward strand.
GTCCCTCTGCGCCATCCGTCCCTCATCGTGTGCCACTGTG
>JBGSOM010000038.1:0-10007 GCA_041739135.1 Pirellulaceae bacterium
ATCCTTGATCGCCTACTAGCTGGTGAAACTGACTATTCGAAGTTAGTTCCCGACACATGGAAACGCGAACACCCTGAAGCCATCCGCGTGTATCGCGAGGAAGAAGCTCGCTACAAGTCGGACCGAAAGCAGCTCGATCGAGCCCGCCGCATCGTCGCTGCCAAACAGAAACTCACCCCGCCCCGATAAGCCCACCTGCCTGTGGTGTACGCTTACGCACAAATAGCAGCGAGGAACGACCGCGGCTCCGACTGCTACGAGATTTTTACATCCGGTATTGTTCGTCATGAGTAGTTTGGATTGCGAAGAATGAATGGCCTATCTTCATTGTGTCGGTTGCGGGGGCTGTAGCGATCTGGCAAAAAGCTACTTGCCACTGAATTGCAGTGGAATGCGTTGAACTCTGGGCGAGTTTTGAAAAGTAGGCTCAGGTGCTGGGAATCTACCGGACGCGCAAAGCCAAACCATAGCTCTTACTTCTGCCAACAAGGATTGCGCGTCCGTCACGGCTATAATGCGAGCATTTTGTTATTTGGCTTCGTGCTAGCTCTATCTTCAATCGATCGCGTTTGGCGGAACGATGAATCCGACACTTGCTGCTAAATCGCCAACCTTATATCAGACATTGTGAGAAGCCCTGGCTAAGAAAATCGTAAAGCAAGCTTTGCGAAGTGCACTGAAGTTAGTCATTGCTATGACAGCAACGAACTTCAGCATTTCGAATGCGCTTGCGCAGAGCTCAACAAGCGATTGCGATTGTTTGCCAGCTTCATGTTCGTCGGGCGAATGTGGATCAGGATCAGCGTGCGACTCATCGTGCGAGGATGAATTCACGTTTTGCACTTGGCTTGATGGCGATCGCTCTCCGTTTCGCGAGAGGCTTTCAAGCAAAGGTATCGAGCTCACGAACAACTTGACCAATTTCTATTACGGCAACACTCGAGGCGGGATCGACCGCGAGTTTCGATTTGCTGGGCATGGTGACTACCTTGCACGCATCGACATTAACAAGCTAGGTGGACCTCAAGGTCAGTTTCTACAGATTCGTGCAGAGCACCGATATGGTGAATCGCTCGCAGGTGCGACCGGCGCCTTCTTGCCTCCGAACTTGGCAGTGGACCTGCCCACAAACGAATCTGAAGACCTATATATAACCAACTTCTTATTTACTCAAGCCTTGTCCGAATCCTTCGCACTGTATGCAGGGAAACTAGATACGTTAGACGGCGATATGAACGCATTCGCTCATGGACGCGGTATACGTCAGTTTTCAAATTCGGCCTTCATCGTCAATCCGATCGGACTCAGAACCGTTGCCTACTCAACCTTGGGTGCTGGTTTCGTAATCTTAGATGATATGGAACCGATTTACAATTTTCTCATTTTGAATGCGAGTGATACATCAACCTCTGATGGGCTGAGCGAACTGTTTGCGGAAGGCGCGGTGATTTCTCAAGAGTTACGCTTACCCACCAATTTCCTCGGGCTTCCCGGACATCAGTTGTTCGGCGCGATCTGGAGTAGTCGAAACTACGCTTCGCTAAATCAATCACCCTTTGTCGTTCTGCCCGGCGTTCCGATCGCTCGTCAGTCCGGTTCGTGGGCGCTCACTTACAATTTTGATCAATATCTTTTCGTCGATCCATACGACAGCACGCGAGGTTGGGGGCTTTTCGGACGCGCTGGAATTGCAGATCCAGATACGAATCCGATCCAGTATTTTCTGAGTTTAGGTGTTGGCGGTAATAGTCGCATAAAGGATAGAGAAAACGATACTTTCGGTTTAGGTTGGTTCTATTCAGGTACAAGCGACAATATCGCACCCTTTATTGCCAACCTCGGCAATCTCGGTGACGGTCAGGGAGGTGAGATCTTCTACAACATTGCCGTCCGAAAGCGATTTTCAGTAACCGCGGACACGCAGGTTCTATTGCCCGCTCGAGCCAACGTCGACACTGCGCTCACTGTGGGCTTGCGAGCGAACCTTGCATTCTAGATGTTGAGCCCTGTGACTAACTGGGCCTAAAATCAAATAGGCTCTTTGTTGTCGCTGCTGAAACCGTCGTGTCTTGACGGCCAAGAGTTTCCATCTGACCGCCGACCACACTCCCGAATGGGCGAGCACAGTAAGCTCGCATTTTCGTGGTCGCATCGAATCGAGCCTGTGACATGTCGCTAAAGGCTCTGGTACGATAAAATCCGCATGCATTGGTATCGTACTAGAAATGGAGTGACTGGCGAAGATGCACGAAATGGATGGACTGCTTGGGAATCTTGCTGTCAGCCTCATCGTTGCTACGTTGCTTGGCCTGCTAGCGATACGGTTGAAGCTCTCGCCAATCGTTGGCTACCTTGCCGCCGGCATGTGCTTGGGACCACAGACTCCGGGGTTTGTTGCTGATACTGAGATGGCCACGGACTTGGCGGAGATCGGCGTTGTCTTGCTAATGTTCGGTGTCGGACTGCACTTCAATCTCAAGGACTTGTTGGCGGTCCGCTGGATCGCGCTGCCGGGAGCGGTGGGACAGTTCTTCGCAGCGACCACAGTTGTTTTGATTGTAGCTTGGCTTTCGGGGCTACCGTTCATCTACGGTCTAGTGCTTGGTGCAGCCGTTTCGATTGCCAGCACAGTCGTGGTGACTCGCGTGCTCATGGAAAGCGATCAGTTGAATTCGCCTACCGGTCACATTGCGATCGGATGGTTGATTGTGCAGGACATTTTCACAGTGCTGGTGCTCGTGGCGATGCCGGCTGTCGGTCACATTTTCGGCGATACCGGCGAGGGAGAAACGAGTCTCGTTTGGGCGATGTCAACTGCGTTGCTGCGTGTGACCTTGCTCTGTGTCGTTGTCGCAATCGCTGGACGACGAGCGATTCCATGGTTGCTGCGGCACGTTACCCGCACGCGTTCGCGCGAGCTTTTCACGCTGACGATATTGACCCTAGCTCTGGCAATCGCAGTTGGTTCGGCTGCCTTGTTCGGTGTTTCGATTGCATTGGGAGCCTTCTTAGGTGGAATGGTGGTCGGGCAAACGGAAGCCAGTCATCAGGCGGCTGCGGACGCTCTGCCGATGCGCGATGCATTCGCGGTATTGTTTTTCGTTTCCGTAGGTATGCTGTTTGACCCCATGGTTTTCGTCGAAGCACCCGGGCTCCTCGCGTCTGTTCTCGGCATCATTCTTATTCTCAATCCACTTTCGGCATTCACAATCGCATGGCTAATGCGCTATTCCATGAGCACTTCGATCAACATTGCGTTCTTACTTTCGCAAATTGGTGAGTTCTCCTTCTTGCTCGCGGATCAAGCGGTTGAACATCAAATGCTAAGCGATGAAATCCGAAGCGTTCTCGTCGTTTGTTCCATCATCTCCATCGCAGTTAACCCAATGCTGTTCCGGCTGCGCCAACCGCTTGAAAGGTCGCTGCGCAAGTGGGTTCCCGTTTGGAAATTCTTGAGCAGCCGGTCGGAGCAGGAAGGTGTTTTGGTCAATCAAGAAACGCGTCAAAGGCTTACTAGTGACATGACGCCCAGCAGTCGTCCGCGAGCGATCATCGTTGGATATGGACCGGTAGGACAAACCGCCTCTCGGCTCTTAACGGAGTGTGGTATTAAGCCGATAGTGGTCGATCTGAACCTTGACACGATTCGTCAACTGATGGATCGCAAAGTTGACGCAATTTATGGCGACGCCGGCAATGCGGATATTTTAGAGGCCGCTGGTGTTCGTTCGGCGAAGTATCTGCTCGTTACCATTCCGGAGATGTTGTCGCGTTCGCTGATCATTCTCACCGCGAAGAACTTGAATCCAAAGTTGCGAGTCTTTGTGAGAGCGCGCTACATTCAGGATCGTGTTTGGCTTGAAGAGGTCGGCGCGAACGGCGTGGTCACTGAGGAAGGTGAAACCGCTGTATCGCTCGCTGTCATGCTCTTGGAAGAAATGGGATCGGATAAAGATCAGATTCGCAAAGAGACCCGGCGAATACAGAAAGAGCTGGGATTGCGTGGCAGTTTAGAATCGAGCAACTCCAGCGAATAGGCTTAACTAGCTTGTTCGCTCTCTGAACGCTCAACCGCCAATCGAACTCAACCCAATTCCTGTTTCGCTTCAGCGAATTTTTCTAGCGCGAACTCCAAATCCTCGCGCGTGTGAGCGGCGGATATTTGAGTGCGTATTCGAGCTTTACCTTGCGGCACGACAGGATAGGAAAAGCCGATGACATAGACGCCCTTCTTGAGCATTAGATCGGCGAGTTGCGTGGCCAACCTCGCATCGCCGAGCATGATCGGCACGATAGGGTGTTCGCCGGGAACAATGTTGAAACCAAGTTTGACGATCTGCTCACGGAAGAATTTTGTATTCGTTTCCAGTCGATCGCGCAGTTCGGTCGATTCGCTCAGCAGCTTTAATGCTGCGAGTGTCGCAGCAGCGATAGGCGGTGCGAGCGAGTTCGAAAAGAGATACGGACGCGATCGTTGTCTCAGTAGATCGACAATCTCTTTGCGGCCAGAAGTGTAACCACCACTAGCTCCGCCGAGCGCCTTGCCGAGTGTACCAGTCATGACGTCAATCCGCTCGATCACATTGTGGTGCTCGTGCGTGCCGCGTCCGCATTTTCCCATGAAGCCGACCGCGTGCGAATCATCCACCATTAGCAACGCGTTGTACTTGTCCGCCAAGTCGCAAATTCCTGGCAGATCAGCGATGATGCCATCCATAGAAAACACGCCGTCCGTGGCGATCATTTTGTACCGGCAGTTGGCGGCTTCTATAAGCTTCGATTCTAGATCGGCGAGGTCGTTGTTTTTGTAGCGGTAGCGCTGCGCTTTGCACAAACGAATACCATCGATGATACTGGCGTGATTGAGTTCGTCTGAGATGATTGCGTCATCGGGGCCAAGCAGAGTCTCGAACAAGCCGCCGTTGGCATCGAAGCACGAAGAATAAAGGATCGTGTCTTCCATGCCAACAAAGGTGCTGATCTGCTTTTCAAGTTCTTTATGGACGCCTTGAGTGCCGCAAATGAACCGTACGCTGGCAAGTCCAAAGCCCCATTCTTCGAGCCCTTTAGCTGCAGCGGCTTTCACGGTCGGATGTTCAGCCAAACCAAGGTAGTTGTTCGCGCACATGTTCAGCACTTGCACGCCGCTGTTGACGCTGATGTGCGCATCTTGCGGCGTCAAAATCACTCGCTCACGCTTCGTCAAACCGGCTGCGTCGATCTCGGAAAGCTGCTTTTGAAGATGCGATTGAAACGTACCGTACATAAGTTGAACTCTCGAAATGGATACTCTTCGAACGGCTTACTTAAAAAGCGATTAAACGCTATTCAGTCGGAGCGGCGCGCCAATTCAAAATACACTTGCCCGTATTGCCCGACGCCATCGCTTGGAATGCAGTTTCAAATTCGGTGTAATGATAACGATGCGTGATCACTGGGCTGATATCCAAACCGCTTTGCAGCATCACGGTCATCTTGTACCACGTTTCATACATCTCGCGACCATAGATGCCTTTGATGGTCAGCATATTGAACACAACTTGATTCCAGTCGATCGAAATCGGTTCGGTAGGAATGCCCAGCATTGCGATCTTCCCGCCGTGCGCCATGTTGTCGAGCATGCTGCGGAACGCGTCCGGGTTGCCAGACATTTCAAGTCCGATGTCAAAGCCTTCGGTCATGCCGAGCGTCTTTTGAACGTCGTGCAAGTCTTGTTGTGTTACGTCGACCGCTAACGTTGCACCCATTCGCTTGGCCAAGTCGAGTCGCCATGGGTTGACGTCAGTGACCACAACGAATCGCGCGCCAGCAAACTTTGCAATCGCGGCTGCCATACAGCCGATGGGACCGGCGCCGGTGATCAACACATCTTCACCGAGAACCGGGAAAGAAAGTGCGGTGTGCACTGCATTGCCAAACGGATCAAAGATAGACGCGACGTCACGATCCACTTCCGGGTGATGATGCCAAACGTTGGTCATCGGCAGCGCGATGTATTCGGCGAACGCCCCGGGCCGATTGACTCCGATGCCTTTCGTAACTGCGCAAAGATGGCGACGGCCGGCCAGACAGTTTCGGCAGCGACCGCAGACTACGTGACCTTCGCCGCTGACAATCTCTCCCGGATGAAAGTCATTGACATTCGAGCCCACTTCGATCACTTCGCCAACGAACTCGTGCCCTACAGCCATCGGGACCGGAATCGTCTTCGAAGCCCATGCATCCCACTTGTAGATATGCATGTCGGTACCGCAAATTCCCGTTCGATCCACTTGGATCAGCACGTCGTTGATGCCGATTTTAGGTTCGGGGATATCTTCCAACCACAGACCCGGTTCCGACTTGCTTTTAACGAGAGCTTTCATGCATTGCGTCTTGTAAGTTGAGTTTTGCTATTATGTCGCATAGCTATGTCGTGTAGCGCGGAACGATCGATTGAACGGCGCGATTATCAGTCCGTTGGTTTTATCGATGGCCGCCAGGAATGAGTAGGGTAGGCTCTTCATTTTTAGCGAGATTTACTATGTCCCAGCCAACTAGAAACAACTCCGTTCGACTCGGCCGTCGCAAGTTCGTCGGAATCGCCGCCGCCACTGCAGCCGGCGTTTGCGCACCCAGAATCGTAACGGCTAACCGATCGCAATCCGAAATCATCACCGGAGAGGGCGATTACAAGTACCGTGTTCGCCATCAATGGCCTCAGTTGCCCGATAAGTACTCTTGGCAAACGACTCACAACGTGGCCATCGATAAGGCTCAAAACCTCTACGTCATCCACGAAGGTAAATCGGACTTGAAGGACCATCCGTCGATTTTTGTTTTCGATTCGCAGGGCAAATTCATTCGGGCGTTTGGGTCGCAGTTCCAAGGTGGCGGTCATGGGATCGAAGTTCGGCAGGAGGGTTCCGAAGAGTTTCTCTACGTGGCCGCTTATCAGCAGGTGAAGAGCTTTGCAAAGCTGACGCTCACGGGCGAAGTCGTTTGGCAGCAGTTTGCGCCGGTGGCTAGCGGCAAGTATGCGGAAGGCGAAGATACCCCGAAAAGCGGCTGGGGTAGGGATCGATTCTTACCGACCAATTTTGCGTTTCTTCGAGACGGCGGGTTCTTTCTAGCCGATGGTTACGGCGCGTATCAAATTCATCGCTACGATGCGAATGGCAAATGGCTGAGTTGTTTCGGTGGCGTCGGGAAGGGCAAAGGCACGTTTAACACTCCCCATGGCTTGTGGATCGACGAACGCAACCCTGATCCAGTACTCGTTGTTACCGATCGCGCTCACAACACACTGCAGCGCTTTCAACTCGATGGCACTTATGTCGACACCATCGAGGGCTTTGGATTGCCCGCGAACATCGACACGCACGGTGACTTGATGCTGGTTCCGGAACTAGTCGCACGTGTCTCGATTCTCGACAAGCAAAACAATGTTGTCGCTCAACTCGGGTCGGACGTCGAACGAGTTAGCGCAGACAGCAAACGAACGATTCGAGCCGACGAATCAAAGTGGTTGGATGGCAAGTTCGTTCATCCTCATGATGCATGCTTTGACCGCGACGGGAACATTTTCGTCGCCGAGTGGGTTGCGACGGGTCGAATTACCAAACTCGAACGGGTGTAACTGCGGCGCACGCAGCATCGTCTAAAGTTGAGTGTTGGCCGAGAACCCGTTTCGGAACAAGAATTGCCAATGCGTAACGACCTGTGCTTCGTCACAGGAAAGTTACGGAGAACTTGGAGTCTGTCGTTCGAGTTCGATTGATGCTTCGCGGTTTGCCCGCAGCGCAATCACAAAACTGAGGAAAGTTTCCTCATCGCAGACCAACTCAAGTACGTTGCAAGTTGATCCATTTTCTAAGATAGATCGCCCCCGATGACCGAGCGGAGGCAAGTGAGTTTTCCATCAGGAAGCGGCCGATCCCCCCGCTTCGGTCCATCGGATGGTTTGTCAATCTTCATTGTGATTGGGAAGTACATCGGGACCAACGATTGATTGGACCAATTTGAACAGATCAAGTCCTGCTTTACTCTTCGGATCAAAAGTATAGCAGAACTCGGAGCCGTTAACATTTCCGAATATGTTTTCACATGCCCAGCAAACAGATCCTTCACAAACAATTGTATTGTCAACGTAAAACCGCAGTCCAATTGGAGGTGTGTGGCATCGCACCATCTCTCCCTTTGGCAATTTACGCCATGTCTCTGCAATGAGATCTGACGTGATTGGGTCACAGTCGTATACCATCGCGTTCTTCGCGCAACGCATGTATTCAGATACCCGGTTCGCGTCAATGGAACGCAGGTCAACGATCTGCACCGAAGATACATACGGCAATGACCCGGGGTCATACTGCATCACAGATGGCACGCCTCAAATTGACGAACGACAGCGGTAACCCAGGCGCCGCGATTGATGTGGATGTAAGAAACGACGCTATCGGCGACTTGGGTTCCCCGCTTTGGTACGCCCGTCATGGGCATAAGTTTATGGGGTGCCATCGGTGCCATCCTTCGGGATCAGTCCCCTGTAAGAGACCGGTAGTCTCAAGGAGATCAGTATACCAAATGACAATTCCGATTGGCAAAGCACTAGGCGAAGGCAACTGCGTACGGGCGACCGTGGGTGGGAAGGAAGCCGGAGCCAAACCTGCGAGGCTACGAACAGAAATATCCTACAAGGCCGGATCATCCCGCGGAAACTTACCGCAACGCGGTTCAACAACAAAGCCCAGGGCAAGCGAAGTGCCGGGACGGTCACGAGCGTCGCCCTGGGGTACACGATCAAAGCAAATGCGACGAGCAGTTGACACACCATCAAACGGATCACATTCGAAGTCGCAACATCCGTGACATTGCGGCTCGGCCGAACGAACGCAAATAGTCGCCGAACCCCTCGCCGCTGATTCTCACGCACGCATAACCCAGGGTGCGCTACGCGACCCTGGGCTATGTTGTCCAACGCCTTCAGCGTTTTCAATCCACGAGACGATTCAACTGGCGAGCAATGAGCAACACGAACGGATCTCGAGCGGTGTCGGTATGACGAACGCTTGGTCAGCCGCCCAAGGGGTCTTGCGTCTTAAGACATTGTGGGCCGAACTTGCTCATCTCCGCCCGACCGCCGTATGCGGACCCGCATGTCCGGTGGTGTGGGGAGGACGGTCAGCAATGACCGTCCTTACCCGATTTATCGAGCGTTTGAATTGCCGTGCCAGTCTGCTCCACATTCGAAGCATTGCTCCGCACGATGTGTCCTTAATTCCGCGTTGCAACTTGGGCAGTGTGCAGTTAATCCAGCAATCTTTTGTAGTTTGATCGGTAGTAGCAGTTTCTGCTGATGAGCCAGCTCCTGCAGGTCGAGGCGTTTGAATCCCGGCCAATCCGGAATCATGTTTTGTGCAGTGGCCCAAAATGCTTTGAATTGCGGTTCTACAAGAGTTGTTAACCAGATGCCGTACCGAGCCGCCGTCAAATCGGCACCAGTATAGTAGCAAGGTCCTCGGTAGTCTTCATCGTTCCGGTGGTTTGCAAGCGGACCGAATCTTCCGTTAATGAACGGATGTTCGTCAGGCCAAAAAATCGTTCCAAATGGAATTGCATTTTCGATGGGTTTGCACGTTGAGTCGTACACCAACGTCCGGTATTGATGAAGGCACATGTCGCAGAGATTGAAGCTGTGTTCATCCATATCTGGAGTGCGAGTCTGTCAGCCCGATAACGGCACCGTTCACCCAGCCCGCGCGATGAAGGATTCCATTTCAAAAGCACCCGATCGCGGGCTTGGGTGCAAGTACGCCCAACATGGGCGTGAGTTTATGGGGTGCGGTTCGACGAGAACTTAGTCCCCTGTGTTTAGTTCCGGTATTTCTGACGGGAGTCATCATACCAGATGGATAGCTCATAAGAAAACAACACGAGGTGAAGGCAACTGCGGGGAGGCGACGAACCGTGGGAAGGAAGCCTGCGATGTCACGGATTCGGAACTCTCCAGGTGAAATAGCCCTGTTGCT
>JBGSOM010000039.1:0-30773 GCA_041739135.1 Pirellulaceae bacterium
CCCATGCTGTCCGCGCCGCTGCGATAACGATTCAACAAACAGAAATTGAACTCGTCATGAATAGCACTTAGTCGTTGTCGAATCTCGAGCAGCGTCGTGGTCCACGGAATCGCATGATAGTCGCTGTTCGAATAACGATAGTTCACACCTGGGTCACCGTAAGAAGCGATCAGCCGCGGTTGCATGTGCCCGAAAATTCCCGGCTTCTGCTCCCACTGGATCTCATCGCGCAGTTGGTCGAAGTAACGGCCAGCCACGTCATGCGCGAAGAACCCATCGTCATAGATCAGCACTCCGCCATCCGCCAATTCATATTTCGTGCGAATGTGTACTCCTCCTAAGTCATGATCAAAACATTCAACCTACTAAAACAATCGCAGGTCGCTCAGCTTCGAAAACTGAACGACCTGCAAATTATCCAAACAACTCACCCCACAGACTTAGCGAGCTGCAACCGATTTCGCGACCGGCTTCATCGAGGAATCGAGATCGAAACGATCCAGGTTCATCACTTTGGCCCAAACCGCTACGAAGTCATTGACGAACTTTTGCTGAGCGTCAGCCGAAGCATAAACTTCAGCGATGGCACGCAACTGTGAATTCGAACCGAACACCAGATCGACACGCGAGCCGGTCCACTTCACTTCGCCAGTCTTGCGGTCCCTGCCTTCGAAGAAGTGATCGCAAACTTTCGACTTCTGCCACTCGGTGCTCATGTCCAACAAGTTCACAAAGAAGTCGTTTGTCAAGGTTCCCGGCCGCTTCGTGAAAATTCCCAAATTGAAATTGCCGCTCGTCGTATTCAACACCCGCAGACCACCGACTAAAACGGTCATCTCCGGTGCAGTCAACGTCAGCAGATTCGCTTTGTCGACCAGCAACTCTTCGGCAGGTCGATCTTGCTCGTGACCAAAATAGTTGCGGAAGCCATCGGTCTTCGGTTCGAGCACCGCGAACGATTCCACATCCGTCATCTCTTGAGTTGCATCGGTTCGGCCCGGCACGAACGGTACCATCACGTCTTGTCCAGCCTTCTTTGCGGCTTGTTCGACTGCCGCACAACCGCCCAGCACAATCAGATCTGCGATCGAGACCTTCTTGCCTGTCGTCTGAACGCGATTGAAGTCGCTCTGAATCTTTACGAGAACCGGCAACACCTTAGCCAACTCGGCCGGGTTGTTCGCTTCCCAATCTTTTTGCGGAGCCAAGCGAATGCGAGCTCCGTTCGCGCCGCCGCGATTGTCGCTGCCACGGAATGTGGATGCCGAAGCCCAAGCGGTTGAAACCAGTTGCGAAGTTGTCAAACCTGAGGCGAGCAACCTGGACTTTAGCGCGGCGATATCTTGCGCTTCGATCAGCTTATGGTTCACGGCTGGAACCGGGTCTTGCCACAGTTGAGCTGGTGGAACAAGCGGCCCGAGGCAACGTGAGACAGGCCCCATGTCGCGATGTGTCAACTTGTACCAAGCTTTGGCGAACGCATCCGCGAACTGGTCAGGGTTCTCGTGGAATCGCTTCGAAATCTTTTCATAAGCCGGATCCATGCGAAGGGCCATGTCGGTTGTAAACATCATCGGCGCATGCGACTTCTTCGGATCGTGCGCATCAGGAACGGTCCCCTTGGCAGCAGCATCCTTAGGTGTCCATTGCCACGCGCCAGCAGGACTCTTCGTCAACTCCCACTCGTATCCGAACAAGTTGTCGAAGTAACCGTTGGACCACTCGGTCGGTGTGGTCGTCCAAGCTCCTTCCAAGCCGCTCGTGATCGTATTGCCAGCGTTTCCTTTGCCAAGCGTGTTCTTCCAGCCCAAGCCTTGTTCTTCGATACCCGCAGCTTCAGGTTCCGGTCCAACATGCTCTGCTGGACTGGCGGCACCGTGAGCTTTACCAAACGTGTGTCCTCCAGCGATCAATGCTACCGTCTCTTCATCATTCATCGCCATGCGATCGAACGTAACTCGAATGTCGCGCGCCGCTGCAAGCGGATCGGGTTTAGCATTGGGACCTTCAGGGTTGACATAGATCAAACCCATTTGCACCGCAGCTAGCGGATTCTCCAAATCGCGATTACCTGAGTAACGTTTGTCGCCCAGCCATTCGCTTTCCGCACCCCAATAGACATCGGTCTCAGGTTCCCAAACGTCAGCGCGACCACCGGCAAACCCAAACGTCTTAAAGCCCATCGACTCGAGCGCAACGTTGCCGGTCAGCACCATCAAGTCGGCCCAAGAGATCTTCTTGCCATACTTCTGTTTGATCGGCCACAGCAACCGCCGAGCCTTATCGAGGTTTGCGTTGTCCGGCCAACTGTTCAGCGGCGCGAAGCGTTGCATACCAGCCGATGCACCGCCACGACCATCGGCGACGCGATACGTGCCAGCACTATGCCAAGCCATGCGAATGAACAGCGGTCCGTAGTGCCCATAGTCGGCTGGCCACCAGTCTTGCGAAGTCGTCATCAATGTCTTGATGTCTTTCTTCAACGCTTCCAAGTCGAGCTTCTTGAACTCTTCGGCATAGTTGAATCCGCTTCCCATCGGATCGCTTTTAGACGAGTTCTGGTGCAGGATCTGTACGTTCAATTGGTTCGGCCACCAATCGGCATTCGACATCGAACCCGCAGCGGTGTGCCGCGCGCCGACCGGTCGCTGCGTTCCACCAATCACCGGGCAGTTCATCGCTGCATCCGGTTTTTCGGCGACGGGCGCCGCGTTCTTTGCCTCTTGCGCGAGGCCAGTCGATGTGAGGCACAAGACCGCGAGGCCTGCCCTCAGTCGACTGAAACGAGTTGACTTGTTCATGTTCTCTCCTAGGGTTGGGGTTCAAAGTCGACCAGTGACTCAGAGCCGCGCCGAAAGGGGTCGGTAGCTCTCTGGTGAATCAAGGCGCTTTCGAGATAAGCTCTGAGCGAAGTCTAAAGGATTCTACTGACTACACCAATGAATTCAGGTTATGCGCATCATGCGTGGCTCGCATACTCGATGCAAAGAGCCATGCGTGCAGCTGATGTGTCTACTGTAGGAGACGCGACAATTGGCACGGTTATGCAACGCATGCTGATTCAGAGCGGCCCAAACGGTTTTTGAGCCATCTCGCGCAAACGTCGCTTGTCGCTGTTCAGTTAAAGAGTGTGATCGTTAGCTGAGTGAGCTAACTCGGCGAGAATCTTTCGAAGAGTGTCCGGTTCGACCGGCTTCACAAGATGGCGATCGAAGCCGGCGTCCTTCGTTTTCTGCTTGTCGTCATCTTGTCCCCAGCCGGTCAGCGCGATCAAGGTGATCGATCTTCCCCACGCTTCGTCGCGCATGATTCTTGCCGCTTCGTAGCCATCCATGATCGGCATGCCGATATCCATGATGACCAACTCCGGTTTGAAATCGCGACCGCGCTCAATCGCTTCGCGACCATTGGACGCTGTTTGCACTTCATGCCCAAGCATCTTGACAACGATCGCCAACAATTGAGCCGCACCGACATTGTCATCAACAACTAGAACGCGCCGCCGTGTATCGACTCGCGGCACTTCCGTTTCAATTGCCTTCGCTTCACGCACTTCCGGTTGCAACTGCGTCGTCGGCAGCCAAACGGTGAAGGTCGATCCTAAACCCTTTCCAGCACTATCGACAGCGATCGATCCACCGTGCGACTCGACCAGCGACTTGACAAGTGATAACCCGATGCCGAGTCCCTTGTAACCAACGGAGTCACCTTTGTCGACTTGAGCGAACATATCAAAGACTGAATGCAACTGATCTTTTGCGATTCCGATTCCCGAATCCTTGAAACGGATCTCGACTCTGTCATCGTTGTGATGCGCTGCAATCTCGATCGCACCACCGCGCGGCGTGTATTTTACGGCATTGCTGATTAGGTTCGCAAATGCTTGAAGCAGCCGATGGGAATCACCTTCAACACGGATCGAGTCGGGTGGCAAAGCAAGTTGCAGTTTGTGCCCGGCCTCCTCGATCAGCGGCCGACAATTCTCGACCGACGACTGAATAACTTCCGCCACGGAAACGATCCCTCGTCGCAGTTTCAATTTGCCCTGCGAGATCCGGGAAATATCAAGCAGGTCGTCGACGAGCGCAACCAGGTGACCGAACTGCCTTTCCATCATGTCGCGCGTTTCAGCGACGAGTTTCTTGTCGTCGCGTGTGAGCTTGATGATCTCTAGACCAGAACGAATCGTTGCCAGCGGGTTGCGAAGTTCATGTGCGAGCGTCGCTAAGAATTCGTTCTTGCGGCGGTCGGAGTTGCGTAGTGCTTCCTCAGCCCGTTTGCGTTCAGTTATATCAAGGCACATACCAAACCATTCGACAACCTCTCCTGTCGAAGCTCGCACCGGCGCGGCTGTCACAGTCATCCAACGCCATTGACCATCGTGACGCCGAATCCGATGTTCGTTCGTGAACGCTTGCCCTTCCGCGACAGCAGCCGCCCAACGCGATGCCGCGCGTTCGGCGTCGTCCGGGTGAATGGCTCGCGTCCACCCGTCGCCAAGCATCTCGTCCGCAGATTGGCCGGTGTAGTCCATCCACGACGCTTGCGGCTGAACATGCAATCCGGTGGATGGACACGACCAAGTCACTGCGCTCGTCGCATCTAACAACGTGCGATAACGCAACTCGCTTTCGCGCAAGCTGGCATTCAATCGCAGTTTCTCAATCGCGTTCCACGTGCGCTCTGCGACCGTTTCCAGTAACCCGATCTCGCGCAATGTCCAAGCTCGCGGTTCGCTGTCGATCGCGCATAGACTGCCAACCCACTGGCTGCCAACTAATTGATCATCGCGCCGCAAGGGCACAATCACCTGAGCCCGCACCGTCAGCGGTTTGTAAACACGTTCGTAGAATTCGGCAGACTTCGTGTCTGTCGCCAGATCTTCCACCGTGATGATCTGCCCAGCTCTCGCATCACTTACGATGCTTTCTGGATAATCTGAAATGCGGAACTCGCCAACAATCGAAGGCAAGTTGTCACAGTAGTCGACTTTGACTCGCGCCAAGTTGTTGGCTTCCTCGATCTCGACGAAATAGCATCGCTTCAGATGCAAGTACTTGCCGAGCGCTTTCGTCACTTCCGCCTTCAGTCGCTCTGCGTTATCGGCCGATCGAATCAGTTCCGAAAGTTCGCCGAAGAACCACGCGTCCTGCTCAGCTTGCACGCGGGCAGTGGTTTCGTAAAAGTAGCAAACCACTCCGAACCGGCCATCAGGCATCGTCACACGTTCGAGCTGCCAGTCGTACGACTCGACGATGGAAACATTGCCGCGCGGGGCTGTGGTATTGGGTGAATGGTACGTCTCGCCGGTTTCAAAAGTGTGACGGAAACGATCCAGCGCCTCCGATGCAAAGGGCTCACTCCAGATAATTCTCAAAACCTCTCCCAAGTCGCGGCCGATAAGCGGGTCGATGCCCTCGAATACGCGGTGGCAACCCGCACTGATTTGTGCCAAGCGAAAATCCGAGTCGATCGCATACACGCCCAGCGGTGATCGCTCGACAACTTGCCGAAAACTCTCGCCCGCAATCCGCAGCGTCTCTTCTGACTGTTTTCGTTCGGTTATGTCAGCGCTTGTCCCCACAAAACCCATGAACTCGCCCGACTCCGAACGACGCGGCTGTCCCCACGATTCAATCCAACGCCAACGATGCTGGGCGTCGCGCACGCGAGCCTCAGCGTGGAAGAAGCATTGCTCGCGATTGCACCTCTCGAACTCCGCGATGTACGCATCGGCGTCGTCCGGATGGATGTACAACTGCCACTCGCCGCCTCGCATCCGCTCGCGCGTCACATTGAAATACGAGCACATCGTTTCATTGATGAATTCCAGATTGCCTTGAGCATCATGGACCCAAATGATCAATGGCAATCCGTCAGCCATCTCACGGAACCGTGCCTCACTCTCGCGGAGCACCTGCTCGGACCGCTTGCGCGAGGTGACGTCGACTGCGGCGCAATGCACGCCTGCGAGTTCGCTGCTGGCGGTATAGTCCGGCTGAACAACAAGATCAAAGTAACGAAGCTCGCTGTTGTGTGTGATGCACACTTCTTCGCGGCGCGGCGTCTGAGTCTCTATGACCCAGTGCTTAATTGCTTCAGTGCGTTCCGCGTCATGCGAATTGCCAAACAGATCGCCGTCGCGCTTTCCAATAACATCCGCTGCCGAATATCCGAGCGCCGGATTGTGAATCCAAGTGTAATTGAGTTGTCGATCTTGGTGGAATAAAACGACCTGCGAAGCATCCAACGCGGCTTCTAAGCGATGACGCGCAACGCGAAGTTCTTCCTCGGTCTTTTTGCGTTCCGTAATGTCGTTGCAAATCTCTACGTACCGTAGCGGCATTCCCGCGAGACTCATTTCGGGGACGATCGTAGCTTCGATCCAATAGTAGGATCCGTCCTTGCGACGGTTACGAATATCGCCGCGCCACACTTCCCCGCGCGTGATCGTTCGATACATTTCGCAAAAATACTCGGACGAGTGCAAGCCACTGTTCAGCAGACGATGATGCTGTCCGACCAATTCCTCGCGCGAATAACCGCTTACCTGACAGAACTTGTCATTCACATAAGTAATCACTGAGTTCGCGTCCGAGATAGCAACGATCGACGCGGAATTTAAAGCGAACTTCAGGAACTGCAAATCAGCATTCAACTGCGCCAAATCGGGCTTGCGAAAATCGCTTTCGCGCAGCGCCTCTAATTCGCGCAGGTGTTGTTGGTGTGAAGTGGGCTGATCGTCAGCGGACTCGCCGATGTCAATTGGCTCGTCAGATTCGGTGGGACAATCACTCATTTTGGTCCCCATCAAATTGGCAGTTTTATTGCGATGACTCTCAGTAACCCTCTGCATCCTTGCGTTCTGTCGCTGAACCTAGTTTTCGCTGAACCTAGTTCGATTCTAGTGTCGCCTGCCGGTTTTGGTACCGCTAGCGTCCGTCATTTTGCTTTGCCTGGATTGCGAATATACCGCATATTGCCCTTGTGAAAACACCATCAAAGGAATTTTGCAGTATTCGCCACATGCTGCAATAGCCCGAATCAGGGAATTGGAGCGGTTACGTGATAATTATGGCATTGAGTGCAGCCCGTATTGGCTGCATTAGGTCGGTGACACGCGCTGCATTGATCAAGATGCATCGATTTGAACTCGCACGGAAAAGCGGACGACAGCTCCGTGGACACAAGTTTGCTGGGTTGTGCCTCCATGGGTTGCGCCTCCCTAGATTGCGGTACTGTGGCTAGCACAGCGAGTTTGCTGGTTTCGGTTGGCAGCAATTTGTGACAGTATTTGCAGTCGGCCAGCGCAGGCAACGTCAAATGCGGCGTGTGATCGAATTTCGTAAGCTCGCGCAACGTAGCCGGCTTGCTTCGCGCTCGCCAAACAGAGTCGTTGATAGCGGACATTGATAACGCGCGGTTATCTAACGCGTGGCATTGAGTGCATCCGCCCGGCACCTGATGCGCTAGCGACGCACGGCCGGTCGAACTTGCCAGCAACGAACTAAACTCAGCCCACGCCGCCAATTTACGATCGTTGTGGCCGCGCGGCATGTAGCGCAGCGAAAGCGTTTCATCGTCCAGGTACCAACCACCTTCGACAACATGCACCGCGCCTCGCAACTTCGTGAACTTCTTCGGCTTGCGAACCGCATCGTTAGATTCGCGGCTAGCATCTTCGAGCGTGCCGTTTGCGTTCGAAGCGCCAGGGTTAGACAGCAGCAGGTCATCGTCGCTTGGCGAATCCGTTTGTGGTTTTGCCACAAGCGAATCGTCCAACAACTCATCATCCTGACGCGCGCTCACCAGTCGCGCACTCGGAAAGTGATCAACCGCTTTGATACTGTTCGATGCAAGCCTCGCCGCATCGTTACCGAACCAATTTTGCTCCATCCGCCGGAAGATATCTGGAGGCACGCCAGCGCACAGTTCTTCAATCAGTTTGATTTCTCGCGGTTGCAGGTCGCGCTCTAACGCTTCGATTAACACCGTTTCCAAGCGTTTGCGCCAAGCGGCTTGTCCATCCGCAGCGATCTCACGAATCAATTCGCGAGTACCAGCCGCGATCTGCAACGTCGTCTCAGGGCCGATGGTATCGAAGTTCGTGATCGCTTTGAGTTCACCGGAGATGGGTAGCAACGCGACCGACCCCGCAGTTCGCTTATCCGACCCAAGCAGCGTCCGCATCGCCAGCGGGATGATGCCTTCGTAACCGAATTGTGCTGACACTGGCCAATCGCTCAAATCGCGAGAGCCTTCATTGCCTGTGTCAGCAGCTAGCGCATCGGCCGGCTTGATACTTGGCAACTGCAACATGACCCAACCATCGGCTGTGGCTGAGTTGATCGAATCGTCGTGGCAGCGAGCGCACGCCGTATCGAAACCAAGCGTCCTGAAAACCGAACCAACGCCGCCGATCTGCTGCGAATCGACATGGCACTTGGTGCAATCGAACGTCTCGTTTTTCTTAGAGAAATGTTTCTCCATATGTGCTTGATGCGTGAACGCGATGCTGCGAGGTTGCGCGCGAGGGAAGTCTTTGAATTCGGGGTGGCCCGAATTGAAACTGGCGAACTGCTTGGCATGACACGCTTGGCAGCGTTGATCGGTGATCGCCTGCAGATCATGCTCACGACCATGGTGTTCGCTGTGACAGCTTGCGCATTGCGTTTCCATATTGTAGTTGTCGAACTTCGCAGCGATCTCGTTCGTTAGCGAAACTAGCGTAGTGTCGGGCAATTCCGCAGCCGTTGGTGACGTGCGCGAACTGATCAACATGCCGTTGGGCATCACCGCTTCCAGCGACATTTGCTTCAACACGGAACGCGACAAATCGTGTGGACTAGCCAAGTGCAATTGCGGCAATTGACTTGCGTGGCAACGAATGCACAGTTCGTCTTGGGTCGCGAGGGCGTTGGCGATTTTCGATTTCGTATGCGAATTTGGGTGGCACAGACTGCAGCGCTCGGAAACCAATTTGTTGTCGAGTATCTGCGCATGCTTGCTCGATAAACCACCTGGAACAAACGTCGCTTCGCGCTGCGGGAAGAACATCAGGCACAGCAAGATCGCGCTGGTGACGACCGCCAAGTTGATCGCCAATGTGCTGCGAAAACTCCAGCCGCTGCGAACTGGAACACACGGCGAGTTCGCGGCGGCTTCGCATTCTTTCCATGGTGAGTTCGTGCCGGATGCGTTCGTGCGTGAATGGCAAGCGAGCGCGCAAGACGAACACGCGGAACTGTCATTGTCGCCTGCTTGCACACTGCCTGTTTGCCCTGAGTTCTCGCAAATTTTCTGCTGATTCCCGCATGCGCCGCTGGCCGATGGTCCGTTTGCACATGCGAAGCCCAATTCGCTGTGACCACAAACCCAACGCGTGCCAGGTCGCAATCGAGGCTCCGTCACGTCTCGTGACTTCTGAGGCTGTGGATTCGCATTCGGCTCGGAATTGCAACCGCTCATTACATCGTTCCTTGAAAGCGGTAGACAAGCACGACGTGAACCGCAATCATGACCGCTAGCGACCAGGTGAGCGCGATGTGCATGGCAAACATGGTTCGCAATCTTGTTTGCAACGCATAGTGGTAATCCAAGTCATCTTTCGATTGCACCATAGCAGCCAATTGCATGCGACTTTGAAGCCCCTTCGCTGCCAAATAGCGATCAAGATCAGCCAGCTCGCGCAGCAACTGCCGACGGGTGTATCCGGTTGGAATCAAACGATACAACGGACTGCGGCCGCTCAAGAAAAAGGGCAACAATCGCCGCTGACAGAATTCCGCCAACGTTGCTCCTTCGCCAAAGCTCGCCGATTGAATCGCAAGTTCGTGCGCTTCCTTCGTGACTTCTAAACGCATCGCTGGAATCAACTCGAGCCGACAATCCTGCTTGATCGCTGCTAGACGCTTCGGCAAAGTGCGGCTCATGTAAGCCAACACAATTCCAGTCACAGCCACTATTGCGAAGCAAGTTGCGAGTGCCATTTCAAACCAGCCGCGAATGGGCCAACCGATGTGCATCAAGAACACGACGCTCGCAAAGCTGCCCATGTAAGTGTGCATCTGCAACCAACCCGCAACCGGTCCCAATTCATAGCGGATCAGTTTTTTGCGCAGCGTCAGCAGATACAAACCTGCGGTCGCAACCAGCAGCGTCCATCCGGTGGCTGTAGCGGTATCGCCCAACCGATTCGCAATCGACTGCACAGCCAGCGCAGTGGCCATGACCGCAGCTAACGTGAGTGTTGAAGCGATGATTCTGCGCCGGCGCAGTGCGGCTAAGCGGCCTTGCGTTGCATCCATTGGCTGACCTTCTGCAAATCACCTAAATCGATTCGAACCAATGCATCATGCGGACAAGCCGACTGGCAAGCGGGTGACGAGCGCGACGAACTGCACATATCACACTTCGACGCTTGGAGAATCGGCAATCCATTATTCGCATCGACGCGAACTCGCCCCTCTTCGTCGCTGGTAGTCACCATGCGAATGTTGTCGTACGGACAACTCTCCGCACACGACTTGCAACCGATGCACGTGCTGCTGTTAATGTTGATCGTGCCTGTCTCTTGATCGCGATGAATAGCACCTGTTGGACAGCCGATCATGCACACTGGATCTTCACAATGCATGCACGCTTGAGCAAACATCCACGGACCGTACTGCGGCCCAGTGCGCGAAAACAGTGGTGCGTCGCCGCCGTGTGTTGTCGCGCAAGCTCGCAAGCAATCATCACAGCGTGTGCAGCGTTCCGTATCGATCACCATCGCTTCGCGGCCATTCATCAGCCGATTTTCAACCATGAATTCGAGCAAGCCGGTTTCGATGGTCGGTTCGTCCGTGCCCATCAACTCCGCATCGAGTACCGGTTGCCCAAACTGATAGCGCGGCGCGCTAATCGGCGCTGGCAAGTCAGCGGTTCGCATGAACGGCAACACATGCTCGTAAACAACTTGTTTGGGTATGCATAACGCGTCGACATATCCGATCGCTCGCAAGGATTCTTGATAAGGCAAAGTCATCGAACTGTGGGCGCGGTTGCGATTGTGATACAGTTCGCGCAGTCCGAACAATTGTCCTTTGCCAAGGTACGCTAAGGTGCGATGGCCCGCGCCCTGCCTGCGACTCAGCCTCGCGAATCCGCCGCGAATGATCCACAGTCCAACTGCGTAAGTTCCCTCTTCAGCGATCAGCGGTTCGCGCTCGATCTGCACAGCCGGTGAGTGCATCGCACGCTTACGATACTCGGCATACCATTCCAAGTTGCCGAAGGATTCGAAGGTGACCGATTCAACGACGCGGGCAAGATGTTCGTCTGGCACATAGCGCAGCAACGGCGTTTCGCGCAGGTGAGTACTGAGGACTTCAGTGCGGTAGCGCTCGTCGAGCAGCGCGCGAAACTGAGGATCTTGCTTAAGCAGCTTGAGACCTTGCCAACGAATCTCAAGGATAATGCAATCGTCTTCGGCAACTGCAGTGAACTCGCGCGGTGATCGCGTGACCGCAGCCATTTCGCCGAACAACTCGCCACTTTGCACCGCTGAAGTCGCATGTTCAGCGAGCACGCCTGGAATGTCTTGCAGGAACACGCGAGCGTCGCGACCTTCGCCGCGCTGGGAGAATTTGACTGGAGCGGCTTGTGCGGCGACCGTTCGAGTGCCGCGATTCGCGCGACGTCGATCCGGTCGTTTCTTCCATAGACTCAACCACTGCGCGCCGGTTCGGCGATCGCTTCGACGGTTGTCGTCGGCCATCAGGCGAGTCAAAAAGATTCGGACCTGCCCGCTGAGCACTAGATAAGCACTGCCACCATACTGTCCCTCGCGGAAAATGACATCGCCCGACTTGAGCTCAAGCAGCCGCGTGTCGTTGCGAAGGATGTCCGCCAAAGTCGCCGATCGCGAGAACCTGCGTTCGTCCATTTTCGAGAACGGCGGCATCTTCAGCAGCAGATCGATCGTGGACTGCGAAGCCGCGGGATCAAGTGGGTGGTCCCACCGATCCGGTCGTTGCACTTCGACAAGTTCCTGACTCATTGCTGCTAACTCTCAACTGAATAGCCATCAGATCGATGCGTTCTTTCGCACATCGTTTCATCGGCAGATACAATTTCAGAGTTGAAGCAAACGGCATGTTGCAAACTGGTTGCAAACGTATTGCAACACTGAGTTTACGCAGCTTGACTAGAGCGCCTTGAGCGCCGCGGCAGCCGTGGCAACTTGGCTAGTTTGAGCTGCGTCGAGTTCACCTAACATTGGCAGCATTGGCCCTGTGTTGGCAATCTCAGCCAGCTCGACGGCGCGATGCAAAACGCGAATCGGCTGAATCGCATTGCGAAGGTCTTCCAAGCCACAGAATTGCTGGCGGATTGTTTCAGCCGTTTCAAAGTCACCACGTTTGATGGCCGCGAGCATATCCATAGAGCGCTTGGGATTCACGCAAACACAACCGCTCGTAAAGCTGCCGATTTCGAAATCACGCAAGTGAACAATCGCTGGCTGTTCGCCAATGCCGCTGACCACGATTTCGCCGGGAACGTGCTGCAACACTTCGCGCAAGTAGTCATCGTCCAGCGGATCTTCGCGGACGACCGCGTATTTGATCCAACTAATAATGCCGCTTCGGTACATCTTGCCAACCAGCTCCGGTGACAGCCAACGATCATGCTTGAGATACAGCACGATCGGCTTGCCGTACACGTCCACAAACCGGCGCACTCCGCTGGCGATGCCATGCTCGTCCGCAATCTCGCGTTGCGGCAGCAGCATCGTCGTTGGAAAGGCAAAGTCCTTCAGAATTTCGGCTTGATCCATCATCGTTCCGTAAGCCGGACCGACCGAAGGCACAATCAGTGTGTCTTCGCCTGCGATCTCAGAAAGCGTTTGCAGTAACAGAGCGTACTCACTCATTCGCGTGTGATACAAAACTGCGTTGCCGCCATAGAGCAACGTGTTCACGCCGCCTGCCTCGATATATTTGACCAGTCGTTGATTCTCAGCTCGATCGATCGTCAGTCCTGCGTTGCGAGCCAACGGAGGAACCGCGATTACGCTGGCGGCCAATCGAGCTGGAGTGATCGTGCGAGTGTCCATGAGAAGTACCTAGAGGTTTGTGCTTAGTCGATGTTTGAGCTTAAAGTTCGAAACGCTGTATTTGACAAAGCAAATCCGTTTCCGGCAAGCTTACGCTGCGGCCGATCATTTCAAATTTAGATAAGCGGGAATTACCGCTTTACGATGAAGGTTTCGCGAAGATATCGTGGGAAGCTTGTGGAATGTGGACGGATTGTGACGGATTGCGAATAGATTGCTGACGGAATATTTGAGCCGAAGTTGGAATCGCGAGCCGCGGAGGGCTGTTCTTCGACGTTTGCAGCTCTACTATTGATGCAACTGCCTATCGCAAGTGAGCCGGTTGGCATAGAATTCAGCGCAGAATTATTCGATTCTCTCGGATTGGTATTGTGAGCAATGTCCATTTCGTCAACGCTCTAATTCTCCAATTTCCAATCTTCCGAAACTTCCACGGTCGGGTTTCGCAAGCTTTCTTCGATCGTGTCCTGAGAAGCGGCGAGAGTCTCTGTGCGGACTGATAAAGAATTACTTTTAGCCACCAAAGCGTTTGCTTCAGAAGATCGTTCTCGCAGCTGGTGGTATTTGATCTCCACGATGGCGCTGTACTTTGCCTGCTTGGCATTATGCCTGAGCACTCTTCCGCTGGCGCTGCGGATCGTGTCCAGCGTCGTCAGTGCATTGTTGATCGTGCGGATGTTTATCATCTATCACGACTTTCAACACCACGCGATCCTTTTGCACTCACGGCTCGCCGAAGGAATCATGTACGTTTACGGTCTGCTCGTGCTGAGTCCGACGAGTGTCTGGAATCGATCGCATGACCACCATCACAAACACAATTCGAAAGAGACCAACGAACACATCGGTTCGTTTCCAGTGATGACATGCGAGCAATACGCCGCCTCGACGCGTTGGCAGAAATGGCAATACATTGCCTCGCGACATTGGCTGACGATCGGCCTCGGCTACTTGACGGTCTTCATGGGCGGAATGTGTGTTCGCGCTGTGTTCGTGAACCCTGCCCGGCATATCGATTCCTTGATTGCACTGATGCTACATGCCGCATTGCTGTTCGGACTCGCGATGCTCGGTTGGCAATACGTGATCCTTTGCTTGATCCTGCCGCTGACGATCGCCTGTGCGGTCGGCTCCTACCTGTTCTACGCTCAGCATAATTTTCCAAGCTGCAGATTGAATCGCAATGACAAGTGGAGCTACGTTCGCGCAGCACTGGAATCGTCCAGCTACATGCGTATGCATCCAGTGATGCGCTGGTTCACCGGTAACATCGGTTACCATCACATTCATCATCTGAATGCGAAGATTCCTTTTTACAAATTGCCCGCCGCCATGGCTTCGCTCACCGAATTGCAGAAGCCGAACGCAACGTCGCTGCGAATCAGCGATATTTGGGCCTGCTTCAAAGCGAATTTGTGGGACAGTCAAAAAGAACGCTTCGTCAGCTACCGCGAAGCTCGCAGAGCGATGCTGCTGGCCAACTCGGCAAGCTGAGTTGCCGTTTGCCACAGTCGCCGTTTGCTCCGCAGTCGCCGTTTGCTCCGCAAACGTAGCGTTTAGCACTGCAGCTCTCATCACCGCAGCACTCATTTTCGCAGTGTTCACAGCTTCAAAACCGTTTCGATTGCGGAGCAATCGACGACTGTGAGGTAAACGCAGCTCTTCAGGCCGAACGATCTCTTGCAGTCGGCTTTTCCTGCCGTCAAACTGAGGGCGATTTACGTCCCGACGAAACGCACAATTCACCTGCCGCGTAACGTCCGCCTCGCAAAGACATCACCAAGAGCTGGAAATGAAGTCAGTTGAAGAGCAAGTTCAAAAGTTGCGCGATCAAATTCGCTATCACGATCGCAAGTACTATGTCGAAGCCGCTCCCGAGATCAGTGACCTCGACTACGATCGACTGCTCCAACAACTCAAGCAGCTCGAGCAAGACCATCCTGAACTGGTAACCGATGACAGCCCGACGCGGCGCATTGGAGACGAAATCGCGGGCGACTTGGTCCAAGTCCGGCATCGCGTGCCGATGCTTTCGATCGACAACACTTACAATCTCGCGGAGCTATCGAGCTTCTTCGCGCGAGCTCAACGCAACCTCGGTTCGTCATCCATTCAATGGGTGCTCGAATTGAAAGTTGATGGTGTCGCGGCGGCGGTCGTTTACGAGAACGGTGTGCTGGTGCGAGCGGTTACGCGGGGCAATGGCGAAGTCGGCGATGATGTGACACACAACATTCGTACGATTCACGGTGTGCCGCTGCGGCTGCTAGGCAACCCGCCTCCGCTGCTGGAAGTTCGCGGTGAAGTGTACATGAACAACAGCGATTTAGTGCAATTAAACGTACGTCGCGCCTCCACGGGACTGGCCGCCTTCGCAAACACTCGCAACGTCACCGCCGGTACGATACGCTTGCAAGATCCTCGCATTTGTGCTGAACGCAAGTTGCGATTCTTCTGCCACGGGGTCGGTTACTGCGATGGAATTCGCGCGACGAATCACATCGATTTTTTGAATGAGCTGCAAAGTTACGGGTTGCCGGTGACACCCAACGTGCGGCTCTTCCAGTCCGCCCAGGAAGTCGAAGCGGCCATCGATGAACTGAACGCCAGCTTGCATGAACTGGATTTCGAAGTCGATGGTTTAGTCTTCAAAATCAACGACTTCGAACAGCGTGAACAACTCGGTACAACCAGCAAGAGTCCGCGCTGGGTGGTGGCTTACAAATTCGAAAAGTACGAAGCAGTCACTCGACTGAACGAAATACGCGTGCAGATCGGCAAAACAGGCACGATCACACCGGTCGCAGAATTGGAACCCGTTCAGTTGGCTGGCACCACGGTCGCTCGAGCCAGTTTGCATAACGCTGAAGAGATCGAACGCAAGGACATTCGCGTTGGCGACTGGGTCGTTGTCGAGAAGGCGGGAAAAATCATCCCGCATATCGTGCGCGTTGAATTGCATCGACGTGGCGATGACGTTGTGCCTTTCGAGTTTCCCACGCATTGCCCGCAGTGTGGACAATTGTTAACCAAGGACGAAGGCGGCGTCTACATCCGCTGTAGCAACGCCGCCTGCCAAGCGAAATTGCGGCAGCGACTGCGCTACTTTGCCAGCCGCGATGCGATGGACATCGATGGCTTGGGCGAAAAGATCGTCGATCTGCTGGTCGATGCCAACTTGGTGGAAGGTTTCGGCGACTTGTATCGCTTGACCGAAGATCAGTTATTGAAGCTGGAGAGTTTCGGCAAGCGCAAAGCGGAAAAGTTGCTGTCCGCCATCGAAGCGAGCAAGCAACGCGGGCTGACTCGCGTGCTCGCTGCAATCTCGATTCGCCACGTGGGCTCGCGCGTTTCGATGCAGCTAGCGAAGAAATTCCCAACGATCGAACTTCTCACGAGCGCGTCGGCTGAGGAGCTTTCCAGCGTCGATGAAATCGGCTCGATTATCGCGGAAAGCGTCTATCAGTTTTTGCATGACGACTACGGCCAACAGATGATCGCCGATCTTCAGGCGGTCGGAGTGAAACTCAGCGAAGATGTCACAGCGGCAATTGCTGCGAGCGCGGACGGAGTTTTCGCTGGCAAGACACTAGTCGTTACCGGATCGCTACTGAAATTCAAGCGCGACGAAATCGAGAACTTGATTGTGCAACACGGTGGTCGGGCTGCGAGCAGCGTTTCCAAGAACACCGACTATGTTGTGGCAGGCGAGAAGGCTGGCAGCAAACTCGAAAAAGCTCAGCAGCTCGGCATTCCTGTGATCACCGAAGAGCAGTTCGAGCAGATGCTCGCAACGAACCCTAACGATAATCCCTGACAATCTGCCAGTGCTAAATCGCTCAGGCTGTGCGGAAATCTCCTTCGCGAGCCGCTGACACTCGGTGGATGCATACCGCAAGAGCCTCAAACTTTAATCGCGCCCGCACATCTGTTCGAGTTCAATCAATCTGCAACAATACGCAGGATGTCAGCTCCGCGCCGCTCAGAAAATTGGTCATCTCGGCGATCAACTTTCGAGCCAAGCGGACATTTAGAAGCGATCCGAAACCGGTTTCGTCAATTAGCCGATGGGCGTCAGCCCCGGTTATTTTGCGACACAAACCGCGGCTAGCGCCTTGCGGCTAATGCGTTTCGGTAAGGTTCTTAGACGACCGATGGCGGATCGGTAGATTTACAGTACGTACGAAAGTGCTCTGCACGCATCTTTGCTACATGGAAGACTCATGGACAACGCTTTCAATCTTAAGAACTTTGGCATCAACGTCAAAGAAGTAATCCGCAACGCCACTCCAGCTCGACTGTATGAACACGCGATCCTTAACGGCGACGCAGCCATCGCTTCCAGCGGAGCACTCGCCACGCGCAGCGGCGATAAGACTGGACGCAGCCCCAAGGACAAACGCATCGTTGAATCGCCAGAAACGTCCGGCGACATTTGGTGGGGCGACATCAATATCCGACTGACCGAACGATCATTTCTAATCAATCGTCAGCGAGCTCGCGATTACCTTAACACGCGTTCGCAGATCTTTGTGACCGACGGCTACGCTGGTTGGGATCCTCGTTACCAATTAAAGATTCGCGTTATCTGCTCCAGCGCGTATCACGCACTGTTCATGCAAAACATGCTGATCCGACCGACCGATGCCGAACTGGAACAATTCGGTGAACCGGATTACGTGATCTACAACTCAGGGTACTTTCCAGCGAATCCGTACACGAATCAGATGACCAGCACGACGAGCATCGATCTGAGTTTCGAACTGCGTGAGTTCGTGATCCTCGGAACTCAGTACGCGGGCGAAATGAAGAAGGGTGTGTTCACTATCATGAACTACCTGATGCCCAAACAAAACGTTCTGTCGATGCATTGTTCAGCGAACGAAGGCGCGGCGGGCGACGTGACTTTGTTCTTTGGTCTGTCCGGGACCGGCAAAACAACTCTGTCCGCGGACCCGAATCGCCAGTTGATCGGCGACGATGAACATTGCTGGACGAACGAAGGTGTCTTCAACATCGAAGGCGGTTGCTACGCAAAGGTGATCAACCTTACACAAGAAAGTGAACCGGAGATTTTTAACGCGATCCGGTTCGGTTCGGTGCTTGAAAATGTGGTCTACGATCAATCGACACATCGAGTCAACTTCGGTGACGCTTCGATTACTGAGAACACACGCGTTGCTTATCCGATCGAGTTTATTCCGCGAGCCAAGTTGCCGTGCGTGGGTGGCCATCCGAAGAATATTATCTTCCTGACTTGCGATGCGTTCGGAGTTCTGCCACCCGTAAGTAAGTTGACGGCTGAGCAAGCGATGTATCACTTCGTCAGCGGTTATACGGCCAAAGTTGCTGGCACCGAGATGGGCGTGAGCGAACCAACCGCAACCTTCTCAACGTGTTTTGGAGCCGCATTTATTGTGTGGCACCCGTCGAAGTATGCTGAGCTGCTGGCAAGTAAAATTGCCGAGTGCGGCACGCATGTGTGGTTGCTCAATACCGGTTGGAGCGGCGGTGCTTACGGAGTTGGGAAGCGCATGTCGCTGTCGCACACGCGACAAATTATCGACGCGATTCACTCCGGCGAGCTCAGTGAGGCTGAGTTTGTGACGGATCCGAATTTCGGCTTTGGTGTTCCCACGCAATGCAGCGGCGTACCGAGCGACATGTTGCAACCGAAGAAGACTTGGTCCGATCCCGCAACTTACGATGCAACCGCTCAAAAGCTCGCGAGATTGTTTCATCAGAATTTTCTTAAATTCGCGGACCAAAGCGCACCTTCGATCGTCAGCGCAGGCCCGCTGGTCGGCAAGTAAGCACTCCAGCCTAAGCATCAGTCGAAGAACAAGTGGTGGCGACTTTCAGTCGCCACGTCACGATACGTCGACTGAAAGTCGACGCCACGCAACCAGCTTCGTCCGGCATTCGACCTTACAGCGGCCACAGCTTTCCAAGCGCATCTTTTTGGATCGCTGTTAACTGTTGAATACCGGATTTCGCCAACTTCAACATGGCGGCCAGTTGGTCGTCGTCGAAGGTCGCTTCCTCACCAGTTCCCTGAATTTCAATGAAGCGATTGCGGCCTGTCATTACGACGTTCATATCTACATCCGCTGCCGAATCGTTGATGTAATCAAGATCCAACACCGGTTTACCACCCACCATGCCGACGCTGATCGCAGCCACGTTGTCGCGAACCGGATGGTCTTTGGCTGGCGTTTTCGCGAACTCGACCGCAAGAGCGTCAACGAGTGCAATGAAGCCGCCGGTAATACTCGCCGTGCGCGTTCCACCATCCGCTTGCAACACGTCGCAGTCGACTGTGATCATGCGTTCGCCCAGTCGCTCGAGGTCGACCACCGCCCGCAAGCTGCGACCAATCAACCGTTGAATCTCAGTTGTACGGCCATCGACCTTGCCGCTGCGGTCTCTGCCTTTTCGTTTGTTCGTGCTGTGTGGCAGCATGCTGTACTCAGCCGTAACCCAGCCTTTGCCTGAACCGACCAACCACGGCGGAACTTCCTTCTGCAAACTTGCCGTGCACAAAACGATCGTTTCGCCACATTGATAAAGCACGCTCCCAGGGCTCGACTTCGTGAATTTGCGTTTGATCTTAACTGGACGAATCGAAGGTAAAGCCATCGGTGCTCTCGTTGCTAGGTTGTATTCAACATGGACAGTGCAGCGGATAGCATAACGCAAATTCGTTTCACCACAGCTCCACTGGGCGGACCAGGGTGGCACTGTCAATTTCGGGTGCACTGTCAATTTCGGGTGCCACTGGCAATCGCCAGTGCGAACGAAGTAGGCGATGCTCGCAATAAAGTAGTCATCCCAATACGTTGGGCTCAGCCTAAGAATAGCCGAAGTTGGACGGAATAAATTGCGACCGAGTTGAGTTACGGAGAAACCGCTTAGTTGTTGGAAGACCCAGTCAAATAGCTGCAATGATTAGTAACCGATGCCTTCTGCGTGTACAACTTCGGCAACTTTTTTTTATCGGTCACTAGGTTTGCGAAACTCAGGTTCTGCAAGTGAAGCCCTTCGTTATCACTGGCGAAACCCGTAGTAACGGTAGACCAAATACCTCTAGCTGTAGCTAACGCGGGACCGTGGGGTCAAATGTCTCTGCACGAAGACCGTGAAGTTTTGGTACTCCGTCGAATTGTTGCTTTGGCGGTTCGGCTAAGTAATAACGAGCACTCGACCAACGAAAATCTATCGCTTGTCGACACAATTTGCGTTCGACAGGATTGCGATGGATATATTCGATCGACCCTTGAATAGCTTTCACGGTGAATAAGTTGCGATCAAAGCCTGGTCCCTCCTGCCAGAATCTGAAGCTATGCTTTCCAGGGCGCTCACGAACGATTAATTTGCTGAGCAGCGGTGAATTTGCGTCTCTCAAAAGACCGTGTACATAATGTGACAACGGTTGTTTGATATCGGCTAAGTAGGTGCCGATGTCAGGCTCGGTCGTAAGAGGGAACACAAGCAAGTGGCAGTGTTCGGGCATATACACGAATGCCGCTAGCTCGAACTGGTGCGTCTGATTAGCCTCATCAATATAGCGAGAGAGCTCGACACGCCAAAGGTCGTTGGTGAGCAGTGGCATTCTGTGATAAGTGGAAAAAGTCAGTTCGTGAAAATCACCTGGGTTGTGATGATGCTTCACCCGCTTTCGATGTGGCCGCAGATTCACTTGATATCACAATACTCCATCTATTCTTGGCCTCGGCTGACTCACTAGTCGCAGTGTGTTTGATAGTTTTTGCTTAGTCCAACCGCAACACTTCGACGGCTTTTTGCATGAGACTATTGCATTAGGACAACCACTTTCCCCTAGAATAATCTCCTTCGATCGCACTGGCGTAGCCAGATGGGATGAAAAGAGTTCGTCACTCCATGTCCTATAGTTGGTGACGAGAATTTTAATCCCATAACTAAGGCTGGAGTGACGAACATGCTAAGTATAACCGACTGGTTTTGTTACGTTGGTTTTGACTATCACAATTGCTTCGTTCAGGTATGCGTTTTAGATTCGAACGGAGCGATTTTAGGAAATCAACGGGTTGTAAATGATGTAACAGCAATCGTTGACTACGTCGACAACATTCGGGATGGACGGTTGATCAAGGGTGCGGCGATTGAAACTTGTTGCGGTGCGAGCAACTTGGCGGAGCAGTTGATAGATCTGGAGTGGCCGATAGAACTGGCGCATGCTGGAATTTGCGAAAAGATGAAGCGGAGTCCGGACAAGTCGGACTATGCAGACGCTCATATGTTGGCTGATCTGTGTCGCGTTGGTTATCTGCCTAGCGTCTGGTTGCCACCGAGAGCGATCCGCGACTTGAGGCGACTCACACGGTTTCGTCAACAGTTGGCCGATCAGCGTCGCGACATCAAGCTGCGGATTCGAGCGATGTTGCGCGAAGAGCGAATTGAAACGCCTGCCGGCGTTGGCAACGTGTGGACCAAGTCATGGTTCAAGTGGTTGAAAGAGACTATTGCTTTGGCTGATCATAGTCGCTGGGTGATGGACAATCATCTTGCTGATTTGGAACGTGTCGTAGCAAAGATCATTGCGACTGAAGAACGCATGGAAGCAGCGACTAAAGACGATCCAGTTGTACAGAAATTGCGAGCAACCAAGGGCGTCGGTCTGGTGACTGCGGTGGTGATGCGAGCAGAGATCGGAGACTTCGATCGCTTCGCAAACGGCAAGCAGTTGGCTCGCTATTGTGCAGTGACTCCGAAGAACGCGTCTAGCGGTAAACGCATGGCTGACGGTGGGCTGGTTAAAGCTGGTAGCCTGATGTTGCGAACGATGCTCGTTGAAGCTGCTCATCGCTTGGCTCGTTATCAACCGCAATGGAAGGCGCTCAAAGAGCAATTGAAAGAGCGAGGTAAACCTGCGTCAGTAGCAGCGGCCGCAGTTGCGAATCGCTGGGTCCGCAAACTGTTTTGGGAGATGCGCGAGGAGGTGAACGAAGTAGCAGCAGCGTAAGGAACGCGATCACTTAGTAGAAGGTTTGACGATGAAAATGTTGGATACAGTTTGGCTCTCGGTAGTGAGGTGAGCTCGTTGTGCCACTGGGCGGTATCGCAAGATACTTGCTCGTAGCCAGGTGGGGCAGCCTCACGCCTTTCGAATCCCAACTTGGGCTAAATGCTCGGATAGAAGAATGGGAGCACCGAAGTGTCCGCGTCATTGCCATCGAAGAACGCATCCTGCTAAGAAAGATCGCAGCATCCATGCTGCAAAGGTTTAACGCATTCGCCAAAATCGAAGCCACAAGCCAAAAAAGAAAGGTGACGAGCATCACTTAAGACACTCGCCACCCGCTTCGACTTTGGCCCCAGTCAGCGCTCGGGTCGCACCTCTGCGTTGCCCTATCCTCTGCTGGTTAATGGAAAGTTAGATCGTAAAATAACGTCGTGCAAACTATTGACAATCCAAAGTTTTTCATAGAAGTGGCACACCCAGTCGAAAGTGCCACGCTAAAACTAAATGTTGACAGAACACTAGCCAGTACTCGCCGCGGCATTGCCCTGCCGCTTATCGCGCCGCTAACACCGAGTCTACCAACTGACGAATGCGCTCGTGCAAGATTTCGATCGGTGCATTAGCGTCAATGACATGAGCGCGATCCGCCAAGTGAGCAACTTGCTCTAAGAATCCAAGCCGAACCTTCTCCATGTACTCTACGCCGCGACTCTCCAAGCGGTCGAAGCCGCGGTCAATGCGACTGAGCGCCTGATCGACGGCGATGTCGAGCACAATGGTCAGATCCGGTTGTAACCCGCCAGTCGCAATTTCACCGACTTGCCACAGTTGGTTTGGGTCGAGCCCGCCGGCACAACCTTGATAAACAACATTCGCAAGCAGAAATCGATCGGTGATGACTGTCTTGCCATTGGCTAACGCGGGTTCAATGCACTCCGCAACCAACTCCGCGCGGCTGGCCATATACAGCAGCATCTCGGCGGTACCTGACAACGGAATCTCTTGTTTGTGCAACAAGATTTCGCGCAGCGCTTCACCTAACTTCGTTCCACCAGGATCTCGAAAGGTGACAACTTCGTGCCCAAACTTCTGCAAATAGTCTGCTAGTAAGCGCACCTGAGTCGACTTGCCACCGCCATCGACACCATCCAAGCTAATAAAAACTCCACGCATCCTACAGCTCTTCGTAGGGCGTTTCGAACAACAAATTCAAGTCTTCCAGATTGCCAGTCTTCAAGCCATGACTAAACCATCGGATACGTTGCTTCGAACTTCCATGCGTGAACGCATCGGGAACAACGCGTCCAGTCGATTGACGCTGCAGAGTGTCATCACCAATCGCCTGCGCCGCATTGATCGCTTCGCCAATATCTCCCGACTCAAGAATCTGCTTCGTCTTCTGAGCATGATGAGCCCAAACGCCAGCCAAGAAATCAGCTTGCAGCTCCAAACGCACACTCCATCGCTTACCTTCAACTTCACCCGAGCGAGATTGTTGTTCTGTCACGTAATCGGACAACCCCAAGAGATTCTGCACGTGATGACCAACCTCATGTGCAATCACGTAAGCGCACGCAAAGTCGCCCGGCGCTTTGAACTTCTCCTGCAATTCGGTGAAGAAACCAAGATCCAAGTAAACCTTGTTATCGCCCGGACAATAAAACGGACCAACCGCCGAGGTAGCTCTTCCACAAGCCGAATCTGTGGCGCCCGTGAACAAGTCCAACTCGGGTTCTTGATAAGGCTTTCCAACAAGCTTCGGAAACAGATCGTTCCAAACATCTTCCGTGTCAGCTAAAACGACTTTCACAAAGCTAGCCGCACGATTTTCTTCCGGTGAGGGTTCACGTGGCGCGACCGCGGCTTGCTGACCTTGCTGACCTTGCTGAGCCAACATTTGCATCAATTGTCGCGGGTCGCCACCCAAGAAAAAGGCAACAACCAACACGACGATCGTTATCAAGCCGCCACCGCCAACCATCTGCGGTGACATTCCCCTGCGATCGTTGACGTTTTCACTTTCTCGCCGCCCTTCCCAACGCATCTTTCAATTCCTAATCAGCAAAATCTCTTGAATGTTATCCACTGAAGCTAGACGCAGCCCTCGTCATGAACGCTTCAACACTACTCAAACATGCGACAAAATGCATCGCAAAGAAGCGTTTGCTCAAATTCCGGGCGCAACTCAGCCGTAATTTGTACGCGTTCGCCATCCACAGGACAACTGCCTAAGCCATGTCGACCGGCCAAGTTCGCCTTAACTTGGCCGCGCTGCCTGCTGCTCCAACAAAGTCGCCACCAACGCAGTCCAACCCGTTTGATGGCTGGCACCTAAACCGCTGCCATCGTCGCCGTGGAAATACTCGTAGAACAGAACCAAATCTTGCCAAGCGGGATCGTTCGCAAACCTGGCATCATGCGACTGACCAGGCCGAACCCCCGATTTGTCCAAAGTGAAAATACTGATCAGCCGACTTTGAATCTCGTCCGCAACTTCCGACAAGTTACACATCTTGCCCGAGCCCGTCGGGCACTCGACCGTCAACGAGTCGCCGTAAAATTGATAGTAAATGCGCAACGATTCGACCAGCAGAAAATTGATTGGCAACCACACGGGTCCGCGCCAGTTACTGTTGCCACCAAACATGTACGTGTCGCTTTCACCCGGCACATAGCGCACCTCCAGGTGCTCCCCATTGCAGTTCATTACAAACGGTTCGTCGCGATGCTTCGCCGATAGCGACCGAATGCCATAGGGCGACAGGAACTCGTTCTCATCCAGCATCTTCTGCAGCATCCGCTGCAACCGTTCTAGGTTCGGTAGCGCGAGCAATCGCAAGCCATAATTCTCGCCATCCGGACAAACACGATTCAGATAAGTCATCTGCTTCGCCATGTCGGTACGGTTGTTCAAATACCACTGCGTGCGTTTCTTGAAACCCGGCAACTTATCGATCTGTCGCTCATCTAAAACAACTGGCGTACAAAGCGGAATCAAGCCTACCAACGAACGCACCTTCAACGGCGTCGAATTCCCACCCGACAGCAAGTGGTCGTAGTAAAACCCATCTTCCTCATCCCACAATCCCGTTCCATGCAATGAATTCGTTGCATCAGCGATCGCCATGTAGTGCTCAAGAAACTTGCTGGCCATATCTGCGTACGCCACGCTGTCTTCGGCCAACTCCAATGCGATCTGCAGCATGTGCCCGCAGTAAAACGCCATCCAAGCCGTCGCGTCAGCTTGATTCAGCATTCCACCTCCAGGCAACGGTTTACTCCGATCAAACACTCCGATGTTGTCCAGCCCCAAGAATCCGCCACTGAATATATGATGCCCTTCCAAGTCCTTGCGGTTGACCCACCAAGTGAAATTGATCAGCAGCTTTTGGAACGTTCGCTTCAAGAACTCGCGATCGCGCTTCCCCTCCACATCGCTCATTAAGTACGTATTCCAACACGCCCAAGCATGCACAGGCGGGTTCACATCAGACAACGCCCACTCGTAAGCCGGCAACTCACCGTTGGGATGCATGTACCATTCGCGCAGAAATAGAACCAATTGATCCTTCGCGAACTCTGGATCGATTCTCGCCATCGGCAACATGTGGAACGCGAGGTCCCAAGCCGCGTACCACGGATACTCCCACTTATCCGGCATACTGATGATGTCGCGATTGAACAAATGCCGCCAATCATGATTGCGTCCATGCTCGCGAGACTCAGGTATCGGCGGACTCGAACTGTCACCATCCAACCATGCGTCAACCACATAGTGATAGAACTGCTTCGTCCACAACAGCCCCGCGTAAGCTTGTCGCGAGACCAGCCTCTGTTCGTCTGTTAGTTCGCCCGGAATGCGTCGCGAGTAAAATTCATCCGCTTCTGTTTTCCGAGCCTCAAAAACGGCATCAAACTCCGCACCAAACCAAACTGTTGGCGATTCAGCCGCACTACACATCCGCGCGCGAATCGTAACGCTACCGCCCGCTGGAATTAAGTGAATCGTGTGCGCAGCAACCTTCGTCCCCAATTGCCTCGAATCAACGGCCTGCTCGTTACCTTCAACCGCGTAAGCATGAAAGGCATCCTTGTAATAAGTTTCACCCGTCGTCGGTACGCCTGGATGCCGCTGGGGATTTGTCTCATTGTCAGTGAATAGATACACCGGCTGCTCGCCATCGGAAGCGACATCACTGCGCATCAACCACTTACCCAAAGTCGAGTGCATCGCTTCAATCTGGTCGCCCTGCTTGCGTAGTGTCGGCTTCGGAGCGCACCCTTCATGCGTGCAATCCCAAGTCCACGTGTTTCGGAACCACCACTGCGGCAATACATGAATCGCAGCCGGTTTTGCGCTGCGGTTATGTATCGTCGCGCGAATCAAAATGTCGTCTGGTGAGTTCTTCGCGTATTCGATGTCACAGTCAAAGTAGTTCCGGTTATCGAACACTCCCAGATCGCGAAGCTCCAATTCAGTCTGTTGCCGGCTGCGGCGGCGATTTTCGTTAGCCAGTTGCTCGTACGGAAACTTGCCCTGGGGATATTTGTAAATCGCTTTCATGTACGAATGCGTAGGCGTCGCATCGACATAAAAGTAAACTTCCTTGACGTCTTCTCCATGGTTGCCTTCCGGTCCGCTCAACCCAAACAAGCGTTCCTTCAAAATGTCATCGCGAGTATTCCAAAACGCAAACGAAAAACACAGCCTGCATTCGCGATCACAAATCCCAAGCAAACCGTCTTCGCCCCATCGGTACGCTCGGCTGCGCGCGTGATCGTGTGGAAGATAATTCCATGCATCTTGATTCGCGGAATAATCCTCACGCACCGTTCCCCACTGGCGTTCCGACAAATAAGAGCCCCAGCGCTGCCAATTTTCAGTGCGCTCGTTCGCAGCCCGCAACCGCAGCTCTTCAGCCGTATAATCACTCGACAACGCGATTACTCCATCAGTGATTGAAGTTAGCAAAATGACCGAGCGGAACTCGCCCACTACCAAAAAAACGTGCGTTCTACATCCGCCGAGATTCCTTGCGATAATATGATACTCTTGGTGCGCACTCTGCCATCGATAGCAATAGTGAGCATCGCGTCAGTGGCACTGATGGTGACCTTGTCGCGAAGAATTAGAAAATCGCTTCCAAGCTGGGCAACGTTAAGTTCAAGTCCGGCAACGGACAATGTCAACTTAACGTTTGACGAGTATGGCTGAATGTCGAGCACGTTAGAGCTTCTTGAACTGCGAGCGAAAAGGTATGCAAATAACCACTATGGAAGCCCTCAACTGAATGAGCTGTTAGGGCTAGGACAGGATGGCGCTGTTTGGTCCACAATCGAAAACACTGCAGTGAAGGTTCTCGAACGTGATCGTGCGTATAAATGCGAACTCGAATCTTACCAGAGACTTCGCCAACATGGGATATCGAACCTACTCGGGTTCACTATTCCGTCTCTTGTAAACTGGGATGACGAACTGCGTATCGTCGAGATGACTCTTGTTTCCCCGCCGTGCATGCTAGATTTTGGAAAAGTCTACTTTGACGAACCTCCGATGTATGAAGAAGGAGTTTGGGAGGAGACGATGGCCTCACGAGAACTAGATTTCGAACCTGGACAATGGGAGACAGTCGAAAGACTCTTGTCACAACTTCAGGGACTTGGAATTTACTACGTAGACCCCAAGCCCTCGAATATCCAATTCTGAACCATCGGGCCTTATCGTTCGCAACCGACGCTCTACGCCCCGCTCTTCACTCTCGCACCCAGCCGCTCAGCCAACCTCAACAACGTCGTGCTCGCGTCGCCCTCGGCCAACTTCGCTTGAATAATGTGCATCTGCGAACGGTCCGTCCAAGCTTCCTTCAAAGCGGCTGAGAACTCGCCTTCAGTCGTCACGAGATACCCTTTGCCACCGCCGTAAACCTCAGGCAACTTGTGATAGTTCCAAGGATGGATCTCGTTGTACTTCCATTCACCTTCTTGCAGAAAACGCTCCGTACCATAGCCGTGATTATCCAGCACAATCAAAATCGGCGAAAACCCATTTCGAATCAACGTCGATAACTCATTCCCAGTCATTTGAAACGCGCCGTCTCCGCAAATCGCCAACACACGCTCCTTCGGCCGCGCCACACACGCACCCACCGCCGCAGGCACAGCAAACCCCATCGACGTGTAATAAGCCGGACTCAAGAAATCGGTGCTGTCGTGAATCACCAACTCGGTCGCCGCAAACAACGAATCGCCGATATCCGCCACCACGATCGTATCGCCATCCAGCAACTCGTTGATCACATGCATCATCCGACTGACATGCAACTCGGATTCCGGCTGCAACGCAAACTCTGGCTCGCTCGTCTCTCGCAAACAATCCGGAATCGCCCTTACCTTCGGCGTCGGCTTGCTCTGGATCAGCCCATCGAGGAACTCGTTCAACGGCAATCCATGATAAAAGTGATGCGAAATCTGCAACTGCTCACTTGTCACGTAAATGCACTTCGGCAAGTCAAGCTTGGCGGTATAAATCCCCAAGTTGATGTCGGTCATGAACGTGCCCAACAACAACACGCAATCGCTTTCTTCAACGAACTGCGTCACTTCCGCTCGCCCCATCGCACCTTCATACAAACCAACGTACAGCGGGTGCTTTTCGCGAATCACGCTTTTACCAAGTAGCGTAGCAGAGATCGGAATCTGGGCCTGCTCAGCCAACTTCACCACTTGATCCTGTAAACCAAAGCGATGAATCTCAACGCCTGCGATGATGATCGGCTTTTCAGCTTTACTAAGTTTCTCATGCGCCTCATGTATCGCCTCTTTCAAAGCGTGCGCATCGACAGTCGCCTCAGGTCGCCGATAGCTGTGCGCAGTTGGCGGTACGACATGCACCATATCACGCGGAATCTCGATGTACACCGGACGCTTGAACCTGAATGCAGCATCGAGCACACGCTCGATCTCAGCAAACGCCGTTACCGGATCGATCAACTCCGTCGCAGCGATACAGATCTTTTCAAAAACTTCCAACTGCGTACGGAACTCACGCACCTTGTGATGCAGCAACGGATTGTTCACCCGCTCATTCAATCCCGGAGCACCACTAATCACCACCACTGGCGACTTCTCAGCGAACGCGCCCGCAATGCTGTTGCAAACGCTCAGTCCACCCACGCAATAGGTAATACAAACCGCGCCCATTCCGTTGATCCGCGCGTAAGCATCCGCCGCGAACCCCGCGCAATCCTCACGCGTGCAGCCGACCACATTGATCGGACTCTCCTCCAACATGCTGTAAAACGACAGCACGTAATCGCCCGGAATCCCGAACAGATCCTTGATTCCGTAGTCCTGCAAGCGATTGATCAAATACTGCCCAATAGAAATCTCTGTCGAGCGCCGACCCTTTACAACTGCCATGCGTAGCCCTGTCTCGTCGTACTGTTTAGTGACTCGTAATAGAACGCAGGAGAGGTTCCGCTAAGCTTAGCCTTTACGCTCCATTATCTCAACGAGGCAATTGAGCGGCGAGTGGCAAGTTGGAACCTGTTGAACCAGTCGGCCGAAATGTGCGTCCGGCGGGTGGCACGCTCTGAAGCTTTGCGAAAGGCGTGGCGGAATCAAAGAAACACCTCAAGCGATGACCAAGCTCGAAGCACGTCAGCACCTCGTTACGTTACGGTGCGAAAGAACTTGTAGAAAGTAGCGCCTTTCCTAGTTGCCAGGGGCTTTTTAGAGTCGCCATAATAATGCGGTCACTTTGGATACTGCATCACGTCCATTGCAGTAACATGCTTGGCCAGCCTTTTTCAATCGTGAAAGAAAGCGAAGTGAACCATGAGCCTGCGATGCAATTGCACTGGGGTTCGTACGGTCGCGCAAACGGTGTCCATATTTCTTTTGGCAACGGCCAGTTGCATCGCTCAAGTAGATGCAGAGAAGAGTTTTCTACCGGGTTTTGATTACTGGAGCCTAACGGCGGAAGTTACTCAAAACCAACGGATTGCTAAAGAGTTGGACATCTCGCCTGCCCAAGTTCAGGCGATCGAAAACCTGCGAAGCAGTAAACGTATGCATGACGCCTTTCGTGCCAAGAGTCATGAGGTTTCTCGACGACAATTTCGAGAACGTCGCAATGCTCCTTCGCGGGGCTTGCTGGAGCAACAGAGCCCGATGGAGCTTGGAATTCTTGAAAGTGCCGACCTGGTCAAGGCAGAGCTTTCTAAGATCTTGGAGGAAAAGCAGATTCAATTGCTGCGGCCCGTAGCGATGCGACAAAAGTATAGATATGGCTATTCACCATTTAATGATTACATTGTGGTGGAGTTTTGTGACGTTAGCCAAGCCGACCAAAGCAAACTGGTGGACCTGATCGGCAGTGAGCGAGAGCGTTTCGATAAGGAAATCAAGGATGTTAGGATTCAACTTGGGAGCGAGATTGTTGCCTCTCTGCCAGCAGAATCGCAAAAGCGATTTGCGTGTTATGTGGGGGACGCATACCTTACGGGTTTCAGGATGCCCTTGGACTTCGATCGTAAGCGTACACCACAGGCAGGTGAGATTATCGGGGCGGCTTGGGTTTTTGTTTGGCAGCGACGATGCGGCGGGCTCGATCGAGCTGCTTTCGGTCCGACTTGTAGCGAGCTTCTTCCTCGCGATACACGCGGATGGCTT
>JBGSOM010000046.1:0-67080 GCA_041739135.1 Pirellulaceae bacterium
AGTGAAGCGGCAATTTCGTTCAAGTTGATCACAGGAACGTTGTGAACCTTCGCAACTTTGTTCAGATTGAAATCGCCGGTGATGATCTTGCCATCCAAGTGCTTGGCGAGCACAACTAACTTCATATCGACAGGATGACCTGCGAACTCGGGAAGGTCGCGGTCGTAGATTTGGAAATCAATTTTCGGATGGGAACGCAGCTTGTTCAAAATATCCAGGCCGCGGCGTCCACGAGCTCGACGCATACGATCGTTACTGTCCGCGATCGCCTGCAATTCAGCGAGCACGAACGAAGGCATCACAACTTGACTGTCGATGATGTTCGTCTCGGCCAGCTCAGCCAAACGCCCGTCAATGATCGAGCTGGTATCGAGCACCAGCGGTCGAATGCCTTTGAGATCGCGCGCGAATTCGACGTAGGGAATAACGAAGCGAAAATCATCTTTGGTTTGCAGAAGTAGACTCGTACAGCCGTAACACAATACCGCAGCCATCAGCAGTTGGATGGGAGGCGTGTAGGGACTGTCAGGGATGAGTGGTGCGAGCGCGACCCAAAGAATGTAGGTGAGCAAGAACCCGACCAGCAGCCCGAAGTAGACCGCTGAAATAACTTCGATCTGTTTGCGCGGGATGAAGATATCGATGGCGATAACGCCAAGCGATAGCAAGACCAGTCCGGCTATTACCAGGTAAGGCAGGTACGATGGCCCGCTGAAACCGACGCGGAAAAACAGAGTTGCTATGCCCGCCGCCACGCAAATGAACACAACTCGGAGGATTAATAACGCCATTATTTGCTCTCAGGAGTCTTTCCCAATTATGCGATGAAATGCCTTTGCGACGATACTACATCGCTGACATTTTGAATACGGATGTCATTGCTTCGCTGTTCTTGTACTATTCTACTAAACCCCACTTTAGGGCATGTTGATAATGCCTGTCAAAGGATTGCTTAGCGATACTACAGTCTACACCCTCAAATGCCGCCAACGCCACCGCTTGACACGTGAAAAGCGTATAGAATCGATAAGGCGGCGGCTTTACGTCGTTTTCTAGGACCGTGTTTTTTCAGTTGTGTTGCGTTCGGAGACTTTATCTATCCGCAGGAGTGGTTTCTGCTGCCATTGGCAATGGCCTCGCGGCGGAACTGCGAGGGGTTGAAAACAAGCCTGGTGCGGGAGCTGCCCGGCGCAACGGAACTTGACGCTTTCGTCTGCTGGGCCGATACTGCTGCGTTTGCCTTCAGGTCCAGGACACCGTTTAATAGCTTGGGGGGGCAAGGTGATTGCCATAGGAGAAGTAGGGTGCCTGCAGCTTGTGTGATCGGATTACAATGGGGCGACGAAGCCAAAGGAAAGCTAGTTGATTTGCTGGCCCCAGACCATGACTGTGTAGTTCGCTATCAAGGCGGCGCAAATGCTGGTCACACGGTGGTTTGCGGCGATCAGGTTTATAAGCTTCATCACGTCCCCAGCGGCATTTTGCACCCTGGCGTTCAGAATTACATCACTCCCGGAGTGGTGATTGAGCCGACCACGATGCTGAAGGAGCTGGAGGGTCTGGAAGCGCGCGGAATCGATCCACGTCGTAATTTGATGATCAGCGAACGAGCTCATTTAGTCATGCCTTGGCATTTGCTGGAAGACCAAGTTATGAATCGCTTGGTCGTTCAAGGTGAAAATATTGGAACGACCTTGCGCGGAATTGGCCCTTGTTATCGCGATAAAGTGGGTCGGAATTTTGCGTTTCGTATGATCGATCTGTTGCAACCGGATCTGGCAGAGAGAATTGCGACGATCGCGGAAGCGAAAAAAAGTCTGTTGGTGGGGATGGGCGCGAACGATCTGGCGGAGCAACTGGATGCTTCTGCAATCAACACCAATGCACAGCGTTGGTCGGAGCAGTTGGGACCACTGATCGGCGATACGACCAATGACCTGCTCGACGAGCTGGACGCTGGCAAGCGATTGCTTATGGAGGGCGCGCAGGGGTCGCTGCTAGACATTGACCATGGTACCTATCCGTTTGTGACCAGCAGCAATTCGTCCGGAGTAGGAATCTGCGGCGGTTCGGGCGTGCCCAGTCGCTGGATCCGGCGAGTGATCGGAGTTGCGAAGGCGTATTCGACGCGTGTCGGCGGAGGCCCGTTTCCTACCGAGTTGAGCGACGAAACAGGTGAGA
Organism: Pirellulaceae bacterium; assembly: GCA_041739135.1. GTDB lineage: Bacteria > Planctomycetota > Planctomycetia > Pirellulales > Pirellulaceae > Aureliella. Next base: position 2,182 of record JBGSOM010000046.1, read on the forward strand.
AGATTCGTCAAATCGGCCGCGAATTCGGAACGACGACCGGTCGGCCTCGACGCTGTGGTTGGTTTGATGCGGTCGCGGTTCGCTACACAGCGAGACTGAGTGGGGTGGACGCGCTGGCGCTGATGATGATGGACGTCCTCAGTCACTTTGAATCGATCCAGGTTTGTGTGGCGTATGAGATTGATGGTCAGCGAGTGGATCGATTTCCCTGTGATGCGAATAAACTGCGTCGCGCGAAACCGATCTTCGAAACGCACGCGGGGTGGAATGTAGATGTGACCGGCGCGCGTGCTTTGGACGATCTGCCGCAAGCGGCACATGATTATCTTGCGCGAATCAGCCAATTGGTTGGCGTTCCCGTCGAAATAGTTTCTGTGGGACCGGATAGGGTTCAGACGATCTTTGCGGATCGAGCCAGGTTATTATCCATGCAGTCGCTTACATCGCAGGTTCCCGGTCGCTGAATTAGAATCACTAGCTAACACCTGCGGAACTTCAGCGCACCAAAACTTTGAGCTTGTTTTGTTAAGCTTAGTTGATTCGAGAAACGGGGCTCACCATGACTTTGCCTACGCAATCGGTTGAACCGCATGACTCGCTAGCGGAGCCGTTGACTGAACAAGTCGCTGCGTCAGAGAAGCGTCCGAAGCATATAGCGATCATCATGGATGGCAACGGACGCTGGGCGCAGCAGCAAGGTTTGGCGCGAGTTGAGGGGCACCTGCGCGGAGTCGAATCGGTGCGGCGAATTATGGAAGCGTGCCGCGACTTGGGCGTAGAAGTGCTGACGCTGTATTGTCTCAGCAGCGAGAATTGGAAGCGGCCGGCTGCGGAATTGGAGTTCTTGTTGACGCTGCTGCGCGAGTATTTGATCGCTGAGCGAGACTCGTTAGTGAAGAACAATTTGCGGCTGAAAATCATCGGTCGCCGGGAACGCATGCCGCCTGAAGTACAAGACGAGATGGATCGCACGCTTGAGGCCTGCTCGCGGAACACCGGCATGACACTTTGCTTGGCGATCAACTACGGCGCTCGATCCGAGTTGGTCGATAGCGTCCGAGCGATTGCAGCAAAGGTCGCGGCGGGAACACTCGACCCTAACGACATATCGGAGCAGACGATCGAGGATGAGCTTTACACGGCGGGACTGCCTGATCCGGATCTGCTGATTCGAACGAGCGGCGAGATGCGCATCAGTAATTTTTTGCTGTGGCAGATTAGCTACTCAGAGCTGTGGGTGACTGACACCGCGTGGCCGGAGTTCGATCGTCAGCATCTCGAAGCGGCCATCGCGGAGTATTCGAATCGGCAACGTCGATTCGGTGGATTGACGAGCAGCACTCCATAACGACTCCACAAGCTCAACTCCAATCGGCAACGCCTGCTGGAAGAAATTTACCGACCAGCCGGAGGCACAACCGTCGCGGCGAACGGGTGACGGTCAGTTTTGAGGCACACTCACGTAGCTGAATCGGTTAAACTGAGTGTTCAGCGATTTTTGCGAAGTGCCAACAACGTTCCCTTGTACAGAGTCCTGCGACCAGCTCCATTCTGCGACTAGGTTGGAAAACTCGGATGCAAATTGTTAACAATAGGTTATTTTTGGTTCAAAAATTGCTTGGAGGGCTTGTTCCGCTTCGTTTAAAGCAAGCATTGATTTGATCGTTTGAAGACTCGGAAAGCATGACCACGGAAGCCGCAACCGGAAGTCCTAACCCAATAAACAAGTACCCTACCTACAGCCCGAGATTCTGGCATGGAATGCGCGTCGGGCTTTGGTGGAGTCTGCTTGCGCGCAACGGTTTTCGCATTTCGCCTAGTCGTTTGCACATTGCGATCGGCGTCAGCATTTTCACTCCGTTCAACGATATCTTGGCAGCCATCCAAGCGGTCTTTTACAGTCGCAAGATTGCGGGCGCGACGCTTGCTGAAGATCCTATTTTCATATTGGGTCACTGGCGAAGCGGAACGACTCTGCTGCATGAATTGATGGTGATGGATGAGCGATTCGCATCCCCCAGCACCTATCAGTGCTTCGCTGCCTCCCATTTTCTGGTCAGCGAATGGGGCATGACACGCTTTGGCAATTTTCTCATTCCTAACAAGCGCCCGATGGATGAAATGGAGGCGGGATGGAATCTGCCGCAAGAGGATGAGTTCGCGCTGATGAACCTTGGCGCTCCAACCCCTTACTTGCGAATCGCGTTTCCCCATGCGCCGGCGCCGGCGACAGAGTTTCTAGATATGAAGGATGCCGATCCGCAAGCGCTGCAGACTTGGCGCGACAAACTGACTTGGTTCATCCGAGCCTTAACGGTGCGGCATCCAGGCAAACGCTTGATCATGAAGAGTCCGCCGCATACCGGCCGAGTCGCTGAGCTATTGAAACTTTATCCGCGAGCTAAATTCATACACTTGACGCGTGATCCCCGGAAACTCTTCTACTCAACCGTTCGTCTTTGGCATTCGCTCGACGAAGTCCAGGCGCTGCAAGTGGGGCAGCCGCAAACAGACTTGCATGAATATGTTTGGAACTGCCTGTCGCGCATGTACGCAGCTTTCGAAGATCAACGTCATTTGATTCCTGCGGGCCAATTGGTCGAGCTGCGCTATGAAGACTTGGTCGCGCAGCCGTTTGAGTCGATTCGCGACGTCTACGAACAACTGGAGCTGGGCGGTTTCGACGCGGCCACGGCAAACCTCAGCAAACGGTTGGAGAATCACAAAAGCTACCGAACGAACAGCCATCCGATTGACGCCGAAACGGAGAAGCTAATCCTCGAGCGCTGGCGCGACTACGCGGAACGCTACGGTTACGTGTAGAGTTTGTTAGGGCATCGCGTATTGAAACAGAAGTTTGTCCATCAGCCCCGGCGCGAATCGACTGAGCCAGACCAGTGCTTTGCCACCCGGTGACAAAATCAATTCGCGTCGCCCTTTGCGAACGGCGCCAAGAATTGATTGCGCCACTTTCTCAGCCGACTGCATACCGAATTTGACTGTCTTTTCGACCGGATCGGAATCGAGCAACGAATCGAAAAACTCGCTGCTCGTCGTGCTGGGCGAGATCGTTACCACGTCGATTTCAGCCGGTTTCAGCTCCAACCGCAGGCTTTCGGTCCAACCGCGAAGCGCAAACTTGGCTGCGCAATATTCGCTTTTGCCCGGCATGCCGCGATGCGCGAGCACCGAGCTGACGACACAGATCGCTGGATCCACACCCTTCTTCAGATGGGGCAAGGCAAGTCGCGTGAGCTCGGTGACACCAAAAAAATCAACTTCAAAAATCCGTCGCAGCCGTTCCGCACTCGCGTCTTCAAACGCTCCAACGGCACCGATTCCTGCATTGTTGAACACGAGGTCGATTCCGCCAAGTTCCCGGACTGCGGTGTCGACCAAGTTCTGCCGGTGCGCGGGATCGGAAATGTCGCCCGGGACCGCGATCAACCGGCGACGTGGATTTCCGAAGGTTTTGCGCAAGTCTCGGAGGCGATCTTCGCGACGGGAGGTGACGACGACGTACGCGCCAGCTCGAACCAGTTCGGAAGCCAAATACCAGCCGATTCCGCTGCTGGCTCCCGTGAGCAACACCCGTTTATTGGCCAAAGCCCTTTGTGACATAGTTTCGTTTCCAAAGCCTAATCCGTGCCGATTCGAAAGCGTCCACCACCTATTTGCTAGCGTTCGGCGTTCAGGGATCGCAGACTTCGCCGTAATATGCGCCGTTCAAGCAATTTAACGCGTTTAGAGTCTACTTGAAGAGCTGTGTCGGATTTGGCGAAAACATCGGAAAACACCATCACTCTAGGGATGCATTCGCAACTCCAGGCTGTTGACAACGGCTACAGCCAGCCTTATATCTAACTTTCCAGATTGCGTAAGTTTCCCAAAACGTGTTGGTGTTAAACGTAACGCAGTCGTTCAACTCGCTTCAATCGAGTTGTGGCTATAAACGTTTAGCCAGGTAATGACCAGCGTTTCTGGTCAGACGAAAAGTTGTTTCTAGGGAGGTTCAGATGAGTCGATTTTTGGTTGCAAGTCTAGTTGCTTGCTCGATGTTCGTGGTTTCTGCTACTGAAGCCGAAGCTGGCTTTGGCTTGCTGAAGAAGATGCGCGGTAACAAGGGCGGTTGCGGTCAATCATCATGCTGCACACCAGCTCCATCATGCTGCACACCAGCTCCAGCTCCATCATGCTGCACACCAGCACCAACGTGCTACACTCCAGCTCCTTCGTGCGTATCAACCCCATCATGCGGCTATAGCGCACCTAGTTGCAGCAGCGGCTGCGGCGAAGTTGTATCGACCGGATGCAGCAGCGGTTGTGGCTCAGTTGTATCAAGCGGATGCAGCAGCGGTTGCGGCGAAGTTGTATCGAGCGGATGCAGCAGCTGCGGTGGCAGCACTGTTTCGTACGACGGTGGCATGGTTGGCGGAGTTATCTCCAGCGGTTGCACCAACTGCAGCCAGACCATGAACAGCGGCGTAATCATGGAAAGCGCAGCTCCAGAAGCTGCGCCTCCAGCGCCAGCTCCAGCAGCACCTGCGACTCCAACGCCAGACGCAGCACCAAGTGCACCTGAAGCTCCAGCAGCACCTGCGGCTCCAGCAGCATAATTTTGCTTGCCAGCATTCAGATCTTCATCAAAGGCCGAGGTTCACACCTCGGCCTTTCGATTTTCATCCTCCGCCGAGATTCCGAGTTTTTTCGGCCGCTGTCTTCACAAAACTCTTCGACGCACCGCTTCGCAACTGAGATCCCGCGAAAGCGAACCGGCCCCCAAATCTTAGTGTCAGCCACGAGAGCTTAGGTACCACGAAGCACTACTGCCCTCTGCTTTAGGTTCTTGAACTCAAGGTTCCCAGTGCTCAAGAGCCCGCGGGTGAGTGAGCTGTGTTCCTGATGCTTGCTGGTTTCTGACTTGCGGCGCGGATAGAATGGCAAAGGCCGTTCCCTGCTATCTATTGTCGAATAGAGGATTTTGGAGCAAAAACTAATGTCGGAAAGTGCGCTCGAATGCAACGTACTAGTGCTCAATCGATTTTATATGGCTGTCCGCGTGATCAATGTTCGTCGCGCGATGACACTTCTTTATCGCGGCTGTGCTGAGGTTATCACCATCGACGCAGGTGTTTACACCAGCTACGAGTTCGATGCATGGTGCGAGATCTCGCAACTGCACTCGCTCGAAAAACAGCCGGACGAGGATTACATCCGTGCCGTGCATTTTGAATTGCAAGTGCCCCGCATCTTGCGACTGACACGTTACGATCGACTGCCGAAGTGTACCGTGCGCTTCAATCGAAAAAATCTCTTCGCTCGCGATGACCATCGGTGCCAATACTGTGGCCAGACGCGGCCGCACAGCCAACTGAGTTTGGATCACGTGCTGCCTCGATCGCTCGGTGGGAAGACGACCTGGGAGAACATTGTCTGCAGTTGTATGCAGTGCAATTCTCGCAAAGGCGGACGCACGCCCAGCCAAGCGGGTATGAAACTGCTGAAGCAACCGGCGAAACCGCACAGCAATCCGGCGATGGTCTTACCGCTTGAAGACCCACGCTACGAAAGCTGGCGTTCGTTCGTCCAGACGCACACAAAGCATGCGGTGGGTTGATCAACGTCCACTGTTGAGGAACGCAAGCTGCCGATACAGCATTTCGACTTTGGCGGGACGGTAACCGGCCGCCAAGGCCGCTCGCAGCGTATTACCAAAAATTGCTTCCACCTCCATCGGTCTGCCGGCGCGGTAATCAAGCAGCATACTGCTATCGTAGGGGACCATCTTGCGAGTGTCCTCGAGCATCTTGCTGATATGCGACAGTTCAATTTCTTTGCCACACGCCGCTGCCGCCTCACGCACTTCGAGCATCAGTTCCTCTGCGAGCAAACTCGCCTGCGGATCGGACATTATCTGCTGCGTATCCGCTTGCAACACGACTGACAATCCGTTGTACGGAATGTTCCACATCAACTTTCGCCAACGCACCGCTCGCAGATCTTTCGCGGGTTGCATATCGATCTTCGCACGTTTGAAGTCTTCGGCGATGCGAGCCATACGTTCTGTTACGGCGCCGCTTAACGAAAGACTGTATTCGCCAAACGCGATTCGTCCATAGTCTAAATGATGGATGTGGCCCGGTCCGATTTTGTTGCTGCAAAGGAAGCAACAGCCGCCCAGGACACGATCCTCACCGACCACATCAGCCGCAGCGCGTTCGACGTCCCAACCATTCTGCAGTACCAGCACCAGCGTATCCGCGCGACAGATCGGCCGAAGTGCATCTGCAAGCTTGTCGTTCTGCGTCGCTTTCCAGCAGACTAACACCACATCAACTTGCGGCATGTCTCCAGCTTCCGCGTAGGCGTTCACCGATCGCAAATGAAAATCGCCCAACGGAGTATCAACTCGCAACCCTTGCTGCCGAACAAATTCCAAATCGCTGCGCAAGAGAAAATGCACGTCGAACCCAGCATTCGCTAGCAGTCCACCGTAAAGCCCACCCAGCGCCCCGACGCCAAGCACAGCGTAGGATGTCGTTCGATCTGAAGTGTTCATTTCAAAGTCAGTTTCCATTTGGGTCTAGCATTGTTTAGCGAGAGGACTGTACGTAGCGTTCACCGCGTTTGTTGGCCATCGTTTCATTGCTATCGGCTTTGTTCGGATGCGAAGCTCGTTGGATATCGTTTCAAAACAGCAAGACGGCGGGCTAGCACTGTCGACCGGGTGTGCCACTGGCTATGCCAGTGCGATCGAAGGAGGTTATTCTCAAGGGAAAGTGATTGATCCAACACAATAGGCTTGTGCGAAAAGTCGCCGAAGTGTTGCGGTGGAATCTGCGAAGACTATCAAATGCACTGCCACAACGAAGCGGTTTCTCAGTCACTCAACTCAGTCGTCATTGATAACGTCTAACTTCGGCTATTATGGGTCGATCCCAACGTAATTGGACCGGCTACTTTTTGTGAGCATCGCCTGCTTCGTTCGCACTGGCAATGCCAGTGCCACCCGAAATCGACAGTGCCACCGGTGGCACGCGCTGCGTCTTTGCGAAGGCGTGATAATGAGCGGGCTGAAGAACATGGTGAATGCCGCTCAAACTTCAGCGCATCATCCTTGGCAACTTCGTTACAGTTTCGCCATTTTAAACGATTCGGACGTATCAACACCTAAGACCGACCTCAGTTTGCTGTCGAAACGCAGCCAACAAGTGCTATCATGAATCGGTCTCCGTTACTACTGCAGGTCATCCTCTCGCCGCCCTTGATCAAAGGCACATCGTATGCGCTCGCTGTTTCAGTCTGTCGTATCGTCGCTCATGTTACTCGTCGCCGCCGTGAGCTCGCAAGTTCATGCGCAGTCCATTTCAACTCCGCAAACAATGCGGCCGAATATTTTGTGGATCACTTCCGAAGATAATGGCCCGCAGCTTGGATGTTATGGAGACGATTATGCAGACACCCCCAACATCGATCAACTCGCCGCAAAAGGAATGATCTACACCAACTGTTGGTCGAACGCGCCAGTGTGCGCACCAGCTCGGACCACGATCGTAACCGGTATTTTTCCGACCAGTTTGTCCGCGCAGCACATGCGCAGCCAAGTAACGATGCCAGAGACGTTCAAACTGTATCCACAGTTGTTTCGCGAACTTGGTTACTACTGTTCGAACAACGCCAAGGAAGACTACAACGTCGTGACAAACAAGGACCTGTGGAATGAATCCAGCAACAAAGCGCATTGGCGAAAACGGAAAGCGGGTCAACCATTCTTCGCCGTCTTCAACTTCACCACTTCGCATGAAAGTCAAATTCGCAAGCGACCTCACAACGCTTCACACGATCCGGCCAAAGTCGCTGTGCCGCCGTATCACCCCGACACTCCCGAAGTGCGCCAAGATTGGGCTCAGTACTACGACAAGATCACGGAAATGGATCAGCAAGTTGGTCAAGTTCTCGAGCAACTGAAGGAAGACAAACTCGAAGACAGCACAATCGTTTTCTATTACGGAGACCACGGCAGTGGAATGCCGCGCAGTAAAAGATGGTTGTATCAAAGCGGTTTGCGAGTTCCGATGGTGGTCCATGTGCCCGAGCGTTTTCGTGCGGCAGCTGGACCGCAGTACACCGCGAAATCAAAGAATGAGCGTTTGATCAGTTTCGTGGATCTGGTTCCAACCGTGCTCAGTTTGGTCGGTGAACGCCCGGCCAAGTACCTACAAGGTCATGCATTTTTAGGCAAGTTCGCGGAAGACAATCCTCAGTACATCTACGGTTTCCGAGATCGCATGGATGAGCGTATCGATATGTCGCGCGCCATTCGCGACGATCGCTACCTGTACATCCGCAATTTTTATCCCCATCGTCCTCAAGGTACTTTCTTGGCGTACATGTTCGAAACGCCAACAACGCAGGCTTGGAAACGCCAGTTCGACGCGGGCAAACTGAACGAAGCCCAGTCTGTGTTTTGGAGGACAAAAGCGCCAGAAGAACTTTACGATCTAAGTGACGATCCGTTCCAACTAAAGAACTTGGCAGGCGATTCAGCTCAGGAAGCAACGCTCGACCGCTTCCGAGGTGAACTCAAGAGTTGGATGGTACGGGTTTGCGACCTTGGATTGATTCCCGAAGGCGAAGTCCTAGAGCGAGCCGGAAAAGATGCTCCGTATGAATTTGGGCACGATAGCAAACGATGTCCTATCGAAGCGATATTTGATGTCGCCAACCAATCGATGCGAAGCGCTGCCAATGACGTGCAATCCCTGCTCGCCAATCGCGTTGCCCCAGACAGTGCATCGCGATACTGGGCGGCTTGCGGAATTCTCTACAACGCTCAGGAGAATATCGAACGCGAAGCGATGGTAAAAGCTGCACGTGGTATGGCTACGGATCCGTCGGCCTACGTACGCTGCATCGCCAACGAGGTGGTCGCACGCTTCGGCAACGCAGCGGAGCGAAGCGTAGCCATTCAGCAACTTCTGAAGCTCGCTAATGCGAAAGAATCGAACGCCTTCGTCGCAATCGCGGCACTTAACAGCCTCGATTGGTGTCAGCCGACGGCAAGCGAAGTCGGCGATAAACTTGCTTCCATCCCTACGAAAGTGAACGGATTGAAGCCTCGCTACGACTCCTACTTGCCGCGCTTAGTTGAACGGATCACGGAGATCGCGAAGTAGCTCTCTTGAGCGAACTGAGCTAATCAAACTGGGCTAATCAAACTGGGCTAATCCAACTGAGCTAATCCAACTGAGCTAACTAATTGGGCGCTGACTTCTTTTCGATTTCGTCCAGCGCCCAAAGACACGCGACGCCCAGCGGCGAAGTGGGGCTGTCGTCAAACTTCTTGAGTGCGTAAGCACAGTCTTCATACGCCATCTCGCCGAGCGCGAGCGCTGAATTGACTCGCACCAAGTAGTCCTCCGGATTGATGATTGGATTGTCAAGCAATCGTTCACACAGTTTCGCACGAAAACTCGCGTCGTCTTTTCCCTTGTGCAATTTGCCGAGCGACCACACTGCAGAAGCGCGACTCACGTGACCCAACTTGTGATTGTTCTTCGGAACAAACTGCATCAGTACATCCAGTGCGGGTTCGTAACGCTTTCGCCCGAATGCTTCGTTCAAGTAACTGATGCGAATCAGGTCAGTCAGTGTAATAGGTAGCGCGACACCATCAACGGCAAGTCGCTTGGCCAATTTATCCACATGAACGATCATCGCTTCAAAGTGCTCAGGTTCTTCGGCTAATTCCATCAATCCCCAAGCAGCACACATGCTCACTTCCGGCCTGGGGTGCTCAATCAATTCGATGAAACGCGAACATCGCGAGCGATCATTCAATTGGACAGCCAATATGATCGCCTGTTCCAAACCAAACCACGAATCCGCGCTTAGGTGCTCAGTAAGGCACTCGTCGACAATCCCACGCTGGCCTGAGTTAGCTTTCGACAGCAATTGCTTGCCAACGAACCTTCGGTTCGATTTCAGAGGATCGTTCAGCAGCTTTGCCTGCAGACGCAAACTCGGTTCGTCATCCCAAGTTTGTAAATCTGTTGCCGCTAGCGCGCGCAAAGCGGGGTCCTGATGCTCGATCAACTGTGGCGCATACTCGTGAGCCGCTTCACGAAAGTTAGCAGACATCGCATGCGCTGCAACGTTCTGCGCAGCGCTGTCACCGCCCTCAAATGCAGCCCGCAGGTGCACTAGCGACGACTCACTCGTGTGCCGCTTCAGCAAGTGAGCGGCCAACAAGTGCGATTGCTCGACGCGCGACGCAAGAACTTCGCGTGCGAGCTCATTCAGTCCGCTAGCGTTCAGTCGCCCAAGCACATCGGCTGCCACGATCCGATTGGCCGCAGTCGTTGCGTTACCGCGCAGCACTCGCACGAGCAATTCGTTATCTTCAGCTCCGCCAACGGCCGCTAAACCTGCCATCGCGCTCGCAATTTCCTTGGAATTCGCCCGCGGATCGCCCAGTCGCGTGCGCCAGGCTTCTAACGCTAACGGAGATTTCCACTCGATTAGTTTTTGTTCCACTCTCGATCGCAACAGTGGATCTGTCTGAGCCAGTTGCCACAAAAAATCAGCTTGCGAAGCGTCGCACAAAATCAACAGCGCTGACGCAAAGGCGCGACGAGCTTGCAGGGGTTGCGAGTCGCGCTTCAAGGCTGCCGTTAACAACTCAATCGCGCGCTCAGGCTGCAAAACGGCACCGCGATTGCGCATCAAGCAGATCTCCTGAGCCGCTTTAACTTGAACCGCCAACTCGTTCGCTGCCAGACGCTCGACGTTAATCGGTGGTGGAAGCGGATCCTCGGCTTCCTTCCAAATGTCGCCTAACCCCGCATCAACTTCCCACAGGTGCTGATAGGGTTCCGTACGCTGTGCAAAGCAACGTTCAGTGAAAGTAATTTGCATGACAATTTGTATTGCCACGATCAACGCAACGACAGATTTCATTTCACGCGTTCTTTATCAATCACTCAATCAGGCTGTGTTAAACGTCGAGTCCTTACAGCCAGAACTCCGATGCACACAACTGTAATACCAATTCCCACATACCATCCCAGCGGCGCGAGACTGTACTGCTCGAATCCGGGCGTCTTCATCTCAGCCAACGCAACCGCCGCAGGATTGAACAGCAACACGCGTTCAACCAATAGAGGTCCAAACGGTTTTCCGCGAGCTAACCAGATGAGCAAGGTTCCCGCAAACAACGACAACAGAATCGCGTAGCTGGTCGCGGTTGCCACAGCGGTCGTTCTGCAGAACGAGCTGACGCAGGCGCTGATGCTAGTGACCATAGCGATTGCGATGACCAGCGAGATAACAACGTTCCCCACCTGTCCACCGATCGAAGGCTGTATGTAACTCATCACGGTGTACCCAGGCAGCGTTGCCAGCAGCAGCAACAGGAGCGTCCAAACCGTGCTCATCAATTTGCCAACTACAATTCGCCAGGGAGAGATCGGAGAGGCGCGCAATAACTGCCACCCACCACTTTCAACCTCTGCCGCAATTAGATTCGCTCCAAGACTCGGACCGAGCACCAGCAGCAACGCAACTTGCATCAGTACCATCGACGATGCAATGCGATCGACTCCCCAGCGCACTGTTCCGGTGGCTGCGACGACGGTCAAGAGCAGCGATACAATGCCGCCCGCCGCAACCAAGCGTAGCAACCAATGCAACCGCCCGAATTTTCGAGTGCGGTACTCTTTGACCATGACCGGATTGAGCCACCATGGAATACCTGGCTTGCGCCGTTGCGGATCGACCAGGTAGGCCAGCCGGCGCAGCCAACTCGATTTGCGCTCGATGACTTTGCCAGTTGGTCGAGCGCGATCGAGCAGAATTGGGTCCAACTTGATAATGGTCGCCAGAGCCAACGCGAAAGTAATCACGCAGCTCGCCACCAGAAACTCCGGCCAACTCGTCGCGATTCCAATTTCATTAGCCTGCGCTTGCGAGCCCGTAATTTGTTGCAACGCTGGCAACGGAGAAAGCGTCGTCATCCAGTGCGCGATAATCGATTGGATACCCGACAACTTGCCCACTAACACAGTTGGACCGATCGACAAAACCGCCAATCCCAGTACCGCTGCATACGTCCAACGCAAACTCGCGTCCGGTGATTGAGAGCGAATACTAATCCAAAGCCCCAGCGCGGAATACTGTATAGACATTCCCAGTAACACCAGCACCAGCGGAACGATGTGCGCCCAGATTGAGATTCCGCCCATCGCGTAGCAAGCCATCAGCGCCGGCAAACTCGCCGAGAAGACGACCAGCGATAACAATACGTTGCCACAGAGTTTTCCGAGATAGATTTGAAGTGGTGTCGTGGGTGAATTAAGCAGCAGGGTTAAAGTACCGCGTCGACGCTCCGTGACAAAAGCAGTCGCTGGGAAAGCTGGTATCAGCATCATAATGGCAACTGCAATCGCAAGAGCTACCGGCCGGAAAACTTGCATCGCTTCTTGACTGACCAGGTCTATCGTCGCGTCCGTCGGCCAGCGCATCAGAACCAACATCGACGACAGCAACGCCACAGCCACGATCGCGAGCAACGTTTTCGCGCTTCGCAATCGCTCCAGCAGCTCGCGTCGAAATATTGGGTTCTGAAAAATTAAAGTTGAATTCACAGTCGTTTAACGCTCGCAAAGTTGTCTCGAAAAAGTATCACGCGACTCCGGCAATTCGCGCACCATCGGCAACGGATAAAAACGCGTCTTCAAGATCGCTGGCAACTTCGCGAAACTGCGAAACCGAAATGCCGGAATTCACCAACCGTTGGAGAACGTCAGCCAATTCCATCTCGGTGCGCGCCGTCGGAAATCGCAGCACCAACTCCGCTTGACTGACCGCCACCGGCTCCGAAGCCTGCAACAGGGTTCGCAAGATCTCGGATGCGTGCATTAATTGCTCGGCGCTTGGCAACTGCACTTCGTAACTTCGCTGCGGGCACAAGCGACTCATTACGTCATCCAACGAACCGAACGCTTGCAACTTTCCGCCAGTAATAATCGCAACCGCGTTACAAATTCGCGCCAACTCGGGCAGAATGTGACTCGTGACGATCAGGGTCTTGCCTTCGCTCGAAAGCCGCAGGAGCAATTGACGCATTTCAATCCGCGCTTTTGGATCGAGACCATTCGCGGGCTCGTCCAGGATCAGGACTTCGGGATCATGTAGCAACGTTCTTGCGATCCCAACGCGTTGTTGCATCCCATGACTGAGACTTTCAACAAACTTGTCCTGCATGTACGTCGTATCGGTAATCTCCATCACGTCCGCAATGCGCTTACGTCGCTGGCCGCGCGAAATACCAAAGATGGCACCGAAAAAATCGAGATACTCGTGGACGCGCATGTTGTCATAAGACCCGAAACGATCAGGCATATAACCAACTAAGCGTTTGATCTTCGAAGCGCTCTCGCTGCAATTGACACCTGCAATGAATGCAGATCCAGAAGTGGGCCGCGACAGTCCTACCAGTATCTTGATCGTTGTCGTCTTGCCAGCCCCGTTGGGACCGATGAAGCCAAGAATTTGGCCACGTTCTACGTGCATCGACAAGTCATCGAGCGCCACGAAGTCGCCGTAACGTTTGGTAAGGTTCTTCGTTTCGAGTACCAATTCAGCCATATTAAATCTTGCTTGTCGTCAGTCTAGTTGTTGCCGTCTTTTACCAGTTGATTTCGTGCGAGCGTGCGTCCCTCGACCGTCAATCGCAAGTGCTTAATTTGCCAACTGACGAAGTTGCTTTGGTCCGCTTTGCCAGAGTCGCTCTCTTGAATTGCGATGCGTAGTTCCAAGCGTCCGTCCTGCATCGACTTGAGAATGCGCGAATCGTTAATTGCAGCTCTGAAAGGAATTGAAGGCTCTATCAAGTTCAAAATCTCAATCGCTTCGCCATCAACCAAGCAAGACAATCGCGCGGAGCGCTGCGGAGCACGTATGTCCCAGTCGATTTCGAGCCGCGTGAGCTCCAGCGGCGTTACTTCCGGCGGAAGCAGGAAAGCTAAATCCGAGTTCACTTGCAACGTCGACTCAGTGACGAAGCGTCCGGTTATCTGACTGAAGATCGACGAACCGCTTTGATTCGAAGCGTGCTGAATTTCGATCATGGAATAAGGAATACGAACGGCTGAACCGGCTGCCGGTGTCAAAAGCCGCACGGGAAGCGACACCAGTGCTGTGCCTCGGCGCTCCAAGTCAACATCCCAATGCGGAGACTTGTCCCAAAGCTCCGTCCACCCGCACAGCGTTCGCAAAGGCAGCTTTGGCGCCAGTGAAGCGTCGAAGAGTTTGCGATAGATTTCCGCGCGTCGCCGCTGTTCATCGTTAACGATTGCATCAGCGGTCCAGCGTTCGCCTTCGGCAGGCAAGTCGCCAGACAATGTGACGCGCCGGCCATCACTAGCGACTTTGCCGATAGTCGCCACACCTGGAACAAACTGCAAAACAACATCTTGCACCGGAGTTGCAAGCGCTGGGGGCAGCTCAATTTCGAGCCCGTCGCTTCCGATCACTGCTGTCGCTTCGCCGGCCGTTTCCGGCAGCATGGTTTCCGATTCGTAACGCCAAGTACCGGTTGGCCATACAGAGTTGGAAAGGTGCCACGACTGGAAACCTTCGGTTGTCAAACTTCGAATGCCGCTGTCGATCCCAGAAGCAGGAACCGCCATTCCATCGCCCGCACCAGCCAACTCCATCGCCTGTGAATCACGCAGATAGACGGCCGCAGTCTCTTGAATGTGCGCTCCACTGCGAGGATCGATCTCTACGAATTGGAATACGGACTGCATCGGAGGAATGTCGCTGCGCTGCAGGACCGCGGTGGCAATCAGTGGCACTGACGCAACGACAGAGATCGCTGGAGCGATAACACCTAACCATTTCACGTGCCCACCCAACATTCGCCAACCTGCAAGTCCAAGCAGGCAACTGCAGAATGCAATCAAGATAACGGCGACAACCGAGCGCGATACAACTGGGTTGCCGATGCGATCGATCGGATAATCGAGACTCGCAAACTTCAAGGGCGGTTCCGGTTTATTGTTGTGAAGTTGATGAGCGAATGTACCAGCCCAGATCGGCAACGTGAATTGTGATTGAAATCGCGGATCGCCTGTGAATTGTGCTTCTCGCGGCTTCAACCAGCCCGCGCTTCCAAGACAAGTGAACAAGATCTCGCCCCGACCAACCTTCATCCAAATCGCCGCTGGCCAACCATCCACCGTTTGCAAGACTGTACCGCCTTGCTGTGAGACGCGCTTCATCGGTATCGGATCCACCGAATCGACTGTTCGATCCCGCGCTGCAAAAGTCAGATCAGCGAGTTCGACTTCGAAGTGGTTCAACTGGACGGTTCCCACTGTCTCGATCTGCTGATCTTCATCGAGCAGATCACGAACAAGTGTTGTGTCCACGTATTCCAGCATGATCCAGATGCGACCGCCTCTCTGCAGAAATTGTTGCATGATTCCCACAGCCGAAAGATCATCGAATACGGACGGCTCTGAAATCACCAACGTGTTGACGTTGCTCCAATCGATCAGATTGAGTGCGAACGGTTCGCCGTCGAGCACTACGCATTGCCGAGAAAGTCTAGCGTCGATCCGCGAGCCTAACACGAATTCGTAACTGTGGTAATCTTCAGTGAGTGGCCATCGCCAGTACGTCTGACTTTCCGGCTCGCGATTCAACGCAATCGCTGTAATGTTCTTCTCGTCAGCGATCGGCAAATGTAGCTTGCGATTGACTTGATCGTCAGCGCTCTCCGATAAGACTTCGCGACCGCCTTGCAATACGTTAAGCGTCATGACCACGTCGACGGCGCTCTTCGGAAGCACTTTTGCAAGTCGTAATTGCACATCGACTAATCTCTGCTCACCCGCCGCCAATTCAACTCTTCGTCGATCCTCCTCACCAGTTTGACCTTCGATGCGCCCGACCAAGTAGCCGACACCAGTCGTTGAGCCCGAGTTGCTAACGAGGCACCGGATGCTGAGAGTGCCGCCCGGTGTCACTCGCGACAGCGGAGTCACTGTCAACGATTTGAGTTGCAGATCGGATGCATCGCTCGCAGAGTTGACAGACGTGCTCGCGACCGCAGCCTCAGATCGCAGCTCGTTTTGCGCCGAGTTTTGCGCGATGGCGTTCGATTCTGCCTGCGATTGGGCGAGCAACCTAGCGTTGGTCGTCGCTAGCAAAACGCATGCGACCGCGCAGCGAAAGAAAGCGGTAGCCATAAACTCGCGACCACGTAAACGGCTGATAATTTGGAAACGGTCAGTCATAACACATCTGGAAGAGAACGGTGCCAAGTCGCTTCAATGCTGACTTAGCTGAGTCGTGGGCGTGTGAGCTTACCATAAGTTTTCGGATCGGTGTCGAATCTCCCGCAGAACATTTTTACGGACCCAGTGCTAGTCCACTTGCCAGTCAACTTGCTAGGCATTTTGTCTGGTGCCATACAGCGGCAGTTGATAGGATTTCGCGCGTCGATCTCCTGTGAATGCAGTTGTTAAAGTGAGTTTGATGTGTCAGCGCTGATCAGTATCCTTCGTGCAGTGCATTGTCGCAGCACGCATCACTTCTTTGCAATCGACGCGCTCGCGCGTATCAACACGCCAAACGGTCGTCGTCTCGCAAGCGTTCTACTTGCAAACTACGCCGAGTACTTAAGCGGTGCGAAAGCGCCTGATACAAAGTTCAAGGACTTTCAGAACCATGTGATCCACGTCAGCGACAATTGCTGGGGCGGAGCTCCCAAAGCCTGCGAAAAATGGCTCGCACAAGCCATCGTCGACATGCATGAGTCTGACTGGAAACGCGCTGCCTACGATATCGGTGTGCTAAGCCATTACTTCACCGATCCCTTGATGCCACTCCACACGGCACAACATCCGTCGGAAGCCGCCGTGCACCGGCCGCTCGAATGGTCTGTGTGCAAGTCTTATGATCGGATCTACCGCAAGTGTACTGGTCAAGCCCGCTTTCCGATTGAGACTGGCCCGAACTGGATCAGCAAAGCGGTGCTGACCGGCGCCGAGTTCGCGCATCAATACTACCAGACTCTCATCGAGCTCTACGATCTAACGAAGGGCGCGAAGGATCCGCCAGCAGGTTTCGACTCACGATCGCGTGAGATCCTCACTCAGATCTTTGACCGCGTGCTTACCGGATGGGCGAATGTACTCGATCGCGTCGCAGCTCTAGCACTGGTTGAAATCCCCATCTGTCCGCTGACCTTCACGACGGTAATGGCAGCCATCGATGTTCCTGCAGCTTGGGTGGTCGGTCGCGTGGCAGATGCCGCTGAACAACGCGCAGTGAAAGCGATCTTCGACGAATTTGAAGCAACAGGCCAAGTTGTTCGCAATTTGCCTCCCGAGCTGAAGGTGATCGAGAGTTTAAAGCCAATCGCAACAAGTTCAGCTACGGTAGAAGAAGCCGATTCGCCAGTTGTTTACCAAAGCAGTACTTCTCCGGTGCAAGTTGTTGTTCCAGAACCAGTTGTTCCAGAACCAGTTGTTCAGGCGGCTGCTGCGGAAGCTGATGAGAACTGCATCGAGCATGAACCCACCGAGAGCTACGAACCAGAACTCAGCGAACGTCGTTTGGACGAGCCCGCCGCGGAAATATCTCAGCCGATAGATCCTGTCGCTTCGCAGTCGCAACGTAGTCAAAATCTCGGCGCGCGACAAATGAGTGCGTCGAGCTCGCGCATCACGTTGGAATCCGATATCGTCGATGCGCCTTCCATCGGACCGAAGACCGCGGCGCGATTTTATGCCATCGGCATCGACACCATCGGCGACTTTCTAGCCGCTGATGCAGCCGCCATGGCCGACGCATTGAACGCAAAATGGATGGACGAATCGGTACTTCGAAACTGGCAAGCTCAAACGCGACTGGTGCTGCATGTGCCCGCTCTTTGCGGCTACAAAGCTCAATTGCTAATGGGCATCGAATGCACGACAGTCGATCAACTGGCCGCCGCGGACCTAGACAGCCTTTACGATGCGGTCGATTACTTTGCCACAACAGACGCTGGAACTCGCATACTTCGCAGTGCCTCGCCCCCAACTCGCGAAGAGGTCGCGAAGTGGATTGCCAGCGCTGCAGCGGCTGAAACTTCGACAACAGCTAGCGCCAGCAACGAATGAACTGCGTGGGTTCTTTCTACTTGTTGTCCTGTTTGACTTGCAACTGTGCTTTACTTCGCGCGCCAAGTATCGCGCCACGCGCAACCAGCCCAAGACCAGCCGACTCCGAAGCCGATCAGAATGTTGTTCGAGTCCGTTTTCAATTGGCCTTCGTTGCGCAGATCGTTAATCAGAATCGGCAAGGTGCATGACACTGTGTTGCCAAAGTTCTCAAGTCGAATTGGCAGCTGTCGACTATCCAGGTTCAATCGCGTGCGGAGCAGTTCCAGCATTTTGCTGGTCGCTTGATGCAACAAATAGATATCGATATCGGCGCTGGTAAGCTTTGCGAGTTCGAGGATCTCGTCGATTAACTTTGGAACGGCAACGACCGTAAAGCTCATCAGACTCGGGCCATCCATATACAATCGGCTCTTCCAACGTTTGCGATTGCGGGGCTTGATAGCTTCATTGCTCATCCGCGCGCCGCCATCGCCGACCAGCAGCGTATCGCCGCCACTGCCATCAGTTCCAAACTGAAAAGCGGTCAAACTGCGTTCCTCGGAAGCTTGTACGAGTGTTGCCGCGGCTGCATCACCGAAGATTGTTCGGAGACTGCGATCGTCTGCGTCGATGTACTTCGAGTACGTTTCCGCAGTGAGCAACAAAATACGCTTGGCCGCGCCCGACTGAATCAAACCCTCCGCCAGAGCGAGCCCATAGACGAAACCCGAACAACCGAGATTGAAGTCCAACGCTCCGCAACTAACTCGCAATTTCAATCGTTGTTGCAGCAGACATGCCGTCGTCGGCAAGGGATAATCAGGCGTCTGCGTGCACAGCAGGACGAAATCGATCGAGTCGCGATCTACAGCGTGTTCGGCAAACAATTTCTCCGCGGCTTGCACAGCGAGATCCGCGGCCGTTTCGTCGGGAGCGGCTATGTAGCGGCTGCGTATCCCGGTTTTCTCCTCGATCTCTTGTAGATTCCATTCGGGATGCTCTGCAAGCAGATCAGAGTTCGTTTCACAGCGCTCGGGGAGGTGGATCGCGATCGGTCCAATTTCTGCAAACGGCACATCAATTTCCTGTGGCTGATCGCTATCGCGAGGGAATGCTCGGGCAAAACGGCATCAGTATATCGATCGGCCGCACGTCCGAAAACGGTACAACTGGCAGGGCATAGAGGCCATTTATTGTGATTGTCGAGAACCCGACGTCATTCATTTCGACGCAAGCTCCAAGTGGCTGAGCGGCACGTAGAACTTACGATAACGCCGTCCATCTCCATATAGCTGACCTTGGGGATCGACCACAAGCACAGTTGCTCGCCGCGTGATTCGATTGACGATTCCGCTGTACCGTATGCCGTCGAGCGAAAAGTGGACTTTCGATCCCACGCGAACATTGAATTTTTCGGAAGCTCGCTCCTGCTGTGTGATCAAGTTGTGTTTGTGCTCGGTGTGTCCAAACAGACGTCGAGCGATCGTTTGAAACCGCGTCGCCGCACAGCAACTATCGTCCCATACCAGCATTTCGGCTAAGTGAATCATCTCGTGCTCCAAGATTCTCTGCATCGCTTGCAATCGATTCTCACATTGCAAACCCGTAACTCGGACCGGCCGCTTCAAGTCGCCGAAGGTTTGAAACAGGAGAGTTGCGGAAAGCACGATTTCATAGCGCGGCGACTGCGTATTGTCACGACGATTGGTTTGCAAATAACGAACGGTCTTACCTCCATTACTGGTCATCCGCTTCGACCATCGGAATTCGATGCCGAACATGCGAGCTAATGACAAACAGTGCCCATCAAAGAACCGTTGATCGTACAACTCCGCCATTCGCTGCAGATCGGTGCCCGTTGTCACTTGAAAGTTCTCATTTCGCATGACCTTCGATTTGGATAGCACGGTCTGCCCAATCTCTGTCCAAATGCGCTCGCGATCGAGAGCATTGATCGAGCGCTGCGCGACAACAGACTGCAAAGCTTGCCGTCGCTCTAGGATTTGAGTTGGTGTGGCGACGGAAGAATTCTCCGCCTGCTTCCTCATACTTTCCATTCCACTGGACATGCTACTTTCTACCCTCCTGACAGATTCTTGAAGTTGCGATTCTTTACGATCCCGCCACGCAACAACGACGCGTCTTAAGCCTAAGCGTTTTTAGCGCCATCGGCAACTGTTATGCGGAGTTGGGTCTCAAAGCTACTGTGTTTGCTGCGTTTGCAGTGTTTGGATTTGCTGTATTTGCCGACTAAATCCGATCTGGTTGCAGCCGCTGCATTTTGGTAACGTCGGGCGGCAACTCTGCGATCAACGTCAAATGTCTGTCAAGATCGCCAGTGCGGTTGCTGGAGAAGCGCAACATGGCTCGGTCGCGATCAAGGCGAACCTATCGACGATCTGCATCTCAAACTGCAGCTAGCTTACTCGCGCTTGCACTTCCCGCCCCCGTACAACGCGTTGCCGACACACGACTCGGACCGTTGCTAATGTTGGTTGGAGTTCCCACGGCCATCGTCGCGGGCATTATCAATATCGACTGGAGCGGCGGAACGCCTAGTTTGTCGATCGACCAGCAGCGAGCCGCCGAAATCCGTAACGTCGCACGCGAGAAACTGAATAATTTCGAGTCGCAAGGCGGTTTGCAACAGCTCGGGCAGGCTGCAACCGATCTCATCGGCCACGCACAGAACTACGCAACACAGGGCTATGGAACACAGGGATATACAACTCAGGGCTACGGTACACAGGGCTACAACAATTCGACTTACGGAAACCAGCAGTACGTTCCGAATTCCAATTCACCCAGCTACGGCAACGCAGGCTACAACCCAACCATCGTGAACCAGTCGTCCACCTACGGCCAGACGCAACCCACCGTTGCGACCCGAAATCCCAACGCGGGATTCCCATCTACGCAACCGCTCGCAAACGCTGCTCAGCTCGATTATCGCTACGCCACGCCGACAGCCGCCGCAAGCTCTGCCTCCACCAACCAATCCGCTTACCGATCTCCAACTCAACCCCAGACGCAGCAGCAAACTCAGCAGCAGTATGCACCGTGGTCCGCGTCAAGCTCCGCTCAACAGCCAGCTTCCCCCAGCGACGCGCGCACGCTCACCTATCAACAACAGCAGCAACAACAACTCTACTTGCAACAGCAACAGCAACTTTACCAACAACAGCTTCAACAGCAACAATTGCAGGAACAGCAGTTGAAGCAGTATCAATACCAACAGTGGCTCGCTCAACAACAAACCGCAACACAGCAACCAGCAACCCAGCAGACCGCGACTTCGCCCTACGCAGGCTCGAACACTAATCCCGCATATACAAATCCAGCGTATACAAATCCCGCTTACACAAACCCTAGCTATCCGCAGATAGACGCCTACGGTCGCCCGGTAGCGACCGGAAATTCGCAACCGTCCGCCCAATTAAATCAGTACGGTCAGCCGGTCTACAATCAAGGCTCCGCGACCACGAATCCAAACTCGCGCGGGCGTTATTGATCGCTCAGCCGGATACGTTATGGCTAAGTTGACGTCGGATCTGACGAGCGTATGAGCTTGCGGTCGATGCGTCATCGGCCAGTACAGTCACGTGTCCCATCTTCCGTCCGATTCGGGCTTCCGATTTTCCGTACAAGTGCAGATATACGGACGGCTGCACCAGAGCCGCCTTCCAATCGGGCTCGCCAGCAGACCACACATCGCCCAGCAAGTTGGACATCGCTGCAGGTCGAATTTGGTTGGGCCGTGCGAGCGGCAAGTTGCACATCGCGCGAACTTGCTGTTCAAACTGACTGCAATCAAACGCTTCGATCGTGAGATGCCCCGAGTTGTGCGGCCGCGGTGCGATCTCATTGATCAGCAATTCGCCTTTCATGTCGACGAAGAACTCCACGCAGAACAGTCCGACGACTTCGAAACGATCCGCAATGCCTCGGCAGATCTCCGTTGCATGCGCTTGCAAGGGCATCAGCTCAGGTCGAACTGGACAACGCGATACATCCAAAATATGGTTCGCGTGCTCATTCTCGACTAATGGGAAACACTCGATCTGCCCGCGCGCGTTCCGTGCGGCGATCATCGACACTTCCGCTTGATACTCGATCCATTGCTCCGCAATCAAGTGATCGGATGCTAGACTCGCGAAAACAGGCGCCGCTTCGGCTTGCGAGCGAACGATCGCTTGACCCTTGCCATCGTAGCCGCTGCGGGCTGTCTTCAGCACGATGGGCGCGTTGAACTGGGTCAACGCCTGGTCAACGTGCGCGAGTGTCTGGACAGGAAGAAACGGCGTCGTTGGAAACCCTGCATTCGCAAGCGAAGATTTCTCTAGCACGCGGTCTTGGCAAATCTCTAGAAACTCAGGCCCGGGACAGACGAACGCATGCGGCAGCGCGATTCGCAGATAGTTCGAGTTGATATTCTCAAACTCAAGCGTTACCGCTTTACAGAGTTGCCCGAGTTCCAGCGCGGAATCGCGCTCTTGCTCCGCACCCGCTGGTTGAAAATGGCGATCGGCAGCTTGACCGGCCGGGCAGTTTTCCTCTGGCTCCCAGATCGCAACGTGATAACCCATGCGCTGCGCGGCGTGCGTAAACATGCGGCCTAATTGACCGCCACCGAAGACCCCTAACCAATTGCCGGGAGTTACTGTTTGAATTTCGCTAGACATGGATGCGATTGAATTTAGAGTTGATGGATGTTCGCCAAGACACAACGAAGCACTTGTCAATGTGCCACCCAAACGATCAACCGTAAAGTTAGGCGGTGACAAATTTCACTGGAGCTTCAGCTAAAGTTGATTGTCTTCCATCACGGATTGAGTTTGTTGCTCGACCCAAGCGGCCAAGCGATCGCGCAGTGCGCTATCGTTGGTGGCTAGCATGCGAGCGGCGAGTAAACCAGCATTCTTTGCACCGGGAGCGCCGATTGCCAACGTGCCAACAGGAATTCCGCCGGGCATCTGCACGATCGACAGCAAAGAATCGAGCCCCTGCAACGAGCGACTTTGAACCGGAACGCCGAGCACCGGCAGCAGCGTGCACGAAGCAACCATGCCCGGCAAATGCGCCGCACCACCAGCTCCTGCAATGATGACCTTCAATCCTCGCGACTCAGCATCGCGAGCGTATTCGAACATCCACTGCGGCGTCCGATGCGCCGACACAACTCGGCACTCGAACGCAACGTCCAACTCCTCCAGCACCGTTGCGGCGGACTGCATCGTGTCCCAATCCGAGCGGCTGCCCATAATGATCCCGATCAACGGCGCGTCCGCCTGTTTTTCAGCGGCAGCAGTATCAGCAGCGTTAGCGTCCTTTGTCATCTCAGGCCAGTCGTTTCGATTGCAGGCGTTTCAATTGCGGGTTCAAAGCCGACCATTGTAGCGATTGGACGCTAGTTTGGTATCGGCG
Source organism: Pirellulaceae bacterium (assembly GCA_041739135.1). GTDB lineage: Bacteria > Planctomycetota > Planctomycetia > Pirellulales > Pirellulaceae > Aureliella. The sequence continues at coordinate 25,764 of JBGSOM010000046.1, forward strand.
AAGTCGAAGCGAGATAATGCGAGATGAAGTCGCAAGATATCCTCCGTATCGCTTACAAGCCCGGCGACTTGCGCGAAGTTCCGTTGAGCTGACCGGAGATCAAAGAGCCCGGTGAGCCCGATGAGCCCGATTCGATAAGGCTGGTCGGAGCAGGTTGCACAGGCGCCCCGACGGTACGAATCGAGTTGATCGCTTCCGTAAAGGCGTCACTGGATTGGGCAACACCGGCAGCTCGTTCGGCAGAGAACGGCGACGGTAAATTCTCGCCCTGCGCAATGAGGCCAACGGGCCGTGGTTGCTTCTGCGCGGCGGCCAGCTGCTGTGCACGGAATTCGTTGCGCAGGAAGGTGAGATGTTCGATTAAGATACGTCGCACTTCGAGAATCGATTTCGGATTGCGATGAATCTCTTGATGTTCATCATTAACGACAACTTCGGTGACTGCATCGTCGGCATGAGCGCTATCAAACGACACGACGCCATCGCCGGTCGCTTCAACTTCGGTAAAGAACTTCTTGGTAGGCACCATGCCCACAACGTTATGATACGTTACCCAAGGTGCCCGAGGCGCTTGCAACAACGCTGGAAACACTGGCGAATCCGGACTGAGCGAATCGATGCTCGTGCTGCTCGTCAGCAATTCCGTGTTGCGGAACAAACCCGGGTTTTGCGTGATTAGTGCTTGCCCCGATTGAACCATGATCGTTGGCAAACGGATCAGCTTGCGACTCAACCAGCGCGTTGTATCGTTTGCATAGTCGCTGCCTCGCAACGGAGTTCCAATGGTGACAACACGCCGTATGGATTCGTTAGCGTTAAAGAAAGCCGCTTCGCGCAGACCGCTGAGCACTTCTGGCTCGCCCTGCACTTTCTCGAATGGTTCGTCGCTAAGTATCTTCCAAAATTGATCGCGGGAGTCGATCGTCTGCATGCGACTAACTAAGCCGCCCATGCTGTGACCGACAAGTACAGCTTGATCGAGCGCCGGATAGCGATGATCAGGATCGAGTTCTTCACGCAGCTTCTTCAAGTCCGCGCGAAACTGAGTTGCACTCAACCAAAACGGCTGACCCGTAGGATACTGATAGAACCAAAACTGATAGTTCTTCCTCAGTTCCGGAAAACTTCGCAGATCATTGAACATCGGCATCCAAGTGTTAGGGCTGGACCAAAGCCCGTGGACCATCAGCACCGGAATGCGGCTGGGGTCGAACGGTTCCAGCATGAAGACGCCGCGAAGTTCTTGTGTCTTGCGTGGATCTAACAAACCGAGAGTAGCTTGATCTTTCTTCCGGAACTGATCGCTGTCGAGAAAGTAGCCAAGCGAAGTGCTGAGATCGGATTGCATTGGCACCAGTCGATCTACGATCTGCAAATCGAGCGCAGCCAACGGATCATGCAATTCAAGCACGCAGTGGTGGCGATGCATCGCGCCTTTGCCCGGCATCGTACCGGCTTGCACCACCCGCAGGACCGCCGTGACCGGAAAGCTTAAGCCCTCTGGATAGTATTTTTCGCGAGGATCGTCGGGATTGCCAGTCTTTCGAACTGCGATCAATGGAACGCCCAGTCCGTAGGTCGTTCCGGTTCCAACTAGCCCATCGAGCTGAAAGTCGCTGACAAACTCAAAGCGATCGAAATCCTCATTGCGCCAATTGCCCTTCAGCATCGTGGCGACTTCGTAAGTCTGCTTGCCCGTTGTCACTTGATAACTGGTGCCGGGTTTCAATTGCCCCTTAGCATTGACCAACCGCAAACTGGATTCAAGCGAGCCGTTGTAGAGATCGCAGGCACCGCGGAACTGCGGGTCATACGGATTGCGCAGCGCATCGAACTCGGACGAGAACAGGTACATGTACGCGTTGCTGACCGCTACCCCATACATGTCCAGCGCGAGCGCCACATCGCGCTCTTTCTCAGCTCGCTTCCCGAGAATGTAAGCCATCTCGCTGACCGAATAGACCAGTTCACTGTCGACTTCAACGTCCAGGGTTTGTTGCAAAGTGGTAAGGCACTTCGCGGGGTCCTTCTCATAAACCTCACCCAGCGCGTAACGCCTGAGCAATGCAGAGGTGCGAGCGCTGATCTGCGGCCCAGTGCTGCTGGTAAGTTGCAGCGGAATTGCGAGCGGATTGGCTGGGGTGTCGCGAAGTATCAAGTACTTTTGCGAAGCACAGCCCGAAGACAGGACGACTGCTAGCAGTAGCCCCCAAACTGCGATTTTTTTACTGATCGGTGTGGGTTTTGGTTTCGGCGGAAGCGTACAGCGACTCGGACCGCTCTGTACGGTATAAATGCAGTCGCGTTGATGGGGGTGTTTGCGTAACACTTCCGTTTGCTAACGCACTTATTTCGAGTAATTCGAGTGAATGGACATCCGACTCCGGCCAGCTAGTCCGACCTGCTAACCAGTTCAATTGAATGAATCAGCGGAGGTTAGAAATTCTGACTTCGAAACGCAATCCCAAACGCAGCCCAACGCTTGCAATGTAAAATTGGTGCCGCATAATACACCCTTTAGCGAATTATTCGAAAATCAGTTTAATCATTTGCGAACGCGTCCTTTTTCTTTAATCCTCAAGGACTATGGGGCTGGTCCTTGGTGATTAGTGGTCGCTGGTTTTGTCGCTGGGAGTCAGCCCTTGTTGATCATTGACAACTTTCCTCCGGGTGGTGCTGGATGGACATGATGCTAGCGGAACTTGAGAGGGGTTTTCGTGAAAACTGGACAGGCTTTAAACCTGCTACCTACGAAACGTATCTAAGTCAGATCGACGAAGATCAGCGCACCGACCTACTGATCCGTCTGTTGTGCGCCGAGATCGAGTTTAGTTACCAACCGCCAGTTCTCTTCCATAGCGATTCTTCAGCCACGCCTGTCGAGACCGACGACGACCAACGCGTTAAGCCTTCGTTGCGATTGTTCTTGCTGCGATTTCCTGAACTACGCAAACGCGTCGATGCTATCATTCAACTGTCGGTGCTCGAGTACGCGCTGCGAATTCGATTCGATTCAAAGCCTCCGAACATCTCGTCGTATCTCGAACTGTGCGAACAGGACCAAGACCGACTCGGGGGTTTGCTGCAATTAACTGAGTTCCGAATCACGGACAGCCGTCAGCGAGCGGACCATTCGTCCGAGCCGGTCAAGAGTGGCGATTCGACCGAACCGGAAACGACCAGCGAAACGCCAGTGATACTCGAGCAACTACCGTGCAATCTCGGCTGTTTTCTATTGATCCGCCAGCTTGGCAAAGGCGGCATGGGCAATGTCTACAGCGCCATTGATTTGCGAACAACCGCACATGTTGCTGTGAAGGTAATGCGGCACCTGGACTCGTGGAGCATCTATCGGTTTGTGGAAGAGTTTAGTTGGCTATCGCAACTGAATCATCCGCACTTGGTAAAGCTCTACGATGCATTTACGGAGGGCGACACGCGTTACTTTTCGATGGAGCAAGTGGAAGGGCTTACGATTCGCAATTGGTTCCAGACACTCGATGATCGCGACATGAGTCGCTGGAACATGTTGCGCCAAGTTCTCGCTGAGACCGCCTCAGCGATTCGCTTCTTGCACGATTGCGATGTGATTCATCGCGACGTGAAGCCTTCGAACTTGATGATCACGCCAAGCCGCCGCGCAATGCTGCTGGATCTCGGTCTAGCGATGCGCGCCGGCAAGTCGACGGCGGGTTTACAGTTGGTGGATGGCTCAAAGATTGTCGGAACGATTCAGTATCTTCCGCCCGAAGCGCTTCGCGGAGAATCGCAAACCTTCGCCAGCGATTGGTACAGTTTCGGTGTCCTCATTTTTGAGACGCTCACCAATTCGCTTCCACCGATCGCAGTGGATCCGAAGAACAAAGATCTCGATCTTCGCTACAAATTGAATGAAGAAGCACTGCAGAGAAAACTAGAAGGTTTGCCTGACGATCTCAAGAGTCTTTGCATCGATTTATTATCAGCCGACCCAGTGCTGCGACCGATGGGCAATGAGATTATTCAACGTCTGGGCGCGGAAGACAGTCACCTGTTGTCATTCGCTGCGGACGCAGTTTGTCTCGGTCGCGATGAAGTCTTAACGGAGATAACGGACTCGTTTCACGCGACAACTGAGACTGGAAAACTAGTGTTGGTTCGCGGCGAATCTGGAATCGGCAAAACAACATTGCTGAAACATTGGTCTCGTTCGTTGCGACGCGCGGACGATTCGACTTTGGTTTTGCATTTTGCTTGTCATCTGCAAGACCACACGCCGCTGCGTGCACTGAATCTGTTGGCTCAGCAATTAGTAACGATGATGCCGGACCTGCCGCGTGAATTGTGGGAGGATCTTACGGCAAGCGAAGGAGCGGAGATCGTCTATGGATTTCCGCAAATGCAGCAACTGATCGGCGCGTTGCCGCGTCAGAAAGATCCGGCAGTGGGTGTCGCCGAGCTGGCAGCGCGGCGCGCTGCGGGCTTGCACGCGCTGCTGTATTGGTTGCGCGAGCTGAGTAAACGTCGTTCCCTAATCATCGTTATCGACGATGCGCAGTGGGCAGACGCAGACAGCGGTCGCTTGTTGGCTCAACTGCTTTCCGTTGGTAGCGGATTTCAAGGGTTGTTGTTAATCGCAGATCAAGGCGCCACCGTCAATTCGCCACTTGTCGAATCGATTCTTCATGTACTGGGCAGCGATGAACATCCTGCGCTAAAACAGATTGAGCTGCGTCCGTTAAACAGTTGCGTTTGTGCTGAACTGCTGCAGCGTTGGTCAACCGCTGTGGGCGTCACGCTTGCACCAGAAGTCTCAACGGACTTGACTAGGCGCTCGGGCGGCAATCCATTCTTGCTGCGCGAAGTCTTATCAGCTTACGTGAATCATGTTCTGCAGTTCAAACTGGATGACGAAGCTTGGCTGAAGACCGCTCGCAACCAGAGCCGTGGCGGAGTTCATTTGCGCAGCCGTTTTTCGTTGCTGCCGATATCGATGGAACGCGTTCTGCAGTATTTAGCGATCGCTGACGAACCACTGGGTTTTCACCAACTGCAAACGGTTTCGCGCGTGCTGCCGCACGAGTTGCTGCCGCTGATCAATTACCTCGCATCGCAAGGTTGGATCCGGATCAATGGCACTTCGCTGGATTCGGAATTGGAGATCGCGCACGACCGCTTTCGCGATGTCGTGCTGGACTCGATGCCCGATGATCGCATTTACCGTCGTCACTATCGCATCGCGCGCACGCTCTCCAGCGAATCGCCGCCGCCTTGGTCACGTATCGCCCACCATTACTGGAAAGCTCAGCGATTTCGCGAAGCAGCGGCCTGCTACATGGAAGCGGCTCGCAGTTCGGTGCGCAACAACGCGTGCATCGAAGCTCTGTGGTTTCTTGAACGAGCCTTTCACCCGAATGCAGATCGTTCGCTTCTCGAGCAACGGGACGCATTGCGATTGAAAGCCGACTGTTTAGCGGCTAGCGGTCGGTCTTCGGAAGCTATTACAACTTATCAAGAACTGGCAAGCAGCAGCGACGACATCCAGGAACAGCACCTGTTAGATTGCTTGATGGGTGAACAGTGGATCGCGCGTGGCGATCTGAACCGTGGAATGAATTACCTGCGCGGTGCGCTCGAAGACTTAGGCGTCAGTGCGGATACGCAAGTCACTTGGTTGGCATCGATGCGATTGTGGATGGAGGCGCGACACCTTTCGGCTTCCTACTCCGGCCGCGTACTACCACGCAAGCAAGATCCATTTTCATCCACCGAACGCTGTCTGAATCGTGTCGGCACCGCGCTGGTGTTCTTGAACATCGGACTCGGCGGGCGGCTTATCATGGCGCTAGCGAACGTCTCAGCGTCGCGAGGTTCCGATAGCGACCGCGCGATCACTCTGCTGCGATGGGGAGCGTTGATCGCGTTGGGGAATCGCCGCACACGCACGAGCAGCATTCGATGGATCCGCGCCGGTCGGCGACTCGCAAAGCAATCCGGCAATGCGAATGCGATCGCGTTGGGTCAAATTTGTACGTTCATTTGGTTGTTCGCACACGGCAGGTTCCGAAGAGCTTTGCAGCATGGTTCGAAAGCGCTCAGTCTCTATCGCAGTTCTGATTTAACGCATCAGTGGGAATACGGTTTCGTGCAGTGGACGATGCTGATCCTCAATTGGTACGAAGGCAGGTTGCGCACGCTTTGCGAAGCGACCAAGGAAATGCGTGCTCAGTGGCAATCGCAGAGCGACGTGCAGTGGAGTTTTTGGATTCACACGCACTCCGCGCACTTGGCAGATCTGATCGTCGACGACGTTGCAGCTGGACGCGCTTCGATCAACTTGGTCGCTCCGACAGTACTCGATCAACCGTTCCAGTCACCTCGTTACTTTGTTTGGATCTCAGAGCTTCGCCAAGAAATTTATGAAGGCAACGCCGAAGCAGCTATCGAAGTGCTCGAAGCAGGCTGGGTCAGACTGTTCGAAAGCAATTTGTCAAAGCTGATTCATTACAAGTGGCTCGCAACGAGCCTGCGGTTATGCTGCAGTTTGGTTGCCATGAAGGCCTTACCTAACGAACGTGATAAATGGCTGCGCGAAGCGACCGCCGCTTATAAACGATTGCGAGGCATCCCAGAATTAGTGTTCATGCCAGTTTCAGAAGCTCAACAATTAGTAGTCAATGCGGCGCAAGGAAAAATTGCGCCCCGAACTCGTTGGGAAGTCGTGATTCGTCAGCTGCGAGCCTCGGATATGCATCTGTTCGCAATCGCCACCGCTTGGCATGCCGAGCTGTATTGGCCTGACAATAACGTGGGCGCGGCAAAGCAAGAGTTGCTCGATCAAGGCTGCGTGGATCCAGAAAAACTGATGCGAGTTATTCTGCCGCTACCGTAATTCGCACTGACCGCTACTAACCACCTCTAAATACCGCTGACTGAATCCTCTGCAACGGAAGCATCGTATGAGACTTCAACCGACAACCTTCGTCGACCTGGCAACGCCATTCGGTCCAATGCGCACGCATCTGTTTCGACCATTGCCATCCAAAGCTGACCAGAGATTTCCCGCAGTTTTGCTGTTCTCCGAGATCTACCAGATGACGGCTCCCATCGCGCGCACCGCCGCGATGATCGCTGGTCAAGGGTTCATCGTTGCGGTTCCAGATGTTTATCACGAGTTCACGGAACTGGGCGAAGTGTTTGCATACGACAAAGCTGGAACGGATCGCGGCAATGAACTGAAGATTACCAAAGAACTGCGAAGTTACGATGCCGACGCGCGCGCTGTGATCGATTATCTGAGCACCGACAGCGGCTGCTCGGGTCGCTTCGGCGCAGTCGGAATCTGCTTAGGTGGGCACCTCGCGTTTCGCGCAGCGATGAATGCAGAAGTTGAAGCTTGCGTCTGTTTCTATGCAACCGATATCCACAAACGTAGCCTCGGCAAAGGGCTCAACGATGACTCGCTTGACCGCATTCCTGAGATCCGCGGCGAGTTGATGATGATCTGGGGAAGGCAAGACCCACACATTCCAGCGGAGGGACGGCGCGTGATTTACGAAGCGCTGACCGCAGCCGGTACAAGCTTCACTTGGCATGGATTAAATGGCGAACACGCTTTTATGCGCGACGAAGGACACCGCTTCGACCCAGCTCTTGCGCAAGCGATCTACGGTTTGACATTTCAGCATTTAACGTCGGCACTAAAAAGCTAACCGCAGCCAACAATAGCGCCGCAAGTCTTCGATGAGGTACAGCATTTGCGGTCCGAGCATTCTGAGTATGCAGAACAGTGTTTCCAAGTAATGCAATCGACTACAGGAGCTCGGACATGAAGACTACGAAAAGTGGATCGGCGGTATGGAGTGGCGGCTTGAAGGATGGCAAAGGCTCGCTCTCGACGCAGAGCGGAGCGCTGCAAGATTACCCTTACGGTTTTACCAGTCGATTTGAAGGCAAGCAGGGTTCGAACCCGGAAGAGCTGATTGCGGCCGCGCACGCTGGCTGCTTTACAATGGCCCTGTCGATGATCCTCGGCGAAGCCAAGCTTATCCCCGAGAAACTCGAGACCACCGCCGAAGTAACATTAGAGAAGCTCGACGATGGATTCGAGATAACATCCGTGCATCTTACTTTGAAAGCCAAAGTGATCGGCGCCAATCAGCAGCAGTTCCAAACGCTGGCTAGTGCGGCGAAAGAGAACAGCCCAGTGTCGAAATTGCTGAACGCCGAAATCACGCTGGACTCAACTTTGATCGAGTAATCGATTCGTTCTTATAGGTCTATACACGCCTGAACACGTACGCGCGGGCGATTGCGGATCAACCTTCCAGCACTAGATTTCGCCCACCAAGTGCCAGCACCCACACGACAACTGTCAACCAGTGAATAATGACAGGCACCCAGATCGAACGGCTGAGCAAGTAACTGACACTGCATGCGAGGCCGAGCAAGAACACGATGGCGAGAAAGAATGGGTTCAGAAAGAAAGGCTGAGCAGTTGGATTGACGGTGAGCGCGTTGAGCGGATGCCAAACAGTAAAAGCGAACGCGCTGAACAGGACATAGGCTGTCGAGCGTTGCCACGGTAGTTCGATTGCGTTGCGTGGTATCAACAACCCGCGAAAGAAGAACTCCTCGGGAATAGCGGGGAAAACGAACAGAGTTAGCGGCAGAAACCAGAACTTTCGCAAGTCCATCAACTGGACTTCGTAAATGCCCGATGCAAAGCCGATAGCCAGTGCGGCTACACTGTAAGCCGCAGCGATGCCGACACACTTCGACCAGTTTTGATTCGGCCACGTTCGAATTGCGAGCCACAGGTCGCGGAGTTGCTGTCGAAAACTCTGAACCTGGCTGCCTTCATTCAACTTTGTTTCATCTGCCAAGATAGAACTCACGTTGCGCTTGAGGGAATTTTTCAATCGCGTAGCGTAGCATTGTTCGCGGCATGCGCTGCGAATAATCGTCCAAGAAATCGATCAACGCCGATTCGTCCACTTTGCCAACTTCGCGGAGCATCCATCCAACCGCTTTGTGCATCAAGTCATGTTCATGCCCAAGGAACTTTTTGGCCAGCTTCAAAATTAAAACGAAATCATGTTTCTTAATGTGTGGGTGTGTAGCTAAGACCGCCACGCGTTCGCGCCACAGGTGCCCAGATGCAGCGAGTTGTTCAATGCGTTTACGATAATTTGGAGTTTCCAATGAGTAGGCACCGAGAATTTTGGGAGCAGACGAGTCAACTAAATCCCAATTGTTAACGCAGTCAAGCTTGCTCAGGTAAAAGTCGACCAAAGCAGCTCGCAGCGGCTCCTTCGCTTTCTCGAACTGAAGTACCAAGATCAACAAACCCGTCAGTCGACACTCATGCCACTCTGAATCTAGCAGCTGCGATATGCCTTCAAGCGATAGCTCGCGATACTTCTTAGCGACCAGCCGCTGGTTCGGAACGGTAACTCCAATGAAACGATCACCTTCGCTGTACTCGCCTGGCCCCGTCTTAAAGAAACTCTGCACCATCGCAGCCTTCTCAGCGACAACCAGCTTCTTCAGTTCCCGTACAACATCCTCTGCTCGCATGGCGTCCTTCATTTCGCACTCATTGAATTGTTTCCAGCGCGAACATCGCTTCCTTGCGAATCTCTTTGCAATTGTGCTCGGCCGCCAAGCGCTTTAGTAACGCTACCGAGTTAGGCGTCCTCAACAGCACTAGGAACTTCAACCCCAGTCTCACGCGTGAATCGATCTCTATCTTAGCGTCCTTTTCGCACAATTGATAAGCGAGATCCTGCCGATGAAGTGCAGCGCTGAAATTCATACCTCGCGTGATGGCCTTAATGTTGATTACGCGCTCAACGGTATCCAACTGTGTCCCAACCGCATCCGCCGCTGGATCACCGATCTGCACCAATTGCCACAACAGATTATTCATATCAGCTCCGCTCTCTTCTCGAAGAGCTGTCCATATCGAATCAAAGTTATCCACGCGGTTTCTCTCATCCGGCAGCAAGTCCCAGCAGTAGGCGATCCCATCGCGACCGATACTAAGCAGCCGTTTATCACCCGTCGAGAAACCAACCCGCATCACTTTCCCGCTGGGATGAAGCGCGTTCTTCCAGATAACGTTGCCAGTACTCGTATCGATGACAATTAAGTAACCCGAAGTCGTCGTCGCTAGCCAGTTGCCATTAGTTGAGAAATCCAGCGCGGCGAAGTTGGTCTCGCCGCTCAAAGCGGTCCGTTTCTTGAGCGTCAGGTCACTAGCGTTCCAGTATCGAAGCACGTTCGGGAAGTGCGCGGTGACGATCAAGTTTTCGGCGGGCGAGCAGGCAACGTTTTGCAACGTACCGCCATCGATGGCTTTCGATTTCAGTAAGTTCCCGTTGGTACAGTCCCATTGCTTCAACGTGTCATAGCTCCCGCCTGTGATGAGCACGTTACTCTCGCCGTTGAAAGCCAGACAGTTTAGCCCCTTATGCTCGACGGTCACCGTCCGCTCACCGGTGGCTGTCTTCCATAGCATCACCTCATCCCGGCCTTCGATTGCGATCGCCAAGAGTGCTCCGTCCGGCGAAAACTCGAAGAATTTCAACTTGTGCAATTTTCCTTGTGTTGCTTTCCCAAGTGCAAACGACCTTGTTTCTCGAAGAGTCCCGCCATCCGTTGCCCAAATCCGCGTCTGCAACTCGTCTCCCAGCTTCATTCCAGCCGCAAGTTGTTTTCCATTGCGTGACATTGCCAAATTGAGAATGATCGCACCTGGGATTGCTACTTGTTTGTCTTCATCGGTAAAACTCGGCATGGACGCAGTGCTACGCAATCGCAACTTGCCTTGCGTGTCGACGAACGCGAATCGGTCGGATTCGGAGGCGCTCGCAAACACGTCTGGACTTCGAACACCAAGTTGCGGACTCAACAACTTGAAGGTGCGCAAGTCCCAACGCGCGATCGCGCCAGTGTCAGCGATCGCATACAGTAGCGCGGAATCGTTGCTAACAGCCAACGAGCGCGTTAGACCTGTTCGCGCATCCAACTCAGCCAATACGGATCCATCGTCCGCGCTTAGTACTTGAATGATGGTACCTGCGACAATCACCTGCGTTCCGTTGGGTGTGTACTGCACCCCTGTCGGCATCGCTGTCGGCATCGCACCGAGTTCATTCGCTACCGCCACTTGCCGAGTCCACTCGCGCTCGCCCGATTCGATGGAGAACTGTGACACGGTGGAGTTGCGTTCAATGACGGCCAGTGAACTTCCATCGGGCGAGAATGCAATGCGCACTCCGCGGCTCGATAGCTCGAACTTTTTAAGTTCATTACCAGTAGCTGCATCGAACAACGTGACGGAATCTGGTGATTGACTTAAGATGGCCGCCAAGTTGTGGCTATCGGGCGAAATGATCGCTGTGCAATAGTGGCCACTGAACAACCAAGGATCTTTCTTCCAATCGGCCGGCGCGATCGGCTTGCTGGGACTGTTCGGAATCTCCAGTTGGCGAACACCTTTCGAGTCGTAGACCACGATTCCGTGCGCGCCGGCGGTTGCGATTCGGTCGCCGAGTTTTGTCGTATCAACCGATCGCGTCGCCCCGGGCAGAAGACTCGCTGGGCGATTCTCAGCGGTTAACGGCAACGTATGTTCGACTTCCAATCGCTGAGATGCGCCCGTTCTCGCATCCCATCGCAGCAGTTCGTTCGGTTCACTTTGTGAATAAACCCAGCGGCTGTCGCCAGTGATCGCGAGCGCTCGCGCACCGTACAGCGAATCCCAATCGCCTTGGAATTTCTCTTCCCATTTTTTCAAGCCTGTTGCAGTGTCCCAGCCCACAATCGAGCCCGCACCCCACGAGACTAACAGCGAACCGTCCGGCGACAACGCCAGTTCGCTACCAAGACCCGGATGTACGAATCGTTCAGAACCGATCCGAAAGCGAGCGAGCGGTGGCAGCGCATCGCCCGCATCGTCCTTGGGAACCGGTGCTTCGTGAGCTTGGATAACTTGAAGCTTCTTGGCGGCATCCTTGGCTCCGTCAACAGCGCCCGACGTGGTGATCAGCTCCTCAGGCTCAACCGGCACCTGCGCGCTCGCGGGAACGACTGTAGAAAAAGCAGCGATCAGCATCAAGCGGCATGTCCAGGTGAACGCGTACCTCCACCTGGTTATACAGCAAACTGCGCGTGAATCGACCATGCAATGTCTCAACTTCCAAACCGGCGAGCGTAAACGAACTGTAAAGCGCAGCCAATCCTATTCAGGTTCCGCGACCATGACGCTGTCTATCCAACTGAGACCCTTATCATAATCGATTAGTCACATCTCGCTGGTCGCATACCAACTTCACCCTCTCCAAACGCAGTTTGGGGAGGGTCAGCCCGCGGCAGCGTAGCTGGGGAGGGGCGTCTGCACTGTTAACACTGATCGACCGCGAGCAACCCTCCCCGGCAATCTCGCTGAAGGCTCGATTACCGACCCTCCCGGTCGCTTCGCTGGGCGGGTGTAGTCAGTAAGCGATCGCTGGTAGTGAATTCAGAAGTCGATTGCGATTAGTTAGAACGGCTGCGGAGTTTGATCACATCTCGCTGGTCGCTTACCAACTTCACCCTCTCCAAACGCAGTTTGGGGAGGGTCAGCCCGCGTCAGCGTGGCTGGGGAGGGGCGTCAGTCGCTGTTAACACTGATCGACCGCGAGCAACCCTCCCCGGCAATCTCGCTGAAGGCTCGATTGCCGACCCTCCCGGTCGCTCTGCTGGGCGGGTGAAGTCAGTAAGCGATCGCTGGTAGTGAATTCAGAAAGCGATTGCGATTAGTTAGAACAGCTGCCGAGTTTGATCACATCGCTGGTCGCTACCAACTTCACCCTCTCCAAACGCAGTTTGGGGAGGGTCAGCCCGCGGCAGCGTGGCTGGGGAGGGGCGCCTGCACTGTTAACACTGATCGATCGCGAGCAACCCTCCCCGGCAATCTCGCTGAAGGCTCGATTACCGACCCTCCCGGTCGCTCCGCTGGGCGGGTGAGGATGACTCACTTTTCGCGTAGTGGAGTGGACGCGTGCAGGTGAGTCCGACGCCTCACGCTTTGGGCCTACATCAAGTAAACTCTCGACGTGGCTAACTTGCTGGCTAACTTGCTGCGACAACTCCGATCGAGTTCTCCGACAACTTTGACAACTCTGACCTCTCCGACAAATTCGTGAACGCAGACAACTTAGTGCTTCGAAAGTTGCTGAAAAGGCATTTCGGCTTCGACGACTTCCGCGAACCTCAAGCGAGCGTCATTCAGCGTGCGCTTGCAGGCGGTCATTCGCTGGTAATCCTTCCAACTGGCGGTGGCAAATCACTCTGCTACCAATTGCCCGCCATCGCGATTAATGAGGCGAATACCGAATCCAGCCGCAGACCAATCACGGTCGTGCTTTCGCCACTGATCGCGCTGATGAAAGATCAAGTCGACGCGCTGCGTGCACGTGGAATCGCCGCAACCTTCATCAACTCGTCGCTCGATCGCAGGCAGCGCGAGGATCGCTACGAAGCGGTTCGCGGTGGCGAGTATTGTTTGCTGTACGTTACACCAGAGCGATTTCGCAAAGCGGAGTTCTTAAGTGCTTTGGCGCATCGCGATGTGGCACTGCTGGCGATCGACGAAGCGCATTGCATCAGTCAGTGGGGCCATGACTTCCGGCCCGATTACACTTGCATACCCGAACTGCGAAAGCAAATGGGCGAGCCGACGACGCTGTGCTTGACTGCTACGGCAACGCCCGATGTGCAGCGAGATATCTTGCTACAGCTTGGACTCTCCGAGTTCGGTGAGGGCTTGGATCAGTGTCAGTTGTTTCACCAAGGCATCGATCGACCGAACCTCGCGCTGGAAGTTGAGCAGGTGTGGGGTATCGAAGAGAAACTGAACCACATTCAAGCGGTTGTCAGCAGTTGGCAAGCGAGCCGGGTCGAAACGGGTCCAGCGTGTGGAATCGTGTATTTCACTTTGATCAAGACGCTGCTCGAATTCAGCGAACATTTGCGCGGTCGCCAAGTGCCGCACGTTTGTTATCACGGAGATTTAGAACGTCGCGATCGAAAGCGCATCCAAGAGTCGTTCATGTCCGGTCGCAGCCCGCTGGTGCTGGCGACGAACGCGTTCGGCATGGGCATCGACAAAGAGGATATTCGCTTTGTAGTGCACGCGGATGTTCCGGGTTCGATGGAAGCGTACTATCAGGAGGTCGGCCGCGCGGGCCGCGATGGCTTGCCCAGCCAATGCTTGTTGCTGTACGACCAGCGCGATCTCGCGACGCAGATGGAGTTCATCGGCTGGAGCAATCCGGACGCTGACTTTTACTGCCGAACCTACGATTTGCTGGTTCACGAAGTGGATTCGATTCGCGCGTTTGGATTCGATTGGTTGCACGAACGATTGTGTGATCGTCAACGCCATGACCGCCGACTGGAGACTGTGCTGGCGATGTTTGCACGCTATGGTGTGATTGAAGATGAAATGGATCTGTCGAACGTGCAGGTGAACGAATCATTGCCTGAAAGTTTGTCGAACTCGGAAGCGCGAGCTCAGAAGTTGCTGCGCGATCAGAAAAAGTTGTACGCCCTGGTGCAGTACATTCAAGCGACCGATCGACGAGCGTTCCTGCACGAGTATTTCTTCGCGACGCCGGACTAGACTCTAACCAGAAACGTTTCGCTGACGGAAGCTTCGATGGTCGCGCAGATCGCATCCAAATCTAAGTCATCTTCGTCGTAGCCAAACGGCTCTTCAACGTGCTCAGCGACAACTTCCAATCCGATCATGAAGTACGACACGATGACCGTCAGTGGCACCGTCCACCAACCGAAATCGTTTACTATCCCCCAAGGGAAAGTTAACAGGACAAGCATCATGCACTGACGCGCGAAAATGCGGAACGAAGCCACAATGCGTGTCTTTAGGATGCGTTCGCAGGCACCGCACACATCCAGGAATCGAGTAAGTTCCGTATCGAGCACTCGCAGTTCGTCGCCGTCGATGACTCCAGTGCGTTTCGCGTTGCCTACAATCTCATACAACTGATGGACGAGCGACTGCGGTACATGCACCGCATTCCGTGACAGCGCCACAATTGCGGCTGGCAGCAACGTTGTCGATTCACCTCGCAGATGATGCTTGAGCGCGACCGGGAACGCAATGAGGAGCTCGCGAGCTTTCAAGCGATCTTCTTCAGTGACGCGAGCGATCTGATTCAGTTTGATGGCTGCGTTGCGGCTTGTGTTGACTAGCGTTCCCCACAGCGTGCGAGCTTCCCACCAGCGGTTGTAGGCCGTGTTGGTTCGAAACACCAGCAAGCATCCTAGCACCAATGAAAGCGCGGCCTGCAATTGCGAAGGCATGTTATTGATATGTGCAAACTGGGTGTACTCCTTCAAGATCGGCAGCAGAGAGTAAACACCCATTCCCAGCGACGAGAGTGCAACGAATCCTAGAGTCTTGCTCGCAGCAAGCGGCGCAATAACGTTGCGAAAAGGCATGGAGAAGCAGTGAAGAAAGCGAGGTCATGAAATGCAAAAAGGCCGCAGTATGGGTTGCGGCCTTTAGACAACGAAAGTCAGCACAGTAATACTATACTGAAACTGACCTGCGACGTAACCTCGACCTCACCCGGTTGCCACCCACTCCCAGAAACACCGATGCGATCAAAAGCATCGAACTAGGTTCCGGCACCGCGGTAATGCCGCTTACTGTTAACGTATTCGACTTGAAGTCTCCTGACTGCGTTATTTGAGTTTCCCCACCAAACAACTGATCTTGGACAAATCCAAAAAGCGGAAGAGTGGATCCTGCATCTAGCGTAGATGCTTGGCTCGTCGACGCAACAAAATCGCCATTAAGAAGCGTGGTGAAAGTAATCGTACCAATGCGAGAAACAGCCGGCGCGGTGAGCGATATGTTGAATGGGTCAGTACTTGGGGTATTGAGGGGATTTTGACCTCCGGCGCGAAAAGAGACCGTGTTCTCAACAATTACAGGTGCTGGATCATGCAACAGTCCTAAAACTCCACCCCAAACCGAAGAATCATCATAACTCGCGGAAATAGCGGTGATGGACGGACCCGACAGGTTCACCGAGAAAGAATAAAACGCAACCTGCTGCGCCGGGACATCATTATTTGTTACGTTTAAATCAAACGTAACTGTTGCCGAGTTTAAACCGTAAATGATACTTGTTGCGTCACTTGGCGTGAGCGTCAACGCTGCCCAGCTTGCAGACTGCCCTACTGACAGAAGGATCGCACAAAACGCAATTGCTCGCCTGATCATTGCATAGTTCCTAATCGTCAAACTGGTTCGGACGCCGTTTCGCCAATGATAGTCAGGCATAGTGGCGGCCGCAAGCATCTGACACGAAAATGGCAAAATAAAAAAGCAGCCGGTAATCAATACCGGCTGCTCCTAGTTCACTCGACTAACCGTATGGGTTACTTACGAGGCTTTAGCGTGTTGCTTTGTGGCTTGCCGCCAGCATCCTCGGTCATGACTGGCACGGGTTCCGTGTTCGGCTTATCCGGCAACGTTACGCTCGTATCAGGACCGCATCCGCAAGCACAAACACATGCAAACGCAGCGATCGAAAGTAAAACAAAATTCTTCATCAAAAACTCCTGAGGACTAATCATTAAGAGCAGCAATTTGACCGTCAGCCATGCCGGACACAGCCTGATAAATTACATTGTCGGTCGTGACGCTTACGCCACGTACCGAACCGTCACCCAAGACATAATTATCGATGCCGTTATGCAAGCTTGAGAAACGGTAGTTGTAAGCCCAAGCATTGCCGTTCTGTGGATACCATTCATCCATGGTCTCTGATGGCAGACCGTTGAATGTCCACAGGTACGAGCTCAAACGTCCAGTCTTCTTCTTGAAGTCAGTCCAGGTACCGGTAACTTCGCCGTACATGAGAGTCGAGGAAGTACCATCGACGATGGAACCGAACTTGGTCTTCGTTCGATTACCGAAGATACCCTTACCTGTTGCATAGAAACCGGTGTTGATGTGTCCACCCAACCAACCTTGGCACGGTGTGTAGTTGGTACGTCCGTACTGGGTTGGGTTAGTGAAGCGTAGATACTGAAGGCTTCCAGGACTCCAAGTTGACAACCAAATGTACTCGCCAGTAGTGTTGCTATAAGCATCATCTGATGGGCAGAGGAAAGGACCGATTCGGTACTGATGCTCGACGACTAGACCGTTAGCTGTCCCGCCCGATTGCCACCATTGATATCGCGGCAGATCAGTTGTTGGTGCAGCGTGATAGGTCTTGTCAAGATTCAGTTCCTTCTTCGTTGCGAAGGACTGATAAATGTTGTTCATTTCCATGAACGGCTGAATGAAAACCAAGGCACCGATGTTCGGCGAGTTACTCCAAGGTGTTCCGTCCGCAGCGGCGACCCATTGATAGTCGACAGTTCGGTTCTGCTGCATCGGACCAAGCAAGCCCGGTGGGAATCGCTTGTAAGCCGATTCGAAGTTGTGCGTGGCCAGACCGATTTGCTTCATGTTGTTTTGGCAACTCATGCGGCGTGCAGCCTCACGAGCAGCTTGTACGGCGGGAAGCAACAAACCAACCAGAATCCCAATAATCGCGATCACAACCAGCAACTCAACTAACGTGAATGCTGATCGCCCTGAACTCGATCCGAATACTCGAATACGATTCATGTAACACCTCACATAAAAACTAGGAAAGAAACAACTCAAGCATTAAATTTGCATGATGTTTAGAGGACACTTTGGGGCATACAGTGAGTGTCATTATTTCACACCTTAGCAAGGCTTGCAACGGTTTTAAGGCAAAAACCTTCGCATAACGCAACAACAAATCATACCGTCAGCCTGCGCGAAGCACCCAAAGAGTGGTACTGGAGGCGGATTGCACCCAATTGGAGCGATTTTACCACTTATGCCGTTGCGGGACCTTAGCGATTCTGTTTGACGGCGAACGCTACTTTTCGACACAACGCAGCTGCAACAATGCGTTCGAACGATGTTGAAGCGGGTAACGTTTCGCGACGCGAACTCAAACATCCAGCGATTTACCTATTCAGCGATTTACCAGAGCGGGTTCTTTTTCGGTAAGGCTTTCAGAGCGAGTTCCGCGAACTTCATGTCGGCCTTCGTTGTGACTTTGATGTTGAGCGGGCTTCCCTCGACGACATGCACGTTCTGCCCCGAAGCTTCAACGACGGCCGCGTCGTCCGTGGCAGTGTCGGGATTCGGGTGCTGCGCATAAGCGTTTCTCAGTATCTCCGTCCGAAACACTTGCGGCGTCTGAGCGAGCCAGACGTTATCGCGCGGAACGGTCTCCTTCACGATGCCCTGCGAATCAGTTCGCTTCAGCGTTGCATTACAAGGCATGGCCAGGATCGCAGCGCCCGTTGACTTCGCTTTTGCAAAAACTGCATCGATCCAAACTTCGGATACGCACGGTCGCGCCGCATCGTGAACAGCGACATAAGGTATCTCGGCGCGAACCTCTTTCAATCCGTTGCGAACACTCGCCGCTCGCGTCGCACCGCCAAGTACCAATTGCGCACCGAGCAGCGCAAGATTACCGCTGAACTTCTCGACGAACAGTTCGCGATCATCCGGTGAAATAACCATGATGATCTGCGCGACATCGTTCCGATTCGAGAAGGCCTCCGCAGCGTACATCCACAGCGGTCGACCCGCTAACGGCACCACAACTTTCTTGTAATGCGGATCACGAAAACGCGAACTCATCCCCGCGGCGGCAAGAATCACTGCAAACTGTGACATAACGGTTTCCGCTTTTGTACTTCGAAAAGGAGCTATCACGATTCGTTACGAAGTCGCAACGAACAATCGTTCCAACCGTCAGAATTGTTACACGGCTGCTTCATTCGTCAATCGACTCGCCAGCCGCTGCGGAAAAGCAGCTACGGTAAGCTACGTTTGCACAGCACTAGACGGCGATCGCGGTGCGCATCCAGTCAATTTCAATCGAGTCGTGGTATGTCAGCAACAGAGTCATTATTGTCCAGCGATAGAGCCATTGCGATGCGCCTCGTTCGAACGCAATTTGCACCGCATGATTTCTGGCTTTGGCTCAGCGGACTCAGTGCGACTCCGACGGACAACATTCGAGTCTGGATCGACAGTGGTGTGTGCAGTTCCATCAAAGCCATCACGGCGCCAAACTTGGCTGATGTCGACGCGCGCGAGCGACTCAACCTGAGTGAAAGCGAAGCGTGGATCGCTGCGATCATTGGTTTCGTCAACAAGCGATCGAGTGAATTGAAGTTGAGTTGCGGTCACCCTCTGCTCGCAACCGCTTTGCTGCCACTTTACCGCAGCCTCGCAACTCGCAAATTGCCAGAAGCGCTCGAACAAACGCGCAGTCGACTTTCGGAAATGCTCGCACTCGTCGGCATCGCGCACGAGTTGGGCGAGGACTTCCTGGAGTTGCTCGAGCGACGTGGCGCACCGGTTACATCGCCCTACTTGATTCTAAATAGCGTCCTGAAGATCGATCTGGTCAGCGTTGGTGGGCTCAGTCGCCAGTTCGCTCGCCGCCTCGAATCCGGTGCGGACCCGATGAACTCAGCCTTTGCAGCGGCGTCTGATAGTTTCAATACATCAACTTCACGCGAGCTGTCCTGGTCGGAACCGCAACTGCTCTGGCAGATTGCCGGCGAACTGATCGCCAAGAAAGCAGACATCGTGCTCCCACGACCTTGGGCTGACGTGTCCATTCCTTGGACAGCGATCAGCGACCATTGGAATGCGCTCACGCATCGCATGAACACTGCGAATCTGCCGTCGGCGACATCGAACATGGAATCGTTGAACGATGAGCATAGCGAAGTCACCGAATATAACGCAGACGATGAAATCGTTTCCGAAATGATCGATGATCTGCTGGCGATGCAATGTGATGTTGCCGAAGTCAAGATCGCTGATCAATCGTCCGACACCGATCACGAAGTTGCCGGTGATGGTGCGAGTTCAGCACCGAACAATCCGAACACCACGAACAACGCAGCCATTACAGGTCGAGCTCACGCTTCGCACGGTTCGTCAGTCGGCGCGCCGCGCATGGATGCGGACTCCGACGAAGACCCCGATAACGACGAGCAGTATCCCGAAACCGACTCATTGGAATCTGAAGGCTTAAAATCGGTTCCCAAAATAGCGATCATCGAAATCGCTTCTCACTCGGACAAGGTTTTCGTTAACCAAATCCGCCGACAAATCGCTACGGCTAGAAACGACGACCGCACAGTGTGTCTGGTCGCTGTTTGCGTCGAATCAGACGACGATGCTTCGCAATCCCTGCGCGCTCTCACGCGGTCGAATGGGTTGGCAATTTGGCAAGAGCAGCTCGTCAACTGGTTGGCAGACCATCCGCGTGTTCATGATCCGCTGGCGTTCGTTACGACCGACGGCCAGTTAGTTGTTTCCATTCTGGACGCCGAGCGTTCTGAAGCGACCAACATTGTTCGCGAAGGTCTCGTCACGGTGCTCACCGGCAAACAACCGGTCGATGAAGGTTCGCTATCGCGAGTTCCGATTCCTGCGAAGTATTTCTCGGGAATCGGATCTGTGACTGCACCGAACGCGAACTTTGTTCCCGAACAACTCATCGAAGCAACTTGGCGATGCCTCTCAGCAGCTCAAAGCCAAGGCAAAGCGACGATAAAGAGCATCGAAGTCTTCTAGCAGCGCTACGCGAACTCTTTATCACGCAAGCTCTTTATCACGCAAGCACTTTCTCCATGAGCCGACTTAGCATCGTTGCGCGGCGGAATGTTGTTCGCGTTTTCAGCTTGCGTTCGAAAACAGCATTCGAGAACTTGCTTTCGGATTGCTTGTTCTGCGATATCCAGTAGACCTCCGTTTCGCTGCATACGAATTGATCGAAAGCGTTGCGTAACGAATTAACTGCGTCGCGTTGGACGTCGCTAAGTGCAGAAGCTAGAAACGCGACGTTGACATCACCGCCAACTGGTACTGTGGAAAGCAGTTCAGTACCTTTTGTCGCAATCAACTGGAGCTCCACTGGTGTACGGACAAACACCTCGCTCTTAAAACCCAGAAGCGGCTCCAACTCAGCCTCGATGGAGCTTGCCAGCTTCGTCGCGCTGCGCACTTTGGAACTAAAGATCACATTGCCGCTGTTGATAAAAGTCGTCGCATCTGCAAATCCAATCGAGCGAAAGTGCTGCGAGAGCAATTCCATTTTCATGTAGCGCCCACCAACATTGATGGCTCTAAGAAACGCGACGAACGTTGCCAATATCACTCTCCAAAGGTTCGTAAAAATCAGGCGAAGAAAGTGGTGGTGACTTTCAGTCGCCAATCAACTCGTGTCACTTCCTCGATTACGCAGTGAAGGCCTAAATCTTTCACCGAGCAAACAGCACCAAGCTAACAACACCGAGGTGCGAAACTTGGGGACGATTATAGCGGTCCTAACGCTGGTCCAGCGAAAAGTCTCCGTTGCGATCGCGTAAATCCTGTTTTCGCTTTCGGTATTCTGAAAACTGGATAACGCTATAATCTCAACCTGCACATCCGTCATGCGAAGAAGAAAGTCGCCTTTCGCGGCAGCGAAAGCCGACCATCACCACCTGAGATCGTTGCCCATAAAGATGTCCTCCCAACCTCAACCGCATTCGATTAGTCTCGCTGAATGCAGCGCTGCGGAAATCAGTAAGCGTTTGCGTGAGTGGGATTTAGCCAGCGATGGATCGAGCGTATCTGTAACCGATGCGAACAGTCCGCACGGGTTCGCGCCGGGGCTGAATCAGCCGTTGATGATCAATGTTACAGGCGATATCGGCGATTTCGCGTTTCTGATGAATGCAGGCGCGGAGATCGAAATCAGCGGCAACGTTGGATCGTGTGCCGGGCATTCACTTTCCAGCGGCTATGTTCTCGTCAATGGCAGCGCGGGCGACTGCTTTGGTGCTTATGCAACTGGCGGCGTGCTGGCATGCATCGGCAAAGCTGGCGCGCGTTGCGGGCTTGCGCTTGCTGGCGGTGACGTCGTCGTGCGTAGCGAAGCTGGCGACGAAGCCGCATTGGGAATGGTTGCTGGAACGTTGATCTTGGGCAACTCCGTCGGCGAGCATCTAGGCGCGGGCATGCGTGGCGGGACGATCTATCTGCGTGGTTCCTACAAGTCGCTGGCGCCGGGTGTACGCGAATTTCGGTTGAAGGAATCGGACACGATGCGTTTGAGTCTCTTGCTGGCTCGCGCCGGTATTCGCGCAGCAGCCAAAGAGTTTCGCGTCTATCGCGCAAATTCCCCAGGCGCGTTGAGTTCCACTGGCGGTGCCGCATGAGTACATCGCGATCGATTCTCGATGACGTTGTTGTAACGCCCACCGCGTTAATGCCGGGCTTGCCGACCGGGTACAGCCCAGCCGCGGTCACCGCAATTCAAATTGTGACGCCCATCGGACGGAAATTGCAATTCGGCGCGCCGTTTTTCGTCCGCGGACTCTCCGAATCTCAAATGCGAACCGGTTGGTTTGCAGTTTGTGGAATTTTGCGTAGCAAGGGTTTGCCGCTGTTCGCCACTGTTCAAGATTTGCAAAGCGTGCCCGCAGCGAACATACCCGCGCGCGTCGCGCAGCGTTTCTTGGGGCAACCGCTTGTTCATGACGAAGTCACCACTGCGGACGCTTATGAACTGGTTAATTGCACGGCAAGTGGCGTGGGCTGGGGATGGCCTTATGAAATCGCCAGCAGTCGCGACCTCAAAGTACTCGTCGGTACAATCCGGGACGCAACCGCTTCTGAGACGCCGATCGGTATGAGTCTGCCGTTGAACGTGAAGGCCGCCGATATGCGGACCTGTATTGAATCGTCGATCGACTTCCTGACACTGACTCACTGCTCGGAGAGTTTGATTTCAGCTCCCGATAAGATTGCCAACTTAGCGGCGCATGGCATCTCGTCGGCGCGGCGATTGTGTTCTCAATTTGGCCGACCGGACCTGCCGCTGTTGCTGGACGCGCCCATTTTCGACATTGACCACGCCATTAAACTGCTTGCAATGGGTGCTTCGGCGATCAACTTAGCGGCAATCATTCAAGCTGCGATGCCGATCGAAGAAACACCTCGCTACGAATCGAAACTGACCGACAGCCTACTCGGTAGCCTCCCGACCGCGCCGAAAGTTGCTCGCGAGCTTCCGCAAGTCGAAAGCAAATTGACTGAACTGATCCGTCGCTTGTCCGATACTCTCCAGTTCACTGGTTTGATCGACGTCGCCGATCTGAAATCGGACTGTTTGCGAGGCTTGAACGCCGCCGTAGCAGATCAGCTCGGGATCGCTTCAATTGCCGTTCGCTAAGTTGATGCAAGTTACAGTAAGCGAAGTCATCGTTTTCAACAGGAACCTCAAGTGACTAATTCGCCTCAAAACAGTTTGCAAGCCGATGCGCGTTGGGTCGAAGTCGTATTCGATTGCTTGCCGCTGCGCAGTGTGCCGCGCACGGATGTTCCGATCGACGCGTCGCCGAAGTTAGCTGCGAAGATGCTGCGCATCAAAGCCGCGATTGAGAAGCACGGAACGCTGAACAGTTACTATCTGCACAACGCGTCCTGCACATTTCACTTCACCAACGATCCGCTCGACGGCATGGTGCAGTTCAGCTTCGAGGGCGTGGTGATGACGGACACGCGAGATTTGGAAGCGAGAAGTGCCGACTTGAAAGTTGAGCTCGCACGGGAGACGTGCAGTTGGATCAATCAAACCATTGTCGATTGGCTGAACGGGACAGTGCCTCGCGCGGTGCGTGTCGAGTTCAATCGCTACATCGGCGCCGGTGACTTGAGTCAAGCGATCAAACGGATGGAAAAGATCCAACAAGCTAGCGATGCTGCGGGCGGCTTTGTCGGCATGTACCTCTGAAACAGCCATACGAGCGCAGATGAAGATCGCGCAGATGTCACTCGCGCATCTCAATCCTTGGAGCTATTGGCGGCCGTTGTTCGCGCAGTCGCAATCAACTCGGCGGCACCTTGTTCGTTGAGTTGCTTGGCAAGTTGTCCGCCGATTCGTGCCGCGTCAACTTCGCGACCGGTCAAAGAGCCTTCGATCATGCGCTGACCGTCAACGGATAGCACACGAGCTCGCAACTTGAGATTATCGCCATCGACAGTCGCGTGCGCGGCGACCGGTGCAAGACAACCAGCAAGCAGGCTCGCGAGCAAGCAGCGTTCCGCGACAACGGCTGCCATACTCGGTGGATGATTCAAGGCTCGCAGCGCATCAATCGTAGCTGCGTCCGCCGCGCGACATTCCAGCCCCAGCGCGCCCTGGCCGATCGCCGGCAACATTCGCTCCTGCGGCAATTGCTCTGTAATGTGATCGGCCAACCCCAATCGAGTCAGCCCAGCAACAGCTAAAACGATCGCGTCAAATTCACCTTCATGAAGCTTACGCAAACGCGAATCCACATTGCCGCGAATATCAAGCACTTCAACATCTGAACGCCAAGCCCGCAACTGAGCTTGACGACGTGAACTGCCCGTCCCGATTCGCGATCCGCTGGGCAACGCTTCGAACGCAACCTTCGACCGGCTTACGAGACAATCGCCCGTGCTTTCACGCTCAGGCACGGAAGCCAATAACAATCCGTCGATCGCAATCGTTGGCAGATCTTTCAAGCTGTGAACCGCCACATCGACTCGTTCGAGCAGCAATTCGCGCTGGATTTCTTTCGTGAACAAGCCTTGACCGCCAACCTCGCTCAGCGGCCGCGCCGAAACATCGCCCGAAGTTGTGATGATCACCAACTCGGCTTCACATCCGCAAGCAAGCAGTTGCGCTTTGACCCAGTTCGCCTGCCACAATGCTAACTTGCTGCCGCGTGTTCCAATTCGAATCACTACCTGCTCCACTCGTTCTCGCGTACGATCGTTTCCAGTTTCAGCAAGCATAGCGTTCGAAGCGGTTCGGTTCTACCCGCAGTAACCACCAGTAACCACCCCACCGCCACCAAGTTAATGCAATGACTGTGATGCGGCGTGCGGCGAAGGCCTGCATTCGAGCAAAGAGTAAGAAGGCAACTTGATTCAGCGACCAGCTTTCCTCGCGGCTTTGAATTCTTCGAGCTGCCGCATCATTGGTCGCTGATGGGGTTCGTTCTTGATAGCAAGTTCTTGCGTTGCGATCGCCTTGTCCACGTCACCGACCGCAAAATAGCACCGGGCAAGCGTGTCTTGATAAACCGAATAATTCGGAATCAGCTCGAGCGACCGTCGGCTCAGTTGCAACGCTTCTTCGGGTCGCTGACCAGTCTTTGATAACAACCATGCGAGCTGATTGCATTTGCCTGCGAGCGTGTATTCGATGGTTGGCCGGTTCATTCGGTCGGCTCGCAAAAGTTCGCGTTCGCTTTGCGCGATCTCATCATGGAACGTGGACACACTTTCTTGCATCGCCGCAAAGTACTCGGAGTCGTTGATACTCGGCGTTACAACTTTGCTAAGCGCGATCAAAATATCCGGGTTCTCGGGATAGTGCTTCAGTGCAGCCAAGAAAAACTCTCGGGCCTGCGATTGGTTGCGTTCTTGAACCGCAGCCATGCCACTGTAGTAATTGAAAGTCCCCTGCAGGAAAGCCAAATCGTTAGCCGCGTCGTAGTAGACATTGCGAGCCAATCGATCCCGCTCAACTGCGTTGTCTTGCGTCTTCTCCAGGAATTCACCCAGTGTCGTCGCGGCTTCCGCGTACTCTTCACCGTCGCTCTGCAAGGTCGACAATCCAACTCGCAAGCGAAACTCAGTGCGCGGCTGCAGCTCCAGTTGCAGCGCCTTCCGATATTCTTTTTTGGCCCAATCGAACATTCCGCGTTGGTTCAAGTCTTCGGCCAGCGACTCGCGAGTCGTCGCGATGACGTCACCCACAGTTAGATTGAATGTCTGTTCGACATTCGGACGAACGATACTCTCACTAGCCGCTTCGGCGCTCGCTTCAGCTAAATCCGTTTCGCCAGCCGCCAATTGTGCTTCGGCTAATAAGAACCCAAGTTGAGGTTCCGAAACGAAAAGAGACTTATGCCGCTGCGCCAGTTCGCTTACCAACTCTGGCAAACCTGCATCGATCGCCCACATCGAAGCGCTGCGCACTTCTTTGCTCTTGTTCGTTACCAACTCAAACGAGGGCCGAACGATTTCGAGCGCAACCTCACGTCGCGAATGTTGGGTTAGATGAACCGCAATGACGTGATGCAGCCGAGTAACAATCGTGTTGCTCGTTTCGAGTGGATTCTTTTGCAGCAACACGTACTCATCATTCGCAAGTTGACGCCAGCGGTCTTCGTTGGGTTCTGCAAGTTTGATCGCTTCTACAATCGTCGCGATCCACGAGGCTGCCGGTCGATTGCTGTCGCCCATCGCTTCTCGAATGTGCGGAACTAGTTTCAACGCCTCATCCGGCTCCAATCGCTCGATCAGTGTTTCGATCAAGTTCAGAGCCGCGAACTTCGACATCCGCTCCGAACTCTCGTAACGTGCGATGCGACAAAGTGCGATGAGCGCATCAGCGGATTTGTCGTTCGCGAGCGATTGCATGGCGGTCTCGCGGTCATCATCTTTCTTCTGGTTGTAATCTTGAAGAACTTGACGAACCGCCAGCGGATCCGTGTCCAACCACCACGTCACGGATTGGCTGCGAACAAGGTAGCGCGCAGCCACGTCGATCTGAACATTCGGATGATACATCGCTTGCCGAAGCTGCTCGAAGGCCGGCAAGCCGATGCGAACGAGCGCCAACTCTGCAGCGCGACGTTGCTGGAAATTTTCATCGCCAAGCTGCTCGATCAACTCAGCAATGCGCTGTTGTTGTGCCTGCTTCGCCGAGTCAACTTCAGAAAGCGGGGATTGCGAACGAGAGACTGCCTGACTCAGTCCGATTTGCGGATTTGCTGAAATGGCAATTCCGCAAAGTAAAACTGAGCTCAGGTTGACGAGCACGCGTTTAAGTTGCATCCGAATCCCCTTCGGAAATCAGTTCATTATTTGCCCACGGTCGCTGCGAGCTCTTTCTCAATCGCTGCTACAACATCCGAAGCGTCTGGTTTGGTCTGCGGAGAAAAGCGATTAACCAGTTCTCCGTCGCGGTTGAGCAGAAACTTTTCAAAGTTCCATTTTACAGCGCCTTTGCCAGCAGGCGGAGCTTCTGTGGCAGTCAAGTGCTTGTACAACTCACATGCGCCGCCTTTGTTCACTTCGACTTTCTCAAACATATCAAAAGTCACGCCATAGTTCTTAGTGCAAAACTCAGAAATCTCCTTCGAATCGCCAGGTTCTTGCGTGCCGAACTGGTTGCAGGGAAATCCAAGAATCGCCAAGCCCTTGTCTTTGTACTTCTCGTGCAACTTCTGCAAGTCGGAATACTGTGGCGTCAATCCGCACTCGCTGGCAGTGTTCACAATCAAAACAACTTTGCCAGCATACTTCGCTAAGTCAACTTCTTTGCCGTCCAGCGACTTCATGGTAAACGAAAGTGCCTTTGGTGTCTTCTCTTCTGCACAGGTGTTTTGTGACATAAGCGTAATCCCAGTTAATGTGAGTGCGAGCAAAAGTAAACTTTTCATTTGAACTTGGCCTTTGTGAGAATTGTCGAACCTGCAAGGTGCTCTGCGAACTCAAGTCGTCCAGCAGACCAACCGCCAATTATAGACACTAAGTGAAGCCCCGTTAGCGGAGTTGACTGAGTTAGCAGAGTTGACCGAGCCGAACACCGGGCGGCGAACACCGGATGGCGAACACCGGATGGCGAACACCGGTTGGCGAACATCGGTTGGTGAACATCGGTTGGTGAACGCTGATCAGTGCAGAACCGCTGATCAGTGCAGAACCGCTGTTAAGCGTAGGTAACACCTTGGGCGGGGCTTATGAAGAAGGGCGCATGAGGGTGGGGCTTTGTTGCCAGCTTTGTTGCCAGATTTGTTGCTAGAATGGTTGCTCCCGCAGTTACGCACTGCCAACGTCCCACCTAACCGGAAATTGAGCTCGATGCGCGGTTTCGTCGCGCTCTACTGAACCTAGACTGGGGGATACCTAGAACGGAAACGCGTTTCAGTAGATACTTTAGAGCTCAGAACGACATCCCATCTACAACCCGTGAGAACTCATGATCTACGACTGCGTCAACTGAAACGTGATTGAAACGTGTTGGTGCAGTAACTGATCGTGCGAACTTTCATCCCACCTTGCATCCGAACTGAAGAGGCTCGAACGCATGACGACCGAATCAAACGTGGCAATTATCACTTCAAAGCTTGCTCGCTGGTTATTCAGCATCGCATTGGTGGCTGCTTCTGCAGTTGCTGGTGGAGCTGAACCGGCCGACTGGTTTCACTGGCGAGGGCCGGAAGCAAACGGCATTTCTCGCGAAAAGAATTTACCAGCAACTTGGTCGCCCAAGGGCGAGAACTTGTTGTGGGCGAAGCCTGAGTATGCTTCGCGCAGCACGCCGATCACGATGGACGGCAAACTGTACTTGGTGACTCGCTACAAACCGGAGTCGACGGAAGAGGGCGAGCAAGTTGTGTGCTTGGATGCGAAAACCGGCGAGGAACTATGGGCTCATCATCACAACGTGTTCTTGTCGGATGCGCCGGCGGAACGCGTGGGTTGGTCGTCGGTTATTGGTGACCCTTCGACCGGCAATATCTTTTGGTTGGGACTGGGATGCCAATTCAAGTGTCTCAACGGCAAGACCGGCGAGCTGGTTTGGGAGCACGCGCTCAGCGAAGAGTACGGGATGTTGAGCACTTATGGTGGTCGCACGAATTTCCCGATTGTGATCGATGACTTGGTGATCATCAGCGGCGTGATGACTCAGTACGGCGAGAATGCGATACCAGCGCACCGCTTTGTCGCTTTCGATAAACGCAGCGGGGCTGCGGTTTGGTTTCTAAGCACCGACCTGCGACCGGAAGATACAACTTACTCGACGCCCTTTCTAACCGCTTTCAACGGCCAAGCGGCGATGGTGTTCGGTGCAGGCGATGGTAAGGTTTACGCCGTGCAACCGCGAACTGGTAAGGTGATTTGGAAGTACGATTGTTCCGCCCGCGGGATCAACACGCCGGTTTTGGTTGAGAACGGCGTTGTTTACGGTGGTCATCGCGAGCAGAATACGGCTGACCCTCGCATTCTCGGAGCGATCTTTGCAATCGATGGCAAAGCGGAAGGCGAGATCAAAGAGGAAGCGTTGAAGTGGAAGATCAATTCGCACACGGTCGAAGGTAGCCAACCGATCTTCATTAATGGTCGTTTGTACGTTTGCGAAGACGGTGGCAAATTGGTCGTAATCGATCCTGAGTCCGGTAAGATTCTGCAAACAAAGCCGATTGGACGCCGTTTGAGTTCGGTGGTTTATGGCGACGGCAAACTGTACTGCACAAACGAGACGGGCAATTTCTGGATCTTTGAACCGACGGAAGAAGGCGTCAAGGAACTAGCTCGCGTTCGATTGAACGACGAAGAGATTATCGGAGCTCCGATTATTTCGCGCGGACGCATCTACTTGGCGACCAGCAAGAAATTGTATTGCATCGGCAAAGAAGACAGCGTGGTTGAGTCGGATCCGATTCCGCCCAAGCCGGCTGAGACGCCGCGATCGGAAGACGAGACGGTTGCACACATTCAGATCGCGCCGGTCGAAGTGTTGCTCGCGCCCGGACAATCGACGCCTTATCAAGTGCGAGCTTACAACAAGAACGGCCAGTTCCTGAAAGTTGTTGAGGCTGAGTTCACGACTGAAGGCGGTGGTATGGTGACGTCGGAAGGACTCTACACAGCTCCGGCTGCGGCCGAGCATGCTGTTGCGACTGTGACCGCAAAGGTTGGCGACTTGACTAGCAAAGCCCGTCTGCGAATCATTCCTCCGTTGCCGTGGAAGTTTGATTTCTCGGACAAGAAGGTTCCCGTGACTTGGATTGGTGCCGCCTATCGTCATCAACCTAAGGAAATAGAAGGCGAACCGATGCTTGTCAAAGTTAGTACTATCCCCAAGGGAACTCGCAGCCAAAGTTGGATGGGCTGGACGACGTTGCATGACTACACGATCCAAGCGGATTTTTATGCGACCGAAAACGCGGCTGGAAGCCGACCCGACATGGGACTGATCAACCAGCGGTACACGGTCGATTTGATGGGTAAAGATCAGTTGCAAATTCGGTCGTGGACATCGCGTTTGGAGCTTCGATTCGCGAAGACGTTACCGTTCACTTGGACCGCAAAGCAGTGGTACACGATCAAATTCCAAAGTGAAAACAGCGACGCAGGGGTTACTTTGCGTGCCAAAGTTTGGAAGCGCGGCGAAGAGGAACCCAAGGAGTGGACTTTGGAAGCGACCGATGCGACTCCGAATAAGACCGGCAGTCCCGGAATCTTCGGCAACTCGACATTGGCTGAGTACTATATCGATAACGTTGAAGTGTTCCCAAACAAGTAAACTGGTTCGTTGCCGCGATTGATTCCTGCGGTGGGATGATCGCGCTTCTTCAACTTTAAAAACTAACACAGAATAAAAGGTTAATCGAATGCGTTTATTTCAATGGAAAGCTCTAGCGGTCGGTGGCTTGATGCTGGTGCCGACAGGTGCGTTTGCGGAAGATAAGTACGATGCGGTCAGCGAAGTTCGCAAACGCGTTGACGAGATGAAAGTTGGTGAGCGTGATTGGCCGCAATGGGGCGGATCGCACTTGCGCAACAATGTTACTGACGAACCTGGAATCGTCACCAGCTGGGATGTGACGGAGGGCAAGAACGTTCGCTGGTCGATGCCTCTGGGTTCTGAGACTTATGGAAATCCAGTTGTCGCGAACGGCAAAGTTTACGTTGGCACGAACAACGGAGCTGGCTACATCGAACGTTATCCGAATACCGTTGATCTCGGCGTGTTGCTGTGCTTCAACGAAAAGGATGGCAAGTTCCTGTGGCAGCATTCGAGCGAGAAACTGTCGACCGGTCGCGTACACGATTGGCCGAATCAAGGTATCTGCGCCGCGCCGATGGTTGATGGCGAGCGTCTGTGGTATGTGACCAGCCGCGGTGAAGTTGTCTGCCTCGACACTGAAGGTTTCCTCGACGGCGAGAACGATGGCCCAATCAAAGATGAACCGAATGAGAATAAAGATGAAGCCGATGTGATCTGGCGTCTGAATATGATGAAGGAACTGGGCGTATCGCAGCACAATATGTGCAGTTGCTCGGTAACTGCTGTTGGTAACAAGTTGTTCGTCAACACAGCGAATGGAGTGGATGAAGGGCACGTTAATTTGCCAGCTTCCGCGGCACCGAGCTTCATTTGTGTAGATCGCGATTCCGGTAAAGTGCTGTGGGCCGACAATTCACCTGGTCCGAACGTATTGCATGGGCAATGGTCTTCGCCAGCTTACGGTGAGTTCGACGGAGTGGCTCAGGTGATTTTCGGCGGCGGCGATGGCTATCTGTACAGCTTTGCAGCAGAAGGCAAAGACGGCAAAGCTGAGTTGCTGTGGAAGTTCGATTGCAATCCGAAGGAATCGCTGTACTCGTTGGGCGGCGCTGCAACTCGCAATCACGTGATTGCGACACCAGTTGTTTACGATGGTTTCATTTACGTCGCTGTCGGTGAAGATCCAGAACACGGAGAAGGTGGCGGTCACTTGTGGTGCATCGATCCGAAGAAGCGCGGTGATGTCAGTCCAACGCAAGTGTTCAATGCGAAAGATCCTAAGACCCCGATTCCTCACAAACGCTTGCAAGCGATGGTCGCTAAAGACGGTGACCTCGAGCGCGACAATCCGAATTCAGCGGCTGTTTGGCACTATATCGGCTCGAATCCAGAAGAGTTCGAAACGCAGATGCATCGCACTTGCGGAACGGTTGCGATCAAAGACGATATGCTGTTCGTCGCGGATTTCAGCGGCGTGTTCCATTGCGTTGACGCTAAGACTGGCAAGGCATATTGGACTTACGATATGTTCGCCGCTTCTTGGGCTTCGCCATTGATCGTCGAAGATCGCGTCTACATCAGCGATGAAGATGGTGATATCGCGATTTTCAAAGTTGCTAAGGAGCAAGAGAAGATCGCTGAGATCAATATGGAAAGCGCCGTCTACACAACTCCGCTAGCTGCGAACAAGACACTGTTTATTGCAAATCGCAACCGCCTCTACGCTCTCGAAGAGGGTGCTCAAGCGAAGTCGGACGACGCCAAATAAGTAAGTGGTGGCGACTTTCAGTCGCCACAGTTTCCGCACAGCGAAACATTGACTGAAACGTCGACTCTGAGTCAGTGAACTTAAACGTACCACGCAAATGCGGGCTTCACGGCCCGCATTTGTTTTTGATAGTTGCCATCAAATGGCCAGTATGCGCAAACAATTTGCGGGTGCGTGAATTGAGACGGTATGATGATTGCTGATAGGGATGCTGAGCAACTTGAAAGTTGCCGTGGCGAACTCAGTTAGGTTGTGTATGACTACACAAAAGTTGTCAGCAATCATTGAAGCTCTAATGCGAAGTGAGGCTTATCCGCACTCTGTGAGCGGCACAGCTGAGCTGGCTGCTAAGTTGACTGTTGAGCTGATTGAGACGCATATCTCTTGGGTGTTGCTCGCGGGCGAGTTCGCTTACAAAATCAAGAAACCGATTCGCAATGCTTTCTTGGACTACTCGACGTTGGAGCTGCGCAAACATTGCTGCGAAGAAGAACTGCGGCTGAACAGGCGATTTGCGAGTGAAGTTTACCTGGACGTCACGCCCATCGGGCATGTTGATGGCGCGTTGCGTATGCTGGTGGCCGGCGACTTGAGTGCGCGTGATAAATCGTCTGCTAAATCGTCTGCAAAATCGGCGGCTCCAGTCGAGTATGCGGTGCGAATGAAGCGGTTTCCAGCAGACGCACTGATGAAAGATCGTGTGCTGCATGGCCAAGTCAATTTGTTTGACGTGCAACAATTAGCGAAGCGCATCGCGTGCTTTCATGCGGCTGCAGCCAAAGCGGACTCGCGAAGTCGATTCGGGTCGGAACAATTGATCTACTCGGAAGCGATCGACAACTGTCGAGATTTGGCGAACGCGAATGTGGCTAGTTCGCTGGCGCAGATTCATGTGATCGAGCGATGGACGACTGAGCATTTTCATTCGCATCGCAAGGCGTTTTGTGATCGCAGGAACTTCGGGCATGTTCGCGAATGCCATGGCGATTTGCATCTCGGTAACGTCGTGCTGTTGAATGGTTCGTTCGTGCCGTTTGATGGGATCGAGTTTTGCGAGGATTTTCGGTGGATCGATACGTTGAGCGACGCTGCGTTTACGGCGATGGATTTTGCGGCAAGCGGTCGACTCGATTTTTGTTTCAGTTTCATCAACGCTTACTTTGAAGCGAGTGGAGATTACTCAGCGGCGAAGGTGTTGCAATGGTATTTGGTTTACCGAGCGATGGTACGTGCAAAGGTTGCCGCATTGCGAGCTTCGCAGGCTGAGGAAGAGACTCACGAGCGCGAGCAGGCGGAGTGTGATTTGAATTCGCACTTGGCACTTGCGGAGCGTTTCGCGGCTTTGCAGAGTGAAGCGCCGCGAATCTGGATTACGTATGGGTTGAGCGGTAGTGGCAAGACGATGGGATCGGAGCAATTGCTGCAGCGGCATGGTGCGTTGCGTATCCGCGCCGACGTCGAACGAAAGCGACTGGCAGGCCTCAAGCCGAATGAGCGCGTTCGGTCTGATGATGAACGTGCCGCGAATCTCTATTCGCCGCAGATGACTGAAGCGACGTATCGAAGGCTAGCGGATTTGGCTGAATCGATTGTTCGAACGGGTGAAAGTGTGATTGTCGATGCAACTTGTTTGAAACGTTGGCAGCGCGATCTGTTTCGATCGGTTGCGGAACGCTTGGGAGTTGCGTTCCACGTTGTGGCTTTTCACGCTGAGCACAGTGAGCTGCGGCAGAGGATCGTCGAGCGTGCCGAACACGGTCACGACGCATCGGATGCCGATCTGGACGTGCTAGAAAAACAGATCGCCGGCCAACAGCATTTAGAAGCCGACGAGATGCAGTATGTCGCTTCGTTGGCGGAGTAAAATGATATGCGGACAAAGCACTTGAGTGGCGTGACAGCTAAATAGTAGGATGGGACGGCTTTCCAGTGGCGTCTATTTAGTGACGCTGACGGACTTGAAAGTCCGTCCTACAAATATGCACCCTCAAATTAAGATGCAACGTAGCACCTGCGTGGCGTTCATTTCTTTGAAAGTTTGCGAATGTTGAATCGGGTTCTCTTCAATATTGCATGCGGCGTTTGGTTGTGGACGTATACAGCCAATTGGCTTTGTGCACAGTCGCTGGAAAGTGAGCTGCTGTTTGTTCGCCGAGTTGCTCCGCTGCTGCAAACGAAATGCATCGCTTGTCAT
Source organism: Pirellulaceae bacterium (assembly GCA_041739135.1). Classification (GTDB taxonomy): domain Bacteria; phylum Planctomycetota; class Planctomycetia; order Pirellulales; family Pirellulaceae; genus Aureliella. The sequence goes on from JBGSOM010000046.1 coordinate 60,181, forward strand.
GGCGGGACAGTAAGTACCAGCGGCGCTGCGAGCGATGGGGACTCTGCGAACCCTGCGGACTCTGCGGAAATCGAGGGCGGATTGGATTTGCGAACGGCTGTGTCGACGTTGCGCGGTGGCGAAAGCGAGACGCCGGCGATTGTCGTTGGCAAGGCAGACGAGAGTCCGCTGTATTTGGCGGCCACGCGAACGCATGCGACTTGGTCCGCGATGCCGCCTAAGGAAGCGGAACGACTGACGGACGAGCAACTTCGTTGGCTGCGCGAGTGGATCGACGGCGGCGCGGACTGGCCGGCAGCAGAGCGCGTTGCTGAGCTCGCGAAAACCCATGCAGCAGCTTGGTCGGTCGAAGACGGTGTTATGGTGGCAACGTCCGGAGGCTTATCCGCTGACTGGACTAATCGCACGTACCAGCGCGAAGGCTTGTGGGCTTATCAACCGCTGCGAACATCGGCGGATCTGCAGATCGCGGATACGCCCCAGCATCCGATCGATCAACTGATCGAACGACGCTTGCCGGACGGACTGCAGAATGCGCCGCGAGCCGATCGTCGCACACTCGTTCGTCGAGCAACTTTGGATTTAACTGGTTTACCGCCGTCGATCGATGAAGTGAATGCGTTTGTTGCGGATGGTCGGTCTGATGAAGTTGTGTTCGCTGAGTTGATTGAACGATTGCTGGCTTCGCCGCACTACGGGGAGCAGATGGCGCAGCATTGGTTGGATGTTGTTCGCTATGCCGATTCCTCTGGTTTCGCGAACGATTACGAGCGCGGGAGCGCGTGGAGGTATCGCGACTACGTGGTGCGTTCGTTCAATGATGACAAGCCGTATCGCGATTTCATTCGCGAACAGATTGCGGGCGATGAGATCGATCCAACGAATCCGGAGATGTTGATTGCGACTGGGTTCCTACGAATGGGGCCGTGGGAATTGACGGGTATGGAAGTTGCGAAAGTAGCGAGGCAACGCTTTCTGGACGATGTGACGAACAGTGTCGGGGAGACTTTCTTAGCGCATTCGTTGCAATGTGCGCGATGTCATGATCACAAGTTCGATCCGATTCCAACGCGCGACTACTATGCGATTCAAGCGGTGTTTGCGACGACGCAGTTGGCTGAGCGGCCCGCAGGATTCTTGCAGCAAGAGAACACGCGCGGGTTTGACGAAAAGCGTTACTTGGAAAAACGCCGTGACGAGTACTTAGCGACGCTCGCTGAGCTGGATCAAGTGCTGCTTGAGAATGCACAGCAATGGTATCGCGAGCGTGAGTTGTCTGCGGACGCTTGGAATGCTGCGGTCGCTGAAGTGTTGGCTGGTCGCGATGGAGAACGCAAGCAGGGGCGAGCGCGAGTCGACAACGTCTTCAATGCGGCTCGCGGGTTGATGACAAAACAGAACATTCCCGAAGAGCAATTTCCTCCGAAGCTCGTTGGTTTCACGCCGCAGCAGTTCGGCCACGAACGCGTGGCTCGCAAAGGTCTTGAGCGATTGGCGTGGGAGCTTGAGCGTTACGAGCCGTTTGCGTTGTGCGTTTACAATGGCCGCACGCCGCAGATGAAATCAGTCTACGCGCCGCTGCGGGTGCCGCAGAATCGTTTGCAAGACGGTGAACTTGAGTTGTCCTGCATTCTGACTGGAGGTGATCCGTTCGCGACGGGAGAGCGTGTGTATCCGAGTGTGTTGAGTGTGATCCGAGATTTCAAGTTGCGAAGCGATGTCGATGCAACAAACGCAGTGAAAGCTTCATCGGCGATGGAGAAGGCAACGGAGCAGGATGAGCAGATCGAGGGGCGTCGATTGGCGCTGGCGGATTGGATTGCTGATCCAGCGAATCCGTTGACGGCGCGGGTGATCGTGAATCGAGTTTGGATGTGGCATTTCAATGAACCGCTAGCGGGCAATCCGAATAATTTTGGATCGACCGGCAAGCGTCCGACGCATCCTGAGCTGCTCGACTGGTTGGCGGCGAAGTTCATTGAGGATGGAGGTTCTTTCAAGCAGTTGCACCGGAGAATCATGACCTCGGACGCTTACTGCCGAAGTGCTGAGTGCGCTAAGCCCGCTGATCGCAAGAAGCTCGAAGAACTCGATCCGCTGGGCGAAAGTTATGCAGTGTTCAAACTGCGTCGATTGACGGCTGAAGAACTGCGCGATGCGATGCTGTGTGCTTCGAAGGAACTGAATCGAACGTTGGGCGGTATCCCGAATCGTCCCGAAATCAACCTCGAAGCGGCTTTGCAACCACGCCAAGTGATGGGAACTTTCGCAGCCGCTTGGACTCCGAATCCGCTGCCGGAGCAACGTCACAGGCGATCGCTATATTCGCTGAAGTTGCGAGGATTGATGGATCCACAATTGGAAGTCTTCAATGCTCCGACTCCGGATTTTTCGTGCGAGCGACGTGAGGCTTCGTCGGTTACGCCACAGGTTTTCAGTCTCTTCAATGGTCAGTCGACGCATGCGCGGGCTCTCGCGATCGCCAAGCTCGCGATGGAGTCCGATTCCCAATCGCTGGATGCTTCGATAGCGAAGTGTTTCGCAACGATCCTGGCGCGCGACGCGGCGGACGACGAGTTGAGTGCGTGCGTCGAGCATTGGAACAAAGTCAAAGCGTCGCTTGCACAGCAGCACTTTGAACGCGTGTCGCAGCCGCTGGAGGTTCAGCGCGAAGCGGTGGAAGAGAACACCGGCGAGCGATTTTCGTTCAGCGAGCAACTTTACAGCAACGCTGATTTTGTGAGCGACCTGCAAGCGGCGGATGTTGATGCAGCGACGCTGGCGCTGGCCGACATCTGTCTGGTGTTGTTGAATTCCAACGAGTTCGCTTTTGTCTACTGAATCGCGGAGATGCGTTATGACTGAGTCGAGTAGAGAGCGAAGCGAGTCGGCCGCAATGCAGCGACGCGAAGCTCTGTTCGGAATGGGTGCATCACTGGGGGCGGTCGCGCTCAATGCGTTTTTGCAGAGTGAGTCGCTGCGCGGTGAGGAAACGGGTTCAGCGCATTTTAAATCGAAGGCGAAGAATTGCATTTTTTTGATGATGGAAGGTGGTCCTTCGCACATCGATACATTTGATCCAAAACCCAAGTTGGCTGAGTTGCATCTGCAAGAGTTCACGCGCGGCGGTCAACAGAAATCGGCGATGGAAAGCGGCAAGCGGTATTACGTGCAGAGTCCCTTCAAGTTTCGCAAAGTTGGCAATTGCGGCGCGGATATGGCTGAGAATTGGGAGCATCTTGCGCGGGTCGCTGACGAGTTGTGTTTTTATCGCGGCTGCCAAGTCGATAGTGTGAATCATCCGACGGCCATGTATCAAATGAACTGTGGCAATCGTTTCGGCGGCGATCCGGCGCTCGGGGCTTGGGTCACTTACGGACTTGGCTCGATCAATCAAAACCTACCGGGTTTTATCGTGTTGCCGGAGGTCAGCTATCCGCAGGGAGGTTCTGCGAACTGGAGCAACGGTTATCTGCCGGCGGGATTTCAGGGCACGCCGCTGCGGCCGAAAGGTTCGCCGATTCTCGACTTGCAACCGCCGCCGGGAGTGAGTTACGAGCGGCAGCGCATGAACCTCGACTTGTTAGCGAAGCTGAACGGCGCGCACGCTGAACAGCATCGCGATCACGCAGCCCTCGCGACACGGATGGACAACTATGAACTCGCATTTCGGATGCAGATGCAAGTTCCCGAAGTTCTGGATCTGTCGGGCGAAGACGCTAGAACTCAAGCGGAATACGGGATCGGATCGCCGGCTATGGATGCGTTTGGACGCAAGTGTTTGTTGGCGCGAAAGTTGGTCGAGAAAGGAGTTCGGTTCATCCAGTTGTACAATGGCACTTGGGACAGTCACGATTACATTGCGCGAGCGCATGGCAATTTAGTGCGTGGAGTTGATCAGCCGATCGCTGCGCTCATCAGCGACTTGAAACGTCGTGGGCTGCTTGAAAGCACATTGGTGGTTTGGTGTGGTGAATTTGGGCGTACGCCAGACAACGGCGTTCGCGGAGGGACGGCTTACGGTCGCGACCACAATCCCAACGCAATGACTGTTTGGATGGCTGGTGGTGATGTGAAGGCGGGGCACACGATCGGCGCGACGGATGAACTGGGGATGAGCGCGGTCGAGAATGTGCATCACGTGCGTGACTTGCACGTTACGCTGCTGCGGTTGCTCGGCTTGGATGATAACAAGCTGACGTATTATCACGCGGGCCGCTTCAAACAGCTCAGTCAATTCGGCGGGAAAGTGATCGAAGAGCTGTTGTCGGTGTAGTGGGTTGAACTATCCGCGCTGAATTCCGAGTCGCTCAGCATCCGAAGTGGTCGAGCGCGACTTGACGCATTCCTTTGAGGTCGAGTTTGCCGCTGCCGAGCACGGGAATTTCGGGAACTTTGACAAAGCTGTCTTCGCCGGGCAGGTAAAGATTCGGCAGGCCAGCGGCTTTCAGTTTTTGAAGCAACTCGCCCTTGCTGACATCGAGGTCGGTGTGGAGCACGACTAACCGTTCGCCTCGCTTTTCATCTGGAATCGCAGTGATCGCAATGCGCATCGTGCCGTCATCGTTGGCACCAACGATCTCGGTTAACGTCTCTTCGATTTGGATATGCGGAACCATCTCACCGCCGATCTTTGAAAAGCGACTTAGACGACCGGTGATGTGAATAAAGCCATCGGTATCGATGTAAGCCATATCACCCGTTCGATACCATTCGTCGTGCATGACTCCGGCGGTCAACTCAGCTTGGTCGAGGTAGCCTTGCATGACGTTGGGGCCGCGAATCTCGAGCAGCCCGGTCGCGCCGACGGGCAGCACTTGATCGTCGTCGACTCCGACTACGCGAGCTTCGACGTTGAGGACAGGGCGACCCACGCTGCCTTCGACTAAGCCTGAGTCTTTGCGATCGCCGACACGTTTGGGAGGAATGTTCACGGAGACGAGCGGGCTGAGTTCCGTGGTGCCGTAGCCCTCAACTGGTCGGACCCCAAATCGCTGCTCGAATTCGTCGGCTAACTGTTGAGGCATTTTTTCGGCGCCGACGACAACCACTTCTAACTTGCTGAATTGCTCAGGTTCTACACGGCGGATGTAGGATCGAAGAAATGTTGGGGTCGCCAGCATCACGGTTGCGCCGAAATGAGCGGCTAGTTTTCCGATCGGCCGCGCTTCCAGCGGACTGTAGTGGTAAATCCCGGAACAGGGCAGCGACAGCGCGGACCAAAGCGTCACGGTGTAGCCGAAGGAATGAAAGAAGGGCAGGATACCGAGAACGATATCTTTTTCATGCAAGCGAATCGCTTCATCGATGCCTTGAACGTTCGATTCAATGTTACCGCAAGTTAACACGACGCCTTTGGGGACGCCGGTCGAGCCGGATGTGAAGATGATCGTAAGCGGGTCGCTATGTTTCTTGCGGCTCAAGCCCAGCGCGCGGTGCAGTCCGTCAGCGGATCGCAGTTTCGCATTCAGGGCTGCGAAGATCTTGTCGGTCATCGAGATCTTGTCTTTGATGTCCTCGAGATAGATGAGCGGTACATCGACCTTCATGCCCAGTTTTTCCATAAACCGGCGGCTGGTGATCACATGCCGAAGTTTGCCCGCCTCGCAACATTGCTGCAGTACCGATTCGCTGACCGTGTAGTTCAGATTGACGGTAACTCGGTTGGCGAGTCCCAACGCAAAGTTGGTTACAACGGCTGGCACGCTGGGCGGTAGAAAGATACCGACGTTGGTCTCTTCTTCAGCCGAACCAAGGACTTCGCGAAGCAGATAGCGGCGCAGCACGAGCGTGCGAATCAACAGTTCTTCGTTGCTCAGTTTTGCGCCGGTCGAGTCCGCGACTTTGAATTCGTTCTTGCCCGACTTTAGTTGTCGAAGAAGTCGCAGAGTCACAACTGGCATTGAGGCCGGGATTTCTGGCGCTTTCAAAGTTATTCTCGATTTGCGAAGTGACTGACGGAATCTGAAGCTGGCTATTGTTGAATCTGGTGGACGAGAGCGAAAGAACCCTAGCGACCTTTTTTTGGGCGGTTTGGGTGCCGGTTGCGAGTGTTGCATTTTGTAGCGGGACTCGCCAGAGTTCCGGCGTTGGCCATGCGACGGAACCGCGAACGGCCGCGGTTGGTGACACCCACGAATCGGTTCGCGGTGCCGCGGTTGGCGCCACCCACAAATCGGTTCGCGGTGCCGCGGTTGGTGCGGCGCGGTTGATGCCACTCACAAATCGAATTGGCGGGGGAGTACTCCGAAGGAGTTTTGTCTGACAGCCCAGGGTTGCGAGCGCAGCGAGCTACCCTGGGTGTGCGCCTATGCGTGGATTTACCCCAACGGGGTTATGGTTGGCGAGCGTGAAGTGGGCGCAACCCCTTTGGGGTAGAGATTTGTGCGGCTGAGTCCCAGGGTAGCTCGCTGCGCTCGCAACCCTGGGCTGTTAGGCGCAACTCCTTCGGAGTATGACGGCCGCGACGTGGGCCGACATGTGGGCGCGTTTTGTTGGGGAAATCGCCAGGTTGGCATGCGAACGGCGGCGGACGGAACTCTGGCGAGTCCCGCTACGTTCAGTAGCTCGCTCCGCTCATAACCCTATGCGCGGTTGGTGCCACACACGAAAGGTTGGCGAAGTTGGTGCGACCCAGGAATAGACGGTGGCGACGAATCGGTTGGCGGGGGAGTACTCCGAAGGAGTTTTGTCTAACAGACCAGGGTTGCGAGCGCAGCGAGCTACCCTGGGTGTGCGGCGATCCGTTGATTTACCCCAACGGGCAACGCTGTGAAGCATTTTTCAGAGGTTTTTCCTGCGAGTGCGGGCCAAAGGCCCAGCGGTTTGCATAGCCTGGGCCATCGGCCCAGGTTTTTGATTCCTTAATGTTTTTCAGAGGCCCAAAGGGCCGGCCGTTTA
>JBGSOM010000058.1:0-4427 GCA_041739135.1 Pirellulaceae bacterium
TACGCTCTACCCTCTCAACTCGCAGCCTGACCTATCGGAGCCAACATTATCAGCCCTTCAGAACCTACTCAGCCCATGACAGCTCGGAAGCACTATGAAGCGCAACTGGAGGCAATTGCTTTCAAGTTGTCCGACCTCCAAGCTCGCAGCCGACGCATGGTTTGGGTACGATCGGGGCTGTTTCTGACGGCAGCGATCGGATTGTTGCTCGGTTACGCAGGCGTTGAGAACTACACCTTGCTGCTGGTGGCCGGCTGGATCGCTGCAGCGGCATTTATGGTCGCCATTGTTTGGCATGAACATCTGCGATTGAAAGCGGATGAACTTTCATCGAATCAGAAGCTCTTTCAGCAATTAGTAGCCCGCTTAGATCGCAACTGGGACGTGCTACCGTCTGAGAAACTACTGCCTGAATTCAGTGACTTGCCGTTCTTGGACGACCTTGATGTCGGCGGCCAAGGCAGTCTGCTGCAGTTGTTGAGTCTCGCGGGAACGCTGCCAGGCAGACGAACTTTGCAAAGTTGGCTGACCCGAATTCCAGATTGGAATGCTGTCACTCAGCGTCAGAAAGCGGTCTTGGCGATGCGCGATCAGCGCGCGCTTCGACTGGCAATCATTAAGACCGTTTCATCGAGTAGTGATGGTACCGAAGACGTTTACGGTCTGCCCAAATGGTCGGAAGAACCGCGCTGGCTTCCGCGCCATCGCGTAGCGCATGCACTCAGTTTCATTGGTCCCGCATTGGTGCTTGCCGGAGTCATTGCCTTAGTCGCCGGACTAGCAAGCGACTCAAGAGTGATGGCAAACACAGGAGTCGTTTTCTTAGTCGCGGGTTTCGCGGTCAATTTGCTGTTGACGATTTTCTGGGGCAGTTGGATCCACGATATCTTCCTGCGCGTGACCGGTCAGCATCGCGCGGTGTATCAGTTTTCGGGAGTCTTTGAAGCGTTCAAGCATCTGCCTGCTGACGGTGGATTGCTGGATGAGATACGTCAAGTTTCAACCGAGGGGCCACGCAGTGCGGTGCTGGGATTCCAAAAGTTGCTGTGGGTTGTCAGGCTGGCGAACTTGCAACGCGATCCGATGCTGTACATCGTCTACCTGTTTCTGCAGTTGACCTTAATGTGGGACTATCGAGTGCTCGAAGTGCTCGAACGTTGGCAAGCTCAGTTCGGTTCAGCGGTCGGCGGTTGGTTCGACGCACTCGGGCGTTGCGAAGCGATTGTGAGCGGCGCGACGTTGTCCGACGAGTATCCCGACTGGGCTTTTGCGGGTCCGATGGCTGCAGGCGAATTGGATGCGGGCCAATCGCTGTTTGTCGCTGAGCAACTTGGCCATCCGCTGTTACCCGATGCGGCGCGAGTGCCGAATGATATTGCGATCGCCGCCGATCGACCGCTGATACTTGTCACGGGTTCGAACATGGCTGGCAAGAGCACGTTCATGCGCGCTGTCGGGCTGAATCAATTGCTCGTCCGTACCGGCAGCCCCGTGTGCGCACAAAAACTGGAGACGCATCTGTATCGATTAGCCAGCAGTATTCGCGTTCGCGATAGCCTGAAAGATGGCGTCTCGTACTTTATGGCGGAGCTGAAACGACTGAAGCAAGTCGTCGATACTTCGCAGCACGCGCAGGCGACAAACGTGAAAGTCCTGTTCCTGCTCGACGAAATCCTGCAAGGAACGAACAGCCGCGAGCGTCAGATCGCTGTTGTTCAAGTGCTCGAAAAATTGCTTGGCTTCGGTGCCGCAGGGTTCATTTCAACGCACGACCTCGATCTCGCCGCTCAGCCCGAGATACTCGCTGTCAGCCAAGTGGTTCATTTCCGCGAGTTCTTTGAAACGATCGATGGACGCGAGCAGATGCGTTTCGATTTCAAGATGCGACCCGGCCCAACTCCCACAACCAACGCACTCAAACTCCTAAAACTCGTTGGCCTGAGCGACGACCGCGTTTAGACTAAAGTAGCAGGCACGCCCCGCGTGCCATAAGCATTGAACTCGCGCCACTAAGCATCAGGACATGCTGCATGAAACTAGTGCAAGTAAGGTTACGAACACTGTTTCTGATGACCGCGGCATGTGCGGTTATGTTGCTTTTGGCTATCGCGGCGAGTCGAGCCTACAACATTGCGAATGGCTGTCGTGCTGTTGTTACGCGCCCGAAGTTGGACGAGGGATTCGATCCGCGTTATCGCATTGCAGTACTGCACGATATTGCAGCTGGTAGAGTACTCGCGGTCGCAATTGAGAAATTGTCATCTGAGTTCGATCAAAGTGAGCTGCCCTCATTTTGCTCGCGTAGGCTTTGGATTCGTAGCACCGGTCGTTCGCCCACAGCAGTATGGGATCTGATAATCAACGGCAAAGTTGTCGTCCCCGAAACAGGCGTTCAGATCTTCGCTGCGATCGATGGACAATCAATGCGCAAGCGACTTATGTTGCATGAAGAATATGTTGCTGTCGCTGGAGCCTCCCAATTGCCAAAATCCGATCACCTCCTTTGGCTTTCTCTTTCGTTGCAGGAGTAGATCGAGATGCTGTGTAATGCACTCTTCATGATCGCAGGGCCAAGTCAAGTCGACATAGCGAACGGCATTTCAGATGAATAGTTTGGTCTATCACATCGTCAGTGGCCAAGCGTTCTTTACCGGAATCTTGCTGATAGTTGTCGCAGTGCTACTTTCCAAGCACCCCAAAGGTCTTCTACGTCGCGGGGCTTCAGGGGCATTTGTCTTAGCTACCGCTGCGATTGCGCTATCGTCGACGCCGCTACCAATCTGGGCATACACGATAGCGATTGTGGTAACGGTGATATGGATCGTCTCGCATTACATAGAATCGTGGCATCGATGGGCTGCGACCGCGACGATTGCCGTTTGGTTGTTAGCTGCTGCTTTGGAGATTCCTTTTCATATCACGCCATCGCTCAAGGCCGCTGCGGATCGCAAGGTTTTGGTTGTCGGCGATTCGGTCACAGCCGGCACCGGCAGCGATGATGCGTCAGAGACTTGGCCATCGATTCTGGCTCGAGAACACCAACTGGTGGTTCAAGACATTTCGCACGTAGGCGAAACAGCCGCTTCGGCGTTGAAGCGAGCCAAGTTGCAAGAAACTTCCGCAGCCGTCGTGATAGTGGAGATTGGCGGCAACGATGTGCTCGGTTCAACCACGGCGAAACAGTTTGCTGAGGACCTTGATGCGTTACTCTCACACCTAACGGAAGGCGAGTCTAGCGAGGACCGCCAAGTGATCATGTTCGAATTGCCTTTGCCGCCACTGAGCCATCCGTTTGGCTACGCACAGCGCACTGCAGCCAAGAAATACGGCGTGAAGCTAATCCCCAAGCGAGCCTTTCTGTCCGTGCTCGCCGACAATCATTCGACACTTGATACGATTCATCTTTCGCAAGCAGGTCATCGATCCATGGCCGACTGCGTCTGGCGTTTGATCAGCTCCGCATACTGACCCAAGTCACTTCAGAGATACGATCACGATGACAAAGACTCATGCGATCGCTTGCGCTGTTGCTGACGGCCGGCGCCTTTTCGAGAAAGGTCGCACAGCTTTAATTGGAGAACCTTCAACTGAAGTCGCGTTTAAGTTGGATCGAAACAACAGGTAAGCGACTAGCGGCAGGGGAGGGGAGAGTTGCGATTTACAACATGCGAGACTGCGATGGCTTACTTGAACTATTTTCAGGGCGAGCAGATATAGACGATGTCGTGCTCGAGGGAACAGAACTTACAAATCGCGGAGTCGAATGTATCGCAAAGATGCCAAACATTCGCACGCTACGATTCGACGGCCTTCTTAGCTTTAATGACGCGTCATTACAGATTCTGACCGCTTGCGAGAAGCTTGAAACACTTGAACTCACGTGCACCGGCATAACCGATGACGGCATTCCCATTCTGAATCAACTCAGCAATCTACGAACACTCGTTTTGGAACAGGGATCGCAACCGAATCTGACGAACGTTGCGATCGAGCATTTGACTGCAATGCAGCAGCTGCGAACGCTGCGGCTTGGAGCGTGGGCGTCGGAGGAGGATGTTCGCAAGTTGCAGAGTGCTTTGCCGGAATGTGTCATTCAACGCTGAGATTGAGTCCGTGATCATCCAACTCGGCAACCGCGCCCCGGTTTAGCCGAGCAGTCTTCGATGCTTCTCCGCGAGAGCGTAACTTCGAGTTCGTAGACCGGGATCATGCACAACCAAGAATCCCTCATCAACCCAACGAGATAGCAATGCGGTAGCAGAACGTGGTTTGTATCCGAAAAACGTCTGGATGTCTCGTGAAGCAATCACATCGGACTTTTGGAACAACTCTAGGCACTTGCGTTGCATCGGCTGCAGTGATCGCAAATGCGAGTGAGTGTCAGACACACCTCGGGCAGCAGCTTCCTCGGCTCGTTTGGCCACGGC
>JBGSOM010000063.1:0-7492 GCA_041739135.1 Pirellulaceae bacterium
ATCCAGAAATTTTACGAAATAGGACGGAGAGCGACAGATGAGATGAAAGCTACACTAAACATTCTATACGATGCAGTTGTCCCAAAATGGAATTATGTCGCGCACCCAGATTGCGCTACTAATTGATTGGCCGTTCCTAACCCAAGGCTCCGCAAGCCTCGACAGCGAAAACACACTAGCCCAGGCGTCGTATTTATTCACAACAACAATCAAGGGCTTTTCGTACTTATACGATGGTTGATTGGTTGAATTGCGAATGCGTCGCATTGTTTCCGTAAGCACGGTATCCTGAGGATCAAGCGGAGTTTCGGTTGTGTCAGTAAACTGAGGATCTGTCGAACTTGCAGCGCAAGCTCTTCGAAAACCGCTGTGCTGTGTGGGGTCAAATATGAATATGGTTGCGTCAGACAAGCCTAAATGGCGCGTAACAGGACTGGTGCTTCGGTTGCTACCTGGCGAAAAGTGCTCACCAGCGTTGTCGTAAAGGCAGAGCGAGTAGGAAATCGAGGACGAAAAGCCAAAGTTCGGATGAGTGGGAGTTGGCTTCAAGGTAAATATGCTTGGCTTTAGAAGTTTTGTAGCGACTCCTCCAATTAAAGTGTTTCGATAAAGTGAATCGTCTTCTAACTTGGTTTTGTCTACCTTGACCATAGATGAAGAGCGGTTATTGAACAGAAGCTTTTCATTGTTAATCAACCTCCCGTTCAATTCCGGGTCTGCATCCGAAAATGAAAGTTCGAATTTTTGAGGAAAGGTCTGCCTTAATTTGTGCACAAGCGAGGAAAGATAGCAGCTTTTTCCCGACAATGCCGCGCCAACAATTGAAAGGTAAACAGCATCGTTTTCAATCGATTCCCTGGGTATTTCCAAATGACAATTTGGGCAAGCGGTCTGTTCGCAGACGCTTCCCAAAACATCGATCGCTTGGCAATTCTCAGTGAATATTTCGGGTAGGAACCTCTGGGGTTGCTCCGGGAGCTTGTCATCCGTATCAAGGTCGTTATGCACACCGACCCAGAGCAACTCGGCTAAGGAAAATGCATGCCAGCACCAGGGGCAGGTTAAACGACGCAGGTTTCGATCTCGACCGGTACCGACGGTTGACGTCGAGCCGGAACCGCCGGCAGTACGCGTTTGGGAACCAATCGTCGTTCCCGCGGTTGGTTGCTTTACGATGGTGGCATTCGTGTCGGTAGGTCGTGGATTGCTTTGCACTCCCGAGCCTGGGTTCGGCGTCTTAACAATTTCCGCAGGAACCACTCCACGGTGCTGGGTGCTCTTCGTACCCGAGGCACTACGATTTGTGTCTTCTGCAACCGCTGAAGAGCGCTTTGTATCGCGTGTGGCGGTATCTTCGGTTGGTTGCGGTTGTGGTGGCATCTTTCGGGAAGAGGCTGGATTAGCGAGGCTACGCAATACTTCGCTGGCAAATTCAGAGCAGTTGCTGAATCGCCGCTCTGGGTCATAGTTCAACGCTTTAAACACAACAGCAGTTAAGTTGCTCGGCAAATAGCCCCAGGTTTCCAGACGTCGCGGTGGCGATTGTTGGTTTTGGTGCAGCAAAACCTCCGTTGCACCGCTGAATGGCACTTCGCCAGTCAGGGATTTATATAGTGTGGCCGCAAACGCGTACTGGTCGGAGAGATGGGTAGCGGAGTCTCCTCGCAAGACTTCGGGTGCCATGTAGGACAGCGTACCAACTACTTGGTTTGTCTTCGTTGGCCCCTCTTTTCCGATTGACTTGGAGATGCCGAAATCGGCTATATAGGCGTTTCGACCTTCATCGAAAAGGATGTTCGCTGGTTTGATATCCCGATGAATAACGCGATTCCTATGAACGAAATCGAGAGCATCAGCGACTCCCATAATCCACCGGAGCACTCTCGTCCAATCAATGGTCTCTTTACTTGGATGTTTACTAAGTCGCGTTGTCCAATCTTTTAGATTGCCTCCGGTGAGATACTGCATCACTGCGTAAGGGATATCGCCGTAGACTCCGACATCCAAGATATTCACGATGTTCGCATGCCGGTTGCAAAGGCTGATAAGCGAGCGAATTTCATTTTCGAAGCGCTCGCGAAAGCCCTCTTCATGCAAGAACTCTGCCAGTGGGAATTTGACGACCACATCGGTGTCCATGCTCACTGCCTTAGCAGTCCAGACCGCACCCATCCCTCCTTCATCCAAGGGTTTGACGATAACGTACTTGCCGTTGTCGAGTTTCTCGCCTGTTAACCCTCGTAAGTTCTTTGTGACCATACCAGAACCCGCAGTTACAATGTTAAGGACCTGTTTCTACAGTCATCTCTTGCGTTCGTAGACCTCGCGCGTCGGGAACTGTAGGAGGAACGTACAGCCGACAAGTTTCTTCCCTGGGGATTTCAAGAGGTGCGGAAATAAGCGAGCCGTAAGAATAGCACGCACATGCGTCAATTCAAGTGCGCACCGTTCAAGTGCTTAGAGTTTTCACACAACGTAGATTGATCAGCCTATGTTGTTGAATTTCGAGGCGATCTGCGTTATCGTAGCTCAGTCAACCACTTCCAGTACTCGACTGTGATGATTCAATGGCCGCACCACAACTCGTGATTCAGATTCAAGCGATTGTTAGATCGCCGGGTAGCTATCCGCAGGATCAAATCAAAAAAGTTGCCCAGAACTACGCCGACGCATGCTCTCAGGCGAATAAGCGATTGCTCCAGAGTACTCTGTATTTGAAGCAAGGCTTTCGTTTCGAAGCGCTACGCCGAATTCAAGAGAAGCCAGCGTTACTCGGCGAAGTGGATGCGCTGCTGCGTTTTTCTGAGCGTGAACAGTGGGCAAAGTTGTCTAACGATGCAGGGGTCTCAATCCCGAGAATCGATTTTCAATTGGCAGAAGAGTTGAATGAGCTTTTTGAAATTTCCGATGTGCAACGAAAACTGGCTGCGGAATTTAGAACCTTGAACTTGCAGCGAAGCCCGCTGGAGCAACGTATTGCCAAGCTCAAGGAGATGTGCGCGGCTGATCCATCAAACACACTTTGGCGCAGATGCCTGGAATCGCACACGGTTTAGCCGTTATGTCTAAGGTTCAGGTAAAGTTCCAAGGTAGCGTGGTGGGCGAGTACCCAATCGATCAAATTCGTGCGCGCGTCGCCGATGGAACGATAAGTCCACTCCACAAATTGTCTACTAACGGATCTGATTGGTATAAACCAGCGGCATTTCTCGAACTCGACGCTGGAAATCGCTCGCAGTCGAACTCACCCCAGACCGTCATTGCAAAACCAGAAGTTGAATTGAAGTGGTATTACACTTCTAAAGGCAGCGTGCTCGGGCCCATTACCCACGCCGAAATGGTTGCTCATTTCAAGACTCTTGAAGCTCCTGCTGGAGAAAGCGTCTGTAAGGAGGCCACAAGCGTCTGGATCCCAATGACGGTGTGGGCGACGCAACACAACTTAATCAAGCGAGTGAAGTTCTCTAAGATGGCCGTCATGAGCTTTGTGCTCGCGTTCGGTTGGTTTGGTGGACTTGGCTCGTTGTTCGGAATCGTCTTTGGGATTGTGGCATTGCAGAACGGTAGCAAACTGCGAGGCAAACCTTTCGCAGTCATCGGAATCCTCGTAGGATTGTTGGGACTCCTGCTTTCACTGGTACTGTGGATCGCATACGTCTCCTCTAGCAACTAGCGATGCTCTTTGATCAATCGAATAGCATTTCGTTTTGCCGAGGTCTCGAGTGCAGATTTGATCAAGCCTGATCGACCGATTATTGCGGAAGGCTCAATGTAGGCAGATCAAAACGAGAGCTCCGTCCACGTAATTGAGCTCCTGCAAGCGTTGGCAAATTTCGCGCAAGAACGGAAACTTGAGCGCTTGGCACAAATTTCAATTTCGGTTGGGAAGAATACCAAGTTTCGCTGCGTTCTATCCATGAACTGCTGGCAAGTGATCAGCACGAATTTGGACTAGAACGCTGAAAGGAACTGGTAAATGAAAGATTCTGTTTCTGTGGTTGAAATCGTTGGCTCGCGCTACCTTCGCACAGTACATTTCCTGGGGGACGAAATTCAGTACGTATCGTACGCTGCTCCTCTCGTGCGTGCTCAATCGTCGCGCCCCGGTATCATGCTTGGGTTGCGGGCAGCGTGTGGAGCGCTACTGGTGGCTGCGATCGCGACCTACTACCCATTCTAAAAAGTGCCTGCGGCAAGCTCAAAAGGGGATAGCACGAAAGGCTAAGCGGAATGCTCGGTTCCAACGACAACTGGTGGTCACTTCTTCCAGAACCAAACGCTGTAGCGTTGTAGGCAGGCGTTGCAGCCGAAGCATTTGCGGCCGATTAGGAGGTAGAGGATGCGGCGAAGTCGTGAACGCGTTTCACTGGACCTGGATACGGATAAGCAGATGGGACATTGCGGCATTTAGGGCTGATTACCAATCGCTGGAGCGGGTCGTGAGAGGGGGTGAGTTGCCTTGAGCAAGTGACTCGTCGAGACATCTCGGGAACGATTCTAACCGCTTGGCGAGCAATCGACAAACTGTCAGCAGCTATAATTGCCGCTTTGCGAAAATCGCGAGTTCAGTGGCAATACGTTGTGGGGACAGTTATGAGGCGGATAACTCTGTTGGTTCTTACGTTGTGGGCAAGTTTGGCTGGCAATACTTCGTTCGCTCAAGACAATGCGCCGACGAGTATGTCGGACATCGTGATCTACGGGGGGACGAGCGGTGGAGTGGTCGCAGCCATCCAAGCTCGACGGATGGGCAAATCGGTAACTCTGATCGAGCCGACTCAGTTCGTCGGCGGCTTGACGACCGGCGGGCTAGGAGCGACGGATATCGGCAACAAGCGTTGCATCGGTGGCATTTCGCGCGAGTTCTACGAGCGCATCTTTGATTACTACAACCAGCCTAGCAACTGGAAACAGGAAACGCGCGAGGCGTACTTCAAGAGCCGGACGCGCAGCAATGAGAACGAAAAAGCGATGTGGACTTTCGAGCCGAGTGTAGCGACCTGGGTGTACTCGCAAATGCTGAAGGACGCGAAGATCGATGTGGTGTTCGGCGAGCGACTCGACTTGAAGAACGGCGTCGTGAAGGAAGGCGCGAGCATCAAGAAAATCGTGATGGAAAGCGGTCGCGCGTTTGCGGGCAAGGTGTTCATCGACGCGACTTACGAAGGCGATCTTATGGCCAAGTCGGGAGTTAGTTATCACGTCGGCCGCGAAGCGAACAGTAAGTACGGCGAGACGATCAACGGTTTGCAGATCGCGGGAGCCGTGCACCACCAGTTCACCAAGCAAGTGGATCCGTATCGAAAAGCGGGCGATCCCAGCAGCGGGCTGTTGCCTGGCGTTTGGCCCGCACCTACTGGCAAGGATGGTGATGGCGACAATCGCATTCAAGCGTACAACTTTCGCATGTGCACGACAGATGCCGCGGAGAATCGTCGACTATGGCCCAAGCCCGAAGGATACGACGAACTGCGTTACGAATTGCTGCTGCGGAACTTCGACGCGGGCGACATGCGTCATCCTTGGAATCCAGTTTGGATGCCCAATCGCAAAACCGACACGAACAACAACTTTGCGATCAGCACCGACAACATTGGGATGAACTACGATTATCCGGAAGCGGACTATGCAACGCGCGAGAAGATCTGGAAAGAGCACGAAACTTATCAGAAAGGTTTGATGTGGACGATTGCCAATCATCCGCGTGTGCCCGAATCGATTCGCAAGGAGTTCAATCGGATCGCCTTGGCAAAAGATGAGTTTCTGGATAACGACAATTGGCCACGACAGTTGTATGTCCGCGAAGCTCGGCGGATGGTTTCAGATTACGTGATGAGTGAAAAGAATTGCAAGCGCCAAGAGGTCGTGCCGGATAGCGTTGGTATGGGTGCGTATAACATGGACAGCCACAACACGCAGCGTTATGTGACCGCCGAAGGTTATGCGCGGAACGAAGGCGATATTCAAATCGGGACGCGTCCGTATCCGATCAGTTACCGAAGTATTCGGCCGCGCGAATCCGAGTGCGACAACCTGTTGGTTCCCATGTGCATGGCGGCGAGTCATATCGCTTATGGAAGCATTCGCATGGAACCCGTGTTCATGGTGCTCGGCCAGAGTGCTGCGACCGCTGCGTCGCTGGCGATCGATTCGTCCACTTCGGTGCAAGCTGTTGATTACGCGAAGTTGTCAGAGAAATTGCTGGCTGACAAGCAGGTGTTGGACTTCGAATCACCGCCTGCTGCTGCTTTGACGCGACTGACGAAGGAGCAATTAGGCGGCATCGTAGTCGACGATACGGAAGCGAAGTTGATCGGCTTTGACTCAACGGGGCAAAGCGTTTCACCGTTCGTCGGAGGAGGCTATGCGCACGATGATAACGATCGCAAGGGGCAGCAGTCAGCGCGCTTTGTGCCGAACTTGCCTTCAGCCGGTAAGTACGAAGTGCTGATCGCTTACACGGCTCACAGCAATCGAGCGTCGAACGTGCCGGTAACGATTCGAAGTGCGAATGATGAGAAGAATGTAACTGTCAATCAGCGCAAGAAGCCGCCTGTGCGCGACGTGCTGTTCTCGCTGGGCGTGTTCGAGTTCAAAGCGGGCAGCGAAGGATCGGTTGAAGTTTCCAACGCTGGCACCGACGGTCACGTGATCGTCGATGCTGTTCAATTCGTCTTGGTGCAGTGAGTTAAGGGCGATGCATTCGTGGTGGCGACTTTTAGTCGCCAATCCACGTAACGTCGACCGGAAGTCGGCGTCACGCTAAGAAAGACGCCACGCGATTAAACTATAACGGTCGCAAACGGACTTAGCTTGGACGTTCTTTCGTTCGGAACATCTGTTCGTGAGGTAGTAGAGCGCCGCCATCGATTGATATGGTTGCACCGTTGATATAGTCGCTGGCTGGGTCGCACATGAACACGACTGCGCGAGCAACTTCGTCGGGTCGCGCGAGTCGTCCCCAAGGCAATTCGCTGCCACGGACTTTCAATTCGTCTTCGAAGAAGAACTTGCGCTCGCCCGGTGTGTCGGTCCAGCCTGGGTGGACGATGTTCACACGAATCCGATGCTCGGCCAATTCGCAAGCGGCGCTGCGCGCCATTTGATCCAATGCGGCTTTGGCCATATTGTAAGCCATCGCGCCTGGGATGGCTTTGTAAGCATGCGGCGAGCTGATGCAGACGATCGCGCCGCCTTGACCTTGATCGATCATCGCCAGCGAAGCGGATCGCATAAAATTAAACGGGCCCCACATGCAGACGTCGATGGTTCGCTGAAAACCGTCCAAGTTGGCTTTGTAGAACAGTTCGCGGTCGCTGTAAGCCGCGTTCGTGACCAGCAAATCCAGCCGCCCGAAGGTTGCGATGGTGTTCGCGACGGTAGCATCGACAGCTTTGCGATCGGTAACATCCGCTACGCCCGGAGAAGCGCTCCCGCCGGCCGCTTTGATCGCAGCGATCACATCGTCGGGAGGCAAAATGTCATTGACCAC
>JBGSOM010000069.1:0-18401 GCA_041739135.1 Pirellulaceae bacterium
TTTTGCTGCCACTTGAAGTTTGCTCTCGGCAAATGACCGTTGCGAAGCCTCCCGTGCTCAACCGACTCGCCCGGCTCCTCGTGAGCCCGGCGACAATGGGCGGATTGTAGCAACTCCCACAACCTCTCGCCAGACTTACAAGTCAGCGACTGGTTATTATGCAAATTGGCCGCAAAATAACCCTCCGTCCAGATGAAAAGCGTCTGCTCGGAACAAAGCGAATACACTGAAAACGTTGACGCCGCGGACAGAACACAATGCTGCACCGTTTTTAAGCGAACTAATCAACGCTCGCTTCCGCGAACGCTTCGTCGGTTTCCCAGATGCGAACTTTCGTCGCGCGAGCACCTGTGCCTTCGAGTGCTGCGGGGCACATGACTTCTAAAAGGTAGCGAGCCATGTTTTCGGCTGTTGGGTTATAAGGCAGAACGTACATGCGGCTGGGCTGAACCAGACTGAGCGCTTGCTTTGCGTTCTCATCGCCTTCGAAGACCAAGAAACTGTGGTCCCAATTCGTGTCGATCCAACCTTTCACGCGTGCCTTCAGATCCGCAAAATCGATCACGCGACCAACTGAATCCACTTCGTCGCCAGTCACAAAAACATCGGCGACGTAGTTGTGCCCGTGGAAATGCTCGCACTTGCCGCCGTGTTTGTACAAGCGATGGCCCGCACAGAACTTGATACGGCGCATGATCGTTAAACTCATTTTGACTCCAGTCTATTTTGTAACCCAGCTCATTCGGCTGGCGGTTTGTTCAGTTTCGCGTTGTTTCGATGACGTTCGGAATCACGAGCGGTTTTCTTGGCCAAGTTGGCTGCGAACGCTGCGGTCAAGTCGACGCCGGTTTGATTGGCGAGGCAGATGAGCACGAACAGCACGTCGGCCATCTCATCGCTCAAGTTACCGCGTTTGTCCGATTCCTTGAAGCTCTGCTCGCCATAAGTTCGCGAGACGATCCGCGCCAGCTCGCCGACCTCCTCCATCAACTGCGCCAAGTTCGTTAGTTCGGAAAAGTAGCGTACGCCGACGCTGCGAATCCACGCGTCGACTTGCTCTTGAGCCGCACGCAAAGTCACTTCGTCGCGTTCATCCAATTCCATGATAGTCCTCGATCAACTGCGAGCGAATTCAGTGATCTCGCGCAGCGATAGGTGCTGGGTGATGTTCGTCGAGTAATACGCGCGAGCGATTTTCTGGTCGGGCGTGATCAGGAAATCGGCGGGTAACGACCGAACTTCCGCATCCACTTTGCCCGGCAAAAAACCCTTCAAAGTGGCGTACAGTCCACGCGGATGAATAAACGAAACTAGCATTCCGAACAATGATTTCTCGATACCGTACGCGCGATAGGCGCTGAGTTTTGGGTCGGCAGCGATCTGAAACGGCACTTCGCGCGATCCGTATTGTTCCAGCGTGCGGTCGGGACCGGAGCGGAACAGAGCGACCATTTTCAAGCCCATTCGATCGAGGTCCGCATGAGCTTTGCTGAGTTCATGTACGTGCAAGTTGCAAAACGGGCAGGCAGCGTAGCGATGAAACGAGAGCAACAATTTGTGTCCACGAAAATCAGCGAGCGTGATTGGTTTGCCGGTGCTGATGTCGGTAACTTCGAATTCCGGTGCCGCTTGGCCCTCGGTTAGTCGCATGGTTGATTCTTGTTGGTAGAAGCGTTTCAGTTCGACGGCTGATTCAGTGATTTGATGATTTAGATTTTGCGCTGAATGCGATTGAACGCAAGCCGCCGTGAAGTATCCAATAGCGTCACTTGCATTCCGTGAGAGGTACGCTTGTTTACCACGGATGGCATGGCGGTCCCACGGACGAAGACCGAGAGACAGTTATTGTAGGATGTTGATCTTGGGGCGCTCTTCCTCGGCTGGAGGGTCGTTGGCGGGTTGGTTGGTCGCAGGCGGATTTTGTGTGGCGCCCTTGGGTTTGACGGGGGCAACGATTTCAGACGAACTTGGTTTGTCGCTTAACGTGCTGCTGAGGTCAGTTCCCATGATCAAAGCGAGAATCAGCGTGATGACAAAGTAGAGCATGTAATGCAAAACGCCTTGAACAATTTCTAGCTCCATCGCGAGAACTGAGGCAACGGTCCCGACAACGATCATTACGGGAACAACGAAAAGCAAGTAAGTGTTCGATACGTCGCTGAGGCTCTTTTCGCCGGACACGAAGGTGGGAATGAAAGCGTAGAGCAACCAGGATGCAGCAAAGACCGCGGCGCAGATGCCGCAGCGTGTGAGCAATTCGCGGCCGCGATAACCCGCCAGTTCGTCATCGCGCAAGAACCAGTAACCAACAAATGCCAGCGGAGGTGCAAGCAGTATCGAACCGATAGCAAGCAGGACGACGGGTGGTTCTTCGCCGGTGAAGCGAATGCCGAGCGCGAGACCGAAGACCATCAACGTCGATAAACCAGCGGCGAGCATCACGGGCATGCTCAGTTTGACTTCGCTGCGCCGCAGCGGTTTTAGAACGCTCTTGCCCTTCGAATCTTTTGGTCCGGTTGGTTCCGGAGCGTGAATGACGACTTCGTCCGACTTCTCGGGAATCTTGATAACTTTGCGACAACTCGGGCACGGACCGCTCTTGCCAGCGAACTTGTCGTTGACAGTAAAACGCTTCAGGCATCCGGGACAAGTAACTTGAATTGGCATAAGATAAGCTGATGAGAAGTGATCTCGAGGGATTCGCTGCGACCTCATTCGGCGAGGCACAGCGGCAACGCACAGCGACTCGGACGTGAGCCGCATGCTGCGGAAGGCACGAATTCTAGCATACTCCGCGCGAACAAACTTTATAGAAAAAACGCTCCATGCACGCTACTGGTGGCCCTTCGAATCGCAACCCGAATTGCCGTTCGGATGTGGCGTTGCACGTGGTGTTGTATCAGCCTGAGATTCCGCAGAACACGGGTAATATTGGTCGAACATGCGTTGCGTTGGGTGCAAAGCTGTGGATTGTGCGACCGATGGGATTTCGATTAGATGATACGCAACTGAAGCGAGCGGGTTTGGATTATTGGCAACATCTCGATTGGGAAGCGGTCGATAACTGGGAGCAACTGATTGCGAACATTCCGACTTCGCGATTCTGGTTGTTAACGAAGTTTGCGGAACGTTCTTATCACACGGCGTCATTTGAGTATGGCGATGCGCTCGTGTTCGGACGGGAGACGAGCGGATTGCCGGACAAGTTGCGCGCGGATTATGCGGATCGGCTGCTTTCGATACCGATGCCGGGGCCGGTGCGTAGTTTGAACCTTGCGACCGCGGCCGGAATTGTAATGTACGCCGCTGCGGAGAAGCTTGGCTTGTTGAGCGTTGAATGAGCGGCCGAGAAATTCAGGATGAGAAGCATGAAGTACGTTTTACTTGCACTTGGATGCGCGATGCTGTGTCTGAACGGTGCGGCGCAGTGCGTTGCAACTCAGCCCGACGCGGATGAATTAACGTTGCAGAGGATGTGTCGTCAGGGCTTGACTGAAAGTGCGGTGCTGTACGCGACTGTGCAGCGGCAGCGAGTTGCAGAGAGTGACGATGAAGCTTACGCGCGGTGGACGCAGCGTATGATCGAATGTGAGGCGCAGGCGGCGATTCGGAGCGTCGATGGGGCGGAGTCGCATTGGCAGCGTTGTCGCGAGTTGCTGAATAAATTCAAGTTGGAGCGTGCGAACGATCGCCGTCTGCCTTGGATTGAGTGGCAAGCGGTGCGCTGCGAACTGCTGCGAGCTCAAGACTTGCTTGCGCGCTGGTTGGCAGCGCCCGCGAATAAGCCGCTGCGCGATCAAGCTTTGGAGCTGGTAAGGCGAATATTGGAAGACCTTACGAAGCTGGAAGATGACTTGAAAGTGCGTCAACCGTTGGCTGCGAAGCAGACGGCCGCCGACCGAACGCAGGCGCCTCCGGAGCAGATATCGCAGTTGCGTTTGGATACGGTGCTGATGCGCTGTGAAGCGTTTCTCATCCGAGCTCGACTGTACGAAAGCGGTTCGCGCGATCGCGTGGCGGCGGCGACGAACGTGGAAGCAGAGGCGGGCGGGTTACTCGATCGTACCTCGAAGGATTGGGAGACACGGTCGAGTCTTGAAGTCGCACGCGCAGCGGCTTGGTTGGATCTCAGCCGGCAGGACGAAGCGATCACTCTGTTGCAAGCAGTTGTTCTGGGTGCTGGGAATTCAGCGGACCGCGTGCGAGCTGCGGTGATCGCCAGCGACGCTCTGATCGCTGATGGTAAGGCGAGCCAAGCTCGCGCTTTCATCGATTTGCTTCGCGAGATCGAGAGCGGACCGGAGTACGAGTTGGCCGAGATGCGTTTGTCACTTAGCGAGTTGGCGAAGTTGCCGGCTGAAAAGAAGGAAGTTGAGATCGCCAAGTTGCTGGCGCGAGCGAAAGCGGTCGGTAAGCGTTATGGCGATTACTGGCGAGCGCGCGTGGATTCGATTTTGACCAGTGCGGTATCGAGCGAGGATGTAAGTTCTAGCGCGGCGATGGACTTGGTTGTTGCGGAGGTTCGGCAATTATTGGCTTCGGGTGACGAATCGGCGGCGATCGCGAAGTTGACGATTACTGCCCGCAACGAACTGGCGGCTGGGCATCAGCAGAACGCGGTTCAGTTCGCAAACCAGGCTGCCGCACTTTTGCAACAGCAAGAAAAGTGGTTGGAGGCGGCGAATGCGATCGAAGCGATTGCGATCGAAGCGGCCGAAGTGAATGGAGCGGCAACGGGACATTTATCGGCCGCTTGGAATCTGTCGCAGGCCCTGAGGGTCGATCCGCAAAACCAGCCGCTGCGCGAACGCTATGTCAAAATTCTGAGAGACCACATTCGCGTTTGGTCTGTGTCAGAAACGGGGGAGCAGGCGGTTCAATGGTTGCAGAGCTGGTTGGTGGCTCTGGGAAGGCAAGAGGAGTTACTGCCAGTCTTTCGGGAGCTGGCTGAACAGCAAGCTGCACCGGAGAAAGCCCGCGACGCGCTGTATGCTTGGCTGGGCATTTTGTTGATGGCAAAGGAACGGACTGAGGAGTTGGATGCATTTGAGCGATCGCTAAAAGATGCGAAGTTCAAGCTGATTGATGTCTCAGCGCGTGTCGCAGTGCTGGTTGCTAAGTGTTTACCTGAATGGTCGGACGAGAATCTGGTTAAACGTTTGCGATCCGATGCAGGTGAGTTGGTCGCGGCGGTCTCTGTGCCTACAGATCGGCAGTTAGTGGCAGCGGTCTATTTAGTGTTGGCCGCGCGGGCGGGCGACGAAGCGGTGGCACTTGGTACGGCGAGCGTCTGGAACTCGGGGGCTTTGAGGCAAGAGATGATCGAACCGATCGCTGCGGCGATCGTTGAGTCTGTCGACGCTTGGCCGACGAAAGAGGTGCCTGGATGGGCGAGCAAGGTTCGCTTTACCGACGAGCAGTTGCAGTCGCTCTTGGAAAGTTCGCGGTTGACGCAGCAGGCGATCGGCTGGCGGCTGCGTGGGTTTCAGTCGGGCGAGGCGAGCGCGGAGGCAAGTGCGGAGGCGATTGCAAAGTTGCGTGAGTTGGTAAAGCAGAATCCGAAACTGGGGTCGCTGCAGTTGCAGTTAGCTCATGCACTCGCCAAGTTCGATGCGGCGGGTTTGAAGGAGTCGACGGAGATCGCGCGCCGGCTGGCGGCAAACAGCGCGATGGCTAGCGACTTGAATTACGGGGCTCGCTGGCGGTTGATCCGTAATCAGCAGTTGGACGGTAAGGAGGTTGACGCTGAGCGCGCTGCGAAGCTGATGCTGGCTACGATTTCGCGGGAGTCGGTTGGGTGGCGGGTGCGGTTTGCGCGGTTGGTGGGCCAGTAAGATTGAGCGCAGTGGTGGGGAGGCGCGGGACGCTGGGGGGACAGACAGGGAACAGACAGAGAACAGACAGAGAACAGACAATGCCCGAAGTCTGGCGGGTGCGGAAGCAGACAGTCACCGAAGTCTGGCGACTCCGGCTACGGAAGGAGGTTGAAGCACCGAACTTTGGGTGGATAAGCTTGTCATCGTCGAGTGCAAGGCAACTTCGAAGTACAACGATATCCTTGAAGGTCAGGTGCTTACTTATCTGCGATTGATGGATTGCGACTTGGGCTGGTTGTTAACTTTGGTGAGCGGTTTGTGAAGGATGGGTATCATCGCGTTGTCAACGGGCTTTGAGAGGGCGGGATGATTGGAAAAGTTAACGCAGAGATGGGGAGACGCGGGGACGCGGAGGGCGTTGCGGAGGAAGTTGTTGGGGCTGTGACTGTTTTGGTGGAGCGAGCGTCGCGTGTTTCAACTTGGACGACTGAGGTTCGGTTGCGGCTTATGTTGATGGCGGCTGGGCTGCCGCTGGTGACTGGTGGGTTGCTGATTTATTGGTTATGGCTGTTCTCAAGACAGTTGCCAACGTACGTAGTGGTTGGGGCGTTGTTCATTGTGTGGCTTAGCTGTTTGAGCGACGGGTGCGTGGCATTATGTTGTTATTCGCCGCGACTGGGACGCAACTACTGGGTGATAAGAGGATTGCAATTAGGAGTGGGCATTTGGGCGCCGCTGGCTTTTGTGCTGTTCTTTGCAACTGGAATGGCGTCTGTGTTTTCGGCATTGTTTCTGGCAACTGGGATTTTTTTGCTTTGTAAAATCCTCGTTCCGTCGGGCGTTCGTGATGGACGGTTTTCCATACTGCAGATTATGTGGATGACGACTTGGATAGCCGTTGTGTTCGCGATTATTGCGGCGATTTCGCGGGTACTCGGCGATGGATGGTTGACGATCAACGGCACTGGGGCCGTGCTAGCGGCTGGCACTCCCGGCGTCACAATGATGGCGTTGGCGACGATGCTCGCTGACTTGGTTGAAGACATCGAAGCGGATAAGAAGCGTGGCGAAAGGCAGATTGCTGAGGCAACTGCGGATGCGATGAAGTAGTGGGAGTTTTTTAGCGCGGAGGCGGAGAGGTGCGAGGACGCTATGCGGAAAGCGTTGGAATTTTATTAGGGACTTGAGCGTATGGTTGATTGGATTCGCTTAAACCATAAATTAATACGCTCGTGGCTGAGGCTGAAGAACTGAGTTATGGAAAGGGACGTTAATGCCGGTTCAGTATCGCAATAGAAAAGGTGATCTTTACACAGTGTTCCAAGGGGAAACAAAGACGGGTAAACCGCGATTCTTTGTATCAAAAAGTGATTACAGCGACGCCGGCGATCCATGTGAAGTCCTTCCTGAGGGATTTGAAGTAACGGAGAGTCCAGCGAATGCCAGTGTGTCGGTTCGACGCACGAAACCGACGCGCGTTTTGGCTAGCGAACGAGAAAAGATCGCTCGTTTGGTGCTTGAATTGACCAACTACACAGTGCAGCAAACGGTAATTGAAGGGGACAGCATCGTCGTCTACACCCCCGACACTGATCCATCAGTAGCCGCCCGAACACTCAGTCAACTTTTTGGCTCATCGCCGAGCAATGACGATTGGACCGCTCGTCACACTCAATACACGGCTGTTTTGCGATTCAATCTTCAGCGTGGTGAAGGTCGAGAATTCGCGGTTGATCGCTTTTGTTTTCGCGGTTCGGTAGATGGCTGGATCTCGCTTCGGTATTTAGGGGCACTGGAAAAAGTCGCTCGGCAGGTAATACCAAAGTTGGGGACAGACGCTTTCTATGATCTTTATTGAGTTGTCGAGCTTCGCTGAAGTGGAGGAAATACCACGCTGGGCTTGGAAACGCGATGGGCTCAACGAATCGTTCCAATGAGGCTAAACTAGATCGCCTTGAAGGACGAGCGGAACTTGCTTTTAGGGCTGTAGCTGATGTTAGCGAAACGAGTCATTCCGTGTTTGGATGTGAATGGCGGGCGGGTGGTGAAGGGAACGAACTTTCTGAATCTGCGCGATGCGGGGGATCCGGTCGAGGTGGCAGCGCGGTATGAGCGTGAGGGCGCCGATGAGTTGGTTTTCTTGGACATCACGGCCAGTCATGAGCAGCGTGGCATTATGCTGGACGTGGTCCGCCGAACGGCTGAGCAAGTTTTCATGCCGCTGACCGTTGGCGGCGGGATTCGGACGCTGGATGATATTCGCGCGCTACTGCAAGCGGGGTGTGATAAAGTTTCGATCAACACAGCGGCTTGCATGGACCCAGACTTTGTGGCGGCGGCGGCGGAGCGATTTGGCAGTCAGTGCATTGTGGTGAACATCGACCCGAAACGAGTGCAACGTGACGGGCGGGAAATCTGGGAAGTTCACATCCATGGCGGAAGAACTCCAACTGGGTTGGAAGCGGTAGCGTGGGCGAAGCGGATCGAGGAGCTTGGGGCGGGCGAAATCGTGCTGACTAGCATGGATTGCGACGGCACGTGCGACGGTTACGATTTGGAAATCACGGCAGCGGTCAGTTCAGCGGTGGGAATTCCGGTGGTCGCGAGCGGTGGTGCGGGTTGTCCGGAGCATTTGGCGGACGCAATTCTGATCGGCAAAGCAGATGCTGCGTTGGCGGCGAGCATTTTTCATTTTGGTCAGTATACAATAGAGGCTACGAAACGGATTATGGCGGAGCGAGGGATTCCCGTTCGATTGTAGTTGAAGAGCTTTCGTTGGAATTAGAGTTCTGGAGCGAATTGTATATGAGTGAAGGAAACGGATCTGTGCCGAATGACCCAACGCTTGACCGCTTAGTCGGGAATCTGCTCAAGAAGCGAGTGGAGCTGGAAGTCGACAAGATCTTCCGCGCGTTGGTGAAGCTGAAGGGCAGCGACTTGCACTTGAAAGTGGGTCGACCGCCGATCGTGCGCGTCAACGGCGACTTGAAGCCACTGAACCGTCCGCCGATCGAGAACGAAGAGATGGTGCGTTTGCTGGTGCCGATGATGGACGAGCGGGCGCGGCGTTACTTTGAAGAGGAAGGCGGCGCTGACTTTGCTTACGTGGTGGAAGTTGACGGAGTGAATTGGCGTTTCCGCGTGAACATGCTCAAGCAGCTGGGCAAGATCGGATTGGTCGCGCGGCGGGTGAACAACTACATTCCACCGTTTGAAGGTCTTTACTTGCCGCCCTCAATGGAAACGTTGTGTCACTTCGACCAAGGCATGGTTCTGTTGGCTGGGGTGACCGGTTCGGGAAAAAGTACGACGATCGGTTCGATGTTGAACTACATCAACTCGATCTACAGCAAGCACATTCTGACGCTCGAAGATCCGATCGAATTCGTGTTCACGGAAGACAAGTGCTTGATCAACCAGCGCGAGATGGGGATGGACGTCAAGAACTTTGAGATCGGTATGAAGCACGCGGTGCGGGAAGACCCGGACATTATTCTCGTGGGTGAGTTGCGTGACGAAGAGACGTTTATGACAGCGATCCACGCGGCCGAAACGGGTCACTTGGTGTTCGGTACAATTCACGCTTCGAGTGCTCCGACGACGATCGGTCGTATTTTGGACTTGTTCCCTGAAGAGATGCACGGCGCGATTCGCAGCGCGATTGCGTTCAATATGAAGGGGATCGTCGCTCAGAAATTGTTGCGATCGATTAAGCCTGGCGTGGGTCGTGTACCGACGGTCGAGATCATGACGATGACGCCGATGGTGCAGAAGTTGATTCTCGAAGGAAAAGACTCGAAGTTGCCGGATGCGATTCGCATCGGTATCGCTGAAGGTATGCAGGACTTTACGATGAGTCTCAAGGACTTGATCGATAAAGAGTTGATTGATCGTCCGACTGCCTTCGAAGTGGCTCCGAATAAGGACGCGTTGAAGATGGCGCTGAAGGGGATTCAGGTCAGCCAGCCAGGTATTATCTAAGTGGCGATTTGCGAGTGGCGAGTTGTTTTTCGAGTTGGAATTTAAGTTACAAGTGGACTGTATATGCTGCGCAAAAAGAAGACCGGTAAAGCGACTGCGAAGAATCAAGAGATGGAACTGCCAACGATGGAGTTCAAGCCGCCGGTTTCGGACAAGCAGATCCAGCAAGGGATTTTGATTTCTTGCCGAGCGATTGAGCAGTATCCGGTTGCGATCATGTTGCTGGCTCAAGCGTTGTCGGTGCGTGCGGATCAAATTCTGTTGGATTGCACGGCACAGGGCGTTTCCGTTCGCTGTCGCGTGGATGGCCTGTGGGAGAACATGCCTCCGATGGATCGGCCGACCGGCGATGGTGTCGTGGTGATTCTCAAGCGGCTTTGTAATTTGAATGCAACGGATCGACGCTCGCGGCAAAACGCGAAACTGGGCGTCGGACATAACGGCGACTGGATCGTCGAGCTGACCAGTCAAGGTGTTCCGACTGGCGAGCGACTGCTTCTGCGCATCGAGCCGAAGAAACCTGTGTTGAAAACGTTGAGCGATCTCGGCATGCGCGAGAAGATGCAAGAGCAGCTCAAGTCGTTGCTTAATGGCGACGATGCATTGTTCATGTTCAGTGCGCCGCCTGCGCATGGGTTGCCGACGCAGTGGCGAGTTGGTTTGGAATCAGCGGATCGATTCGTCCGCGATTTTCACAGTATCGAAGACAAAGCAAGTGCTGAACCTGAGTTGATTAACATCCAGCCGCATCATTTCGACAAGCCGGGCGGTGAAACGCCGATGAAGGTGTTGAAAAGTTTGTTGCTCAAGCAGCCGGATGTGTTGGTCATTCCTGACTTTGTTGATATCAACACGGTCGAAGTGATGTGCGATCAGATCATTGATCAGCACCGTTTTGGTATCACGCGGATGGTAGCGGGCTCAGCGATTGAAGCTGTTATTAAGCTGTTGGCGGCGTATCCGGCTGAGCACAAGCGGTTGGTAAAGATTGTATCCGGTGCGATCAATCAGCGACTGGTGCGAAGGCTGTGTGATCAGTGCAAGCAAGCGTTCCAACCAACTCCGCAGTTGCTGCAAAAACTGGGAATTCCGCCGGGTCGTGTGAACGCGTTGTATCAACCGTTTGTTCCGCCGCCACCTGAGCAACGCGTCGATGCGAAAGGCAATCCGATCGAGATCGAGATCTGTACGAAGTGCAATGGCCGCGGTTACTTTGGCCGGATTGCCATTTTTGAATTGCTGGTCATTAACGATGAGATTCGCAAAGCGTTTATGCAAAAGCCGACGGTCGAGAGTGTTCTACCAGTGGCTCGCAAGCATGGATTTTTGTCGATTCAAGAGGAAGGTGTGTTAGCGGTTGCTACTGGCGTGACCAGTTTGCAAGAGTTGCAGCGCGTGCTGGCGCCGCCTAAGTAGCGTGCGTCGAATTTCAGTCGACGTTTTGGGGATCGGCGACTGAAAGTCGCCGCCACTTACTGGTTATCTGTTATTCAGGCGTCGCGATGTTGGGTAGCGTCGATGAAGCCGGCCATGGGCAGGACCATAATTTTGCCATCGCCCATCCGGCCGCTGCGAGCGACTTCGACGACGCGTTTGATGACCTCTTCCACGCGTTGGTCTTCGACCCACATCGTGATTTCAACTTTGGGTAGAAACGCGAGTCCATATTCGCTGTCGCTGTAATCGGCGAGATAGTTTTTTTGACGGCCGAACCCCTGCACTTCTCGAACTGAGAGTGCTTCGAGCGGGGCGAGTCGTAAGTTCTCGAGAACTCGTTCCGCCAAGTAGGGCCGAACGATTGCTATCACTTGTTTCATGCGTCGCTCAACTGAAGTCGCTCAACTGAACTCGATAATGACTTGTGTTAATGACTTGACTGGCGCTTAGTCTACACTTCGGAACCAAAGTTGTCGCCATCGTAGCTCGGCGCTGCGCCAGCGGCTATCCTTTGTCGGACTAAACGTTACAACCCATCGGACAACCTTTGCAATCTGAGTTGCGACGAGCAGAGCGGGCCAGGCGGTGAATTATATTGAGAATCTCGCTCGGTCGCTGGTCGACGGCGAAGAACGCGCTGAGCGCATGTTTGAGCCCCCGAAGATTGTGACGCTACGCAGCGAGCAAATTTGATGCAGACATTAGTTTTCAAATACGTTCCGGCCATCGGATCGCTTCGCGATTACTCATGGAGCAGCTTTCGTCGCGATCTGGTAGCAGGAACAACGGTCGCGGCTGTGGCGGTGCCACAATCTATTGCTTACGCGATGATCTTTAACATGCCCGCTGAGTACGGGTTGTATACGGCGATCGTCATGACAGTGGTCGGGTCGCTGCTCGCTTCATCGAAACAGTTGATCAACGGACCGACGAATATCATTTCGATCGCGATGTTAAGTGCATTGGCTGTATTACCGGAGGGGGTAGCGCGGGAGCGCTGGATTGAAGCCGCGATCTTGATGGCCTTCTTGGTTGGCACCATTCAAACGTTGATTGCCTTGATGCGTTTGGGCGATCTTTCGCGGTACATCTCGCATGCGGTGATCGTTGGCTTTACCGCTGGTGCTTCGGTGCTGCTGATCCTTGACCAAACCAAAAACGCTTTGGGGCTCAAATCGCAAGGCGACCCGCACGATCATTTTCTAAAACGCTTTTGGTTGACGATGACCGAGGGCGGCGATGTGCATTGGATTTCGTTTGCGATTGCGGTTGGCACGGTTGTGTTCACGCTGCTGCTACGAGCCATAAACCGCCGCTTCAAATTGTTGCTACCGGAACTTTTGTTGGCGATTGTGTTTGCTGGGTTTGCGGTTTGGATGCTCGATCTTGGTGCGCATGGCGTGAAGTTGGTCGATCGCGTTCCGCAGAAATTGCCGGGTTTTGCCTTACCGAAATTCGACTGGGAATTGACTCGCAGTTTGATTGGCAGTGCGACAGCGATTGCTCTGCTGGGGATGTTGGAAGCGATTGCGATGTCGAAAAGTCTTGCTGCGCGAAGTCGTCAGAAGTTAGACATCAACCAACAGTGTTTAAGCGAAGGTGTCGCCAATCTCGCGGGCAGTTTCTTTCATTGCTTTCCGGGTTCGGGGTCGCTGACCAGGTCGTACATCAACTATCAAGCGGGTGCGGTAACGCAGTGGTCGGGAGTGATCTGCGCGATCATGGTTGCGCTGACCATTGTAGGACTAGCTCCGCTGGCGCAGTTCATTCCCAAAGCCGCGTTGGCTGGAGTGCTACTGTTAACAGCGACGCGAATGATCGACTTGCCGGACTTGATGTATCACATGCGAGCAACTCGCTTTGATGCCATTATTGTTGTGGCAACGGCGCTGGCGGCCGTGTTCGTTTCGATTGAATACTGCATTCTGATTGGAGTGTTGTTGTCGTTCTTGTGTTACGTTCCGCGAGCGGCGAAGGTGCATGTGAATGAGTTGGTGGTGACGCCGCAGCGGTTGATTCGAGATCGCATGCCGGAAGATGCTCAGTGCGACTATATCCGCATCTACAACTTTGAAGGCGAACTGTTTTTCGGATCGGCGCCCGACTTCGAAGACTTGCTTGATCGCATCGAGCATGAGATTAAACCGAACGTTGTGAGCGAAGCTTCGCCGGGCGTAAAGCCGAGCGTTCAAGTTCTATTGCTGCGATTGAAGCATGTGCGCAATCTTGACGCTGTTTGTTTGCATAAGTTCGGAGAGTTTCTGAAAGGGATTGAGGGTAGCGGTGTTCAAGTTGGGTTAACGGGTATTCGCGACGATGTTTTCACGGCACTGAAGGCTGTGGGAATTATTGACAGGTTGGGAACGGAGCGCGTTTTTCGCGAGAACCAGCAACTGTGGTCAGCGACGATGAGCGCGGTGAGTTGGGCGTATGGTCAGATCGGCTCGCGTCGCTGCGCTAACTGCTTGCACGGCAGCGACATGCAGGAATCGAACAGCGGGATGTTTTTCGTGATTTGATCCGGTAGGAGCTCGCATGCGAGGTTCCGTGCTGAAACACAACTGCGTAAACTGGTCCGCGAGGGCAGGAAGGGTCGAGTCGGCTCATCTCTCGCACCAGCAACATCACTAGCGACTGAAAAAATGAGCGACGAAAAGTTCGAACTCGAGTCTGGCGAAGCGGATCTTCGTGAGCAGGACATCCAGAAGGCCCCCGATACCGCTGAAGTTGCTAAGGCATTGCGTGAAGTTGCGTTGTTTACTGATGGAGCGTGCAGTCGCAATCCGGGGCCAGGCGGTTGGGCTTACATTCTCCGCGACTTGAAGACGGGCAAAGAGATAACAGGGTCTGGGGGCGAACGCGACTCGACCAACAACCGCATGGAATTGCAAGCGGTGATTGAAGGGCTTCGCGCGTTGAAGAAGAGTTGTCACGTACATCTTTACGCGGACAGCAAGTACGTGTTGCAAGGTTTGATGGAATGGATGCCGGGATGGAAAGCGAAGGGCTGGGTGCGGATGGAGGGGCGGCAGCGCAAGCCGGTGAAGAATGTCGAGCAGTGGCAAGAGCTGGATAAGCTCGTATCGCAGCACAAGATTTCTTACCATCATGTTCGTGGGCATAGCGGCCACATCGAAAACGAACGCTGCGATGTGATGGCGGTGGAAGCCAGCATGAATTTTCGCTAGTTTCTTTCGCTTGCAATGCTGCAATTGCAGATGCATTTAGGGCGATGCACGTTTTCCATATTGGCCAGTGCAAAGTGATCTGGTACTCTACTGCCTACGACAGCGGCAAGTCGGTATGTCGAGCGAAGTAGAATGCAACGTTCTGCTTCCATCCTTGTTGACATGTGACGGATCAACTTGAAGACAAGGTGCCGGTCTCTGATCACTTGAACTGATTCGAGACGCAAAAAACCGGTTGACACGAGGAACAAGAGGTTCATCGTGCAACTAAATTATTACACGATTGAGTGCGGAGGGAGCCCCAAATGCCCGCGGCGGAAACCAGTAAATCCTGTGTGCATATTCGATGGATGATTCGCAGAGATATGCCAGCCGTTTTGGCGATTGAAGATGCAAGTTTCGAGTTCCCTTGGTGCGAAGAAGAGTTTATTCGTTGCTTGCGCCAGCGTAACTGCATCGGCATGGTGGCTGAGGTCGACGACAAAGTTGTTGGCTTTATGATCTACGAACTGCACAAGAATCGCTTGCACTTGTTGAATTTTTCGGTTGATCCCGATTCGCGTCGCTGCGGAATCGGATCTGCGATGATGGAAAAGTTGGCTGGCAAGTTGTCAGTTGAACGCCGCAACCGCATCATGTTAGAAGTCCGCGAAACGAACTTGGAAGCTCAATTGTTCTTCAAGACATTCGGCTTTAAAGCGATCTCGGTTCTCCGCGACTTCTACGAAGACACGACTGAAGACGCTTACTTGATGCAGTTTCGTTACCGTCCGAGTTCCGAAGAGATGGAAATGGACGACGAGAATGTTCGCCGTATCGCAAGCTGAGCGAGCGGAAGTAGAATTAAGAACCTAAGCAATCTGAAACACCTGCACAGTTAACTGTGTGGGTGTTTTTTACTTTGATAAAGTGATTCGAAAGTGCAGCATGACGAGCAAACCCTCTGAGGCGGAAAAAAAGTTACTGCTTACCGCCTCGCGGTTCACGGTTGAGATGGTAACGCAGCAGCTTGCGGACGGTTCGACGATGGCGCGTGAAGTCGTGCGTCATCCCGGTGCGGTTGTGATCGTTCCGGTGCTGAATGATGGACGCATCTGCCTGATTCGAAACTTTCGCATCTCGGTGAACCAAGAGCTGTTGGAGTTGCCCGCTGGGACTTTGGAGCCGCCTGAGCCACCGATCGAAACCGCGCGGCGTGAGTTGATTGAGGAGACGGGGTATCGGTGCGAGCGGATTGAGCCGCTGTGCGAGTTCTACATGTCGCCTGGGATTCTTGACGAGCGGATGTACTGTTTTGTTGCAACTGGTTTAACGAGCGGCGATACTGCACTGGAGCGTGGCGAGCTGATTTCCAACTATCCGGTCACGATCGCAGAACTCAAGCAACTTCTGGCGACTGGCCAGATCAAGGATTCCAAGTCGCTCGCAGCACTTTTATACTATGCGATGTCGGGTACCGATTCGAGTTTCCGTTTAAGTTAGGCGGACTTGAATGAAGCAGGTCTGTGGTTAGTGGCGTTTCGAGCGTCCGAGATTAAGCGAAATGCGATGCAAACAGCTTTACTGGGAATCTTATCGGTAGCGGCTTGCGTACAGAACGCGTACTACTGGACTGCACTGCCGGAGAAAGTTGCGACGCACTTCGGTGCGAACGGCCAACCGGACGGCTGGGTGGACAAAGGCGTTGCAAGTCTGATGATGCTGGGCATTCAGCTTGTCCTGCCTTGGGCGATTGTGGGCATTGCGTATGCCACGCAGCACCTTCCGAACTCGACGATTAACATTCCGCACCGCGAATATTGGCTGGCACCCGAGCGGCGAGATGCGTCGCTTCGCCGTGTCCAGCAATCAATGACCACGTTCGCTTGCGGGATGTCGTTGTTTGCGTTTTCGATCAATCATCTCACCTTCAAAGCGAACGTGGCAGCCAAGCCGCTTGACATGCAGTCGTTTGGATTGGTTGTCGTATTGTTCTTAATCGGAGTTGGCGTATTCGTCGTGACGATGCTGCGGCGATTCCGCCTTCCTGCAGACGCTTCGATTTCGCGGAACGCGGTTTTGTAGAGCGGCTTCGATGAATGCTGGTTGATCGCTAGCGATAGTAAGCGAGACTTGAAAGGGCTACAATCGATTTCAGCGAGCCCTAACTCTAATACTCGGAGCAAGATCGATGAAGAATTCACTTCTCATGCTGTTGCTGTTCGCGTTAGTGATTCAAGTCGGTTGTTCACAGGTGTACATCGACAAGCCGATTGGCGATGCTTGGAAAAAGAAGCAGCAATCGCAGTTGTTAGGTCGTTGGTCGATTGAAAACGATGAGAGCTCGATCTACGAAGTGCAACGCAACAAGGCGGGCGAGTTGATTTTCGCGGTGCTGTTTTGGGAGGACGACAAGCAGAAGTTTACGATGCACCAAGGCGACGTGACAGTTACGCATGTCGGGGACAACGATTATGCATTTATCGATTTTCGCGAAGAGATGAAGGCGGCGAATACAACTGAGGAGAAGGCGAAGGGTACCATCGATGGTTTGACCCCGTGCATGATCAAAGTTAAGGAAGGAAGTCGCATTGATCTCACTTTCTTCCAAGCGAAAGCTCTGGCAAAAGCGATCGTAGACTCGAAGCTGCCGGGGAAAGTCATCAACCAAGATCCAAAGGATACGAAGGTGAATGACAAAACAGGAGTCTTACTCTCGGCGGCAGACGCACAGATTGCGGAACTCTTTAAATCAGCCGACGTGATGAACTATCTCGACCAGAAAGCAACGGTCACCTTGAAGCGAGTTGGTGGTGCGGCGCGCTGAGAAATCTGGCAGCGCATCCGTTGGGGTTACATGGCATCGCGGAAGGCTTCTGTTGGTTGCATGCGGGCCGCGCGGAAGGCAGGAAGAAGTGCGCCCAGAATTCCGATCGACAGCGCCAGCAGAACGCCTTCAAGGAAAACCGTCGCATCGATTTGTGGGCGAAGAATTCCGCGCGCTGCGGGTGCTTGTGCGAGCGCCCAGGTGCCGACGATGGCGAGCGCGATGCCGAGAATGCTTGCGAGGACAGCGATCAAGCAGGATTCGGCGAGGATCATGGTGACGATGCGGCGCCGGGGCCAGCCGATGGCGCGCAGGATTCCGATTTCGCGAGTGCGTTCGAGGACGCTGGTCATCATCGTGTTGAGCGTTCCGATTGCTCCGATAAAGAGCGCGACGGCGGACGTCATCCAAGCCATTGCACCGGAAAGTTGCATGCGTGTGTCCGATTCGACGAAGTCTTCGGTCGCTAGTGCGAGCAATTTTGCGTCGAGCGCTTCGATTGCATCGATCGCCTCCTGCGGGCTGACCGGGGTGGGCTGACTTTGCAATTGCACGTTGATGTAAGTCAGTTGCCCGGTGCGATCGGTCAGCGATTGCAATTGGCTGAGCGGTAGAATCATCGAACCGTTTTCCCAAGTGCTGGCACTCTCGAAGACTCCGGCAACTCGGTATTTTTCCTCGAACAAGCTAACCGATGCGCCGGGTTCGACCTTCAATCGCTCGGCGAGGTGAACGCCTAGCAGGATTGAATGGGGTTCGTCTGCCGGCAGCGGGTCACCGGCGCGGAGGCGGTAATCGTCGAGCAGCCAGGAGCCGGGCGCGATTCCCATGGTAGGGACGCCGTAGACGCCTTGCTCTTCAAAAGAGAGGGTGTCGAGCAGGACGCCGGCGGCGCGATTGACGACGGCGAGTTGCTCGATTTGGGTCGCGAAGGCTTCATCGACGGAGCTGCTTAGCCGGTCTGAGGAACCTTGGCGAGAAACGACGACGTCGATACCGTGAGCTGTGTAGACTTCGGTAAACGATTTGGTGAAGCTGCGGGCGATTCCGAGAAGTGCGACGACGGCGGCGATTGCGGTTGCGAGCGCCGAGAGCGTCATGGCGGTGCGAAAGCGGCGGCGAGTCAGATTTTTAAGAATAAGTGAAGCAAAACGCATGGAATGACTGCTGAGT
>JBGSOM010000083.1:0-6032 GCA_041739135.1 Pirellulaceae bacterium
CAAGGGATTATGTATACGATGTATGCGCTGTTTAACGCGTTGCCTTCGTTTGGATCGTTTAACACATCCGAGTTTGTTGCGTACGGATTTGATATTTTCGGAGGGCTGGTCGCACGGCACGTCACCATGACGATAGGGTACTTCGTCTTGACGAGTGTTATTGCGTACTTCTTCCTCAAGACACGGGAGATGGCAGCATGAATGTGGTCGCTCTGCGTCGGCAGTTAATTTACATCCTGGTTATGGTGGCTCTCTTGGTGCCGCTGTATGTGCTTGGTCGTCCATCGGTTCGCAAGCAGGACGGCTCAGCGGTGCGCGATGGCGGAACCCTCGCGCAGCTTCGTTCCAAATACGATCTTGGGCAGGGTGACTTAGGGGAGATTGATCCTGCAAGCGAATCCATGCGATTGGCTACGCTTGGCTTGCGCGGTGTAGCGGCCACGATCTTGTGGCAGCGAGCTGAGTATTACAAGAAAGAGAAATACTGGGATCGCCTCTCCGCCACGCTCAATCAAATCGCCGTTCTGCAACCGCACTTCGTCAAGGTTTGGGAGTTCCAGTCCCACAATCTATCGTACAACATCTCAGTTGAGTTTGATGACTATCGGCAACGCTACGAATGGGTCAAACGCGGTATCGAGTATCTGGTTAAGGGTTCAAAGTACAACAAGCGGCGTACAGAGATGCCTTATGAATTAGGTTGGTTTTTCGGCAATAAAATGGGTGTCGCTGATGAGAAGAAGCAGTTTCGCGAACTGTACCGCAACGATAATAATTTCCACGCCGAAATCGCTGAAAAGAGCCTCGACCTGACGAACGAAGCTGGTTTGGGTCCGGACAAGAAGCCCGACAACTGGCTCTCGGGACGCTTGTACTACGAACGCGCTTACGAGATGGTCAAAGCGGGATCGCGGCCGGCACGCAGTCCGTTGATGTTTTATCGTATGAGTTCCTCGTGGCTTACGAAGTATGCGGAAGGTTTGCAAGCTGAGGGGCAACTCGGTGACGCAGCTCGTGTGGCTTGGCGACGGGCCGCAGCGGGGTTGAAGACTTTCGGTGACATGCCAATCCAAACAACCTTCGGTGACGAAATCACCTTGAACATTCTCGCTCAGGCCAATCAAGACTTGTTAAGAGCAGAGAAAGAGTTTCAGGAGTATTGTGGCGATGCCTACACGAAGTTAATTGAGTCGCGGCGTAGCCAACTGACCGCAGAGCAAATTGCAGCGCTTGACGTCGAAGATTACAAGCGGAGCTTCGATGAATTAATGCTCGCGGAACAGGCAAGTTCTGTAATGCAGGTCGACCCGAAGGAGGTTGTGTACTCGCTGCCTTCCGAGATGAAAGTAAAAGGCTTGCAGCTTGCGGAAAAGATTCGTACCGCGAAGGATTACATTCAACACGTTGAGGTTTATCGGAATCAGATTAACTACAGCTACTGGAAAGCTCGTTGCGATGCTGAGCAGGAAGATGCAGCGATTATTGCGCGAACCAACATGTACGAGGCGAACCAGTTGTTGGACAAAGGTGAATTGGATGTGGCGCTTCAAAAGTACGACATCGCTTGGAAGGCTTGGAACGATCTGTTTAACAAGTACCCTGCAATGATGATCGATGACGCCGCCGACGATGTTGAAGATGCTATCGATCGTTATCGTCGACTGTTGGAAACGCCTGATTTGCCCGCCGATTTCCCATTAGCCAGCTTTCTGAAGTTTCGCGCTATCAATGAGGACAACATGGCAGACCCTGCCCTGATGAGTCTAGTGGCTGATTGGACAACGCGCCATCCTGGTCGTGACTTCTTGACCGAGATGCTGCAGAAGTCGACGGTAGTTGACAAGCCTTACACGCCGCCGAATGATGAGCCGCCTTTGCCAAAACGAGGGGCGCCAAGCGAAATTGAAGGCGAAGCAGCACTGCAGCCGTCGGGTGACAATGCGCAACAGGAAAGCACTGCAGCTCCTGCTGCGACGCTTGAAGTGGCCAAGCCAGAGGAAGGTGTCGCGCCCGCTCCCGTAGCGCCGACGAAGCCACAAGAGCCGGCTATCGAAACTCCTGCTGCGACGGAATCCACTGACACTCCTGCACCGAATGAGCTTACTCCAATGCCGACTGAGGCAACTGAACCTGACAAGCCTGCGGCGGGTGAAGAGACGAAACCGGTGACTCCGCCCGATGAAGGATCTCCTCCAACTCCTACTCCAAAGTAAGCGTTCCGCAACTAGCGAAGTAGGTTGCAAAGTTCATCTTCTAATGTCGGCAGTTGCTCACGTGTATTTTCGAATACACATTTCTGAAACTCGGAAGCCACGTGAGTCAGCCGTTCGACGACGTCCTGCCTGCGAGTCGAAACGTCGCTGATCTCCCAGCGGTCGTCTGGTTTAACAAACAACTGCGAACGTTGATCGGCTGATATTGAGACGCTCCAAGCAGGAGTTCGAATCCACAGTGCCGACGCGCTGCTGAGTATGCAAGCGGATTGGAAAGTCGCGGGCCACTGCGTCGGCGCCGAGAACGGTCCCAATCGCAGCAGGCTGCGTCCCCAAGTTGTTTCGGGCAGTTGAATCTCAAGCGCGTCCAAGAGCGTCAATGGCAAATCCGGCAGCTGGCACAACTCCGCTCGGCGAATTCCAATCGGCTGAAGTGGGTTGGCTTTGACAATGGCTAAGCAACTGACTTCTTCTGCGTATAACTGCGGCGAGCCCCAGCCGACGCGACCATGTTCGCCAAGCGGCACTCCGCCGGGCGAAACAACCAACCATATCCAGTTGTCCGCGTCCTCACGCGCCTCGACGGCGCTAATCAACACGTCGATTCCTTGATCAATCACCGCAACTTGAGCCGCAGCGACTTGAGCCCAACCAATGATCTCGTCGGGATCCGTGTCTTCACTGACGAAAAAATTAGGCACGCTCGCTTCGCTCGGTGGATCAGGATCTTCGGGGTCGATAAAGTTCGCGCGCATTTCAAGCGGCACATCCCATGCGTGTTTCAAACCGCGACTGTGAATCCAAATCAACTGGTTCGCAAGTTCCTCGGCCAGTTCCTCAACCGCTGCAACGAACACTCGCATGACGGCACACTCGGTCCAGTTCTCCGCCGCCTCTGTTGGCGTATCAACTTCGACAAAAGTAACCCGCGAGCAGCCGAGTTGTTCTGCGAGCTTCGCCGCGACGGGACAGTCGGTGATCAAGCAGACTTCATAACCGCTGGCGACAAGTTGCCCCCATAAGGTCCAAGTGTCCACCCGTTCATCCATGGCTGCGCCTCGCATCGCATGCTGGCCGGTCCACAAGCTGTGAAGCTGACCGCGAGCGTCTAGCGAATCAACAAAGCACTGATCAAATACCAAGCCATGCGCGGCTAAACGATCCAGTGCAGGTGTGATTGCGGTGTTCGTTCCGTAAGCTCCGACCAAACCTGTGTTGACGCCTTCGATCGATATGACGATTCCGTTCCGCATTCGTTACTTTCGTTAATTTCATTACGATCAGGAGTCGCAAGCCACGCGACTTGAACTCGCAGGGTTGATGTTGGAGTGCAAGTGTGCAGATAACCTAAGATTAAGTGAATGCTCACAGTTTCACCACTAGCCGCCGAGTCTGCAATGAACCAACAAGTAGCTTTTTCGCAGCAACCCGTTTATGCGGACGAAACACTCGTTCTGCCAGGCCATGCGCGGCCGAGCGCAAATGGGCCGGGTGCAAATGGGCCGGGCGGAACCGGGCAGGGTTTTAATGGGCCGCGACGCTTTCGAGAGTTCGTTCCAGACAAGTCAACAGTCTGGAGCACTTCGTTCGCGATTGTCGACATGCCCGCAACACTTCGACTTGCTGAGGACATCATTCGAGCTCGAACGCCCGAGTACATCGTTACCGCCAATCTGAACTACTTGATGCTAGTCGATCGCGACCCGCGACTGGCCGAAGTCAACCGTGGCGCAGCAGCGGTTTTAGCAGATGGGCATCCCATTGTGGCTCGCAGCCGGTTGAGTGGCAGCCCGTTGCCATGTCGAGTTGCTGGAGCGGACTTGATCGTTGAACTAGCAAACTTGTCGGCGGAGCAGGGATTCAAAATCTTCTTTCTGGGCGCTGCCGAAGGCGTTGCTGAGAAAGCATCGAAGGCATTGAAGCAGCAATTTCCGCACTTGATGATCGCAGGAACTTACTCGCCCCCGTTTCGTGAATTGAATCAAGCTGAAAACCAGGACATGATCGACATGGTCAACCGTTCTGAAGCGGAGATTTTGTTGGTCGCTTTTGGGCAGCCCAAAGGTGAATTATGGATCGCTGATCACTTGTCGCAATTGAAGGTGCCGTTGAGCATTCAGTTGGGTGCGTCGTTCGATTTCCTGGCCGGAACGGCAACTCGAGCTCCGAAGTTTTTCCAGCGATGCGGGCTCGAATGGATGTATCGAGCGATCTGCGATCCGAAGCGACTTGTACCGCGTTACGCTGCCAACGTGCGGTTTCTGTTTCGCAAGTTGCTCGAAGATTTCGGTCTTCGCAAAGCGTAAACAAGCTGCGGTAATTCATTCCAGATCTGCCGGCGGTTTGATGGCTGTATCCGCCTGCGTTTTACTTCGCTCGGCGAGTTTAACGAGCCGTGCGAGCAAGCGATCAAAAGTAGAAGCGAACGCGGCCTTATCACGCTCGCCATACGGACGGCTGCCGCCAGTGATTTCACCTGCTCCGCGAGCTTGATCGAGATAGTTGCGAACGGAAAGCCGTGAGCGAATATTGTCAGCCGAGTATTGTTCGCCGCGGGGATCGATGACGACAACATCTTTTTCAACTAACAAAGCGGCCAGCGGTATATCCGCGGTAATCGCCAAGTCGTTGGCTTGACTGTTGTCGACGATGTAGGCATCGGCAACGTTGGCACCTTCGCGAACGGTTACCGAAGTGATATGCCTCGCTTCGGGCGGCGTGTAAGAAGTCTGGTTGGCGACCAGCACAGTTTCGACTTTTAGACGTTTCGCAGCGCGGAAGATAATTTCTTTCACTTCGCGCGGCGCAGCGTCCGCATCTACCCAAATCTTCACTGAATCCTGCCGCTTGTTGGTTGAACCGCAATCGAGAGCCGTTGTCTTGTCCAAACCATTCTAACACAACTAGAACGTTTCGCTTTCGATCGCGGATGCAACATGATCAGCCACTTGTTTGCTGCCCGGCGCGATGTTCGTTACGTTGACTTTGGTACGTTTCAGTTCTTCAATCTGGGCAGCCATACGTTGAATGAGATTCGCTATCTCATTGCCAGCCGATTCGCCGAGCTGCACGGAAAGCGCTTTGCGAGCGCTGTAACTTAAGCCAAGGTTGCTATTGCTGTTCATTGTGTATCCTCTAATCAAGGGCAATGGGCGAAAATAGTCGGCGTATTGTTGCGCACTACTCAACGGTAACGCTTTTTGCCAAGTTGCGAGGTTTGTCAACGTCGCATCCTCGCAGAAGCGCGATCTCGTAAGCGAGCAATTGAAGCGGAATTGCGGTCACTATCGGCTGCAAGAAATCATCGACTTCCGGGATGACGATGACGTCATCGGCCAGCTTGGCAACCGCCGGGTCGTGGTGATCAACGATTGCAATTACGGGGCCGCCGCGAGCCTTCACTTCTTGCAGGTTGCTCAGCACTTTGTCGTACACAACGCCTTGCGGAACGATGAATACAGAAGGAGTGTGTTCGTCGACCAGCGCGATGGGGCCGTGCTTCATTTCAGCGGCTGGATAGCCCTCGGCGTGAATGTAGCTGATTTCTTTCAGCTTTAGAGCACCTTCGAGCGCGGTCGGGAAGTTGTAATTGCGACCGAGATAGAGAAAGTTGGTTGCGTCGACATATTTGGCTGCGACCGCTTTCACGGTTTCATGGCACGTCAAAGCTTGCGAGACCAAACTCGGCAACTGTTCGAGTTGATGAATGATTCGTTGCCCGGCTTCGTAACTGAGATGCCGCAAGCGGCCGAAGTACAGCGCGAGCATACTTAGAACCACTAATTGCGACGTGAACGCTTTGGTCGACGCAACTCCGAT
>JBGSOM010000059.1:0-12076 GCA_041739135.1 Pirellulaceae bacterium
TCCAGATGCGGCAACCGCAGCTGTGATCGCTGCGACCACGGTCGTCAGTAGCATAAGTTGCCATATAGTTGTGCGCCGCGCTTGCGGCATCAACTTCGCTGCCAAGTAGGTCGTGAAAGCGAGCGCGGGGCCAACAATCGCAGCCAGAACGAACGTAAAGAACGAGGTCGCAAACACTACGCACAGCAGATACTGCGTGCTGAGAATCGCACCGCCATAAATTCCAACTCGTACTAGCAACCACTCTGAGGAACGCGGATTGAAGCAAACGAGGCTCATCGCAATCATGCTGAGAATTAGCCAAGGCATGAAAGGCAGCAGTTCACGCTTTTCCAGTAGCAACGTTGCGTAAGTTTTTAGTTCTCCCGATTGCCACAGCGGATCGACGCGCGCGTTCATGCCAGACCAGGCCAAGACAAAGCAACCGATCGGCCCGATGACTCCCGTTACAAAGTACTTGAAACGACGCTGACCGCTCCAACGCGGAACGCCAGCGGGCACCGCAACTGTCAGAGCGCTCGAAATCGATGATTCCGGTTCTGGTGGCACGGGGTCAATGGCTGCGGGAGATTCCATGTAGTGACCTGTTCGTTCTCGCTAAGCGTTTCGCATAAGAACGACAACCAGCGCAACGACCAATCCAATGGAGATCGTGGCGAGCACCGCGATCATGATCATGTAGTTCTGTTTTCGTTTTCGCTTGCGAGCCGCCAGTGTCCGGTCACTCAGCGAACTCGAGTTACCAAAGCCAGGCGACAGGAACTCCGGTGCAGTGTGTTGTTCTTGCGCAGTTCCTGACAAATGCGTATGGGCCGGCGCGGCAGCAGGGATGATCGCCGGCGCAGGAATAGTGGGTTCAACCAGTGCGCTCGACGCGACGCCGGATCCAAAGAAGTCTGAGAACACTTCGCTGGCCAATAACCACTGAGGCCAGCCATCGCGCCAAACTAGCGAATCACGCGTCACGCGACTTTCCGTAATCCACTCGCTGAAGATACTCGCAGGTGCAGGGCCATACTGCCCGCCGGCCGGTGGGCGAACGTACCAGTTCGCATCAGGGGCTTCGATGATCGCTCTAAGTGGCGCGGGTGCAGGCGCTGCAACGTGTTCACTATTCCACTCCGTTTGATTTGCGAAAGTGCTTTCATCTGCAAGCGCGTCTTGCGGTTCATCTGCATCATCATTCAACGCACTGCGATCTGCCGACCCAAGCTGATTGCCTGTTGGCTTAATTACGGTTGACTTGGCAGAAGTTCCTTTGCCAGCGATTGTTCCAGTCGATCTGCCGACCGCAGCATTTGAAATGGCAGAAGATGCTCCGCTCGCGGAAGCTTGCACTGCGGAATCGCCCGAAGCAGACAAAGAACCGTCCAAGGGAATCGACCGTTCAGCCGATTCGGTAGGAATTCTAAACTTGGTTTCGCACTCAGGACATCGACTGCGTTTGCCGCCTTGAAAGTCCTTCACGTGCAGTTCATGACCGCATTGAT
The DNA here is from genome assembly GCA_041739135.1 of Pirellulaceae bacterium. Lineage (GTDB taxonomy): Bacteria > Planctomycetota > Planctomycetia > Pirellulales > Pirellulaceae > Aureliella. Next base: position 1,491 of record JBGSOM010000059.1, read on the forward strand.
GACAGCGAAAACGAATACCCACAAAACCACTCCTCAGCCAAAACCTCGCGCAGCAGCGACGTCCGATCGATTCAACAAGCTCGATCGTGACCACCCTCGACAAGATCTCAAGCTGCTACGCTGATAAGTCCCAGTATAACTAAGCGCCCGCCAGCGTGCTGAATCGCCAGCCTCGTTTCACTAGGCTTCGCGAATAGTGCCTTTGCGAGGGCTTGAGTCGAACGACACTTACCACTCCCTTCGCAAAGCCTCAGGGAGTGCCACCCGTATCACCCAGATAGGATCAAGAGAGATCGACCGCAATCAATTTTGATCGTTGTAGACGAGCGTTCCTTCCTCTTTGACCACCGCGACAGGCCAATTGGTGCTCGTTAACTGTGTACGCACGATCAGAGAACCCGGTTGCGTGTGACGCACTTCAAAGCGGTACGTGTACTGGTCTTTGTTGCGCATTTCGGGAATCGGTTCGAACTGAATCTGGTTTCCTTCAGCGCGATAGCGAACCGGCGCGTCGACTTTCAAGACTTGTGCGCCGGCTGGCAATTGAACCGCCAAGCGAACGTCTTTGTCTGGATTGTTGCCAACATTCGTCACTTGCACGGTGTAGGTCGACGACGAACCGACTTCGATCGTACCGTTGTCTTGACCGATCGTGAAAGCCAACTCAGCTAGACCTTCGACCGCGACTTGGCCCTTCGCTTCGGTCGAAATGCCCAAGTCGGCTGAAGCGTTCAACGTTAGGACTTGCGTCCCGCGCTCGACCGGCAACACAGTCAACTCAAACATCGCTGGAACTCCAACCGGCAACTCATGCAAACCGAGCGTGACTGTATGGTCGGCAGGGTTATAGTCAGCGTTATTGTTGTCGGAAGAATTGAAACGCAAGCCGCTGGGTAACCGCACGACGAACTTCAGATTCGTTGCCGTTGCAGTACCGTTGTTTTGGACTTTGAATTTATAAGTCGCTTGGCGGTCGAGGTATCGCAGCCGCGGTCCCTCGATGGCCGCGATGAGTGCAGGTGAAAGCACGGTGATGGGAACTTGTTGCTGAGCCTCAGCGCCGTCTTCCGTGAGAGCACGAATAATCGCAGCGGAATCACCGGGTTGAGCTGCCATCGATCGCAGTTCGATTCGTTGGCTTTGATTAGGTGCGAGATCGTTCGGAAAGATGGCTTCGAGGTGTTGGTCGCCGCTTTCATGCCGTAGCTGCGCCGGCAGATCCGCTTCCAAACGCACGCCGCGTGCGACTCCAGTTCCCACGTTCTTGACTGTGACGGCGATCAACTGCGCATCGCCCACTAATGACTCTTGTTGAGCGTCGATTTGAATTTCAAGTTTTGGTTGTGTGGCCACGGTGCGAAGTGAAGCTTGCGCGGCAAAGTGAACGGAAGCGACGCTGCCTAGTTCGCCTTGTCGCTCCGGAATCATTTGCAAGTTGATGGTGCGTTCATCTCCAGGTGGCATCTCGCCGAGCTTCCATCGGAGGAGTCCTTCCGCAGTTGGATTGACGGGCGGATTCGCTTCGTTGAAACGCATCCCAAGCGGAATGCTGTCGTCGACGATAACATCATGCGCAGTCGAGTTGCCTGCGTTTCGGACAGTGATAACAAACGTTGCTGGTCGGCCAACGCGAACTTCTTCCGGACCGCGTTTTTGAATCAACATGATCGGGTTCTGCGAGCCATCGAGATAACGACTACCCGGTTCATTGCTGACCAGGGAAGTGAGCGCGGCTGGAGTTCGTCCGCCGTTGTTCCCAGCAGTGGCTATTTGCGAAGTCGAGAAGTTGTTCGGTGAAGCCGCTGTGTTGGCTGGTGAATATGCCGGTGTATTTGCTTGTGCATTGGCCTGCGCGTAGTTCTGAACGGGTTGCCTTGCAGCCGCCGCCTGAGGTTGCGTTAGACTGGTGGGAGCCATCGCGCCGCGCTGCGTGTCCGACATGTCGTTATGCGGTGGATAGTTTTGCGGTGGATAGTTGTTTGCCGCGTTGAAGTTATTCGCACCAGTGGCCGCAGCCGACTGAGGATTCGGCAGCGCCCCTAACGCTTCAGCCGCTGGTAGTAGTCCCGGCGCCATGGCGGGCACTCCCGGTAAAACAGCATTCGCTTGCGAATTCAGCGGTTGGGAATTTGCGTTGATCGGAAACGTTGGGACCGACGGAGTGCTTGCAGGTTTAGTTGCCGCATTGGTGGCGCCAGTTGCCGTGCTTGGCAATTGCGTCGAACTAGGCAACGGTGGAATCGTTGAGTTCAACGAAGTGATCGAAGTTGCTGGTGCCGATGATGGAGGCGGTGCTTGCGAAGCGGTTTGCGGCAGGGTTTCATTCAGCCACGAAGGTGGACCGGCTGGTAGAGTTGGCGGCGCCATATTGTTGCTGGCAGGCTTCGGAGCGCCAGCGGGTTCTTGACCGGAAGCGGTTACGACGGAGTGAGCGTTGACACTTTCGCGCAGCGGATTGTCCAGAACTTCAGAACTTGGCAACTGTAAATTCGAAAGATCATCCTGCGCCAATCCAACATCCATATTCGGCGGGAAAGGTGCAGCTTCAATCGCACCGTGATCGTCGTCATGATCGTCATCGTTCGCACGCACCAGCGGCTTTGGCGGAGCCTGGTGCCAATCGGGCGCCGCCGTTTCGAATTCAATTGGCTCAGCGGGCTGAGCGGGCACTTGCGCAGCCTCCTCCAGTATTCGCGTTCGGCGTCGCGAGTCATGTTGTGCCAAGGCAAAAGCGATGGATACGAGCAGCAGGATGCCACCGATCGCGGAGATTCGTACGTTGAATTTATTCATAACTGCGACGTCCATGTCAGCAATAATTTAAGGCTCGCCGCCGCAGCGCGATCATTCTCAGAGCTTCTTCTTAGAGCTTGCTCGATGAACGCAGCGGTAGCCTAGGTCCAGTTGCATTGGGAGTGGTAGCAGAAATCCGCCTTTCAGCGGTAGATCAGAATTGGCATGGAGATTTTCAAGAGTGCCAGCACCAAGATGCACAGCAGATCGCCAGCAATCGATAGCAATCGGTTAAAATTCTGCGTGTGAAAACGAGTCCGATGGATTCCTACTTGGCAGCAAACGTCTAAAAGCTTTTTTGTTTAATGAAAAATCCGGCCGTTTCACTCGAAAAAGTCGTCTTGATTCATGGCTGGATTTCGCATCGATGGCTGATGAAGCCGCTTGAATGGCGCTTGCGACGTGCGGGATATGCAACTTACAACTGGGGTTATCGCAGCCTGAGTCGATCGATTGCCGAGCATGCTAGCCAATTCGCGGATTGCTTGCACGAAGTCGACGCGCTGCAGAACGAAGTTCCATTTCACGTGATCGCACACAGCATGGGTTCGATCGTCACGCGCTGTGTACTGCAGCAGCACAAGTTCCATAACCTGGGCCGCGTCGTCTTTCTTTGTCCGCCAAACCGCGGTTCGCACATGGCGCGACGCGCGTCCACTTTACTTGGGAAACGACTGCGTACTCTGGAAGAAATCTCCGATGCCGCTGACAGCTTTGTGAATCGATTGCCCCTTGAAACACAAGCTCAAGTTGGCATCGTTGTCGCCAGCGGAGATCGAGTTATCTATGAGGCTGCCACTCGTTTGGAGGATGCGATCGACTATTTACTCGTGCCTGGCATGCACAACTCTGTCCTCTTCAAACCTCGCGTCGCAGACGCCTGCGCCCGTTTTTTGCGAACTGGCAAGTTCCAAGAGCAGTAAGTTCTAGGTTCAATAACTTTGCGTTCATGAAATTCAGGCCGAGTTGCGTACGATTTGCTGCCATAGGTGTTTAATCGGCAATTCGACGTGCGTACGCTGGCCGTTATCGATGATGTGAGTCGCATGTTTTCGCTTTTCGTCCAGCGGCATTTGGCTCGCTTCGCGCTGGTGAAATTGTTCGGCGGTCCAACCTCGCGAAGCAGCTCGCGACAGTCGTTCCTCCAGCGGCGTTTCGATGAACAGAATCAAATCACACATCTTCTCCCAACCCGCTTCGAGCAACAGCGGTGCATCGATCACAATTGCGAGCGGCGGTTCCGGCAGCGAGCGTGCTGCAGCGATCCGTGCTTGAGCTAAGGCGCGAATCCGAGGGTGAACGATCGATTCCAGTTGGCGTCGCCGCGCGACAACTTCGCTTGACTCGCCGAAAACCAACTTCGCTAATTTTGCTCGATCGATCTCACCGCTTTCGTAAAGCAGACTTTGTCCCCACTGGTCCGTCAACTGCTTACGGACTTCTGCCGTTTGCAGAACTTCGTGTCCGAGCCGATCAGCATCGATCCGCAAAGCACCCTCGGCTTCAAGCAAGCTTCCCACGAAGGACTTGCCGGAAGCGACGCCCCCGATGAGTCCGATAATTACGGGTCGCACGAGCTTTGGTGTTGTTGAATTTCCCATGATGAACTTAGTCAGCGTTCGCTAGCTATCGATTGGTGCTGCGACATTCTATCAGAATCCGCGGCTGGATTCCGCGAGTTGGAATTGTATGGGCGCGGCTGACGAGGTTTGCTATACCTCGCGATCACGAGACTGGCTGGCAAGGCTCTGATCGCTAACATTGCGGGATCTAGAATGATGAAAACTCTGTTAACATTTTCAAGCACTCTTTTCATGTGCGCGACTTTGTCCGTTGTTACTGCTCAGCAGCCTGGTTTTCGTATCGAAACCGACATTCACTTCGGCGACGAAAAAGCTCCTTCGAAACAAACACTGACTCTGTTCTCAGACGGAGTATATTATGATTTTTCGGTCGACGATCCGACCGCGATTACGATGATCGACCCTCAGCGGAACCGTATCGTTCTGCTCGATGCTAAACGCAATATTCAAACGGTACTCGACACCGTTGAAATGCAGAAGTATGTCGATTCCGCCAAGCTGCAGTCGGATTCGCCCGACCTTCAGTTGCTGATCAAAGCCTCGGAGCAATTCAGTTTCGATGAGCAGACGGGACGTTGCACAGTTGGCATTCCACAAATGCAGTACGTCGCTACCAGCCAGAAACCGATCGATGGCAGCATGGCAGCTCAGTATGCTGAGTTCGCAAATTGGTCGGCGCGTTTGAACGCAGTCTATCCACCGCAACGAGCACCGTATGTGCGCATGCGACTGAACGATGAACTGGGCAACCGCGGACTCCTACCTGCTGAAATTCAAATCACAACCAAACCGATCTCTGGCAAACCGATGGTCGCTCGCTGTCGATTGCTGGCGATTTGGAAACTCTCGAGCGAAGATCTGTCGAAGATCAAAAACGTCGGCGAGAAACTGGCTCAGTTCAACAAGCTTGAACCGAGCCGTTACTTCGCCGAGCAATTGTCACTTAGCAAGTGATACAAAGTTCACGGTGCTCAACACCCTACTCTGCCAAACTCTACTTCGCCAATTCCACGCAAATACACTCGTTGTCGTTGCGAACATACATGCGTGAACCAGCGAACGCCGGCGCACACCACACAACTTTGCGTCCGAATGCTGTGTTCGTTGGTTCGATCACTTTCGTTCGATCGATAACTTCAACGCCGCTCGGAGTCAGTTTCGCAATCACCAACTCGCCTTTTTCGTTAAACAGAAAATAGCGATCTGCGTGACGAACGATGAAAGCCGTCTCGGAACCTTGCGAACGTCCACCCATGACGTCGGTGTTCTTCCAAAGCAAATCTCCGCTTGGCAATTTGAATGCGACCATGTCTCCCGATTGATCCATTCCGTAGATCGTGTCGCCATCGACAAACGGTTGCACGTTTACTGGCGAAACAAATTTCTTCGTTTTATCGCGGGACACAACACTGACGCCGGGCTTCTGCTGATCGAGTTCGAGTAGCAAGTTGTGATTCGAGTAGCCACCGATGAACAGATAATTCCCGATAACAACCGGCGACATAATAATGGAACCGTTGCTGGCTTCGTACGGAGTTGTCCACAGCAACTTTCCCGTTTCAGGTTCAACAGCGTTGATCGCTTGGGGATTGGCCAAGATCAACTGACGTACTCCAGCCGCGGTGATGATCGTTGGCGGCGAGTAACCTTGCTCAGTTGCTGTTCCAAAACGCCACAGTTCTTTGCCTGTCAATTTGTCGAACGCAACCGTATGCGTTCCTTCGCCGCCGACAACGCAAATCAATCGAGGTCCGTCGATCAACGGATGCGCGGCGTAACCCCACAAAGCTGTCTTGGTTGAGTAGTCTTTCGGCAGATCGTGTTTCCAAACAACTTCACCAGTCTTCGCTTTGAAGCACAGCAGCAATCCTTCAGCACCCAGCGTGTACAGGTAATCGCCTTCGACGATCGGAGTGCAACGTGGTCCGGCTGGATAAGAGATTGAGTAAACGACAGGGTCCTCGTGCTTCCAAACTTCTTTGCCAGTTATTGCATCGAGGCAAAGCACACGTTCCTTGCCGCTGTAAGTGGCGCGATTGAAGTTATCAACTTTAACGTCACCCTCTGAAACAAAATCAGTGACGTACACGCGGTCGCCGACAACTGCTGGGCCAGAATATCCGCCAGCCACTGGTGCTCGCCACACGACTTTCGGTCCGCCTTCGGGGAAACGTTCGACGATGTTGTCAGCGTTCCAACGATTATCGCGATTTGAACCCATCCACTGCGGCCAATCGTCGGCAACGCAGTAAGAACACATGAGTGCACCGAACACAATCGCCAAGATACTTCGCATACTTTCGATTCCCAATTTCGTGATTCGTTTGGCTGCTGATAGGCAGCGTTGTTTCCACTGGTCTATGTTAACTGTTTCAATCGCAGCGAACGAAGCTGTCGCGCATTATCGCTTTGCCGCTGCCGCATGGTCACGGAAGTATGTTAACCACTTGGCAATGATCGCACCTTGGATATCGCCCGCTTGTTCATTTTGCTCGATCGTTTTTCCCCAATAAAAACTGACGAGGCCGTCGGTAGATGATTTTTCGATGAATTCAGCCGCTTCTTCGAGGGAGCAGGAAAGCGGAAAGAACTCTTCGATAACGATCGGCTTTCCAATTTTGTAGACTTCGAGTGCGTCGAGCGCCTTTTGCACTTCGTTCGATTTTGGATAAAAGTGAACGCTGACGAAATCCAACGGTCCGCCGACTTCGGGAGAGTAGAACAGCGGCTTGGCGCCTGGAAACACATGCGCCCAAGGAATGACGCCGACAGTGATCATATGTTTATGATCGACGTCGCGAATGGCGCTCGTCATCGTCTCAACCCACTTCGCAGCCACCTCTTCACGCGTGCGGCCCTTCAAATCGAGTGAGATTCTCTGCACAAAATGCTTGCCGCCCAGTTCACCCGCTAACCATTCTTTTTCCGGTTTCGCGCCAGCCAAGATCGGTTCATTCATCAAATCGTAGCAGAACACGGCTGGGCTCTCCTTGCATACATCCGCCACAGCTCGCCAGAACTTTGCTTGCACTTGCCATCGCGCGGACTCGTCCAATTGGTCGTACCAGTCCGGCAAATCCGCTTTGTGATAGCAACCTAGTCCCGTTACGTCCAAGTAAAGCTCAAGTCGCTCAGCCAACTTAAGCAGCTTCACGAGCTGCGACAGCGATGTCTTATTCGGCTCGTCAGCCGTCGTCATGAACTTCGCAACTTGCAAGTGAATGCGAACTACATTCGCACCGAGCGCTTTGATCTCTTCAAAATCTTCTTCAACGCGCGGCCAGTCCGTCGCCCAGTAGTCTTCGATCAGCAGCCCGGCGGCGTCATGATCGTAGTTCACTCCCCAGACGCGAAACGCCTTTCCGTTCGAATCGACGAAGTGCAACTTGTCGTCACTGACACCAATCGATGCCATTGGCGAAGTCTGCGCTGCGCACGTTGCAGCGAAGTTGAAAGTGCTCGCGATAAGACAATTCAAAAAGCAAACGGACAGGATTCTCATCGCGCACCTTACAATAGTTTTTCGAAACAGGACTGGGCTCTGGTAATTTTAGCGTCATTGCAGGCAACGCGAACGGATTTTGTCGACTTTGGCGATCCAATTTATTGCGGCCATCGAGTAAACTCATTACGCTCATTACACAGCTCGACAGCACAAAGATAGTTACCGCATTCAACCTTTACCCTACCAGCGAATCGACCGGGAGGGTCGGCAACCGAGCGTCCAGCGAGATTGCCGGGGAGGGCTCGCGGTCGATCTAACACTGTCAACTTTAGCACTGTCAGGTTTAACACTGTCAGCTTTAACACCGTGCGGACGCCCCTCCCCAGCCACGCTATCGCGGGCTGACCCTCCCCAAACTGCGTTTGTGGAGGGTTAAGGGTGAATCGTTGGTACCATCAAACCCACGCTATCTGCGAAAACCCAAAGCTAACTGCAACCAACCCAAAGCTAACTACAACAAACCCAAGCTAACTACAAACTCAAGCTAACTACAAACTCAAGCTAACTAATTCGCCAATGCGACTAAAACTCGAGCAACTTGAACTTCGAAGAATGCTGACATCGGACTGGCAGAATGCGGCCAATCCGTTTGATGTCGACAACTCGGGAACCGTACAAGCGTTGGATGTGTATATCGCTGCGAAGGATTTTACGACGCGCGGCGCTCGAACGTTGGCAGTTCGGCCGAGCGGCTCGACGGAGCCGCTGTGCGATATCGATGGTGACAACCAAATTTCACAACAAGATGTCGAAGCGCTTATTGCGGCGATCAATCAATACACCAGTCATTCACTCGCGATTGGTGTGAAGCTGACGGAAGCGTCGGATGCGAATGGCAATGAAGTGGTTTTGAATCCGCAAGTTGTTTACGAAGGTGCAACGCTTCCGTACACTCGCGTCAAGATTGAAGCAGTGGATAACACGACCGCGGTCAGCGCCCAGCAGGTAATTTCGGATGCAGATGGACATTTTCAGATTTCAGTGACGCTTTCAACACCGATCAATCACTTGCGATTCACAGCTGAGGATCCTCGCCTGCGAACGAAAGCGACTGAACGGATCACTCGCTACGGCGACGTGATCGCTGAGTGGAATGCGGAATTGCTTGAAGCGGTTCGCGAGACCACCGCGCCGGCTTCGACAGTTCCTGGATTGTTGATCAAGCCACCGCCGCCGTTAGTTGCGAAGCAGTTGGCGATGGTTCATGTCGCGATGTTCGATGCGATCAACGCCATCAATCCGCAGTTTGAATCCTTTGCGCTACAGATCTCCGCGCAGACCGGCGCGTCCGAAATCGCCGCCGCTGCTGCCGCCGCGCATCGCGTCGCTTCGACGCTCTACGCGCTGCCCGCACAGATCCCAAAGTGGGACACAACGCTGGCTGAGTCGCTCGCGAACATCCCGGAAGGGCCCGCCAAAACGCTCGGTTTGGAAGTGGGACGCAAAGCGGCCGACGCGATTATTGCGATGCGATCGAACGATGGCGCTGACGCTAACGCGACTTACATTTCCGGAACCGAGCCGGGCGATTGGCGTCCGACGGCGCCGGACTTCAGCGCGCCAACGTTGCCTCAGTGGCCGCAAGTTACTCCGTTTGTGATGAGCTCCGGCGATCAGTTCCGACCGATCGCGCCGCCCACGCTAAGCAGCGCGGAGTACGCGACTGCGGTTGATGAAGTGATGCGATTAGGTTCAGCGGACAGTAGCGAACGGACCGCGGATCAAACGGCGATCGCAAAGTTCTGGGCTGACGCGGGCGGTACCGCGACGCCACCTGGGCATTGGAACACGATCGCTGAAGATTTTGTGCTGCAACAAGGCGTTTCGTTGATCGATAACGCGCGAACGATGGCGCTGCTCAACTTGGCACTGGCCGACGCAGGAATTGCGAGTTGGGACGCAAAGTATTTTTATGATCTTTGGCGACCGATCGATGCGATTGGTAACGCGGCCGTCGATGGCAATTCAGCCACAGTCGTTGACGCTGATTGGACGCCGCTGTTGATTTCGCCGTCGTTCCCGAGTTACACGTCGGGACACAGCACGTTCAGTGGTGCTGCTGCGGCGGTGCTCACGTCGCTGTTCGGGAGCAGCGTTGCTTTCAGCACGCGGGCCGATCAAGGAGCAGCGGGAATTTGGCCGCCGCCGGATGACGTTACCGGGTTAGCCGTTCGTTCGTTCAACAGTTTCGAGCAGGCGGCCGAAGAAGCCGGAATCAGTCGAATCTACGGAGGAATCCACTACAGCTTCGATAACACTGCGGGACTCGGTTCCGGCAAGTCGGTTGGTCAGTTGGTTGTGAATACCGCGCTTCGGCCGTTATCAATCGGGTAGCGGGCTCTGCACCAATTGCGAGAGCTTTTTCAACGGCGAAAGCCGCCACCACTCAATGTAGCCATCACGCTCCGCCGTGATGAGCTCCCCTATCAATCAAATTTATTCATTACGCTCCGAAGTGAAGACTCAATTACGCCTGCCAAACCACGCGCACCTGATTGACCCAAATCAAAACGCCGAAAAATGCTCATCACGCGGAGCGTGATGGCTACTTTCGTCGCAGGACAGCCTTACCGTGATGCCGCTGCGTTCGTGGCAAGCCAGACGGACAAACGCATCGGTGTGTCGTTGCCAACAGGTTGCATCGCTGCGATCAGTTTGTCGATTGAGAGTCGTTGATGACTGGTTAAGTCAGTCGCAATCGCATC
>JBGSOM010000036.1:0-48990 GCA_041739135.1 Pirellulaceae bacterium
GGCACCAGCGATGGAGTCTTCCATTTCAGCTCGTTTGATGTCTGCTTTCTGTGACTTACCTTGCAGGAAGGCGAAGACGTAATGAAACTCACTTGTAGAGCTTTCGCCATCATCGGTTGAGTCGGTTTCGCCAGTAACGACTGCAAGGTAACGATGCATCTTGGCGAACTGCAACGAGTACTCCAACGAAGCACGCTCGACCTCGCTCAGTAACTCCTTCTGTCTTTCGCTCTGCGCGAAAAGCCCCTCGTGAAACGGTGTCAGCACGAGGGCAATTACATTAAAAACAGCTCTATACGACATGGCTATCGTTCCACAGTAGGGCGACGAAGTGAGCAGCGTTCTGCCCAACTAATTTACCGATGGTTCGGGAGCGGGCAAGAAAATTCCTTATACTTCTCAGAAGTAGGCGTGCGGATGCGTTTTCAGTGTTGAAAATGCTACACGTATCCAAACGTGTGCGGGAATTTTAGAGGCTTCGGTACGAAGAGGATTATGATGGCTGCGGAAAGTAATGGACGGCGGCAAACGACATATCAGTTCTGCTCTCGATACGGCAAGGGCAATCGGCAGGTCGAATGGGTGCGATACTTTTTAGTTGCGTGTTTTCTGTCGGCTTCGGCCCTGGTAATTCCTACGCGCGCTGATGACGAAAAAGACAGTATTGCGAGCGGTACCGTAGCTACTCCAACTTTGGTGCGATCTGTAGTCGAAGCGAGTTTAACGCAGCACATCGCCCCGCCGACTCGGCAACAAGTGATTGCAGATCTGCTGCGATTTGTGGGGGATAAACTGGGGCACCCACTGTCGCGAGATTTGTCAGCGGAAGTATCGACCATGTCGAACGTCGATGAGCTTCATAGGTATGCCGAGTCAAAACTGAATGAGTGTGAATTCTTTGCGGCAAAGAGCAATGCCGAGTTGTTGATGGGCGGACTGCAACAGTCCTTTGGCGAAGCGATTCGTCTGGTCCCTCGCAAAGAGCAGCTAGTCAACGAACAGATTGCGGCCAATCGGTACGTCGGCATCGGCATCCAAGTCGCGCAACTGAACTCTGGGATGAAAGTGATGTCTGTCTTTCCAGGCGGCACGTCGGACGAGGCTGGTATGAAGGCGGGCGACGTAATCGAGTCGATTGACGGAGTCGAGACAAAGGATGCTCCGCTTTCAACTTCGATCGAGCGGTTGCGAGGGGCTGAGGGGACGTTTGCATTGGTGAGTGTTCGTAGCGCTGAGTCGGGCGACTTGCGAGAGATGAAGATCGAACGCAAAGTGGTGCCGTTCAAGACTATCGAGGAGAAGGCATCCGATAATTTGCCTGACAACTTCAGACGCTACAGAATACTTCGAATCACCGCGAGTACTGTGAATGACTTGACGGCTCTGATTGAAGAGTTGCCTGACTCGGTCGATTCGATTGTGTTGGATCTGTCTTCGGCTGAGTGCAGCGCGACGTCGATTGGACTGCACAACGCGCACTTGTTGGCGGATGCTTTGCTGGACGAAGGTTCGCTCGGTTTGTTAGAGAGTCGGACGAGTTCGCGGACGCTGCGCTCTGAGCCAGGTAACATTCTGCGCGGTCGTCAGTTTATCGTTGTCTACAAGCCGACATCCAACGGCCTCGTCGACTGGTTGGCGATCACTTTGCACAGTTATGGACAGCTTGTTTATTATGAAACAGACCCGCGTCTCGGTGGCTTGTATGGATTTGGCTTGATCGAGCCGGACACGCCAATTTTCACCAGCGGCGTTGGAGTTTTCGACTCAGTGCCGGTTAATGAGGATTATTTTGTCGAGCTGACGACGACGCGGTTGCGGTTGCGGGATGAGGCGACCGGGAAACGGAGTTTTGGACAGGCGGTTACTGATTTCGAGTCGTTAATTCGAAAACCTAAGTCAATTGAGTCGCGATGATTTATTTCTTTCGATGTGATTTGGTAGTGATTCGCTGCGCCCTTGCTGTGCTTGGAATGGGAAGCGGTACTTGGATTGCGTTTCAGTCACAAGTTGCACGGGCGGAGGATTCATCGACTGGCGAGTTGCAATTGCGGCGGCCGTCTGCGGTATTGGCTACCTCGGATGGATCGCACGTTTTGATTGCCAGTGCGACGAACGCGACGTTGATTTCAACCAATCTGGAACGAAACAGAAATCGCGAGTTGCACGTTCCAGCTCCGGTTGTGGATATGGTTTGGCTGCAAGCTGATTCAAGTTTGTTGGCCATCACGGCTGAGCCTGCTTCGCTGTTGCAAGTTTATTGTGATGAGAGCCGCCGAGAAACGAAGTCAGTTTCGATTGCAAGCCAACCTGCGAAGCTTGCCATCAATGGAGGTGATACCGGCGGCAACTATGCAGCAATCACATCGACTTGGGATCAGAGTGTTCTGATTGTTCGGTTGGATGCAGATGGGTTGCATTCAAAGAGCATGATGACTCGCGTCCCGCTGGATTTTCCGCCCAAGGAGATTGTTTGCATCGATGAAACTCAGTTCTTAATAGCCGATGCTCTCGGCGGTAGCCTGGCGGTAGTCGATGCGAAGACAGGGACAGTTATCGCAAGCCATCAAATCAACGGCCATCATATCGGTGGCTTGGTTTGCGATCATGCGTCGAATAGCGTTTTGTTGACGCATCAGCGGTTGAGCAAGATCGCCGAAACAAGTTTCGATGATGTTCACTGGGGGACTTTGATGCAGAACTTGATAACGCAGATCCCGTTGCCTAGTCTGCTCCAAAGCAGTGACAAGCTTGCTTCGACGGCTCGGCAGTATCGACTTGGCAAGCCTGGACACGGATGCGCGGATCCTTCGAGCATTGTCACATGGAGTGATGGTCGTTTGGCAGTCGCGATTGCAGGGACGGATGAGGTCGCGCTCGGGCGACTGGGCAGTCATTCGTTTCAGTTTGTCAGTGTTGGTGCAAAGCCCACGAAGCTTGTGCAGGTCGGCTTCGAGCGATTGCTTTGCATGAATGAGCTGGACGATAGTGTTTCGATGCTGCGTGTGGCGGACGGACTAGATGTAGTCGGAACGTTGGGCACGCGGCGCACGGAAATTCTGCCAGCGGAGCAGGGCGAACGCGATTTTTATTCGGGGCGGCTGTCGCACGATGGTTGGATGTCGTGCAGCAGTTGTCACATCGATGGCTTCACGCCGGACTTGGTGGTGGACACACTTGGCGATGGCCGATTTGGAAACGCAAAACGCGTTCCTTCGCTATTCGATGTTACCGCCACTGGTCCCTGGGGTTGGGACGGAAGTAAGAAGAGCCTTGCTGAGCAGATCGATTCGACACTTCATTCAACGATGCGTCGCGACGCGAAGGAGGGCGAGGAGACGGACGAGCATGACATTACCGCGAGCTTAATCGCATTTCTCGAATCGCAAGATCACAATCGACGGAGGGATCGCAACGATGACGAAGTGCAACTTGGGGGCAGCCGTCTTTCAATCGCGTGAGTGCTCGAAGTGTCACGATCCTGAGAATCGCTTTACATCCGCCGCAGTTTACGATGTGGGGGTGAGCGATGAGTATGGCTTGCGGAAATTCAATCCGCCTGCGCTATCGCGATTGAAACTGAGGCGAGCCTTTTTTCACGATGGTCGCTTCAAGTCGTTGGACGATGTACTACGCAATCATCCGACGATGAATGGGGACTTTGAACAGCAGGAACTTGAGCTGTTGAAAGCGTACTTGCTAAGCCTGTAACATTATCCGCATCGTAACAGTGCGTTAGATTGCGGGTTCTTTGCGCGAGGCCGGGATGGAGCCAAGTTGCGCGATCTTTGTGAGCTGCATCGGTGTGCAGTTTTTCGAGTGAGCGAGCAAGCGCGGCTGCGGCGGTGGCTGGATTGCCTTCGGCCCATGGGCACGCATCGATTGCGAGTTTGCAGGCGGTACGATCTGCATCGAGTTCGCACAGGCGGCTCCAGTAACCGATACCGAACAACATCACGGCACTGGCTAGCAACATGCCGGACGTTTGGCCAATCAGTTGCAGGTAACTGTCGTCGGGTGCATAACTGGATGTCGCGGAGAACAGCGAGACGGTGGTAATTCCAATTGCACAAGCAGCTAGCACGGGAATCAAACGCCACAGGAAGTGTTTTCGCTTAACGTGAGCTAGCTCATGCATCACAACCATGTCGACTTCTTCGTGACTAAGTTGTTGAACCAATGCGTCCCCCAGCCAGAGTTGGCGGAATCCTGGTAGCCAGCCAACCACTGCGGCTCCCGCCCATCGACCGTCACTGGGCACCCACATCGGCGCGGCGGTGACTCCCACAGTGCGACAATGAGCATCGATGCGATCGCGTAACGGTCCTGGGGTTAACTTTTTAACGCCCATCCAGCGGCTCAAGCACTGAGGCATGAAGAGAGCGACTGCGCCCAATCCAATGAAGCTGGCGATCAATGACTGAATCGACTCTGGCAAATCAACTTGCAATAGCCTCAAGCCATCGCCTGCGGCTGCGATCAAGAGAACCGGCAGCAAACAAGCCATGACGTTGGATGTTCCGCCTAAGCGGATACGCGTGCTGAGAATCTTGACAAGGCGATCCGAGGGCGCCGGATGCATCAGGTTGTTTTGCGGATGTGCTGTGTTTTGCAGATGCGCTGTGTTTTGAAAACTTGCTGTATCGAGTACTTGAATCAAGTGTCTACGGCGTTCGACACCTTGATAATTTGGGGTCATAACGAATTGCAACTGATCGCTCGTGGCGGTCTTGCGATTCTGTACAAAGACTTCCATCTGCGAAGTTGTCAGTTCGAGGATTATCAATGCTGCAAGACTTGGAACAAACCAGAGCACGAGCGAAACGCTTTGTAGCATACCGAGTTCATCAAGCTGTTTGATCCATGGTCCCCAGTTGGTGAGTAACAACGTCGCGGGAAGACACAGCACCCAAAGGGATTCCAACGATTGACGCACAATGGACCAGCGTTCGTTGGTGCCGCGCATCCAATAGGGTTGCCATTGATCGTCGAAGGCTCCCGATTTTCGCAGCACATAAATGCACAGCACTTTTGCAATCGCTCCGAAGGCGATGCAGACTGCAATGATGTTCAACCAAGCTTGAAATGATCCGATCGCTACTTCGCCGCGCCAGCAGATTTCCCGGCACAACAGGGTGACGAGGATGACCAGGAAAAGTCGAACTGTAAGCATGAATGAAGTCTGTTGTTCTGCTGGAGCAACGGTTTCGGCGCAGTAAAACGAAAAACTTGCGGTGATCGATTGTCTCAGATTAATTGCGGGCCACCGGCAATTCGACGCTAGTGCGGCTGGCGGAGTTGCACTTGCGGTTAACTAAGTTGCTTTAGTCCGCTTGTATCAATTGCCACACTATCAGCTCTATTTTTCGCGGCGGAATCGGATGTAGGCCCACGTATGCAACGGCAGTGCAATCGCGCCAGTCGTTACGGCGTAAGCGACAACCAGGCCGCTGGTGGAGTACATGCGACCGAAGGTCCAGACCGCGGCGGCTGTTATCAAGAGCCCCACGACCGACGGGATCCAAAACGGGTTGGCGCGTCGCGCCATGACGTAGAAACTTTGCAGGGCCAGCAAGTGATTTGCGATCAAGCCGACGCTGAGCACAGCGAGTTGCCATGGCAGAACGAAGTTCAGTTCCCATCCGCGGCCGAACCAAGGTAGGATCGTAATCAGCAGAATCAAGGTTCCCAAAGCTAAGCAGAGAAGTGCGGTCGAGATCAAAGCCGTTTGTCGCCACATCGTACCTGCTTGTTCACGCTCGCCAGCGCCGTGATGAGCTGACACCAATGAGAACTTGGTTTGTACCCAAGTCAGCGCGAGCATCTGAATGGCGGTGGTGATGGTCAGGGTCGGACCTAAGCGTCCTGCGTCGGTCGCAGCTTCCGCTGCTTCCCGACCAAGGACGACTAAGACGAACAATTGACTCGCCAAGTAATGCGCAACGCTGATCGCTGCGACTCGCCATTGCATTGGTACCACATCGCGCGACCATGAGAAGCCATCGTTCGGAAGTGGCAGCGCCCGGAAGCTCGTGAAAAAATCTCTGTGCCGAACATACACTACGTAGCTCATCCAAGCTGTCTGCACAATTGTAGCCAAGACGATCGTCCACAATCCCAACCCAGCGGCGAGTGCAATCCAAACGACGACGCTGCCGGTAACGATCTGCAGAAGGCGAAACGAGTAGATGGAGTCGCGATAGCCGGCCCCCTCCAGGATGGCGAGCGCTGGAGCTAACGCAATCGACATTCCAGCGATCGGAATCACGACCGCTAGCGGTAACCACCAGTTCAACTGTGTTTCGACGGAAGCGAGCGACAACCATCCGAAGCCTAGTCCAGCGAGCACGAATAAAAATGCAGCCATCAGGAACCATTGCCACGAGCCTGTGATTAGTAAAGCCATACGCTGCGCAGCGAGTTGATTCTCGTGATCGGCAGAGTTGTTCTTCTTGTTAATCTTCGCCGCTTCGTTTCCCGCTTGGCTGATCAGCACGTTCAACAATCCAAGCTCAAAGATCGCTTGAATGCCGATGATGTTCACGAGCCCGTAGTAAACGCCGCGTTCGGAAACTGAGAAGGCGCTGATGACGAGGATCAATGTGATCGGGCCGGAGATGGCTTGCCAGCTTTTGGCGGCCAATGCAAACAACAGCGGTCGATCCAATTGCAATCGCTGACTAATTCTTGCAAGCCACGAGTTCGGTGCATCGCTTTGTTCAAGAGCTGCCATTTAGCGGATTCGCTTTCGAGCTGTTTTCATTTACCGCTATTCCGGCGCAAGCCTTGTGCTTCACAAACATGCGTCACAAAGGCAACTTGTTCTGCGTGAGTCGCAACGGACCAGCGGCGATCCTTTGCAGCATACTCTGGGAGCAGCAAATCGACGACAAGATTGCGATGAGACGGGTTCGTGGTATCGATTCCGCTGGTGCAAAATCGATCGAGCAGAGCGCGCTGTTGACTTTGGAGTTGACTGGCGATTGCTTGAGCTGATCTTACGGAGTCGAGGCAAGCGGATGCAGAAAGCGGCCACATGTTGATCAACTCGGGACGCTGAACGACTTCGAAGAACGAAGCTAGCGAGCGTGTTAGTGGTCGCGAGCCTCGCCACGCATTGTCGACACGCTGGCCATTGATTTCACTGGTGCCCGGTTCGCTGCTGAAGTCCAAAATGGCTTCGCCGCGGTTCACGTTGACTCGTCGCAAGCGATGATTGGCGCGCCGACCAAGCGAGAGCCGTGTAGCGATGTCATCGAAACGCAAAGTGATATCGACTTGACCATCGACCGGATTGTAATTCACTCCATCGATTGCAGTCACGGAGCCGCTGGGTCGAATTCGGCGCAGCAGACTCCAGCAATGCGGCCACATGTCATCGACGATGTTTGTGTAGACATCGCCTATTTTGATTTCGCCATAGCGAACGTCTGTCCAGGGATCTGTCCAAGCGACGTCGAGTGTTCGAATTGGTTGCGCATTCATGGGACGCTCATGCAGCCGCGTCGCGAAGTCCTCGATGAAGCTAGCGAAATGCATTTCAAGATTCACGCCGAGCGGGCAATGATATTCGCTGGCGAGTTGCTGCAGCGCGTTGGCTTGTTCAAAGTCAAGGGTGAGCGGTTTCTCGCAGAAAGTTGGCACGCGATGTTGGAGTAGTGCTCGAGTCAGCGCGGCGTGTTGCGGGGGACTGGTCGCGACGATAGCGCATTGAATCTTCGGTGCAGAGTCGTCGGCTGGTGCGGTGAATTTTCGGTTGAAATCAGATGTTGAGTAGAGCGTAACGCGTTCTATGTTTTTTTCGGCCAACCAACGCTGAGCGACTTCGCGATTGTGATCGGTTACCCAAGCGATTTCCGCATCTTCGACTAACAGCGACTGCGTAACAGGCAAGAGAACTCTCGACCACCGTCCACCACCGTAGAGTGCGACGCGGCGTAATGGAAACTTCGCTTGCTGCGGTTCGCTAGACATCCAGCACTTTCACTTCGGGCATCGGCACAAAGAAAGTCGATTTGGAACCGCGAGCTCGCAACTGTTCCGCGATCGGCTGAGCGAAATGCCAAGCGAGCAGCAGCACGTTCTGCGGTTGCTCGTCGATCAGCCGCTGGTTGTTAACGATTGGAATGCGTTTACCGGGCAGAAATTTGCCGAGCTTGAGCGATGTCGGCTGTTCAGCGATGTAGGGCATCAGGTCAGGTCCGATGCCCGCAAAATTCAAGAGCGTGCTGCATCGACCGGGACATGAATTGCCGATGAGTGTGTGGCCTTCGCGATGGCAGCGTAGCGCCAGCTCAAGCAATTCGTTCTTCAACTGAAACGACCGCAAGCGAAATCGTTCGTAGTATGCAGGATCGGTGAAATGCTTGGCTTCATCGGCGAGAATCTTGTCCACGCTATCGCGGCGTGCGACGTTCTTGCCTTTGGCTACATAAACGCGAATATTGCCGCCGTAGCGACTGACTTTCTCCGCATGAACCACTTTGAAATCGTAGTAATCGAACAGCACCACGAGCGACCGCAGCGAGTACGTTCGCACATGTTCATGGTAGATCGTGTCGAACTGCAAACGTTCCATGATGGGTTCGAGGTAATGATTTTCCAGAATGAAGTAACCATCGTTCGCAACGAGGATTTCTAGACCTTCGACGACATCGCCGAGAGCGGCCATGTGAGCGAACACATTGGTCGCGGTAACCACTTTCGCTTGTCCATGAGTCTCGACAATTTGACGAGCGACGGCGGGATCAAAGGGAGCTTGAACGGTATCGATTCCGGATTCGCGCGCGTACTTCGCGATTCCGGTTGGTTCAACTCCTGCGACTCGAACGGATCGATTGCGGAAGCTGGACAACAGTGTTCCGTCGTTGCATCCGACGTCGACGACTAAGTCACTGGGTTGCAGTTTCAGTTCATCAACGATCGACGCGGCCATTGCGTCTTGGTACTCAGCGAGTTCACGCGTTACGCCAGTGCGGTACGGATAATCTGGATGGTAGACCACTTCACCAGGAACGACGAAACCCATTTGAGAGAGGGTGCAGTTAGGGCACCACAGTTGGCTGAGCGGATACGTTGTTTCTGGTTGATGCAACTCAGCGGCTGACAACAGCGTATCGCACAGCGGTTGAAATCCTAGATCGATGACCATACGCAGATCTTCGTTACCGCAAATTTGGCAACATGTCACTGGGCCGTTGGGGATGTTGTGGTTCGGTCTCATTGGTCATTCGATCTAGGCATCGTGTTGCGTTGAACGGTCGAGCGTTGCCTCTGTTCCATTGGTGAACGGTCAACTGTGAAGCAATTAAACTGACTGTTCGAAATCTTCGATCTGTCGCAAGGTTACTTGAAGAGCGTTGCCTGCACCATGGACCTCGCGATACCACTGAACGGTTTCCGTAACTGTTTTCTCGAAATCCCAGCGGCATTTCCAGTTTAGCGTCTGTTGTGCTTTAGCGGTGTTCAAGCTGAGCATCTTCGATTCGTGCGGAGCGTTGGGATCGGTGTGGTTGATCCATTTGGCTGGTCCGGCTTTCAAGGGCCATTGCGACAGGAGCAATTCGACCAGTTGCTGAACGGTCTTCTCGGAGTTTTGTGAAGGGCCGAAATTAAAAGCACTGCACAGTTCGGCTTTGCGTGCCGGGGTGTCAGCGGCGGACAAGTGCGCAGCGAGCGTCAAGTAACCAGACAATGGTTCCAGCACGTGTTGCCACGGTCGCGTTGCGTTTGGGTTTCGAACGGCAACGTCCTTTGAACTTTGTAGAGCTCGGATGCAATCGGGCACGATACGATCTTCAGCCCAATCGCCGCCACCGATTACGTTCCCCGCGCGGGCGGTCGCTAGTCGGACTGGGCCATCGCTGAAGTAAGCGTGACGATAGGTCGTTACGGCGAGCTCGCACATCGCTTTGCTGCAACTGTAAGGATCGAGTCCGCCCAAGCGATCAAGTTCGGTGTAGCCTTCCGATCGTTCCTGATTTTCATAACACTTGTCGCTGGTCACGACAACTGCGACACACGGTTGTGCAGTGGTGCGAAGCGCTTCGAGCAACTGAAGTGTGCCCATAGTGTTGATGTCGAATGTATCCAGCGGCTTGTTGTACGAAGGTCGCACCAGTGCTTGCGCGGCTAAGTGAAATACAAAATCCGGTTTCCACTCAGTTAGTTCCTTGACCAACCTGTGGCCGTCGCGAATGTCGCCGCGCACATCG
Source organism: Pirellulaceae bacterium (assembly GCA_041739135.1). Taxonomy (GTDB): domain Bacteria; phylum Planctomycetota; class Planctomycetia; order Pirellulales; family Pirellulaceae; genus Aureliella. The sequence continues at coordinate 10,212 of JBGSOM010000036.1, forward strand.
CGGATCTTCTCTTTCAACGATAGGAAATAATAGAGAGCGGGGAGAGTAGGTACATCGGATGAGTAACCACAGACTTCGGCACCCAGCTTCAGCAACCATTGTGTCAGCCAAGCGCCTTTAAAACCGGTATGGCCAGTTATAAAAACACGTCGGCCGCGAAAAGCCTCTTCGAACATGCTTCACCAACTTTTCCAGGGAGCTTGATTGCTGTCCCATAACTGATTTAAGAAGAGATACTCGCGATAAGTGTCCATGGCAAAAAAGAAGCCGTCATGTCGGTAGGCGACCAACTGCTGATCAGCGACCAATCTTTCCAAAGGCCCAGTTTCGAATACGCATTCGTCGCCATCGAGCAACTCGAGCACGCGTCGATCGAGAACGAAGAAGCCGGCGCTCGCCCAGTTTAGACTTTGCGGCTTCTCGGCGAATTGTGTTACAAGTCCGCTGTTGGCAACGTCCAACATGCCAAAGCGTGAGGTAGGACGGACGACAGTCACGGTCGCCAATTTACCGTGCTGCTTGTGAAAGGCGACTAACTTTCGCAAGTCGACATCAGCGACTCCATCGCCGTAGGTCAGCATGAAACAATCGTCGTTTTGGAGATACCTTGCCGCACGTTGAACTCGGCCGCCGGTCATTGTAGCGAGGCCAGTTTCGGCGAGCGTAACGTTGAAAGATTCTTCCGATCGTCCGTGCAATTCGATCGCTTGCGTGCTTCCAAGCGATAGCGTGAAGTCGTGATTCATCGCTTCGTAGCTGAGGAAGTACTCTTTAATCATCGAGCCGCGATAGCCCAAACACATCACGAAGTCGGCGAAGCCGTAGTGGGCATACATCTTCATGATGTGCCACAAAATCGGTTTGCCGCCAATCTCGACCAGCGGCTTGGGACGGAACTCCGTTTCTTCGCGCATACGCGTACCTTGTCCGCCACACAAGATCATCGTTTTCAAAGTGTTCCGGTCTCCCGCATATCATCGACCATTTATTAATGCGAAGACTATAGCAGATTTAGTTTGTTTGGGTGGCTAGCCTAGAAGTCACTTTCGAAGTCACCTTCGGGGACCGTTGGCAGGTTTCTGCACCTGCACTATGTTAGCAGCCAAGCGACTACATTGGTCAAGCGACGATTACTGAGTCGCGGTTCCTTCCGTTCAATACTTGAGTCAAAAATATGCAGCTTTCAGAACAACTTATTTCATGCCTCGAAGGTCGGCTCGCCTGCGCCGTCGAACTTGCCAAGTTAGGCGGCTCTCTGACGCTCAAGTACTTCCAAACCAGCGGTGTGGACGTGGAACGCAAGGGCGATGATTCGCCGGTCACAATCGCTGACAAACAGGCTGAACAACTGATCCGCCAAGAGCTCAGTCAGCGGTTTCCAGATGACGCAATCTTGGGCGAGGAGTTCGGTACGCACGCTGGGACTACTGAGTATCAATGGATTGTCGATCCGATCGATGGGACGAAAAGTTTCATTTCCGGTGTGCCGATCTATTCGACGTTGATCGGAATCGTGCGTAATCGCGAATGTTTGGGTGGGGTGATCTATATTCCGGCACTGGATGAAATTGTATTCGCAGCGCAAGGGACGGGTGCGTGGCATTCGATTCGTGGGAGTGTTCCGGCGCGGTGTCACGTTTCATCGCGCAAGTTGGCTGAAGGATTGTTTGTTACGACGCAATTCGATTCGTTCGGGAAACGCGGGGCAGGGGAGGGCTATCGCCAGTTGGAGCAAGCCGCGTACATCAGCCGCACTTGGGGCGATGGTTATGGATACTTGCTGGTGGCCACTGGTAGAGCTGAAGTGATGGTCGATCCGATTGCCAACCCATGGGACCTGGCTGCTGTGCAACCGGTCGTTGAAGAAGCGGGCGGTAAGTTTACGAGTTGGTCGGGTGAGTCGACGGTGTTCGGTGGCGATGGCGTCGGCAGCAATTCGTTGGTGCACGAAGATGTTCTCGCGATGTTGAAGCCCAAGTGACACGCAAGCCATAAATGCTGTTCGAGCAGTTAACGTGGGAGCATCGCGGCTGGTGTTCGAATATAATTCGAGCCGCGGCGCGAGTAAGTTTGGTTTCTCGTGTCGCGTCACCCTCCCGACACTTTACGTTTGCTCCCTCCAGCAAAGAACCTACCATGCGAAGCTTGTTGTTTGCGTCCACCTTTTGGGCAAGGTTTCTGACACTGATCTTTGTCGCCTTGAGCGCTTGCATTAATCTGTGCGAGCCGGCGATGGCGCAACAGAACGTCTTTCGTCGCGAGAACTTAGTCGCTTGGTGCATTGTTCCGTTCGACAGCCAACATCGGTCGCCGCAACAACGTGCGGAGATGTTAGTGAAGCTGGGGATACATCAGTTGGCTTACGATTATCGCACGGAACATATACCCAGCTTCGACGAAGAACTCGAACAGCTAAAGAAACACAACATCAAGTTGCTCGCTTGGTGGTTTCCGACTCAGTTGAATGACGAAGCGAAGTTGATTCTGAGCGTGCTTGAGAAACACAAGGTTCAAACGCAACTGTGGGTAACTGGCGGCGGTGCTCCAACACAAACGCCTGAAGAACACGCAGAGCGAGTGGCGGCGGAAGCAGACCGCATTCGACCGATCGCTGAAGCTGCGGCAAAGATCGGCTGTAGCGTCGGCTTGTACAACCATGGAGGTTGGTTCGGCGAACCGGAGAACCAACTGGCGATCATCGACAAACTCAAAATGCCAAACGTTGGGATCGTTTACAACCAACATCACGGTCACGAACATGTGGAACGGTTTGCGGAATTGTTGGCGAAGATGAAGCCGCATTTGTACGCGTTGAACTTGAACGGCATGGTTCCCAAAGGTGATCAGATCGATCAAAAGATTGTTCCGATCGGCGCGGGGAGTCTCGATAAGCGTTTGTTGGAAGTGGTGCGCGCGAGCGGTTACAGCGGTCCGATCGGCATTTTGAACCACACCGACCATGATGCCGAAGCGCGATTGCAAGACAACCTCGACGGACTCGATTGGTTGCTGCCGCAGTTGGATGGGAAATCGCCCGCGAAGCAACTGAAGTATCGCACTTGGGAGTTGGCACCCCCGCAGTCGAACAATGCCCAGCCGAATCCTGCGAGGCAGTTTGTTGAGTTCAATGCTGACGATGTCACGATTTTAACGGCGAGCGCTAAGTCGCGAGGCAACGCGGCGCGTGGCGTTGCTTTGTTTGCATCTGCCAAGTCGGCGTGTGTGTCGTGTCACAAAGTTGGGAGCTTAGGAGGTAGCGTTGGTCCCGATCTGACGTCGATCGGAAAGTTGCGAACAGCAGAACAACTCGTTGAATCGGTGTTATGGCCGAATCGAATGGTTGAAGATAAGTATCGCGTGACACAAATCTTGACGAGCGATGGTGAAGTGCTTCGAGGCTATGTGCAGGCGGATGATGAGCAGCAAGTTGTCATTGTCGATCCTGCCACGGGCGCTCGCCTATCGGTGGCGAAAGACGACATCGAAGATCGCAAGCACGTGCCATCGCTGATGCCCGAAGGATTGGCGAACGCTTGGAGTGAAGAGCAGATCGCGGACTTGGTCAGCTTTCTTACGGATCTGGGGCATCACGAAAGCTTGCGAGCTGAGTTGGCTGAGTCGGTTTTGCAGCATGCGCAGGCGCATGATCCTGCAACGTTTGAGTTTGATCGCAAGCCGCTGAACGAAGAAGCTTGGCCGAACTGGAAAGCTCCGATCAATCGCGAGCGGCTGTACGATTTCTATACGAAAGAAGCGAATCACTTCCGCTTGCAGGACCGCGACCAACGATTGCTGATGGACTTTCCTGGACTGGACGGCGGCGAGTTCGGGCACTGGGGGATTCAATCAGAACCAACTTGGGCCAGCGATGAGTGGAATCAAACTCAATTGGGAAGTGTGCAGTGCGGCGTGTTCACGGGGCCCAATAATCTCACGGTGGCGCGTGGTGTTTGCCTGCAGTTGGGCGATGACAACGAAGTGTTCGCGTGCTTTGATCCGGACACGTTAACTTATCCAGCGGCGTGGAGCGGCGAGTTTCTCAAGTTCTCGAGTGTGCGACATGGATTTGTAAGTGGCATGACTCCGAATGGTCCGTTGCTTGCGAAGCCTGATATATCGACGCCCAAAGAGCCCTTTGTGTATCACGGTTATTATCGTGTCGGCAAGCGAACGGTGTTTGCTTATCGCGTCGGAGATACTGAGTACCTCGATGCACCGTGGGCGAAGGACGGACAGTTTGTGCGCGAGCTTGCGCCACGCGACAAGCACTCGTTGCGAAACGAGCTAGAGAAAGCGACGTCGCTATCGAAGGTAAGCTTAGAGACAGCGATTCGGCTGGGCGACCAACGACCGTATGCGATCGATACGATTGAGTTGCCGCTCGACAATCCTTGGCATGCGCCGATGTACATCGGAGCTCATGATTTTTTGCCGGACGGTTCTGCGCTAGTGGCGACGATGCAGGGCGATGTGTGGCATGTGTCGGGATTGCAAAGCGAGAAAGCAACTTGGCAGCGGTTTGCTTCTGGATTGCATCATGCTTTGGGGGTCAAGATTGACGAAGACGGGATCTTCGTGCAGTGCCGCAATCAACTGACGCGCTTGCATGACTTGAACAACGATGGTGAAGCGGACTTTTATGAGTGTTACTCAAACGCGTTTGAGACTTCACCTTCGGGGCATGACTACATCTGTGGCTTGGAACGCGATGCGGAGGGAAACTTCTATACTGCGTCCGGTAACCAAGGATTGGTACGAATCAGTCGCGATGGTTCCGAAGCGAAAGTGATCGCCGAAGGGTTTCGCAATGCGGATGGTTTGGGGATCTATCCTGATGGTGTGGTGACGGTGCCTTGTTCGGAAGGTGAATGGACTCCAGCGTCGATGATTTGTGCGGTGGATTCGAAGCGCGATGATGTTCCGTTCTATGGTTATCGCGGAGCGAAGTTTGCGAAGCGGCCAGTCACGCGGCCTGAGTTGCCGTTGGTCTACTTGCCGCGCGGACTGGACAATTCAGCGGGTGGGCAAGTGTATATCGCTAGCGATCGTTGGGGACCGCTGAAAGGCAATATGGTCCATTTGTCATTCGGAACGGGTTCGCACTTTTTGCTGCTGCGCGATCGAGTGGGTGACCAGTTGCAAGGAGCTGTGGTGCAGTTGCAAGGCGAGTTCGCATCGGGCGCGCATCGGGGTCGTTTCTCGCCGGTGGATGGGCAACTGTATGTCAGTGGCATGAACGGCTGGGGAAATTACTCGACGGATCAAGGCTGTTTTCAGCGAGTGCGATACACGGGTGATGCAGTTCAAATTCCGATAGGCTTTCACGTGCATTCGAATGGAGTCGCGGTGCAATTTCCTTCAAAGTTAGATCGCAAATTTGTCGAGCAAGCGAACGAGCACTTCGCGCAGGCTTGGAACTATCGCTACAGCGCGGCTTATGGGTCGATGGAATATTCGGCGCTGCACTACGGAACGCGCGGTCACGATCGATTCGAGATAGCTTCGGCGCATGTCGTCGGAGATGGACACACTCTGTTCCTGGAGATTCCAGAACTGGTGCTATGCAATCAGTTGCACTTACAGATTGCTACATCCGCGAACAATCGTATCGATATGTTTGCCACTTGCAACCAACTCGATACGCCGCGAACCGATTTCGATGGTGCGCGACCGTTGGTTGAAAAGTCGCTAGCGCATCCGCTGGACCAAGACATGCTGATGGCGACTAAACGAGTCCCGAATCCATGGCGCCACAACATCGCTGGTGCGAGGGAATTGCGCATCGCTGCAGGGCAGAACCTGTCCTATGACATTCGTGAAATTCGTGTTAAAGCGGGTGAAGCGATCAAACTGGTATTTAAGAACCCTGATGTCGTGCCGCATAACTGGGTGTTGATTCGTCCCGATAGGTTGCAATCGATTGGTGCCGAGGCGAACAAAATGGTCGCAGACCCTGAGGCGTTGATTCGTCATTATGTTCCACAATCCAGTGACGTCGTTTGCTTCACCGACATAGTGGACGGCAAGCAGGAAACGACGATTCAATTTCGCGTGCCTGAGCAGCCCGGCAGGTATCCGTACTTATGCACATTCCCAGGCCACTGGATGGTAATGAACGGAACGATGATCGTTGAGGGCGAATGATCGTTAGCGCTGACGTGCTTCGTTGGCCCATGAGTTGCTTCTGTATGGACATCGTTCAGCGAGCGTGGCGAAACACCAAGCTTCCAAGTACTTTGAATCCAGTAGACCAACTAGATGCGATCAATTGACAACCGAAGTCGTTCCGCGAGGAGCTTGGCCGATAAGCAACCGGCGTGGCGTCCGAGCTTCCAACTCGCCATTGGATTAGTGGTAGGACTAGTGCTGGCGATCTCAGGCGGCTGCGGTAAGGAGTCGGGACCTGGCGTCCCAGGTGCTGGAGATGGCCCTCCGCCCGTCGAGGTAGATGTTGAGCGACCTGTCATGGAATCGATTGTGGACTATCGCGAGTACACAGGTCGAACAGCGGCGGTGGACAGTGTTGAAATTCGTTCGCGCGTCAGTGGCTATATTCTTGAGACGCCGCGTACGAAGCAGGGTTCGGTCGAGAATGAACATGTTCAAGTCAAAGAGGGAAAGCCCGTTGAGCAAGGTGCTTTGCTGTTTCTGATCGACCCCGAGCCGTATGAACTTGCGATCAAAGAAGCGACGGCCAGCATCGCAGCCGCGCAAGCTACTTTGACTAGAAATGAAAAAGATTACGCGCGACTAAGTCAACTGAGAACAACGAATTCTATCAGTCAAGCGGAGGTGGATTCTGCGTTGGCAGCGAGGGAAGAATCAAAGGCGCAAGTGGACAATTTGAAAGCCGCTAGAGATCGCGTTGAGTTAGACCTGAAATTTACGAAAGTCCTCTCGCCGATTAACGGAATAGTGGGCGAAGCGTTGGTGACACGCGGTAATTTAGTGGTGGCGGATACAACGATTCTTACAACGGTCGTTTCGACGGACCCGGTGTATGTCTACTTTGATGTCGACGAAGAATCGTTGCTCGATTATCGCCGCCGCATTCGCACTGGTTCAGTTCAAAGCGCGCGAGACTCTGATATTGAAATATCGATGGCATTGGCCAATGAGAAACAGTTCGAGCATCGGGGCTACATTAACTTCGTTGACAACCAGACGGATCCTGAGACTGGTAACACTCGCATTCGAGGCACGTTTCCTAACGCTGACAATTCACTGTCTCCTGGGTTGTTTGCCCGCGTGAAGATTCCCTTCACTGCAGTGTATCAAGCCTTATTAGTGCCGACACGGGCTTTGGGAATGGACCAGCAGGGACGATTTCTGATGGTGGTCGATGATCAAAACAAAGCGCAGCGGCGCGCTGTGGAGGTCGGTACCGAACGCGATGGGATGACGGTAATGACGCAGGGTATCACCGCTGAGGATAGCGTCATTGTGTCGGGGCTTCAAAAGGTGCGACCGGGTGTGCTGGTGAAACCTATTCGCAAGCAGGAAAGCACCGCGGCAGATAAGAACGCTGCAACAGAAACGGCGGAAGGGGTTGCCCCTTGATATCTGACTTCTTCATTCGTCGTCCGATTGCAGCTAACGTGATCGCGATCATCACGATGATACTGGGTATTGTGGCGCTGCAGGTGTTGCCTGTCGAACGCTATCCAAACATCACGCCGCCGACGATTCAAGTTACAGCGACTTATCCGGGTGCGAACGCGCAAGTGGTTACCGACACGGTCGCAGCACCATTGGAGCAGCAGATCAACGGCGTGGAACGGATGCTGTACATGTCGTCAACGTCGTCGTCCAATGGTGCGTATTCGCTGACGGTGACTTTTGAAGTTGGTACCGATTTGGATACCGCGCAGGTGCTCGTACAGAACCGTGTTTCGTTAGCTGAACCGCTGCTTCCGACTGAAGTGCGTCAACTGGGCATCAGTGTCAAGAAGCAATCGACGAGCATCCTGTTAGTTGCTTCGTTAACTTCGCCTGATAAGACGTTTGATAGTCTCTATTTGTCAAACTACGCGAGTCTTCGCTTGCGAGATGAACTGAGTCGTGTGGATGGTGTGGGTGAAGTTACGGTGAGCGGCAGCGGCGCGTACAGCATGCGTATCTGGGTCGATCCAACTCGGTTGGATGCCCGCGGGCTGACGTTTCAAGATTTGCTCGTACAACTGCGACAACAGAATGTGCAAGTTGCAGCGGGTCAAATTGGTCAGCCACCGATGGCAGGCGTTGGCGATTTTCAATTGACGGTGACAGCGCTGGGGCGATTAACGACGCCTGAAGAGTTTGAGAACATCATTGTAAAATTCGGAGATGACGGGAGTTTAACTTACTTGCGCGACGTGGCGAGGGTAGAGCTTGGTGCGCAGTCGTACGACAGTTTCGCTCAGCGCGGCGGCATCGATTCGGCTAGCGTGCTGATCTATCAGTTGCCTGGTGCTAATGCTCTGGCGGTTGCCGATCGAGTTCGGGAGGCCATGGATCGGCTCAGCGAATCGTTCCCGCGAGGGATGGAGTACGACATCCCGTTCGATATTACGGTGTTCGTTTCAGCGGCGATTCATGAAGTCTACAAAACGTTGCTTGAAGCCGGCGCGCTGGTGTTAATTGTTATTCTGGTGTTTCTGCAGGATTGGCGAGCGGTTTTGATTCCTGCGACGACAGTTCCAGTGACCATCATTGGTGCGTTTGCCATCATGCCATTGATCGGTTTCTCCGTTAACTTGCTGACATTGTTCGGGATCGTGCTGGCGATTGGAATTGTGGTCGATGATGCGATTGTGATTGTCGAGAACGCGGCGCATCACGTGGAGCGAGGCAAGCCGCCGGTCGAAGCAACTCGATTGGCGATGCGCGAAGTGACAGGACCGATCATTGGTATCACGGCCGTGTTGATGGCTGTGTTTATTCCAACGACGTTTTTGAGCGGAGTGACGGGACAACTGTATCGTCAATTCGCATTGACGATTGCATTCACGGCTTTGTTGAGCGCTGTAAATGCGTTGACGCTGAAGCCGGCACAGTGCGCAAGCTGGTTGAAGCCGCCGAAGGAAAAGAAGTTCTTCCTTGCGCGATGGTTCAACACTGCGTTCAGTTGGGTCGAAGGTGGCTATGTCGCTATCGTTCGCGGCTTGCTGCGAGTTTGGTATGCGGTGTTGGTTGTATTTGTATTGACCGTTGGCGGAACCGTGTGGTGGTACTCGGTGTTGCCGACCGGCTTTCTGCCGACTGAAGATCAGGGTTATTTGATAACTGCGATTCAGTTGCCCGACGCAGCCTCGCAAGAGCGAACACGCGACGTGATCGAACAGATGAACAAGACCTTGGCGGACGTCGAAGGCGTTGAAACTTGGTTTACGCTTGGCGGTCTTTCTTTGTTAGAAGGCAGTCAGTCGTCCAACGCCGCAACGATGTTTATTCGGCTAAAGGATTGGGAGGATCGAACCACACCCGAATTGCAGCAGCCCCGTTTGGTCGGCACTTTGATGCAGCGGTTTGGTGAGATTAAAGACGCGTTTATTTTGGTGATTACACCGCCAGCGATTCAGGGCTTGGGCGTCAGCGGTGGATTTGAAATGGAAGTTCAAGATCGCGGAGGAGTCGGTCGCGAGCAGTTGCAAGCGGCAGTGCAGGAGATGATCACGAAAGCCAATCAGAACCCTGCTCTTGCGCGCGTGAACACTTCATTCCGCCCTGGAGTGCCGCAACTGTTCGCGGACGTGGATCGCGCGAAAGTATTGAGCATGGGTGTACCGCTGGGGGATGTGTTCAGCACTTTGCAAGCGGCGCTTGGATCTGCTTACGTCAACGACTTCAACAAATTCGGGCGAACTTATCGAGTGACTTTGCAAGCGGATGCGCCGTATCGAAACAGTGTTGATAGCGTGCGACGATTGAAGGTTCGCAACGACGAAGGTCAGATGGTTTCGTTGCAGAGTTTGGTGACGATGCAGGATGCCTATGGTCCGCAGATCATTCGACGATTCAATTTGTATCCCTCGGCGACGATTACCGGTTCAGCCGCGCCAGGCCGGAGTTCTGGAGAGGCGCTCGCGTTGATGGATTCGTTTGCGGATCAGTCGCTGTCGAGTTCGATGGGATATGAATGGAGCGGTGTCTCACGACAGGAAAGTGAAGCGACCGGTGGCGAGTTTGCGATCTTTCTGTTGGCTGTCTTGCTGGTGTATTTGGTGCTGGCGTTTCTTTACGAGAGTTGGCTGTTGCCGCTGTCGGTGATTTTGGTTGTTCCGTTGGGGTTGCTTGGAACGGTCGCTTTGGTGTGGCTGCTTGGCATGGAGAACAATACATATGTGCAGATTGGGATTGTGTTGATCATCGCTTTGGCAAGTAAGAACGCGATTCTGATTGTTGAGTTTGCGCGGGACTTGCGGCATGGTGGCAAGTCGATTCGCGAGTCGGCGTTGGAAGCATCGAGAATGCGATTTCGTCCGATCTTGATGACCTCTTTTGCTTTCATTTTGGGAGTCTTACCGCTGGTGTTCGCTGAAGGTGCGGCGGCGGCGAGTCGTCGGTCGTTGGGGGCTGCGGTGTGTGGTGGCATGCTGACGTCGACCGTTTTAGCAGTCTTCTTTACTCCAGTGTTCTTTGTGGTGTTCCAGTGGCTTAGCGAAAAATTAACGCGCACACCGGTGCAAGATTTGGGCGATTCAACTGTTTCTACTTAGTTGTAATCTTTCGCGACGAATGCGGCAGAATGGAGCGCGAGCGCACGAAGCTGAGGGCTCGATGCATCATGTTCGTTAAAGTGGGTTGGCTAGGCACTCTCTGCGGTCAATACTGAGGCGTTTGTCGGTATTGCGCAAGCTTTCCTGGTTTTGGGCGTTCAGGTACACTAACGAGCCGAAGCGGCGCTGAGTGCTCCAAGCCGATATGCGTGTGTTGGCTGTATTACCTGCTTGCTAATTCCATGCTGATGGCGTGCTAATCAGATGCTGACTGGCGGAGACCGGCAACAACATCTACTTGTGAACTTTGCTGGCGCGACGCCGCTGAGGTTGATCTCGAAGTGCGATTGTTGGTAGGCACATTGAAGCGCCTCAACTCGCTTCGCAAAGCGAACGCTTCGAAACTTGATAGACAAACGGAAAACTCGGAAACGGATAACTTGCAAATGCCCACACTCACTCGCTGCACGTGCCTAATCGTTCTATTAATGATCACGAGTGTTTCGGTCGAGGCGCAAAGCCAGAAACAGAATACGAAAGCTGCAACCGATAAAGCGACGACGGACAAAGCGGGTCAAGCGTCGAATCGGAAAGCTGTTGGTTATTACGCGGACGCGGCCAACTATCAAAACAATGGTGCCTTCGAGCTGGCGATTGACGAATGGAAGAAACTGCTGAAAGAGTTTCCCAAGGATCCACTGGCTAGCAAGAGTTGGCATTACTTGGGCGTGTGCTACATGCAATTGGACAAGCCGGATTACGAGGCGGCCGAGAATGCGTTTGCAGAAGCATTAAAAGACGAGAAGCTGGACATTCGCGAAGAGTCGCTTCTGCAACTGAACTGGTGTTTGTTCTCGCGAGCGAAGTTGGAGGAAGCGGGTTCAGCAAAGCAAAAGAAGATGCTCGAAACCGCTCGCGACCGACTGTCCGAGTTCCTGAAGCAATACGGCGAATCTGCATCGGCTGATCAAGCGATGTTCTACTTGGCTGAGATCGAATACACGCTGGGAGCTCGCGACAGGGCGATTCAATATTACGAATCGATGCTCAAGAACAAGGCGATGGCGAAGTCGACGTTGCGGCCCGATGCGCAATATGCCGTCGGTGTGGCTTACGAAGAGGATCAGCAGTTAGCGAAAGCGAATCTGGTCTATCAGGATTTCCTAAGTGAACACAAAGAGCATCGGTTGCGCAACGAAGTGCAGATGCGTTTGGCTGATATTCTGATCGCACAAAAGAAGTTCGAAGAAGCGACCAAGTTGCTACAAGCTTTGTCGGCTGACGAAAAGAACCCGATGGCAGATTACGCGTTGCTGCGGCTGGGCTATTCGCTGACTCAACAAAACAAGCTGGATGAAGCGACTCAAAAGTATGCGGAGTTGCAGAAGCGATTTCCTGAATCAAGGCACTTGGCGACAGCAAATTTGGCTGCCGGTCAAGCGGCTTATCGGGCGCAGCGCTGGGACGATGCCGCAGCAAAGTTCAAAGGTTTGCTAAGCAGCAAGGATTCGCGGTCGGCAGATGCAGCGCATTGGTTAGCGATGACTTTGATGCGACAAAACAAACCCGGCGAGGCGATTCCGATGTTAGAGGATGCGCTCGGCTGGGCGAAAGGAACTCCGCTGGAAGTTGCTTTGCAGATGGATTACGCCGACGCGTTGTACGAGCAACCGGAGCAACTTGAGAAGGCGCGAGCCGCGTATGAATTGATCGCGACGGACCATCCCGATGATCCGTTAGCTCCTCGCGCGGCTTACAACGCTGCGTTCAGCGCCTTGCAATCTCAGAAACTCGATGCAGCTCGCAAGTGGTCTGAGTTGTTCTTGAACAAGTATCCGCAAGATCCGCTGCGCAACGACGTCGCTTATGTAGCTGCTGAAACGCTTTTGCAACAAGGCGAGCATGCTGCGTCGGCGGAAGCCTACCGCAAACTGATTCAAGCGGACCCCCAAAATCCAGCTCGTGGGATGTGGTTGCTCCGACAAGCGATGGCGCATTACTTGGGCGGCAAGTATCCCGCGGCAGTCGAGTTGCTGAACACGGAAATGACCAGCTTGAGCGACGTGCGACAGAGGGCGGAAGCGCAGTTTATTCTCGGCGCGTGCTATCTGTTCCAAGACAATATTGACGGAGCCATTGAACAGTTCCAAGCCAGTCACAAGACCAGTAACTCTTGGTCGCAAGCGGATGAAACGCTGATGCTGCTCGCCGAAGCACAGCAGCGTAAGAAAGACCCCGCGGCGGCCAAAGCCACTCTTGAGGACTTGCTGAAAAAGTATCCGAACTCGCGTTTGAAACCGCAGATTGAATATCGGTTGGGTCAGATCTCGGCATCGAGTGGTCAGTTTGACGATGCGATTGAACGCTACCGGGCGATTGTCGGCAATGAATCGGCGAAAGGATTTCATGGATTCGCGCAGTACGGAATCGCTTGGAGTCTGATGCAGCAAGAAAAATATGAAGCCGCGCGCAAGGAGCTGGAATCGTTGATCGTCGCTGGCCGCAACGACTCGATCAGTCAAGAAGCGGTTTTGGCTGACGGCGTCTGTCTGCGCAAGCTTGGGAAACCAGCGGACGCGATCGCAGCGTTTGAGAAGTTTGTAAGTGCGAAGCCAACAGGCACTTCACTGGCGAACTGCCTTTATGAGATGGGTATGGCATTCGTTGACGCAGAGCAGCCCGAAAAAGCTCAGGGTCAATTTGAACGCATTGTTACTGAAGTGCCGGACTACGCTGCGATGGATAAAGTTGTTTACGAGCTCGGATGGCTAGCTGAAGAGCGTAACGATGGTACAGCGGCCGCAAAGTACTTTGGCGAGATCATTCAGAAATTCCCTACTAGCGAACTCGTACCTGAAGCGCTCTATCACGTTGGCCAAAGCCAGTACAACGCTGAAAAGTATGGGGACGCAGCAAAGTCTTACGCAAGTGTCTTGGAAAAGGCGAAGAGCGCGGGACTTAAGGAGAAAGCGTTGTACAAACTCGGTTGGAGTCTGTTCCAACAAGAGAGTTATGAGAAAGCAGCCGAACAATTCCGTAAGCAATCGCAGGATTTTCCACAAGGCAGTTTGGCGGTAGACGCAAGTTTCATGCAAGCTGAATGCTACTTCAAGCGCGATAAGTTTGCAGAAGCGTTGCCGATGTACGAAGTGGCCAAGAAGGCACTTGAGGCGGCTGGTGATAGCACTGCCGCATCCGATCAGGTGAAGACACTGATTTTCTTGCATGGCGGGCAATGCCATCGGGAACTGAAACAATGGACCGAGTGCGAAAAGTGGCTGCGTGAAGTGGCTACCCGCTATCCCAACACTCCGTACCTGGCGACAGTGATTTACGAGATGGGATTTTGCGCTCAGCAGCAAAGTAAATTGGAAGATGCTCTCAAGCTTTACGCAGAGGTCGCGAATAAGTATCGCAATGAAACGGCTGCGCGAGCAAGGTTCATGATGGGCGAAGTCTACTTTTCCCAGCGTGATTTCGCGAAAGCAATCGCGGAATTCCAGCGCGTAATGTATGGCTTCGGGGCTGAGAAAGCTCCGGATGATATCAAAAACTGGCAAGCGAAGAGCGCTTTCGAAGCAGCTCGATGCAGCGAAGTACTTATTGAGAATCTGAAGGGTGATGCCCGTGACAAAGTTGTCACAGCAACTAAAGAATTCTATCAGTTCATTGTCGATCGCCACGCGGCTCATTCGCTTGCCGCGCAAGCTCAGTCGCGTTTGGGTGAGTTGTCAAAGTTGCGTTAAGTCCGTCAGTTAGCGAGCAATCAGTATGCGAGAGTAACTTTGAATCCGCTCAAGTGTGGCAAACCGCTTTCGAGGCATTAGACGTGGAATGTAATCAGCTTCGCGTTTGCCTAGTTCGTTGGTGCTGCTTAAGCTAATTACAACTCATTCAAGATTCCTTCTCAGCAAAGCTTGGACATGCCCTCGATTTTTCATCGCAACCTTCTGAAGATCGGATTTGGTCTGCTCGTTGTGTTTTGGATCGGTTCTGCGTTGGGTTTTGCGCAGCAGGAGGGAAGTTCGCTTAGTGAAGAGGAGTTTCAGCGGCTAGCGACTCAAGCGGCTGCGGCACCTGCCAAGCCGGAACCGAATGCGGGACTGAACGACGAGCTGAGCATTCTGAATCTGATCATCAAGGGTGGCGTGCTCATGATTCCGCTGGGGATTTTGAGTTTGATTGTTGTCGCCATGACGCTCGATAGATTCTTCGCGTTGCGTCGTGAGAGGATTTTTCCCGCGCGCATTCGACGCGGATTGGACTTGATGCTTGAGTCGGGCAAGTCGATCGATCCGCAGGAAGTGTATCAACTTGCGTTGCGATATCCTTCGGTCGCGGGGCGCGTGTTGGAAGGAATGCTTCAGAAGGTTGGACGACCAGTGGCGGAACTTGAGAGCGCGACTGCGGAGACATGTCAGCGCGAAGCGGATCGCATGTATCACAATGTGCGCTGGTTGAGCCTCGCGACAACTGTTGCGCCATTGATGGGTTTGCTTGGTACCGTGTGGGGCATGATCATCGCTTTCTACAACACGACGCAATTAGGAACGGGCAAGAACAAGTCCGAGTTCTTAGCGGAAGGGATCTACATCGCGTTCGTCAATACACTGGGCGGTTTGGCGGTCGCGATACCGGCAGTCATCTTTGCGTATTACTTCGAAGGTAGGATTACAAACTTAGTTGGACGTGTCGAAGAGCAAGTGCGACGCTTGATCCCTCGATTTGAAAGATACGAAGGCAAGATTCGATACGACCTGCAAGTGCAAGGCTTGGTCGCGCGCGACCGTGCTCCGGGCTCGACCGGACGAACCGCTGAGTCACCGCGACCGATTCCCCCGCCGCCTCACTCCGCGGCGCGCAACAGTTAAGGGGTGACTATGGCTGTAAAAATCAATCGCGGTAATGCCCTTGTGGCTTTGAATTTGACGGCTCTCATTGATGTGGTCCTGCTGCTGCTAATTTATTTCATGGTAGCTTCGCGACTGAATGAAGAAGAGCGAGCGATTGATATCCCGTTACCGTCGGCGGCCAACGCGATGCCGATGACTGCGGAACCCAATGAACTGGTCGTTAACATCGATGAATCGGGACGATTCGTTGTAAATGATCGCGAGGTTAAGTCGACGGAACTGGACGGGTTGATCAAGCGTTCCGTGGTGGACAACCCGCTTCATCCAGCCGTCATTATCCGTGCGGATCGCCGAGTTCCAACGCAATCGCCGGTGTCGGTGATGGATATTTGCATCAAGTATGATGCTGACTATTCATTGACCGTTGCCGAGGACGAGGGGCAATAATGTCTTCATCCCCGCGATTGAGCGAAATGATTGGCATTAACGCCAAGCAGCATGACGATTCCGCTTGGCCGATGAATCTCTTGTTGGTTGCACTGGGCGGCGTGATCATCTGGGTTGCGTTTAACTTTCTGCGAGCCGACGATCCTCGGTTGCAATTTAATCCGTGGTCTTATGTTGTCGCGACTCCAGTGGTCCTGATCGCTTTGTCGCTGCTGCTGAAGAACGTCACGCACCGCGGCGTCGAGCGTTCGTTACAGATCGGATTTCTGCTGAGTTTGCTGCTGCATCTCTTGCTTTCGCTGTATGCGAAAGATGTAGTAGTCTTCACGCGCATGTGGCCGGAGATCTTTGAGAACTTGGCTCAGGAGCGCAAGATGCTCGAGCGACAATCGCGACCCGCGCCGCGCTATCACAACTTGGCAATCACGCGTGCGGAGAAAAAGCCGGATTACATGCGGCATGTACCAACCAAGCACCAGCCGACAGAGCTGCGCGACGCTAGCGAAGAAGCCTTACAGTTGGCAATGAGTCACAAAACAGAGTTGGTTACGCCCAAGCCAGAGATCAGCAAAAGTCCAACTCCGCATCTTGTGCCGCGCGAGAAATCGCAATTGCCGCCGCCGCAAGCCAACGATCAAGTCGCAATGTTGTCGCGAAGTGAAGCGAAAATAGCGCGCCCGTCACTGAGTTCGCCGGAATCGATGAATGCCGCTGCTGAAAGCGCTCCGCCGGAACCGATACGTCCCGCAGAAACACCCGCTGACCGAAAGCGGACGGCTGGAGCGAACCTGCGCAGTGATCTGGTGGCAAGTGAAGCGGCGAAGATCGCGCGTGCGGCAGATTTGAATCGCCGTGAAATGGTTGAACCAGCGCCGCTCGCCGACACACGAATCGCGAAACCGCGAGCCGAAAATTCAAATCAACGTCGTCGAGCGATCGATGTCCCTGAAACGCCTGTAGCCAACTCGGCACCTAACTCGCAAGCTCTCACGGCGAATGATCAGTCCGTTCGAAGTCCTCGCGAGTCTTTATCGAGCTTACCGGCTCCGGTCGCTCCTTCGATGACGCCCAGAGTTTCCAGCGAAGCGCAGCTAGCGCGTCGAGCGGATCGCAAAACGGACTTGCGAGTTCCGTCGTCGGCGGCGGGCGACATGCCCAGCGCGTTTGCGCGTGAATCGGCAGGTGGTCGCACTTCGCTGCCCGCGCCGCGTTCGTTGCCGATCCAGGGCCTCGATTCGTTGGCGATGCCGGCAACTGCGGAACCTGATCTGAATTCGGCGATGAGCAGCTTGGCACTTCGCAATTCGCAGATTCAACGATCCACTTCCGGATCATCTACTTTAGGATTGCCACAAAGCCAAATTGCGACGGACAACATTGGAATTCCGTCAACCGGAGACGGTCAGTCGAATTCCGTCTTGCCTCAGCGAGCAGGGCAGGGGACCGCATCCTCAGAAGACATCGCTGGCTTAGCTGGTGCAGGTCGGTCGATCCAAAAATCCAAAGTCGGCTTGGCGGGACAAGTTGGTCCCATCGAAGTTCCGGCTGGAGATGTTTCTGTTGGCGATGCAAACTCAAGTGCACAGTTGAGCGCAAACGACGCTGGAACTGGTCGAAGAAATGTTGACAGTCCAGCAGTCGGCGCACTCAGTCGAGTTGGTGACTTGAGCGATGGACTCACCGCTCAAAGTCTTCCCTCGGCGCGTGCAGATGGCGTCCCAGAAGGTCTCACCAAAGCAAACGATTCGTTCGCACCGTCAGAAGGTATTTACAACGCGGGACTAATCGGCAATTCACTTACGCGTCAACAGGCTAACCGCAACCCGCAGCTTGGTGGTACCATTGCCGTCCCGGATGCAAGCGACACGATGGAAGAAAGCAGTCCAGGTGATCTACAAGCGGCTGGCAACTTTGAAACAGATGCCCGCAAGCGATCGAACTCGCTCGCCCTGGCAGGACCAAGTGGACTGGATCTGGATATCAAAGCCGACTTGGGTCGCGGCGGCTTAGCTGATTTGTCGCGAGAGGGCGTCATCGTGCCGCGTTCTGGGCGAATGGCAGAACCGCTACCGCTGATGGAAATTGACTCGCAAAGGTTTTCGCGGCAGGAGATCGGCGGACCACTCGCAGCAGGCAACAGCATTCCGCTTCCGAAGCCTGCGTTCAAACAGCGACTCGATCGTCTGAAGGAAAATCAATCAGCCGACGATAGTTTGTGGGGCCCGCAAACTGAACAAGCCATCGAAGCGGGACTTGAGTTCTTGTCCAAGAAGCAAGCCGAGTCAGGTGCTTGGCGGTTGCAAGATTTCGATACAAAGGTTTTGATTCGCAGCGATACCGCGGCTACCGCCTTGTCGCTGCTCTCGTTTCAAGGTGCCGGTTACACGCATCAGCAGTATCAATATGCGAACACGGTCGGCAAAGCGCTCGACTTTCTGGTTCGCAATCAACAGAGCAACGGCGACTTATACAAGCGTGAGGATCCGGCGTCCGATCAGAACGCATGGCTCTACAGTCACGCAATCGCTTCGTTGGCGTTGTGTGAAGCTTATGGCATGACACAAGATCCAGCGCTTCGCGAACCCGCGCAGAAGGCGATCAACTTTATGGTGGAGAGCCAAGACAAACAACGTGGCGGGTGGCGCTACCGTCCTGGCAATGGCACCGACACCAGCGTTTCCGGTTGGTTCATGATGGCATTCAAGAGCGGCCAACTCGCGGGACTCGATGTCCCCAAGACAACCTTTGATCTCATCGAAGGCTATCTTGATCAAAGCCAAGTTTCGAGTTCGGTGCCACACTTGTATCGCTATAACCCCTTCGCAGCGAACACGCCGGAGCAACGTCACGGTCGCGAGCCGACTCCGGTCATGACCAGCGCGGGATTACTGATGCGTCTGTATTTCGGCTGGCAACGCGGACAGGCTGAGATGACGGCCGGTGCCGACTATCTGCTTGAACATCCACCTGCACCGGGAACGAAAGACGCAACACTGCGCGACACTTATTACTGGTACTATTCAACGCAAGTTTTGTTTCACATGGGTGGCGAGCGTTGGAAGAAATGGAACAGTTCGCTGTATCCGATGTTGATTCAGACTCAGGTAACTGAAGGTCCGAATGCGGGCAGTTGGGATCCTTACCAACCGACTGCAGATCTGTGGGCCAAGTATGGCGGGCGGCTTTACGTGACGACGCTGAATTTGCTGTCGCTGGAAGTGAACTACCGGCACTTACCGCTTTATGACGCAACAGCTAAGTAATTTCAATTACAATCAAATTTGGCATACAGCGTCACGCGGCTGCCGAATTAAATCCCGCCTCCAAAATCCCGCCAATCAAACAAGCTACCATGAGAATTCTATTCGCTCTGATCTGCGCAGTCGTTGTCTGCGCACGCTCTGCACAAGCCGATGAGGGCGTGAGCTTTAGTCGCGAGGTCGCAACGATCCTTGTTGATAACTGCGTTGCCTGTCATGGTGCGAAGAAAGCCGAAGGTGGCTATCGCATCGATACCTTTGAGTACCTTTCTAAAAACGGTGACTCAGGCGCGGCACCCATTGCAGCTGGCAAAATTGAAGAAAGCGAACTCTGGCGACGCTTGGTAAGTACGGATGCATCGGAGCGCATGCCTGCCGAAAGCGAGCCGCTCACCGCGCCGCAGATCGATGCAATCAAGCGATGGATCACCGGTGGCGCGACGTTTGACGGCACGAGTCCGAATGAACAGTTACACTTAGTCGCGCCTCCAGCCGTCCATCCCGAGCCACCCGCAAATTATTCGGTTTCGATTCCGATTACTGGAGTCGCAATCTCGAACGATGCGAGTCAAGTTGTTTCAGGCGGCTATCATGAGCTTCTGTGTTGGAACACCAGCGACGGAACGCTTGCCAGACGAATCAAAAGTATCGGAGAGCGAGTTTACGCGATTACGTTTAGCAACGACGGATCACGATTGGCGGTTGCATGCGGTAGCCCTGGAAGAAATGGTGAAGTGCGGATTATCAATTTCACGACCGGCGCTCTGGAATTAGTCTGTGCTCGCACTTCCGATGTTGTATTAGATATCGCGTTCAGTCCCGATGGCGGGCGCTTAGTGACTTGCGGCGCTGATGGACTGATCCGGATTGTCGACGTAGCGACCGGCAGTACCTTGCAATCCATTCCTAGTCATGCTGATTGGGTCAACGCGGTCTCGTGGAGCGACGATGGCAAGAAGTTGGCTTCGGCAAGCCGTGACAAGTCAGCCAAAGTCTACACGGCCGAGAATGACGAATTGGTGGCGAGCTATGCAGGGCACGCCAGTTCAGTGAACGGAGTCGCCTTCACACCCGATGGCTCGAGTGTCTTGTCCGTAGGTGACGATAAAAAGCTACACCGTTGGGAGATCGAAGGCGCAAAGAAAGTTGCTGAAGTACCAGTAGGCGGCGAGGGACATAAGCTGGTGCGAGGGGCTGAATTCGTTTTCGTACCTTCAAATGACAAGTTCTTGCATCGCATCGATCTTACAAAGAATCAAGAGACTCATAAGTTCGCTGGTCACGCGGATTGGGTCATCTGTTCGGCTCTGCATGCCCCGAGCAATCAAGCCGTCAGTGGCTCCATCGATGGCAACATTCGATTGTGGAACGCAACGGATGGCACGTTGATTCGCGAGTGGGCTGGTAAACCATAGTTGCTAAGTTAGTTGCAAAGGAACTGCAACAGTTCATTGATTTCTCGGTCGATGTCGGAAGCATCGTCGACTGTCTCGGCCACCACCTCACGAAGTAACCCGCCAAAGCGAGTCCGCAAGCGATGCAGAGCCACCTTCACTGTACTGGGCGAAGCGTTCAGGTGACTTGCCAGCTCGCTGTACTGTTCCGCATTCGGTGACTGCGTCAACCAGGGACTTAACACATCAAAATGTGTGAGGCGATTGCGGCTGGCATACTCTTTTCGCAACCGACAACGCACGTCGTCGAGCAGGCTGCTTGCCCAGCTGCGCATAAACAAACGATCGGGATCGGGCTCGCGCGATTGCAGATTCAGCCAGTGTTGTTCGCCCGCCTGAAAGTCGAGAGTGAGAGTAATCGATTGCCCGCCGCGTCGCTGAGCTGATTGCTTGCGGTATTGATCGATCAAAAAACGCTTC
Source organism: Pirellulaceae bacterium (assembly GCA_041739135.1). Classification (GTDB taxonomy): domain Bacteria; phylum Planctomycetota; class Planctomycetia; order Pirellulales; family Pirellulaceae; genus Aureliella. The sequence continues at coordinate 31,343 of JBGSOM010000036.1, forward strand.
CAGGCCGACAGCAGATAAGTGCGAAAACGACCTTTGGCAGGATCGGCATTCTCCAGCAACTTACTGTCGATCATGCCACAAAGAAATTCCTGTGTAGCGTCTTCAGAATCTTGATTGGACAGCCCACTGCGTCGCGCGGAAGTGTACAGTGGCAACCAATATCGGCGCATAATCTCTTCAAGTGCCGGACGTGCGCAGTGCGAATCCTCTGCAGCAGCCTTCCAGACTAAAGTCCATTGAGTGGTCGCAAATGAGTGATTTGAATCGGTCAATGTCAGCCATTCCACTTTCGGCGATGCGCATAGAAGCCGGAGCTGAAGGACAGTCAACTTTTGTCGAATGCCTGCACACCGATTTTAGCTTAACGGAGATTGCCAAGCGCTTCGAATCCGCAATTTCGCTGCGGACAGAAACTCGTGTTCTGGGGAAGAACCAGTGGCGGCGACTTTCACGCGACACTCCACAAGATGTCGACTGACGGTCGCCGCGATACCAACAAAGGGGTGATCGCAGTTTAGATTAGACAGCGCCGGGTCCGCGGAGCTGCGAGTCGATGGAGATGGTTTCTTCCGCAGGTAAAATAAAAATTTTGCCGTCGCCGATTTGGCCTTCAGATCCCGTGCGAGCTACTTTCAAGACGGTGTCGACGGTTCGTTCGACGAAGTCGTCATTGACCATGATCTCTAAGGAAACTTTACGAAGCATATTGACTTTGTATTCAATGCCGCGGTAGGTCGCGGTTTGACCGCGTTGGCGACCGTATCCTTGCGAATCGCAAACGGTCATACGCTCGACTCCGATGCGATAGAGAGCTTCTCTAACCGCTTGGAGTTTCGTCGGTTGAATGATGGCGATTAGTAGTTTCATCGAATAGCTGCTGGTAGGTGGGCGAGCGATTGTGGATGCTTTAGTTATAGCATGCGAAGCGTTGCAGAGAGTTGTTGATAATGCGACGAACTTGCAAGCGGAAGACCAACCGCATTGAGGCGGTGCACGGTCGCTGAGGTGTGATTGCCGAGGAACTATGGTGTTTGGGTTGGTTTAAGCAAGACTTAGCGAGAAGGTGCGGCGATGACATCGGTAATTACTGGGGCGACGGGGACGACGGGACGTTGTTTAGCGAGGCGACTAGCGGCTGAAGGAAAGTCGGTATTTTTAGTAGGTCGCAACGAAGAGCGGTTGCAGGCCTTGGCGAGCGAGCTGGATGCGAAATATGCCGTTGCAGACATGGCGAATTCGGATTCGCTGAGTGAAGTGGTGGCGGACGCGGTTCAGAGCGGCCTGGTGGTTGATAGCTTCGTCAATTGCATCGGATCAATTTTGCTGAAGCCGGCCCACTTGACCTCGGATGCTGAGTTTCGCGAAGTGGTGGAAACGAACTTGTTTAGCGCGTTTGCGACAGTCCGGTGCGCGGGCAAGGCACTGCGAGAACGGGGCGGATCGGTAGTTTTAATAAGTACGGCAGCGGCGAAGCTGGGAATCGCAAATCACGAAGCGATTGCCGCGGCGAAGGCTGGAATTGAAGGGCTGGCTCGGTCTGCCGCAGCGACTTATGCAAGTGCAAATATCCGATTCAATGTGGTCAGTCCCGGGTTGGTGAAGACGGATTTGACGAAGCGAATTTGGGAAGCACCAGCGATGGCAAGTGCATCGGCTGAGCTGCATGCGCTCGGTCGGTTGGGCGAGCCGGAACAGATCGCGTCGATGATCGCGTGGCTGATCGCGCCGGAGAACCATTGGATCACCGGGCAGGTCATCGGTGTGGATGGTGGTCTGAGTTCTGTGCAGCCGCGCCGCAAGATTCAAGCCTAGCGTTCTCGAACTAAATTTCGTATTCGCTACCTTAGCCAGGATTGCGTTTTGAAAGCTGCGTTAATTTACCCACATCAATTATTCCGACCGCAACCTGCGGATGTAGGAGCGGATTTGCGTGTGCTGGTGGAAGAGCCGCTGTTCTTCAGTCAGTATGGATTTCACAAGCAGAAGTTGGTGTTTCACCGAGCTTCGATGCAGCAGCTTGTAAGGGAGTTTAAAGACCGCAACGAGAAGGTGGCTTGCGTCGAAGCTCGTGAGTTGACGAAGACAGGTGACATCGCAAAGTGGCTGAAGCAGCGCAAAGTCAAGAGCGTTCAGTTAGTTCAGCCGTGGGACGATTGGTTGCTGCGACGGCTAACTAAGGCCCTGCGAAGCGAATGCATCGAATTGGAAGTTGTTAGTGATCCGCACGCGATGGATTCCTGCGGAGTTTTCGATGCGATCGCTGCGAAGAAGACCAAGGTTTTCTTCACTGAGTTCTACATTCAGCAACGAAAGCGATTGGGAGTTTTACTTGACGACGAGGGCAAGCCGGTTGGAGGCAAGTGGAGTTTCGATACGGAGAACCGGAAAAAGCTTCCGGCCGGAGTGAGCGTACCCAAGGTGAAGCGGTTCGGGGAAAACGCACACGTGATCGAAGCGATCACATATGTCGACAGATATTTCCCAAATGCGATTGGCGAGGTAAGCGGGTTTGGTTATGCGACCACACCGGAAGAGGCTGAAGCGGGTCTACAGCAATTCTTGGATGAGCGACTGGAGCAGTTCGGTGTTTATGAAGACTCGATTGATCGCGACGAAACGACTCTGTTTCATTCGGTACTGACGCCATCGCTGAACACTGGACTACTCTCGCCTCAGCGCGTTGTGCAGGCAGCGATTGAGCGCATGGACAGCGTGCCTATGAACTCCCTGGAGGGTTTTGTGCGGCAGGTGATCGGCTGGCGCGAGTACATGAAGTGTGCTTATATTCAGATGGGTCGCGAACAGAGGACCAAGAACTTCTGGAATCATTCGCATCCCATGCCGAATGCGTTTTACGATGCAACGACTGGTATTGTGCCAGTTGACACGGTCATTAAGCGGGTCTTGAAGGAAGCCTATTGTCACCACATCGAGCGACTGATGATCTTGGGAAACTTTATGCTGTTGTGCGAGATTCATCCGGATGCGATTTGTCGTTGGTTCATGGAATTGTTTATTGACGCGTACGACTGGGTAATGGTGCCCAACGTGTACGGCATGAGCCAATATGCGGATGGCGGTCGAATCACAACCAAGCCGTACATTAGCGGTTCGAGCTATGTGAAGAAAATGAGTAACTTTAAAAGCGGACCATGGTGCGAGGTCTGGGACGGTTTGTATTGGCGATTCGTCAGCAAGCATCGGGACTTTTTCGCGAAGAACCCACGCATGTCGGTTATGGTTTCGCAGTGCGAGCGCATGGGCAGCAAGTTAGACAAACACATCGACGTCGCGGATCGTTTCCTGGCGGAACTGCATCGTCGCTAATTAGTTACAATACTGCGCTGATTGCATAATGCTTCGAACGCTAAAGCGTGGTGACCCGAAATGATGAATGAGTTGCGTGGGGTAGAGCTTTGCTGGCGAGTTGCTCGTTGTATTTTCATCGGCCTTGTGTTGAGCTTCCCTCTGTTGAATGGTGGTACACGACTGGCAGCGCAGACGCCGCCTGTCAAATTAGGGATCGCTGCAGAGTACCTGGGCGACAAGGGCATTGAGACAGATTCTCGAGTTGTTTTCGCTGAGAATTTCGAAAGCGACTTCAATGAGATCGCTTCGCGTTGGGAAACGGTTCGCAACCGCGAGGTTATGACCTTGGCAACGGAAGTCCCACCTGGCAGCGCGGGCCGGAACTCGCTATTGATTTCGCAAGTAGCGGAGAAAGGCACCGGTGGCGACTTATATCACCACTTGAAGGGCGGACACGAACGGCTTTACACACGCATGTATGTACGAATCGCAGCGGATTGCGAGCCGATTCATCACTTCGGCACTTGTGTTGGTGGCAACTTTCCTCCAACGCCGTGGCCGTCTGTGAAAGCTGGTCAGCCGACCGACGGCGCGAAGTCATTTTGGTTAGGTATTGAACCTTTCGGGAGCGCGTGGCGCTGGGACTACTATGCGTACTGGTGCGACATGCGTGGAAGTCCACCGCAAGGAAAAACTTGGGGGAACTCCTTCATTCACGACGAAGAGCCAATCGTTCGGCGCGGTGAATGGACTTGCATCGAGGTGATGGTGCAAATGAATGACATCGGCCAGTCGAACGGCGAGCTTGCTTTATGGATCGATGGTCGGCAAGTCAGCCATCTCGGCCCGGGCTTTCCGAAGGGAAAATGGGTGTTCGATAAGTTCAAACCGGGTGACGAAGGCGAGGGTGTCAGATGGAATCATGACACGGCTAAGCGAGAGTACTTCAGCACAGCGGCTGGGGGTGACCCGTTCGAGGGCTTTCGTTTTCGAACGAGCGAAAAGCTCAACATCAATTTTATCTGGCTTTACACCTACATCACCAAGGGAACTGCCGGACATGTCAATCGAGTCTGGTTTGATGATGTCGTCGTAGCGCGCGAGTACATCGGCCCCATCAAAGCCATTTCGTCCGCAGTAGCTGACGCTGCCACAGCTCACGCCCAGTCAGCTCCTGACATCAACGCGGATGTCAGTCCTGGGTCAAACCAGACACCGTAGCTGGCGAAGAGCTTGAAATGAGCCGTCCGCTGGCTGGTGAAAACTGCGTTTTCTGCCGCGCCTAGAATGCTTGGTGACCAGGCCATGTATACCTAGTGCAAGGCAACAAAAGCAGTTCGTGAACGCTTAAGAACCGCACAGTTTGCGTATTTCGTGAAGAGTAATCAAACTGCCATGCGAGGACAACTTCGTTAAAATCCCAGGCTATTCCTCTTCGACCGCAAAATATCGTGATTGAGTTATTTGAACCGCTGATCGCTAGTCCCGTGCTACCTGCGACCGTACTGCTGGGAATGATGGTCTGTTGGAGTCTATTCACGGTGTTGGTGGGAGCTGGCCTGAGTTCGGATGGTTGGTCATTCCATTTTCACAATCCGCTTTCAAGCGTTCTGCACTCCGACCCGCATGCGGGCATCGGACATTCTATTTCGCATTTTCTCGGCGACACGCTGGGCTCTTTTGTGTTGACGCCGACCAAGTGGTTGAATTTGCGAAGCGTTCCCTTACTGCTTTGGTTAGGCGTGTTCACACTCACTTGGTGGACGACATCAGTCGCTTGGTGGATGGTGGTAGACGAATGGCTATTCAAAGCTCCGGGTACGCTCACGACGGCCTTACTTGTAGTTCGAAACATCGCCTGCGCGCTGCCGCTTACCAAGCTCCTCACGCAACCGATGGTTAAGCTCTTTTCAGACACAAGCAGTCTCGATTCTAAGTCGTTGATTGGCGAAGAAGCTGAAATCTGCTCGTTCGATGCGACGCCGGAAAATGGACAAGCGAAGTACAAAACGGGCGCAGCACCATTGTTGTTGAACGTCCGCACTGATGGTCCGCATCTGATCAAAGGGACTCGCGTGTGGATCACGCATTACGATCCCAACCGACGGATCTATCTTGTTTCACCAACGACAACCGATTCAACCTGTTCCTCTTAGCTTACGGTAAATCATCATGAGTACATTTGTTTTGGCAGCAACAACATCGCAAATGGCGATTGGACTGCTTATTTTGATCGCTTCGCTATTTCTCATCGCGACCGCTTTCATTGTTGTCGCGAGCAAGTTCTATATCAAAGTTGGACCCGACGAAGCGATTGTAAAAACAGGTATGGGTGGAATGAACGTCATCATTGATGGTGGCGCGCTGGTTTGGCCAGTGATCCACCGTTACGAGAAGATGGATTTGACGTTAAAGAGCTTTGAGATTGCTCGCGAAGGCGCGGAAGGCTTGATTTGTAAAGATAACATTCGTGCAGATATCAAAACCGCCTTCTTTATTCGGGTGGACAAGACGACTGAAGAGATCAAAGAGGTCGCTCAGTCAATCGGTTGCAAGCGCGCGAGCCAGGTTGAGACACTACGAGAGCTGTTTGACGCAAAGTTCTCGGAGGCACTCAAGACAGTGGGTAAGCAATTTGAATTCGTCGAGCTGTATGACAAGCGCGATAAGTTTAAGAACGAGATTCTGAAAGTGATCGGTACGGATCTTAACGGTTACCGGCTAGACGACTGCGCGATTGATTACCTTGAACAAACGCGGCTCGAGTTGCTGAATCCAAACAACATTTTGGACGCGGAAGGTATCAAGAAGATCACCGAATTGACTTCGAATGAAAAGATCAAAGAAAATCACTTCACTCGGGAACGCGAAAAGACGCTGAAGAAGCAAGACGTCGAAGCGGCTGAGGCGATCCTAGAACTCGAGCGACAACGGATCGAAGCATTCGAACGCCAGAAACGTGAAGTCGCTGAGATCCAAGCACGCGAGAACGCTACCGCAGCCAAAGTCATCGAAGAGAATCGCTTGGCATCAGAACGCGCTAAGATTGCTGCGGACGAGGAGATTGGAATTGCGACAGAGAACAAACAGCGAACGATTCTGGTCGCCCAACGCAACAAAGAACGAACCGATGCGGTCGAGATCGAGCGCATTACTCGCGATAAGACACTGGAAGCGACCGAGCGCGAACGAGTTGTGGGATTGGCAATTGTTGAAAAAGAGAAAGCTCTTGAGACTGAAAAGCGAAACATCCAAGAAGTGATTCGCGAGCGAGTGATTGTTGAGCGGTCTGTGGTGGAAGAGCAACAGAAGATCAAAGATACCGAAGCGTTCGCGGGGGCCGATCGCACCAAGCGAATTGAAGTTACCGCCGCTGAAATGGCTGCGGAACAAGCCTTGGTGCGTGAGATCAAAGCGGCTGAGGCAGCGAAGAAGGCTGCTGAAAGTCTGGCAGCTAAAGTACGTATTGAAGCGGAAGCGCACCGTGACGAAGCGGAACAGAATGCTGCGGCCACTAAACTGATCGCTGAAGCCACGCGCGCCGAACACGCTGCGCAAGGATTAGCTGAAGCGGAAGTGATTCAAGCGAAAGCAGCCGCGTCGCAAGAGCAAGGACTGGCTGAAGCTCGCGTCATGCTCGAGAAATACAACGCCGAAGCACAGGGGATTACCGAAAAGGCTAAAGCGATGAAGGAACTCGATGGCGTCGGTCGCGATCACGAAGAATTTAAGCTGCGTTTGGAGAAGGACAAGCAGATTGAAATCGTCGCGATCAATGCCAACAAGTCGATCGCCGAAAGTCAAGCATTGGTAATCGGCGAGGCGCTCAAGTCAGCGAAGATTGATATCGTCGGCGGCGATGGACAGTTCTTCGATCAGATATCGTCCGCTGTCCAAGGTGGCAAAGCGATCGACCGCTTTGTCTTGTCGTCCAAGGTAGCCACTGACATCAAGGAGACGTTTTTCAATGGCAGCCCCGAGTACTTCAAAGAGCAACTGGCTGGTTTGGTCGATCAACTGCAATTGAACGCTAGTGACGTACGCGACCTTACGGTAGCCGCGCTCGTTGCAAAACTGCTTGGTAACGGTGACTCGACAAACATCCATGCCCAACTGGTCAACCTACTTGGAATGGCAGGCAATTTGAACTTAGCCAACAAACCGATTAGCAACTTCCTGAGACAGAATTAGTCGTTGGACAACGAAACACTGCACATAGTATGCTTCCGGCACTGAGCGATCGATTCACTCCATGACAGATTCTGCTTTAGCAACTGGTACCTATGAAGTTCTGCGCAACCGATTGCGTGAATCGGCTGCTGAATTGCGTAGGCGCTTCCAGAAGCTCAACGAAGCCCGCTCGGTGGTGTTCGGCAACGTCGAGACGAAACTGCTGGCAACAACACATGTTGTAACAGAACACAACTGCATTCCGCGCGGCCTATTCGCTAATCGAGACCAGTTGCTGCTTGGCTACAACGTCCAGTTTGGATTGAAGACCGAGATTGCGCCGACGGATGTGCTGTCGGCTTATCGTTATGATGGCGAGCACACGCACCACGTGCCGATCGAGTCGATTTCGACGGCCGAGTTCACTCGCGATTTTCAAGAGTTGTACAAGTACTATCGCAGCGCGACGTTCTCTCGCTTTTATCAGAACGGTCCGCTGCTGTACATGGTTTTCCAGATCGGCAAAACGGCGACCAGTATCAAAGCGTTCAAGTGGGCGATCGCTGGCGACGAATTGCAGTACGTCGACAATCGCAGCGAATCTGAAGTAAAGCTCCCCGCGCAGCATGCTTTCCAGTGGAAACGTGCAACTCGCGACAGTCATCGGCACGGGAAACATCCGCACATCTCGATCGAAGATCAGGTGTTCGTCGAGTGCATCCACGGCGATCTCACCATCAAAGTCGAAGATAATACTGAAGATGGTTTGGGGATCTATCGCGAGCCGGTGGAAAGTCCAGACCAGACACTCGATGACGCAGAGACCTATTACGCGATCCTTGGCAATCTGATCCTGTTCCGCATCAAGCCCTACCAGGAACGCGATTTTCGCTTCTTGGTCTTCAGTGTGAAACGTGCGACCGTTCAACGCTTGGATGCGATTGGACAAGCTTGCGTTTTATTGCCTGATGACCACGGCATTATCTTTCCAAACGGTTTTGTATTGCAAACCGGTGAGGTCAAACTGTTTGATCATGGTTTAACGGACCTCGCGTTCGATCGCTTAATCAAGTCACTCAATGGGGAAGATTATCTGTATGTTTTCATCCAACCTGACACGGGTACCTTGCTACAACTGCGCTACAACCTAATTCGCCAGGAGATCGACACGCCGCTGGTTTGTCACGGTCAAGCATTGTTCGAGAACGGCCACATGCTTACGCTGCGTTCCAGCGACATTCCTCAGAAGCATCATGCGCTGCAGGTTTGGCAGACACCGTTCACCGGGACGAACTTCGTGCCCACCGTTCAATCCGACTCGCTGCTTTTCAAAATTGGCAACCATGACTTGGTGCGAGGTATGGCGGAGTGTCAGGAATTACTGACGTTGATCGACAAGGACGAATCCTACGCTGACTTGTATGCCGATCTGGCCAAACGAGCCACAGATTTGCTTGACGGTTACTTTTGGTTGGACCGTGATGAAGCGTTGAAGTTGGCAGAGCCGATTCAGATGATTCGAGCGACTGCGACTGCGGCTGTCGACGAATTTGAGAAAGTGGTTCGCGTCCGTAACGAAACGAATACGTCTCTGCAGCAAGCTGAGAATGGAACGAATGAACTGATCAAAGCGATCGAACGCACTCGCTTCGAAAAGGTGGCTGATTTCGTTGACAAACTCGCCTCGATCCGTGCCGAGCGTGGTAATTCGCTGCAGCTTAAAAACTTGCGTTACATCGACCTTGAGCGCGTTGCAAAAATCGAAACGCAGCTCACTGAAGCCGCTGATCGTGTAGGCGTTCGTTGCGTGCAATTTCTGCTGCAACCGCAATCGCTGCAACCCTACGTTGCACAAATTGAAGGACTTGGACCAGAGATTGCGAATGTCGACTCATCGGCTGCCGCGAAAAAGCTGGAGACGCAGTGTAGCGAGATCGGCGGTTCGCTCGAGTTGCTGGTGGAGACGGTTTCCCAACTGAAAATCGATGACTTAGCGCAGCGGACTAACATCATTGATCGCGTGGGCGATTGCCTCGCGCAGCTGAATCGCGTTCGATCGACGCTCAAGATGCGGATGCGCGATCTGACCACGGGAGAGTTAGAATCGGATTTCGTCTCGCAATCGAAACTGCTCGACCAAGCGACGGCGAGCGCGCTTGATTCTTCGGAGACACCTGAACATGTTGATGTAGCGCTCACCCGCGTACTCATGCAGATTGAAGAGCTTGAAGGGCGCTACGCCGACTCTGACGAATTGCTGATCCGCCTGACTGAGAAACGCCAAACACTGTGCGATCTCTTTGAATCGCGCCGCCAACAGTTGGTTGAGATACAAACTCGACGTGCGAACTCGCTGGTCACGGCTGCTGAACGCATTCTGACTGGGATTACTTCGCGGTCGGCCCGCATTGACGATCCAGGTGAGTTGCTGGCCTATTTTGCATCTGACTTGATGGTCGAGAAAGTTCGAAAGATCGCCAGTCAACTAACGGAACTCGGCGATTCAGTGCGCGCCGATGACGTCCAGAGCAAACTGAAATCGATTTCGGACGATGCCCTTCGGCAACAACGCGATCGTCGCGAACTGCTTTCCGATGGCAACCGCACGATTCGCTTGGGCCAGCATGCGTTCAGCGTAAACCATCAACCGATCGAATTGACAACAGTCGTTCGCGATGGCTGCCTGAACTTGCATCTTACTGGTACACAGTTCTATCAGCCACTTAGCGACCCGTCGCTCGATGCAGCGCGGGATCTGTGGGACCAACCTTTGCCAAGTGAATCGCCCAGTGTCTATCGTGGTGAATTTCTAGCCGTCACGCTGGCCAACGAGTTACACGGTAGCTCGAAGGCTTTTGGTACCAAAGAATTTCTGGCGTCTACTGACGAGCAACGAGTGGCTTGGGTGCGCGAGCGCATGCAGGCTCGTTTTCATGAAGGTTATGTGCGAGGCGTTCACGACCACGATGCGCAATTGATTCTCTCTGCGCTGTTACAAATGGAAGCTTCGCTTGGGTTGCTGGCATTCTCGCCACAGTTGCGAAGCACTGTACTGTTTGTCTGGAATTACTTGGTTCCCACAGAACGTCGCGCACAACTTGAACGCTGGATCGAATCGCTGGCAACCGTCGACCGCTTGTTACCGAATGACTCGCGCAGTCGTGAGTGCGCAGAAGCAGTAGCCTCGGAAGTGCGCAACAGCGGTTCGGAGTTGCTCGCGACGATCGGTTCGCCCGAAACCATCAGTCGCGATGCGGCGGAATATCTTATTTTGGAACTCAGTGCGAGCACTCCTGAAAAAGCGCGAGGCGGAAAGGTCAGCCAGAGTCCGCAAGCAATCCATCTCCTTCAAGCGATGCGCCAGCATATGCCGCAGAGTGCCTGGACCACGCTCCAGTCGACGCTGCAGTCACATAGCCAGGAACCACTTGAACTATGGTTTACGGCACTGAAGGCGGTCGATGCGTTTCTCGACTTCCACCATCATCACTCTGAAACGAGCACTGCTACGGAAACGCCACAGAACTACCGCGAAGAAATTGCAAGTCTCCTGTTTACTGGCGCCGCACAAGCGAGTGAATCCTACAAGGCGAACGCAAACCGACCGCAAAGCAGTGTCGCGCTAACCGGTTTAACGGGTGATCATCCACGGATCTCCCATGGCCAGCTAACGGTTCATTACCACGAGTTGCACCAGAGATTGCAACGTTATCGCGAAGAGGTAGCTCCGCGATGGGAAGCGCTGCAAGCGGCTAAGCGGCACTTGGTAGCTGAAGCGGATCGCCGGATCAAAACGCATGAGTTCAAAGCGAAAGTTCTAACTAGCTTCGTTCGCAATCAACTGATCGATGAAGTCTATTTGCCTCGCATCGGTGACAACCTTGCAAAGCAAATGGGAGCGGCGGGCGCAAGCAAACGAACCGATCGCATGGGATTACTGCTACTGATAAGCCCTCCCGGCTACGGCAAGACGACTTTGATGGAGTACATTTCGAATCGGCTGGGTCTAGTGTTCGTGAAAGTGAACGGACCTGCGATTGGACACAATGTCACTTCGCTCGATCCAAGCGAAGCGTCAAACGCTTCAGCTCGTGAGGAAGTTCAGCGCATCAACATGGCGCTCGAAATGGGCGACAACACAATGCTGTACTTGGACGACATTCAGCACTGTAATGTAGAGCTGCTGCAGAAGTTCATTCCGCTTTGTGATGCGACGCGAAGAATTGAGGGCGTTTGGAATGGACAGTCGCGAACGTATGATCTTCGCGGCCGCAAGTTCGTAGTCGTGATGGCTGGCAATCCCTACACCGAATCAGGCGAACGCTTTCAAATCCCAGACATGCTCGCGAATCGTGCAGATGTTTACAACCTTGGAGAGATCATAGGCAATAGTGGTGAAGCCTTCGAGCAATCTTACTTGGAGAATTGTTTGACAAGTAATCCGAGCCTCCAGCCGCTCGCACGCTGCTCTAACGCCGATCAACGCAAACTCCTCGCCGCGTCGCGCTCTGGGACGACAGAGCAGCTAGATCTCGAAAGCAATCTTTCGACCGACACTGTCAATGAGATTATGGTCGTGCTGAAGAAGCTACAGCGAGTTCGCGACGTCGTTCTGACAATGAACCAAGCTTATATTCGTAGCGCTGCTCAAGCGGATGATTATCGAACCGAGCCACCGTTCAAGCTGCAAGGTAGCTATCGCAATATGAATCGGATCGCAGAAAAAGTAGTTCCGGTCATGAACGACACCGAGCTGGAGCAGTTGATCCACAGCAGTTATCAGCAAGATGCGCAAACGTTATCGCGCGACAGTGAATCGAACCTGCTCAAGTTCGGAGAGCTGCTGGGCATACTGACTCCGGCCGAGCAGGACCGCTGGAATCAAATTAAAAAGACCTTCGTTGAAAACTCACGACTAAAGGGATTGTCCGGGAATGATTCGACGGCTCAACTTCTAAGCTCTCTGATGAGTCTTAAAGATGGACTCGATTCGATTCGCGGTGCGCTCGATACTGCAGTTCAGTCGCAAAGCTCTGAAGCGGCTCAGCCGCCCAAAGATCCGCGATTAATCGTGCAGCATGCGGTTCCTCGTGTGATGACAGAGCTGATTCGCAGCCAGTTTCAATTACTCTACGACGGGCTGCGGCCGCTGCTGGAAAGCGCCAGTAAACAAACAGCTACATCCGAGCGGTTGCGAGCCGCGGTTGAGGATCTGCTGCAGCGATACAAAGCAGTCGAGCAAGCCGCTCTGGCAAGCTCCATTGATGAGACTGATGAAGTGCAGAACAATAATGACCCAAGCGATAAGTCGTAGAAAGTTACAAGCGAAAATCCACTTCCTGAGAGAACTATGGCACAACCACCGCTGATTCCCGCGAATTGGACCTCTTTTCCCGACGAATTTCGCAGTCGTCTGGGATCGACTGTAGGTCGGCAACGCTGCATGCACGCGGAAGGGCACTTGTTGATCGTCGCGCATTATGTGCCCGAACCCGACGAAGCCACGCGCCGCGGCATTCTATTCTGGAAAGATGCAGCGGGCGAATGGAAATGCAGCAATGGTGATCCGGGTCGTGTTGGGTTATCCCTGCATCTCGACCGGTTTTCCAAACGACTTGAGGCTTACGAACAACAAGAGCAAGATGCGATTCGAGCGGATGACTACCTTCCGTTGCTGGAAGGATTGGCGCCAATCGTGCGCACTCAACGCAACTTCTTCGAAACGCTCGACGAGGCACGTAAGGCGATGCCCGAAATGCGAGAATTGATTGATCATCGCGACCGCGCCTACGAGTTGTCGCGGCAGGCGGAGTTGCTGTACGAAGATGCCAAGAACTCAATGGACGTAGCGATTGTTCGACGCGCAGACGAACAGGCTCAGTCGACTCACCAAATGACCGTCGCTGCGTACCGCCTGAACATCATGGCGGCGCTGTTCTTTCCGTTTGCCACACTTGGAGCGATTTTCGGCACAACACTCACCGATAACTGGAGTTGGTCGCAGTCTGCGATCCCATTCTTCCTTTTCGTACTTGTCAGCCTGATCTCGGGACTTGTGCTGACGATGTTCGTTGCCAAGCCAACGAGCAGATAGCAGATAGCATCTATATCTAAATTCTCGGCTAGCTAAAGCTCATTCGCGCATTTGTTAGGTGCTCTTCGTTTTATGGCCGATTCGCGCTCAAGATTTATGGTTTGGTGATCGCTTCATCCGTGTTCATCAAGGCGCGAGCTGTGATGACCCAAGCAAACAAGGTCGCTTTGTCTTCGGACGACAGACTTGTCATTACTTGCTTGAACTCGGCGCTTGTAGAATTCAGTTCCGGTGCAAGCTCTCCGCTTGTAATGCGATCTTTCTGAGCAGCAACAAACTGAACGATAAGTTTGATTTCATGCTCGCTCGGTGCGCGCGACCAAAGGCGGTGGCCAAGGTTGAATGCGCGACCTTCATTTTCGTTGCCCGATCGATAAGCGATAAAGCCAAGCGATTCAGCCATTTCAATAAACATTTCGTCGTTCAAAAGCGTGAGCGCTTGCAGCGGTGTGTTACTGCGTTCACGGCGGACGGAACAGGTCTCACCCGAAGGCGCATCGAAGGCTTGATAAGCCGCGAAGGGCGCGGTGCGTTTCGAAAAGGTGTAGAGCGAACGACGATAGCGATCAGCACCTTTTGACTCCTGCCAAGCTTCGTTACCGTAGGCGAGCGCCGTCACGGAGGCCAGTTGCGGTGGCTTAACACTTGGGCCACCGATATGTTCGCACAGCAGACCGCTGGTGGCCAACATCGCATCTCGAAGCACTTCCGCATCAACACGCTGGCGCGAAAACCTCGCAATGAGTTGATTCTCTGGGTCGCTTTGCAACAGCTCTGGCGACGCAATCGAACTTTGCTGGTACGTCGCACTAAGCACGATCGCACGGAGCAACTTCTTCATCGACCAACCAGATTCCATCCACTCGACCGCTAACCAATCAAGCAGCTCCGGATGCGTTGGTGGTGAAGCTTGCATGCCAAAATCGCCTTGGGATCGCACTAAGCCTGCACCGAACAACGACTCCCAAGCGCGATTAATGACAACTCTTCCGACCAATGGATTATTTTGACTGGCCAGCCAACGCGCAAATTCCAAACGGTTCGTAGGCGGTCTCGCGGTTAACTTTTGAAAAACCTCAGGGATGGCAGGAGTGACTTCTTCGCGAGGACTGAGGTATTCCCCGCGATGATGACGATGCGTGGGACGAGGATTGTCGGACGCCCGCTCTTCCATGACTAGCGTTTTAGGCGCAGCGGGAATGGTTTTGCGAAGCCGATCGATTTCCTTTCGCGCGCTTTTGAGTTCTTCGCAAGTTAATGCAAAATGGCGCTCAAGTTGACTGCGTTCTTCAGCGGTCCAGTCGGCGGTCGGTTTGATCAAAGCGGCCTGCAGTGCGGCTGGCATGTCCTGAGCCGTGGGCGTTGTGTCGGATGAACAGAACGACCAACGGAAACGACCAAGACTGGTGGCGTAGTGTCGTTCGAACAACATCTCAAGCTTCAGCGAATCGGTCACCTGCAGCGGCTCATCTAGGATCAAAACCAATTGGTGTGGTTCGCCTTCCCGCTGCGCTGTCGACCAACCGGTTGAACCATCGCCATCGAACACATTCTTCGCTTCCGATGAGCCACTCCCCAAGCCATTCTTACCGTAGCTGTGCGAGCCTTCACGGATCTTGATGTTGCGATCACCATCGCGCAGCGTTACTTCACTAAGAAAGAAATCGCCGCGCCGTCCCTCGTAATAACAGCGCCCCGGACCACCGGCTGGCAATCGAGGATCGGGCAAAGCCTCCAATCGCAGGGCAGTTATCGGACCTGATCCTAGGCTCTCTTTTGCAAGCGTGAGTTCGAAGAGGTCCCGCTTGGTGATATCGCCTGTCGAGTAGATCGAGCCATCGTCAAGCGTTTCGAGCTTCGGCAAGTTCGTTTTCATAGCCGTTGGAATCACCACTTTCCAGTCGGCAGTTAACGTTCGCTGATGATCCGCCCACGCGATGAACTTTGACTGAAAAGCACTTTGACTTTTCGCTAGCCGCTCGTCAGCGGTTAGCGTTGTTGCCGCGGAATCCTCGAATGGGAACTGCCCTGCAAGCTGATCGGCTTTCGATTCCAAATCGCGTTGAATACGCGTTCGCTCCGAATGCAGCGACGTTGAAATCACTTCTTGATCGGGTTCGTCAGCATTGTTGAGCAACGCCATGAATTGGTAATATTCGGTGTGCGTGATTGGATCAAACTTGTGCGTATGACATTGAGCGCATCCAGTCGTAAGCCCCATCCAAACGAGACCGGTCGTCGCAACTCGGTCGTTCATGGCATAGAAACGAAACTCCAGCGGGTCGATGCCACCTTCTTCATTCAGCATTGTGTTGCGATGAAAGCCGGTCGCAATTTTGGCGGCGATGTCATTTGTGTCATCTGTCTCGAGCATATCGCCGGCGATTTGTTGCACGGTGAATTGATCGAAAGGCATGTCTTCATTGATCGCATCGATGACCCAATCGCGATAGGGCCAAATAGAACGCGCTCGATCCTTTTCGTAACCATTCGTATCGGAGTAACGCGCCAAGTCCAACCAAGCGCGACCCCATTTCTCACCGAACTCTGGCCGCGCCAAAAGTTCATCAACGATCAGCTCAAAATCGTTTTCGCGATTCGATTCCACGTACGCAGTTACTTCGGCAGGGGAGGGCGGCAAGCCGATGAGGTCAAGGTAAACGCGGCGCAGCAAAGTTGCACGGTCGGCCGGCGCTGACGGTGTAAGTCCAGCGGCTTCGATCCGAGCCAACACGAAATGATCGATCGGATGCTTTGCCCAATCAGCTCGCTTAACGTCAGGGAGATTCGCATGGGTTGGTGGGGCGAATGCCCAGTGAGTCTCAAATTTCGCACCGGACGCGATCCACTTCTTAAGCAATTCAATTTGCGAAGCCGACAGTGGCGCGCCGGATTCGGGCGGCGGCATCACTTCATCAACATCTTGACTGAGCACACGCTTGAGCAACTCGCTATTCTCAGGTTCGTTCACATCGATCGCGGTGTGCGAAGCGGATTCGTAGTTGTCGAGCCGCAATTCGGCTTGACGCGACTCTTCGTCGGGGCCATGACATGCCCAGCAGTGCTTCGCCAGTATCGGTCGAATGTCGCGGTTGAAAGAGACTTCAGAATCTGATTGTGCTAACACAACTTGTGAATTAGCGATCGCGATCACGAAAGCGGCAGCAGCAAAAACAGAAGCGAGTACAGTGGTGGGGCGAAGCATATGAGCCTCAGATGGAACGGAGCGGTCGCGACGGGTATAGTCTCAGTTTGATCGACAAGCCATGATCCCGCAACGCCAGAAGTCGCTCAGAAGAGTTGAGTTATCGCGTTGCCTTCTTCCAACAAGTTGTATACGCGTCCTTGCGAATCCGTCGCCGTTAGATCATTGACGCCGCTTGCAAAGTAAACCGTCTTGGTGATATCGGCAGGAGTTAGTGGTTGATCAGCCGGATACTCTCCGAACCGATCGCTCGAACCGAACGCTTGCCCGCCTCGAATACCTCCGCCAGCCATCAAAATACTTTGGCAATGTGTCCAATGATCTCGACCAGAACCACCAGCACCTCCGGAACGCGGATCGCCAATTTTCGGCTTGCGACCCATTTCGCTTGTGACCAGAACGAGTGTTTGATCGAGCAAGTTGCGAGCCGCAAGATCTTCAATTAACGCAGAGAAAGCGCGATCGAATTCCGGCAACAAATTCTCTTTTAAGCAAGTGAAATTATTGCCATGAGTATCCCACGCGCCAGCGCTGGCACACTTCTTCGCAATCGATTCATCCTCTTTCCAGAACACGGTGATGAATGGCACTTCAGCTTCAGCCAAGCGTCGAGCCAGCAACAGGCTCATCGCATTAATACCGCTTCCATAGCGATCGCGAGTCGCTTGCGTTTCGCTGCTAACATCAAAGGCCGCGGTCGCTTTGGCAGACATCAAAATTTCAAGAGTTCGCGCTTGATGATTCTTCCAAGTGGCTTCAGCCGTGCTGTAGTCAAACTCGCGCCTAGCAGAATCGAGCTTCTCGAGAAGTGCTTGACGCGAACGAAGTTGTTCGGTGGTAACATCTCCCGCCAGCACCAGCGCTGGAGCC
>JBGSOM010000258.1:0-61424 GCA_041739135.1 Pirellulaceae bacterium
CTCGCTGAAAGACTCAGTTAAACTGCTGTTGGTTGCCATCCTTGGCACCTCCTGATTATTTGCGTGTATCGATCATCAAAAAAGTAGCATAGCAGTTCCGTCGATACAACGCGCTACTAATTTATTGGCCGTTCCTAAGCAACGCATCTACACCTTGGCTGGCTGTCTAATTTCCATCTTTGCTGCGGCGTCAGTTCAAGGCCAGCTACCTGAACAAGTTGTTCCATCTACGGTGCGGGAGGAATCCACCGCGCGGACCGATCTGCTTATCAGTGGCATCTACCCTCACTTGACCACCTACGGCATCTACAGTGAGAACGGTGCACACACCAAGAAGAGACATGAGGAATGTGGTATCGGGGCTATTGTTCCCTGGGCTGGAAAACTATGGATGGTCAACTACGCACCCCATATGCCCAACGGTAGCGAACACAAGTTGTTCTCTATCGATTCCGATCTCGCAAAGCCGATGACCATTCATCCGGAAAGTGTCGGGGGAACTCCAGCTGGCCGCATGATTCATGCGGAATCAAAGCAACTGCTGATCGGGCATCACTTGATTGATGCCAACGGGAAAGTTCGCACGATTCAGCCTTCGGCCATGCCGATGCGTGTCACTGCTATTGCTCGACACCTGAAGGATCCGGCGAACATGGTTTACTACATCGACATGGAAGGAGCGATCTGGGAAGCTGATGTGCACACACTAGACGTGAAACGCCTGTTCAAAAAACCAGTGCCTGGCTGGCACGCCAAAGGAGGTTACACTTCACAGGGGCGATTGGTGATTTCGAACAACGGCGAGCTGCCTGTCGGCGATTACCAGGATCTACTGGTCGGTGGCAAATCGCAACATCCAGACGAGCGAGGTGTGCTGGCCGAATGGGATGGAAATGAATGGCGGATCGTCGAACGTCGCCAATACACTGACATCACTGGACCGAATAGCGTTGCAGGTGGTGGCGATGCTGATGATTTGATTTGGGCCATCGGTTGGGATCGCCGCAGTCTTCGGTTGAAAGTGCTCGAAGCTGGGCTCTGGCACACCTATCTCCTTCCCAAAGCGGCTTTTTGCAACGATGCCGCACATGGTTGGTATACCGAATGGCCGCGAATTCGCCCGATTGAAAATGATCGATGGATGCTCGATATGCACGGAATGTTCTTCGACTTTCCGAAGACGTTCTCAAGATCAAATGCCACTGGTATCAAACCGATCGGTAGCCATCTCCGTTACATTCCGGATTTCTGCGAGTGGAATGGTCGTCTAGTGCTCGCTTCCGATGATACCTCGATTCAGCAGAATCCAATGGCGGGACAGCCACAAAGCAATCTCTGGTTCGGTACCTCCGATGAATTGAAACAATGGGGGCCAGCATCCGCGTATGGGGGACCTTGGATCGAAGATGAAGTCAAAGCCACTGCGGCTTCCGATCCATTTCTGGTTGCCGGATTTGACCAACGAGTGTTGCATCTCAGAGTTACCGACGCACAAAGCCCTGTTACCTTCCAACTGCAGTTCGACGTTCAAGGAAATGGAAACTGGACTGATTTTCAGAAACTGACAGTTAAACCCGATCAAGGAACGAGCTACATCTTTCCAGAGGATTTTGCGGCTACCTGGTTCCGCCTCAAGTCCGATCAGGACTGCAAGGCGACAGCCTACCTGCACCAGACATCCAATCGTTTCCAAGACGGCTCAACAGCCGCAAATCAGGATCTTTTTGCTGGGCTGGCCGATGTTGATGCAACCAACGTTTTCAGCACCGTCCATTTTCCGGCAAAACATAATCGGAACCTGCAGGTCATTACAGGGCAAAGTCAGTTTTGGGAGTTCACAAAGAACCGATTTGAGTTTGAACCAGCCGAATCGGATGAGAACTTGAACAAATTGTTGGAGGTGCAACCTATCTTCACAGTGGATGCGGCGTCCGTCGTCATCAAACATGGCAATCGAACCTTACGGCTCCCCAAAGGAGATGAGCGATACAGCAAGCCTTTTGAACATGGCTGGCCTAGAGGACTTCGCGAAGTTATTTCGGAACGAGCGCTTGCGAACATCCATGGAACGTTCTACGAGATCCCGCTGGTAACCAATGGCAACCCGCCCGCCTGGAACTTGCTGCGACCGGTTTCGAGTCATCGAAAGCAGATCACCGATTTTTCGACCTGGAACGGTCTATTGGTCCTCGGTGGCGTCCGAGCCGACGCGAAGACAGATGATCATCATCTCTTTGTCTCCGGCGACTCAACCACAGGTTTGTGGTTCGGTGGCATCGATGATCTGTGGAAACTGGGAAAGCCGGTCGGAGACGGAGGCCCGTGGTTCGAGACATCGGTCAAGGCGAACATCCCGTCTGATCCTTATCTGATGACAGGGTACGACAAGAAATCGGTTCAACTGTCACACGCTTCTGACAAACCGGTAACACTTCGTCTGGATGTCGATGTTACTGGAACGGGAGTCTGGCTTCCTTATCAGTCCTACACTGTTGCTCAGGGCACTACAGTGAAGCATCCATTTCCTGCTGGATTCTCGGCCAACTGGATTCGCGCCATTTCAGATCAAGATACCGTGGCCACGGTTCAATTTGAGTATCGGTGATCACGTATCAACCCGTGCTTAGAAGTGCTCGGTTCAAAGGTCGACATTACTTGGGGGAAAATTGATCATGAAGTCGCTTGCGCTCTTATCGTACAAGCCATCGAATTCTGCGGCGTGGTTATTAGCAGTCTTCGCATTGCTGAGTTTTTGTGGACAACGCTGCGCGGTCTATGCAGACGACATCCCTGAAGTTCTGCCAGCTTCAGACGGAAAGCAAGCTGAGCATACCAAGCCGGTAAAAGTCTATGTGATGTTAGGCCAGTCCAATATGTTAGGCTTCGGGCGTGTTGAGCCCAAAGAGCTCAAAGGAACACTTGAATATTTCGTAAACACAATGGGCATGTATCCGCACTTGGTTGATGACACTGGCAAGTGGATCGCTCGCCAAGATGTTCGTTATGTGCATGTCATGGATCAGCGTGGCGTGGACTATAAAGAACTTGAAAAATTTGGAGTCGTTCGCAATGAGTGGTTAGTTCCCAACAAGTCGTTTGGACCGGAACTCGGCTTTGGGCACGTGATGGGCTACTATCACGACGAACCGGTTTTGCTCTTGAAAGCCTGCATCGGCAATCGCAGTCTAGGTTGGGACCTGCTTCCGCCCGGCAGCGAGCGATTTGAACATGACGGCAAGATCTATGCTGGCTACAAAGACGTAGCTAACTTCTGGGAAAAGGGAGCCGACCCTAAACCTGTGCCTTGGTACGCCGGTCGGCAGTATGACGCGGATGTCGCGCATGCCAAAGCCGTTTTGCGGAACCTTGCAGATTACTATCCTGAGTACAAAGACCAAGGCTTTAAGGTGGTTGGCTTTGTGTTTTGGCAAGGACATAAGGATCAGAATGCGGCACTGGCAGGTCGCTATGAGTTGAATCTTGTTCGTTTGATTAAGTCGCTGCGCAATGATTTCCAATCAGCCAATGCAAAATTTGTCGTCGCGACCGGCTGTGGCAATCCAGGCACAGAAGGGTTCGGCAAGCAGATTGCAGAAGCTCAACTGGCCGTTGATGGTGCAAGCGGCAAATACCCGGAATTCAAAGGTAATGTAAAGTCGATCGATACCCGCGACTTGTGGCGAGACGCCAATGAGTCTCCAGTAAACCAAGGCCACCATTACAATCACAATGCCCAGACATATTACGAGACTGGCGAGCGACTTGGCCGCGCGATGGCTCATTTACTTGAGCAAGACCAACGATCCAGCAATTAGAATTGGCTGCTTCGTTTGAGCTCTGATCCATCGATAACAGTCCAAAGGACTTCACTTATGCGTCGCCGGTTCCCATGCCATGCACATCGCTTCGGCTCAGTTGTGTTGCAGCTGACCGTTTTCAATCTGCTCGCGATTCAGACTTTACCTGCACAAACGAATAAGATTGCGACTTGGCAAAGCCATGCTGAGCCTCGCCTGAAGTCGATTTATGAACGCGGTGAGTTTCGCGGCAAAAGCATTCAGCCGAAGTGGTTGAGCGATAGTTCGGGCTTCTTGATTGACGAAGTTGATCCTGTCACGAGCAAACAGACCACTTGGTTCCATGATGTCGCGTCGGGTGCGCGTAAAGTTGCGTCAGGTGACGAAAGAGTTGCAAGCTCAAGGGTTGGACGGCGATCTGCTGAAAGCAAGTTCCGATTTGAATCGCGGGCTGACAAGCTTCTGGCCGTCAATCAAGAGAAGACGATCGAGGTTACGCTTGCATCATCTCCCGTCGATCGCAAAGTTGATTTTCGTAGTGCGGTCTTGAGCCCCGATGAATCCAAGGTTCTGTTTGTTGAAGCTGACTACACCGACGTGCGTCAACGATGGGTCTTGGTGCCCGGCGATCCTTCCTATCCTGAAGTGAAACAGAATCGATTCGCTCGTGTGGGCGGGCAGATCGAAAAGCTGCGCATCGGAGTTGTGAATAGTGACGGCGAGCAATTGACTTGGCTGCCGATCGAGTGTCCTGAGGACGGAATGTATTTGGGACAAGTCGAATGGGCTGGAAACTCTCAAGAAGTGTTGGTCGAGCGGTTTAGTCGATTCCGTGACAAACGCGACTTTCTGTTGATTAGCCTCAGCGGCGAAGTGAAGACGATCTTCTCTGAGTCCGACGAGGCTTGGGTCGAGTCGAGTCAAGGTAAGAACTCGGGGCTCGTATGGCTGCAAGGCGGCCAGGAGTTCATTGTCATTAGCGAAAAAGATGGTTGGAGGCACGCTTATCGTTATTCGCGCGATGGAGAGGAATTGGCACTCCTGACGCCAGGAGAGTTCGACGTCATTGACCGCGCGGTTATCGATGAAGATCGAGGGTGGTATTACTTTTACGCATCACCTCATGATGGAACGCAAAAGTATCTTTACCGAGTCGCTCTGGATGGCTCAGGGATGGCAGATCGCATCTCACCCGCAAGTCAGATCGGTACACACGGTTATCTCTTCTCGCCCGATGCCAAGTGGGCCATTCACACTTTCTCCACATTGAATACTCCTCCAGTTCATGAACTGATCGAAGTGGAAAATCATCGAGTTGTGAAACTCTTGGAGGATAACTCTGCAGTTCGCGACAGACTCCACTCGTTGAATTGCAAGCCAGCCGAGTTTCTAAAACTTGATATCGGCAACGGTATCGAGTTTGATGCTTGGATGTTGAAGCCCAAAGACTTTGACCCAACCAAAAAGTATCCGCTGTTTATCTATGTCTATGGCGAGCCGCACGCGCAGACGGTCTTGAATGAATGGGGAGCCGCGCAGATCGATTTCCATCGAGTCATCGCTGAGTTGGGATATGTGATGGTGTCGATCGATAATCGCGGGACGCCATGCCCGAAGGGGGCAGCATGGAGAAGAGCCATCTTCGGTAGCCTCGGGCTGCTGTCGACGGAGGAGCAAGAAGCAGGGTTAAAAGCGCTTGCGAAACAATGCGACTTTATCGATACGGAACGAGTTGGAATCTGGGGTTGGAGCGGCGGAGGCTCCAACACACTGAATGCTCTGTTCCGCAAACCCGATTCTTATCACGTTGGTATCGCGGTTGTACCCAAGCCACAACCTCACCTTTACAACGCATGGTTTCAAGAGATCTTCATGCGTACTCGCGAAGTGAATCCAGACGGATACGAAAGGTCAGCCCCAATCAACTTTGCGGACGGTCTCCAAGGCAAGCTGCTGATTATGACTGGTTCTGGCGAAACCAACACTCACATTCAGATCATCGAGGGACTTGTCGATCGCTTGATCGCGCTAGGCAAACCCTTTGACTACATGGTGTACCCCAATCGCGATCACGGACTGCGTGAAGGGGACGGAACGGTAGTGCACGTTAGAATGCACATCTCGCGATACTTGATTGACAATTTACCAGCAGGGCCTCGATAAGCATGATCGCATTTGATTTCTTCCGTTGGGCCAATTATCTATCATCTTTGAAGGCAGTCGGTGCATTTGTACTATGCCTTGTAAGCTCATCCCATTCACTGTGGGCAACAGATCCGCCGAACATTGTCTACATACTTGCTGATGATCTCGGCTATGGCGATCTTGGTTGTTACAACGCAGAGTCCAAGATCCCGACGCCGCGGCTGGATCAGTTCGCAACTCAAGGGATGCAGTTCAGCGATGCGCACTCGCCCTCTTCGGTCTGCACCCCGACTCGATATGCGCTGCTGACAGGCCGCTACGCTTGGAGGACTCGGTTGCAGCGGAATGTTCTCGGGCCGTGGGACAAGCCGCTGATCGCGCCCGATCGCTTGACGGTAGGCAAATTGCTTCAGCAGCATAATTACGAAACAGCTTGTATCGGAAAGTGGCATCTCGGCCAAAACTATGTGACCACCGACGGCAAACCGGTCATCGGCGGCGTGAAGAATGCGCTGAGCAACGTTGATTTCAGTAAGCCGATGAGCGATGGACCCATTACGCGTGGCTTTGATCACTATTTCGGCACCATCGTACCCAACTATCCACCCTACTGCTTCTTCGAAAACGATCGCACCGTTGGCATTCCGTCCGTTCCCATGGCCGGCGCGAATTTCAATATTCCCGGTCCGACTGTTCCTGGTTGGAAGCTGGAAAACATCTTGCCTGACCTAACCAGCTACGCGGTGCGGTGGATCGAAAAGACAGCGCCGGCAAAGAAACCTTTCTTTCTCTATTTCGCACTGACCTCACCCCATTACCCTGTTGTGCCTGCACCCGAATTCGTCGGCAAGACAAAAGTCGGTGCTTATGGAGACTTCGTTCACCAAACGGATTGGAGTATTGGTCAAGTGCTCGACGCGCTCGATCGAGCCGGAGTTGGAAACAACACGCTTGTCATCTTCACCAGTGACAACGGAGCGGAGATCACGGGTGAAGTGAAGCCAGGGGCCTATGACCGAGTGCAAGAGTTTGGTCATCGCAGTTCAGGCGAACTGCGTGGTGCCAAACGCGATGCTTGGGAAGGTGGTCATCGAGTTCCCTTCATCGCCCGCTGGCCTGGGAAGATTCAGCCGGGAACCACAAGTGATGAAATCATTTGTCATGTCGACTTTATGGCGACAGTCGCCGCTATCCTGGGACATGAACTTCCCGACAACGCGGCCGAGGATAGTATCAGTATCTTGCCCGCGCTGCTTGGCGAGCAAGTCAAGACGCCGCTTCGCGAGGCTACAGTGCATCACAGCGCGCGGGGCAAATTCGCGGTCCGACAAGGTGACTGGGTACTGATCGACGCCCCCAGTGGCGACGACAATGGAGCGAATGGCGAACCCGCATGGCTGAAGAGCGAACGTGATTACACGACGCACGAACAACCAGGTGAACTTTTTAACGTTCGCGAAGACCTCTCGCAGCGCCACAATCGCTACGCGGATCAGCCCGAGATTGCAAGCAAGCTTTCATCGCTCTTGAAAAAGTACATCGAAGAAGGTCGCAGCACACCCGGTGCTCCGCAGACCAACGATGTCGAAGTTCAACCGAACCGCGCTTCGAATCCGCCAGCCAAAGTAGTGAAATGACAATGCATATAGAAATGATCGTCCAATCATGCATATATAACGGCTCGAAGCGCTATCTGCCGAGTAAATCTGGACACACTTAGGTATTGACGAAGATGGCGGCACACATGTTGTCGCGTCCGATTGGACAGCACACGTTATTGTCCAGTAGTTTACTTGTCAATAATTCCTCTACTCACGACCCTACGATGACAAACCTACGCTCGATCTTTTCGATTCTGTTAGCCGCGTGGATCTTCACGCCACTTGCCGCGCAAGAGGATATTCGCCCTGACCAGATTCTGTTTCGTCGACAAGCGGTCACGCGCATCGTCTTTGATGCGAGCCAGAACATACCACTGTCGTCGCTCAAGCCCGCGATGGTTCACGATTTCGATTTGATGCACCCTGAGAAGTTATCGAGTTCCGGAGTTCAATGGGAATTGCTTAACGGCCAGCTTCATGCGAGGGCTCCTGGTGCTGACGCTTCATCGCTGCGCTGGGTCGGTGGCTTCAATCCTTTCGCCACCTACGACTTGGCGATCGCGAAGCTTGAAGGGAGCGGCTCGGTTGGATTGGCATTTGTCAACGGAACCAGAGACGATTCACTTGTTGCGGCGCTGCGATTCAAAGATGGAGTCCCCGAAGCGGTTTCTTGGGAAGTGCAAGTCGGCGGCCAAACAGTTACTGAAGAGGAGTGGGGAATTCCAGCGGGTGTTGTCGATCAACGCTTGACGCTGCGTGCTCAAATGTCGGCGGTGGGTGTGAATCTCTTTCTTGAGTCGGCTGGTCGAACGACTATGGTCGGACATTCAGACTTTGCACAGCATCTCGACTTACGAGAACGGGCCCGAATCCAGCAGATGGACTTTGCGCTGCGTTCAGATCTGAAAGCCGATGCTGTTGTGATTGTCTCCGGTGCATCAGCTTGTTTATCACCTGGAACGGGTCAAGCTGATATACGTGCGATTACTGATGAAGAAGGCTCGCCGCTGTTGGACGATGGGCGACTGTGGTTCACGATGACATTGCGTGGGCGTGCTTTGCCTCATCCGTTGCAAGGAGTTTTCTCGATGAACCCATCGGTATTTGACTTGCGGTTCGAAGGGGTCATTGTGTTCGACATGAAGGATGGCCTGCTCCGCAACGACTTGGCCTCCCATGTGTTCCGTGATTCCAAGTCGGGTGCATGGCGCGGCTGGACGACCGGTTTCAGCGCCCTCGATGGGGCTGGCAGAGCGGAAGTGAAGACGATCCTGGCGATCAGCTCCACGAAGGACCCGCGGCGAGGATTCTCGATCATGCAAGCTCGACCGATCGGGATCTCAGGAGCTCATGAGGACCCGCACGGGATCTACGACAAGGAGTCGGGAAAGTGGCGTATGCTGCTCTGCGAGCACGACAAGAAGTACCGTGCCAGCATCTGGGAAAGTGATGACTGGGACCGCGGTTATTCGCGGTTGGCTGGGCCAGTCGAAATGGATAGTACGGGAACGATGATTCAAAAATTCGGCAACAAACGCTATGCACTTTTCGGTAGCGCGGATCGCAAAATCTACATTCGCAACTATCCCGATCTGACACCTGCCGGAGAGTTGAATGTGGATATGCCGCCGTGGAACGACCAGAACGGCACTCGGATTTGGCCCAACGTCATTCCGCTTCCTGAAGGTTACCCCGCTCCCTACATGGCGCTCATGATGGACCGCGTCAATTTTCCCGGGATGCCCAAGCCGAATTGGACTTACGGTGCGCTCTATCTTTACCATGGCTTTCCTACACAGCAGTAATCGGTCGAACGGCGAGTCTTTCGTCCGCCGCACGATAGAACGCATTCGCGCTAGTTGTTTCGTTTTGGCCACTAGTCCACAGAACCTGGTGATAGCATGCCTTCGTTGAGGTATCTTGTGGATGCTGATAAGTACTTAGGCCATCCTTCGAACTAGGTTTAACTGCGACCTGTATCCCACCTCATTTCCATCCCACGTAATTTCCATCCCACCGAGTTTCCATCCCACCTCCGGAGCCACAGATCGATGACCGTACTGAATCGACGAACCATGCTTGCCCTGTCGACTGCCAGTCTGATCGTGACGCGAACGAGCACTTCCGCAGCTGATGAGCGGAATGCGAGTGCCGATATCAAGACTATTGGCTTACAAGCTGATCGATACTCTGGATGGCCGACGCTCACTCGCCGAAGCAATGGCGAATTGATCGTCGTGTGCTCGGGAGGTCGGGAATCTCATGTGTGTCCGTTTGGCCGTGTCGAGATGATTCGCTCGTTTGATAATGGCGAAACATGGACTTATCCGCGCACGATCCTCGATGGTCCTATCGACGATCGGGATGCGGGTATTTTGGAAACGGCAAAAGGGACTTTGTTAGTGACCACTTTCACGTCGCTGGCCTACGAGCCGGGGCTTCAGAAAGCGGAGGCATCTGTAACGCAAGCGACGCCAAGCATGCCCGCCGAACAATTGGCTCGTTGGCAAGCGGTTCACCGACGGCTGCCCGCTGGTGAACACACAAAGCATCTCGGATGTTGGATGATTCGTTCCGAAGACGGTGGCCTGAACTGGTCGCCAGCGTATCGCGTCCCCGTGAACAGTCCTCATGGTCCAATCAACTTGGCCGACGGGCGACTGTTCTACGCCGGCGTGGCGTTATGGGAACAAGGTCGCAAGGTGGGAACCAGTTTTTCGACAGACGATGGCAAGACGTGGAGCCCGCTCGCCGAATTGCCCGTTCGCACAGGGGATGAGGCCAGTAACTACCACGAGCTGCACGCGGTCGAAGCGGCTGACGGGCGTCTGATTGTTCAGATCCGCAACCACAATGCCGCCAACAAAGGTGAAACACTTCAGACCCATTCAGCCGATGGCGGAAAAACGTGGGCTGAGCCGTATGCGATCGGCGTCTGGGGATTGCCATCGCACTTGTTGCGTTTGTCCGACGATCGTTTGTTAATGTCTTATGGTCATCGACGAACTCCGCTTGGGAATCAGGCGCGTCTCAGTACAGACAATGGTCAAACGTGGTCGGATCCGATCATCTTCCATGGCGATGCATCTTCGGGTGATCTGGGTTATCCGTCGACGGTGGAAGTATCGCCCGGAAAACTTGTCACCGTATGGTATGAGAAGATGAAAGACTCTCCGATGGCGCAGTTGCGAATGGCTCGCTGGGAATTGCCCTCTTCGAAAGTTGATTGAATTTATATTCAGTAAGTTGTTGTACGCCGTTATGCGGGTAGGGATGAGTCATTGTGCATATCATCAGCATGGCATTCGCTGGTTCCCGCGCCTAACCGGGGCTAACGCCCGAGCGGCTAATGGTGTTTGTCTGCAACCGAGATGACTCCGTCTTCCATTTCGTAGATCGTGTCGAAGACATCCAGTGTCCGGTGGTCGTGAGTGACGACGATCACACCTGCGCCATGTTGTCTGGCGACATCGCGGAATAACTCCATCACTTGTCGACCGCGAAAGCTATCGAGAGCTGCGGTGGGTTCATCGGCCAGTAAGACGCTTGGGTGATTGGCAAGTGCTCTGGCGACAGCGACACGTTGTTGCTGGCCGCCTGATAACATCGAAACTTCATGGTTGGCGCGATCACCGACTCCGAGTGACTCGAGCAGTTCTTGGGCGCGTTTGCCAGCCTCGCGGTGGGACAGCCCATTTAGTTCCATGGCGATTTGTACGTTTTCGCGAGCATTCAAGAAGTCGATCAAGTTCGACTTTTGGAATACGAATCCGATGTGCTTGCGACGAAACGCTCGCACATCGGTCTGCGCATCGGGACCATCCATTACCAATTCCCCACCGATCCAAATCTGGCCACTGGTGGGCGGGTTGATCAGTCCGATCGCAGTCAAAAATGTGGACTTTCCAGAACCACTCGGTCCCAACAGCGCGACGACCTCACCTTGACGAACCGAAACGGAAGCGTCCTGCATCGCGATCACTTCTGTGTTCCCTTCGCCATAGACCTTTCGAAGCTCACGAGTTTCGATCGCAAGTTTCGATGCTTGCGACTCGACGCTTTTTGTTGGCTTGGCAGCGGTGGTATTCATCTATCGATCTTCCCTCAGCTCATCAAGACTTCGTTGGGCTCGACCTTCAGTGCTTTCCAAATGCCCATCAAACTGGAAAGTATTGAGATGATGAATACCACGATCGCCAACTGAATGAGATCTTCATTAGTGAGTACAACTCGCCGTGGGAATTTCGGGAATAGCTGCATTCCAGCAGTGTAGGCGACGAGGTAGCCAAGGCCGCCCAACAGCAACGCTTGTTGCAGGATCATGCCCAGGATGACCCGATTCGGCGCGCCAATGAGTTTCAGAAGTGCGATGGCATAGATCTTGTCGAGCGTGAGTGTATAGATGATAAGAGCCATGATGATGGCGGCGATAATCGTCAGTAGAACACGGAACATAAAGAGCTGCTTGCGAGCCTTGTCGACGATGCCTTGCACCAGCAGGTCTTCTTGTCCAGCCGTTGTGTATACCGAAACATCTTGCCAGCTTTCAATGAGCGACTGAATCTTGTTTAGGTCGGCACCTGGTTTGACGGTCACTAAGACAGCGCTCAACGATGGGACTGCGATTGCTGGAATCTGGGACGCCGGAAGTGCAAGCCGCTCGGTAAGCTGCGGTTGTTGGATGAAAACCTCGCTCACCTGACCTCGATTGTCACGGGCGGCTCTTTCCAATCGAATCGCTTCGGATGGTGAATCGAATTGGATCGCTTGTGAATCGAGCAGCGTCGTGAAGGCCATCCCGTCGCCTCCGGTACTAACCATGCCTGACGTAAGGCCGACGATTGTGAATTCGTCTTTTCCCAATCGCAGCTTCTCACCGAGTTCAAGTCCCAATGATCTGTCCGCGATCATCTCAAAGTGGTTTTCGCGCAGCGGTCGACCAGCCACCAACTGCAACCAATCGCCTTTGTCTTCAGGCCAACTCAATCCCAAGATGGACATCCGAAGCAGCGCACCGCGATGTTCTCGTTGAATCGTGTGAAAAACAAATTCTCTGGCCGATGCAACACCTGGAACGGCTTGAGCGCGATACACCAAGCTTGTTGGCACTCTCGACAACTCAGCAAACGGCCCGCGTGTGTCTTGCTGAACGATCCACAGATCGGCACCGATCTTGTTGATCAGGAATGTGGCGTCTTCAAGAAGTCCACGGTAGATGCCTGCCATGCCCATCACGATCATCAGCAACATGCCAATGCCGATGGTGGTCATGACAAAGCGACCAAGATTCTTGCGAATGTCTTTGAAGGCAAGGTTCATGGGACCAAGACCTTTCTGCCATCAGTTAGTCCGACGGTTGGCTGACTTGGTTTGATAATGATTTCACTGGCCGAAAGCCCTTCGAGCACTTCTACCGTGTCGCGGCCTTCGATGCCGAGTTTTAAAGCCCGCCACTTTGCGATACCGCCGTCGTGGACATATACGCCTTGTTGATCCTCTTGTTTGGATAGAAATGAAGCCGGAATCCAAACACAGTCATCAACACGAGCCGTTTCAATGAAAACTTCAGCTCGCTGACCGATCGCCCAAGTCTGGGGGAGTTTCAAAGCTCGGACATCGACCGTGAACTCACGCGTCTCGCGATCGGACCGCTTACCCAAACGCGCGACGACTCCGTCAAAAGCGGTGTTGGGCTGAGACCGAAACACGATCTTGGCTGGCTGCTGGTCTCGAAGCTGATCCATCTCGGTTTCATCGACCCAAGCCGAAACCCAAAGTTCATCCAGTGAAATCAACTGAAGGATCGGTGAACCTGGAACAACGATCGCGCCAGCGTCGCGTTCCCGTGCGATGACCAGACCGTCAAATGGGGCCAGCAACTTTGCATCAGCCAAACGCGCCTCTTGGAACTTAAGTGTTTCGCGATTGAGCGTGACTTGCTGTTCGGCTTCCAACAGATTGGCTTCGGCTCTCAGCAAACCCGACTTCGCCAGCTCAAAAGCTTCCTGCGTTTGATCAAACTCCGATTGGCTAATCGAATTCGCAGCGATTAACTTTTGTGTCCGGCCAACGTCCGCTTCCGTCTTGGTGTATGTCGACTTGGCCTGCGCTATCTCCGCACGAAAGCGACCCAAGGTTGCTTCGGACGAGCCAATTCCCGCAGTTGCCATGCGCACTTGTTGCGTCAAATCGTCATCGTCTAATCGAACAAGCAGTTGTCCAGCTTTGACCACTGAGCCCTGGTCGACCAGCACTTCTGCGATGCGGCCTTGAATCTTAGGGCTGATCGTGGTGCGTATTCTTGCTTCAAGTGTGCCCGTGCCCATCACGCTGCGAACGACCGGCCCTGTGATGACGGTATGGCTTGCGACGGTAACGGGTTGAGTTCGTATGTACCAAACTACACCTGCCACAACCACGAGGGCTAGCGGATACTTTAACGTTCGAAACAATCGCAACAATTTATTGGTCATGGCACAATCAGACTGGAGGTTGCTGTGGAGATAACCTCTGGAGCGAGGCTCGCTTTCGAATACAGACCAGCAAACGTTTTGACTTCCGGCGTATCGACTTTCAGCAACTCGGCAACGTAACGGCTCGATAAAGATTGAAACAGCAAACGCGCCTCGACCTTGTAGCGACCGCTGGGCAACTGCAACTCGTAATTGACTGTGTCGATCCCAGCGGCGAAGTTAGAATCGTCATCAATTCCGATCGGCCGCGTCGCCTGGGCGTGTACATGATCGCGACTCCAGCCTTGCGGAAGTAGTCGATTGTCTTTCTTAAATTGACTGCCTCTCAGGAGAGCAAACGTGAGCTGGCCATCGGTATCCTGCATAAAGGTTTCATAGATCTGCACTTGTTGGGGACTTGAGATTGAATCAAAGTGAGGTTGAGTGGGGCCACCGGCGACTTCTGTCGCGATGGCTTTGCCATGTCCATCGATTATCTGACCTTTATCGTTTACTCGCCCCGATTCGAAGACGATGTTTCCGTGATTATCGCGGACAGTGAATTCGAGCCACGCACGACGCGATGGATAGGCTGTGGGAAATTTGTGACCTGACAAGTTTTCAATCGTGACAGAAACGACTGTTGCTGTTGCGTTTGTCCGGTTGCCGGAGATCGATAGCTTCGCTGTATCTCGCTGCAGCATCTTTCGCGATTCGTCAATCACTCGATCAAAGGCGGTCGTAGGTGTCGAGATTCCAAGCGACTGTCGATTGTCGCGCAGCAGTTGCGTCATGAAAACGTTTCCGCCGGCGAATGTATGCCGACCATAAGGTTTTCGCGGCGTGAGAAACGGAAAGTCGCGACCGCCCGGGTTGTGAGCCAGCCTCGTAGAAATCGTGTTACCATCGACATCGGTCTGAGGCACATGGCAACTCTGGCAACTGCGTGCCGTCGCGCGATTGGATTCCACTTCGTCATTAAATATCGAATTACGCCACTCGAGGTACGGCACTTGTTCGTGAAGTTGTGCGTGGGTTGGCGAACCTTGCCTGTCAAAGCTCTCCGTGATGACTGTATGACAGGTCGCGCACATGGCCGAGCTTAAAATGTGGTCGGCTTTTGTAGGAGTGTAGCCCACATGGCGTTGCATTGGCATCGTGACTGGGTTGGCATGCGGACCATAGATCTCGCTCTTATCGTTGAACTTGAATCCGCCTGTAAAGGATTCGTCGGTTCCGAGATTCTCGCTGCTGATTTGATGACAAACGGTGCATGAGACACCATCTTTGCCAAGCGCAGCTTTCGCATGATCCTTGCGAAGGAAGGCGAGCACTTCTCCATCGGGGCTGGTGGTAACGGGAGCGGACATCGGCGCGTGGCATCGACTGCAAACCTCTTCAATATGCGGCTTTTGGGAAGGTGTTGCCGCAACTTCAGCCGATAGAGCGGCTTTCCAATACGGGTCCACTGCGGAGTTGGCCATCATTGAACCGGACCACAGATCGAACGGCGCCACGTTGCGATTCTTGCCATCACGCATAGCGCCAGCCGCGCCGGAGAACGAATGGCACAATGCACAGTCGGTACTCTTCGCGAAGTGCACTGAGTCTGTCGGTCGGACGATCGTCGCGCCTCGCTGCTGGAACTGATTCGTCTGCGCGCATGCAGAGGTTTGAACTGCAAAGCATGCAAGTGTTGTAAATAGTGCGACGCCAAATCGGCTGTTGCAGCATCCAGCCCAAACGCCAAATTGTATCTTGCGTTTTGGAAATACGAGATTCACAGTTTGTCCTTCACGTTGATAGATCTCAAGCCAGAAGGATTGATCCCCCGCGTTTCAATTAGTTACACGTTATCCAGTGAAAAATCGTTGAGGCTGTCGGCATGTCGGGAGGCAACCTCGCAAACGCAGTTTGGTCAGCCCGTAATAGCGTGGCTGGGGAAAGTATCCGCACTCGTCCTTCTTTTCCGAATGTTCTTTACCAATAGTCCACCCAAAGTGAGTCGCTGATGGGAAGTCCCGTGGGCGTCAGGCGGGCGTGGCCTTCATGCCACTCCATGAAACCCAATTTGACATGCTTGGCCAACTGCTGTGCGATGGCTTCAACGGACTGAGGTTCGCCTGAACTGGCGAGCGAACTCCAATCGACACCGTTTAAGCGGCGCATGCCAAAGATAAAACGCTCGCGAGTTCGAGTTGACCAGTCGAGTGTTTGCGTTTCGGCTACTGGTGACTGGCCGTTCTCGATTCTCTGAAGATATTTCAAAGTGCTGCGGTGATTGACTGTACGCGTACCGTTAAGGTAAGCCGCGGCGCCGGGACCAAAGCCTAGCCACGCATCGCCCTGCCAATAAGTTTGGTTGTGGAGACACTCGCTGCCTAGTCTGGCAAAATTCGAAACTTCGTAGTGATTCATGCCATGTTGCGTGAGCGTTTCAATGGCATAGAGATACATCTCAAGTTCCGTGTCTTCCGCGACAGCTACGATTTGGCCTTTCTGCAGTTGCGACCAGTAGTGAGCGCCTTTTTCATAGGTTAGACCGTAAGCGGAGAGATGGCTGACACAGCGCGACGTAGCGGCGTGCAAGTCCGACTGCCAAACTTGCATATCTTCGCCGGGGACTCCGAAAATCAAGTCGACGGAGACTTTACTGAACCACTGGGAAGCTAAGTCGATGGAGTTGGCCAGTTGATCGCCCGTGTGATCGCGACCGAGCATTTTCAGTTTGGCCGCATCAAACGATTGTCCCCCAAGACTGATGCGATTAATGCCCTGATCTTTGAGAAGACGACATAGATTCTCATCCACGTCTTGCGGGTTTGCTTCGATACTCCACTCTCCACCTTCAACCAACGGAAGCCATTGGCGTATCGCCTCAAACAACTTCAACATCGGCTCGCGCGGTAGCAGGGTTGGCGTTCCACCACCTATGAAGATCGTGTTTACTAAGTGCGGGCGATCGAGTGAAGTTAGCTCACGAGTGACGGCTGCAACGTAGCGATCGACTAAGTCCAATCGATTCGCGACTACGGTAAAGTTGCAGTAGGGGCAGCGCGAGTGGCAGAATGGGACATGAACATAAGCTGCCTTTGGATTTGACAATTGCTCACTTGCGCTGAGGGAGGATTCCATAATTCCAATTATATTCGCTGGTTATACGAGGGACATCATGTAGTGCATCTCGCAACAGATCTGCATGGAACGTTCATCGTAGCGTTGGGCTTCGAACTCGGTGTCATCGGCGATCTTCGGATCCTCGTAGCGAATTGGCATGCGAAGATCACATCCCATTACAAGCGGGCAAGCGTCGTCGGCTTGGGAGCAAGTCATCACCGCGCAGTAGCCCGCGCTGGGATTCGGTGGATCGCCATAAGCCTTCGAGAAGCAAACCTGCGGAGTCGATGCGTCAGAAGTGTAAACGCTGTAGCGTGGATTGGTCGCAGTCGGATCGTCGGCAACGATCTTCAGTCCGCAGCGCTGCAGGGCAGCGACGGCTCGCGGATTGAAGGCAGTGGCTTCGGTGCCGCCCGAGAAGGTCTTAACGCCCGTCAGTCCATAAAATTCAGCGGCGACTTGTGCCCAGATTTGTGAAAGATGGCTGCGTCGCGAATTGTGAGTGCAGATGAAAGTCAATTTAGCGGGCTGGGATTCCGTAACGCGTTGACGAACGTAGTCTGCAACTTTCGCCAAGTCAGACTTACGATCGGCGGGGATGTCGTCAAACTGCGAAGTCGCCTTTCGCAAGTACTGAAGAAGCGCAGTAAAGAGTGTAGACGAAGCGGTGGTCGTTTTTTCTGGCAACATAATGGGTAACACTTTTCCGGTAACAACATTTCGGGAATTGGGTGGGGAACCCGTACTATCGCTCATCGTGTGCTGCGTGAGCATTTGAATCGTGGCGCGTCAGTCGACTGAGTGCTTCGAGTCCAGTAGGAGGTTCAATCTGCCATGGAATGATCGCGACTCGATTGGCCTGCACCTCTTGAACTTCGCGCAAGTACTTCTGTTCATGCAATTGACGCTGCTTCATTAGCGGATCGGTCAGCGGCAGTGGGCTGAGTACTTGGTTGATGACCCAAGCGAAGGGCTCGATTTCAGCGCGTCGCAAATCGCGTTGAAGCGCTGCCGCTTCATGCACCGGAGTCGCTTCAGGAAGCGTGACGATCAGCACGCGTGTAAAATCTGGATCGCGTAGTCGTGGTAGCAGGTTCTCAACGGCTTCTGGCATTTCGCTCGCTTGTCGAGTCACTTCGCGGTGATAGGCGAGCGCCGAATCGAGCAGGAGAACCGTGTGACCTGTAGGAGCTGTGTCGAGCACAACAAACTTGTTCGTCCCAGCGGCTACTGCATCGGCGAAGGCACGGAAGACAGCAATCTCTTCCGTGCATGGCGATCGCAAATCTTCCTCGAGCAGTGCTTTGCCTTGCTGGTCGAGATCCTTGCCTGCGTTGTTGAGGACTTCAGCCGAATACTTGGCGGTTTCGACTTGGGGATCAATGCGACTGACCGTCAGGCTCGGCAAGCTTTCATCGTTCATCGCCGCCGCGATATGAGCTGCGGGGTCTGTGGTCGACAGGTGTACTTCATAACCACGTTGGGCGATCGCAACTGCAAGGGCAGCAGCGACGGTGGTTTTGCCAACACCTCCCTTGCCCATAGCGAGAATGACGCCGTGGCCAGGAGCAACCAAGTCGTCGATCAGTTCACCTAGCTGCGGCATGAGCCGAAATGCGTTAGTGTCCGGTTCATGGTTTGGGTTGCTGGATGGGGTCTGTGGGCTAACGCTTTGCGGCTGCAGAGTGTTTGCGCCAAGCCTGCGAAGCGAATCGATTCCCAAGATGCCATCGGGACTGAGAGGCACGATGGTTTGCGGTAAGGTTTTCAATCCATCGGGGATCGCAGCAAGTGCAATCGACCCGCGTTGCTCTAAAGCCACCGCATACGGATCATTTGCATCGGTCGCTTGAAAAACCCCATTGACCACGAGGTGCTGATTGCAAACGCCCAGCTCCGAAAGTTCGCCGCTGGTTCGAGCAGCTTCGCGAAGTGCAATGGCCTCGGCGCGGGCGACTAACACCAGCGTTGTGACGGCGGGATCGCCGAGCGCTTTCACCGACTCTTGATACAGTTTCTGTTGGTCTTGCAAACCAGCCAATGGACCAAGGCAACTTGTACCGGTTGTATTCTTCTCCATGAAGCCATCCCACGCTGATGGCAGTGTGAGCAATCGCAGCGTGTGACCTGTCGGCGCTGTGTCGAAGATCACATGGTCGAAGTCGGCTGTGGCAGTGGGATCACCTAGCAAACGCGAGAACTCATCGAAGGCTGCGATCTCCAGCGTGCAGGAGCCGGAGAATTGCTCCTCCATACTTTTTATGGCTGCTTCGGGTAGCAGACCTCGATAAGGGCCAACCATCCGTTCGCGATACTCGGCGGCTGATTTCTCAGGGTCGAGATTCATGGCGAACAGAGTTGCGATGGCGGGAATGGCGGTGGGATGGTTACCGAGAGCAACGCCAAGTACTTCGTCAAGGTTCGACGCTGGGTCGGTGGAGACGAGCAAAACTTGCTTGCCAGTATCAGCCAGTTTCACAGCAGTCGCACATGCCACCGAAGTTTTTCCAACCCCGCCTTTGCCTGTGAAGAATAAGTTTCGTGTTGGATTATTTAGAAATTGCACGGTTGGTTGTTGGTTGTTGGTTGATGGTTGATGGTTGATGGTTGATGGTTGTTGGTTGTTGGTTGACGGTTGACGGTTGATGGTTGATGGTTGTTGGTTGTTGGTTGGGCCAACGGCCCGTGGTTTGCCTAGCCCAGGCTGAAGGCCTGGGTTGTATTGCCGAATCATGCGTAAAGACCAACGGTCCGGCCGTTTGAGTCGTCTAATCCCAGACGTAACGTTCATTGATTTCAAGATCGTGGCGTTGGCACAACTCTCGAAAATCATCCTGAAAGGACAACTTTTGATGATGCTGGCGCTGGTTCCGAATATACTCGTCAACCGCGATACGATTCGACTGACTTACTGAAAAGGCACCGTATCCTGCTTGCCAACTAAAGGCTGAGGAACAGTTGCCCTTCATCTTTGCCCATCGGGAAGTCTCCGTCTTTATTGACTCAACTAAGTTTGCAATGGTTAGCGTTCTTGATAGGCCCACAAGCAAGTGCACGTGATCAACGTGTCCTCCAACCGAGGCACTTACGCAGCCATTTTCTTTGACATGATGGGCTAACATTCGAAACATTTCAAATTGGAACTCGTCGTCAACTAGGAATGGGCGACGTTCCTTTGTCGAGAAGACTAGGTGCAGCCATACTTGTGCAAGCGATTGCGGCAATTGACGTCCTCCTGCTGATCAAACGGTCGGGCCGTTGGCCCTTCTAATTTAAATATCCCATTGTTACCCAGGCCTCCAGCCTGGGCTAGGCAATCGGATAGCCCGTTGGGCTGTACAGTATCGTCCCATCTCCATGTTGTTGATTGTGCAATGGGACGCGTTAACAACAGCCAGTCGAGCCGCAGCAGCCGCTGCTTGGCTTGGCAACAGGCAGCAGTTGTTTCGCTGGTGCACCGGCGACCCAGCTTGCTAGGTCTTCGCGCGACGGGTAAATGGACTGGCTGACGATCTCGCCATCGACGACTACAACGGGCAAGCAATCGGTACCAATAGTACTCAACAACTGGTGAACCGCTTTGTTCTCGATGAAGGCTTGAGGCTGTTGTGCGAGGTTGTAGCGTTCGACCTTGTGGCCTTGGTCCTTGAGCCAGTCGAGATCGGCAGCAAACCGGGGCAGAATTGGATCAACGTCGAGACCACACACGCCGGTCGAGCAGCACATGGGTTTGTCAAAGACTTGTAACGACTTCATGGCTTTATCCTTGGAAAGTGGTTGAGACTTCTAAACGGGATCGACCCTCATTCGCTTGCTATCGGTCATCGCCGACAGACGATAGTAAGTCGCAAAAGCTTTGCTACAGACTTGCGATTAACTTCTTCAGTTTGGCCATTGCAGCCTTGTTGATGCAGTAGCAAACTCGTGGTCCGTCAACCTCGCCTTGAACCAAACCCGTTTGCTTCAGAATCTTAAGGTGTTGCGATACGGTCGACTGAGCGAGTGGCATTTCCTCAACAATCTCGCCGCACATACACGACGTTCGGCTGAGCAATAACCGCACGATCCGCACGCGAGCCGGATGCGCGAGCGCCCAAGTGAGCTTGGCGAGGTCTTCGGCCCAAGCGACATCTGGCAACGATAATTTCTCGTTGGTCGTACAGCATTTTTGAGTTTGCGCCTTGGCCCGCACCATCGTTTTCACCTTCAGAACTGAATCGCTAGTCACAATGCAATTGTATATCGTCGATCTACGATACGCTTGTGCGGAGTTTCTGTCAATGCTGTGGCGAGAATCACTTGCGTCTTTCATTCGATTTCGGAAAGGTAGGCTTCTTGCACCATGACGCTTCTTGTTTTGCGAACTCGTATCCGAAAACGATCCGCGGTGATTGTGTCACCAGTTTTGGGAGGTCGGCCAAGTGAAGCAACAATCCAGTCATTAAGAGTAAGCAGCGGCGTTGCACCAATGGGTTGAAGCGCAATCCCCGCCACTTCTTGAAGCTGAGTTAACGAGACGAAGCCGCCTGCGATCCAGCCGTCGCCGAACGGATTGAGATGGCTTGGAATACGATCAAACTCATCGTGAATCTCACCCAAAAGCTCCTCAATGATATCCTCAAGTGTGATCATGCCGACGATCTTTCCCGCTTGATCCTTCAGTAACGCAATATGGTTCCGCTCACGGATTAGTTGTTCGAGGCATTCAGAGACAGGAGTCGCTGCATCAAATACATTAAGCTTACGAATCAACTTTCGAAAAGACGACGAATGCGGTTCGGCTTGCAAATTAGCGACAATGTCCTTGAGTGTGACATAGCCGATTATCCGCTGGGCGTCTCCGTCTACGTCAGTCACTGGGTACCGTGTATGCATGCTCTGATAAGCTGCCGCGAGTGCTTCTGGAAAATCCATGCTGGAGAGCAGCAGATCCATGTGCTCGGTAGGTAACGCGATGCTTCGCACAGGCGTTGATGATAAACGCGCGGCGCCCATGATAATGCCCTCCTCTCGCTGACCGATTAGCCGAGAAAAACGCGCGAATGCTGCTGCGCCATGAAGCTCTTGGATAGCGGCTTTGCTTTCGTTGTCGTCGCTACGGTGACCACCGATGCGCATGATCCACGAAACGGAGTTTTCCAGAAACCACACAGCCGGTTTTACGCTGGCCGCGAACCACTCCATGATCGGCGAAAGTGTCAGGCACACTAGTTCCTTGTTACGTAAAGCGAACACTTTCGGCACTAACTCACCGGCAACAATAGTGACGATCGTTAGCGGCACGACGACAATTGCGATTGCTAAAATTTGTGAGATACTTTCCGGAACGCCCCAACGAAGCAAGATTGGTTCAAACGTCTCTTCAGCTCCTGCACCTCCCGTCGCGGCTGCGATTACGCCCACGAGCGTGATGCCAAGTTGGACAACGGCTAAGCTGCCTTCGATGTTCTGTTTCATGCGAACCGCGGCTTCCGCCCCGCGCAGCTTATCGGCTTGCAACTTGTGAAGTCTGCCAGCGCTGATTGACGCGAGAGAGATTTCATAAGCAGCGAACACGCTGTTAAGCGCAATCATTGCCAACATCACAGCTAATTCGAGTGTCCACATTCTGCTTGATTCCATTGAAGGACGGTAAATCACCTAAGTCGATCGAGCGGGCGGCACGCGCGCTCGAAAGCTCTGACCTTACTCCGCTCTGACCTTACTCCATAGTATGGACGATCGCCCAGGCGCCGTATGGCTAAGCGTTGATCGTAATCATTCGCACCAACCTGCGTGCCATGCTCGCGGTACGCAGATTGCGTAACAAGAAACTTGTGGTCGATCGTCCCCGATGATTCCAGTGCAAGCTCCGTGCAAGCTTAGTGTGGCAGGAGGCGGCGACAATCGTTGAGGCCACATTGACTGGTACGCAACCGATCATGGTGAGCGCCGAAGGTTCAGGGCGATCTATTCGCTCGAACAGTTTACAGATAACTCATACTGAATCGGAATGTTATGAAAATGCCAAGTGCTAGAGAGCAACTCGCAGCGTTCTTTGTTGAGCAACCATCTCCTTGCGTTTCGATTTACTTGCCGACCCATCGGCGGCATCCTGAGAATCAACAAGATCCGATTCGATTCAAGAATATGTTGCAACGGCTCGAAAACACACTCAGCCAGGATTTTCCCGGTCGAAAGTCAGAGTCCTTTCTGTCAAAGCTGCAATCGCTTGCGCACGACGGTCCATTTTGGAACCACCGCACCGATGGATTGGGGATTCTCTGTTCTCCAGATGCGTTTCAGATTTTCGAACTTCAAAGGCAAGTCGAAGAATTGCTAGTGGTCGCTGACAGCTTCCACATCAAACCGCTTCTACGTGCGTTACAAGCCACAGACCGCTATCAGATCCTTGGTCTCAATCGCAATGAAGTGAAATTGTACGAGGGCAACCGTCATGCATTGGATGAAGTTGATCTGCACGAAGAGGTTCCTTCGACTCTCGAAGAGGCGCTCGGCAGTGAACTGACTGAAGAGCATCTGACGGTCGGATCTTATGGTGGTGGCATCGGCGGTCGCGGCCAGCAGGCTGGGTCCATCAGTCATGGTCACGGCCAGAAGAAAGACGAAATCCCGATCGATGAAGAACGCTTCTTTCGCGCCATCGATCGCGCTATCCTTGAGTACCACTCGCGACCGAGCGGTTTGCCATTATTGCTGGCGGCGTTGCCGGAGCATCACGACACTTTTCGCAAGGTCAGCCACAATCCATTTCTTCAGGAAGTCGGGATCAAGTTGGATCCGCAGTCGATTTCAAGCGAGCGGCTGCGTACGGAAGCGTGGCGTGTGATGGAGCCTCAGTTGATGCAGCGTGTGGCG
The DNA here is from genome assembly GCA_041739135.1 of Pirellulaceae bacterium. Taxonomy (GTDB): domain Bacteria; phylum Planctomycetota; class Planctomycetia; order Pirellulales; family Pirellulaceae; genus Aureliella. The sequence continues at coordinate 23,971 of JBGSOM010000258.1, forward strand.
AAGCATGTTGATGATTTTCACACCGCCAACGCGCGACAACTTGGTGCAAGCGATTTGAGCGACATCGCTAAGGCTGTGGTTGCCGGTCGAGTCGGAAGCTTGTTGGTGGAGGCTGATCGACAGATACCGGGCAGCGTTGATGCCGACTCTGGCGCTATCGAATTCGCTGAACATGACAAGCCAAACGTGGACGACCTGCTTGATGACTTAGCTGAGTTGACGTTGAAGATGGGTGGCGAAGTTTTCGTTGTTCCGGCTGAACGGATGCCATGCCCAAGTGGTGCGGCCGCGACGTTTAGATTCTAAGCATCTACGCACTAGTTCGAAACGCTATGTCTTACTGCGAGTTGCGGTTTGAGAGCATCGCCGGCTTCCATGGTTCGGTCATAGTTAGGTTATAGTTCAGTTATATTGGAGGAGTAGTGTGTAACTGATAGTCCAGGGCGAGCCATGAAGTACCTGTTCCGAGCGCTGACAATCTTGTGTTTCCTTGCTGGTTGCACTGGACTGTTTATCTATTCGCGCGACAACAGTCGACTGGACGCGGAAGTGAAGCGATTGGAAGCGGAACTCGGCAGGATGGCGATCGTCGATTTGGAGTTAGTGTACGTCGCAGAAATTGAAACGCCGTATGTGCCGCCCGAAGTCGCATCGCATCTTGAAGCTATCTGGCAATTCCGCTGTTATCTGCCACCCGATTACGATTTCATGCAAATGAGGGGAAGCGGTCGAGTTACGGACGATGGGCTTTACCTCAATGGCGGATTCGGTTCAAACTGGGGTTCGCCCCAAGCGGAAGCCATTCACAATTTGCTGACCGTGAGTTGTCAGAAGGATGGCAAGTCGTTGCGGTTGTTCTGTTCGTTCAGCGGATCTGGCGGGACTTCCATGTGGAACGAGATCGACCCAGATCGCTTCGATACTTTGGTTGTTAAAAAGTTGGTCAGCAGCGAACAGGGGCCGCGTTCATTTCCTAAGGACGTCATTCTTCCGTTGCTAAAGATCTACGATCCCAGCACCGCTGAACAGGCGAAAAATGGCGACGAGACTCTTACGACTTATTCTGGTGGACTGATCTTGCTATGTCCAAAATCACGCGAGCAAGCGCTCGAGCAATTGCGCAGAGGCCAAACACCGAGCGATTTTAATCCCAGTTGGATTGCGACTGAGGTGCGCGATGAGTGAAGGTGAACCGCGTCGAGCAACGAGGTCGAAGTTCTCGATACTTCATCTGCTGACTTTCACGGCGTTGATCGCAGTTGCGATTGCGCTCGCCTTGAGTATTCGAAAGAATCGCGAGTTGATTCAACAGCAAGCAGCGCTGCGAACGCTTTCGACTCGGTTACAGATCGATAGTGAAGACGAACTGGCCTCGTCAGCGATGCCGAATATTGCAAGCCGCTTTCAGTCGTGGCAAGTGTATGTGCCCGAGAGTCAAGCTTACGAGCTGAAGTTGGGGTTGGGTGCTATGTCCTACGCAAGCATACCTCCGGTGCTCGCCAAAGTTCAAGTTCCGGCGGGAAAGCATCGAGTGACGTTGTTTTCTGGGGACTCACCGAGTAGCGAGTTTCGCTATGTCGTTTATCTCGATGGCGAGCAAGTCATTGAAGAAGTAATGGGAAGCGATTGGATTGCCGGCGGCTGGTCGTCCTCGCGAGGAGTCAGCTGGCCGAGCGAAACGCATCTGATACCAGCTCCTCATCAACTTGCTGCGCAAACTTACGAACCAACGCGCGACGTTGGACGCGGGAACTATTTCAACGAACAGAGTGATAGTTACGTCACGAGGTTGGGCTATCGACTCTGGATTGATCGGCGCGATCGTACTTATCCGCCTGCTTCGCCTTTCGTGGGCTTCGCATCGCATACTCAGTCTCTCGGCGTCGGCTTGGGTGATGGCATACGGTTGAAATTAGCATCGAGTTCACCTTATCTATGGCACTTTACGCGACCCCAGTTTGGCACCATCGATCCGGTGTTACAGATGGAGGCGGAGTTCATTGCAGACGATGGCAGTGTGCTTTCCAGTCAGAGCGAAACTTTTCAATCGTGGAAGATACGCAATGCTGCAACTGGTGAAGAGCTCTTGCAACGGCCAAGTGATTCCTCGCAGACAACGCAGACTGCTTTCGTTCATGCAACTGCGAAAGCCGATGACAGCCTTCAACCAGTCGTCGAAATGAAATGGGATGTGGCGAAACCAGATCAAGTGGGACTGCGTCTAGCTGACACTCCTGCGAATGATCGAATCGCGCAATGGCGACTTCGCATCGTCGATGGAAGTAACCATCTATGGCGAGAACTTCGAATCGGCGATGATCCATGGATCACCCCAGACGGGATCACCTCAGAAGAGCTTGTTGAAAGTTCGGGGCAGACATCCCGTCGGACGGCGGAGTTTAAAGTGGGTGAAAGTGATGAAAGTACAGCCGAAGTGCGTATTCAATGGCAGACAAATGAAACGTTGCCGCTGCAGATCGTAGGACGAAAGGATAGTCGCTACGCCGGTATGAGGTTGTATGAGGGACTTCCTGTAATGTTGGGCGTTGAAATTCCTGCGGCGCTGGAACCAACGCTCGCCGTTGACATTCTGGACCAGCAACCGAGTGCGCCGGCTACTAAGTTTCCCGGTGGTCCCGTTTTTGATGCCATTCAGATCGAGCTCGAAGCTACCGAACATGAATGGGTTTGGCTAAGCCTTAAAGCGAAACAGTAAATCAGTTGCGATTTGGTTAACCAGGTTTACTTCCAAGCGGCAATGCGGCTAGATACACTATGCCCATGGAAGTCATCACATTGCAATCAGGAAGTTCCGGCAACTGCGTGTTCGTGCGAAGCGGCGATACGTGCGTCCTATTTGATGCTGGTATTAGCGGAAGCAAAGCCGAGGCGAGTCTCGCCGAATTTGGGTACGACATTCGGGATTGCCAAGCCTTGGTGCTCTCGCATGAACATTGCGACCACATCTGCGGCGTAGGCGCGTTTCACCGTAAATTCGGCTTGCCAGTCTACGCCAATCTGCGAACTTGGAATGCGACGCGTTCGAAGCCATCGACTGGGTGCATTGGCAGTCCGAATCATTTCGTGTCGGGCGAGCCTTTCGAGATTGGCTCGTTGCGAATCGAGCCGTTGCGAACGCCTCACGATGCGATCGAAGGCGTCTGCTTTGTCATCGAAGATATCAATTCCGGACAGCGATTCGGATTGCTGACCGACTTGGGGCACGTCTTCAGCGATCTTCGAAAAGTAATCGGGAGCTTGGATGCAGTACTGCTGGAAAGCAACTACGACGATGCGATGCTGCGTCATGGTCCTTACCCGCAACGTTTGAAAGATCGCATTTCAGGAAAACGCGGTCACATTTCGAATGACGATGCCGCTCAGCTTCTGGATAAATGTTGTCCAAGCCAGTTGCAGTGGGTTTGCCTGGGGCATCTCTCAGCTCACAACAATTCGCCCGAAGTTGCTTTAGCCACACATCGTGAGCGACACGGAGATCGCTTTCAGCTATTTTGCGCCGATCGCAGTGGTGCCACGCAACTGCCGAAGATTAAGCAGATTGAGTTCGCGCTCCAAGCTCGTGTTGCGTCCCGTTAGAATGGTACAGCGTATCAGCCTTACCCAACTGGCCTTGTACTCAGGGAAATGAGTGAGCTTTCTTCCACCACTCGGCCGTCTTCCATTTTGATGATGCGATCGGCGTAGTCGAGGACGCGATGATCGTGAGTGACCATGAAGATGGTGGTCTGGCGCTCGTCAGCGAGCCGTCGCAGCAGACTGACCACTTTGTGACCACTTTCTTTATCCAAAGCAGCAGTGGGTTCATCCGCAAAGACAACTTCAGGGTTGCCGACAAGCGATCGAGCAACCGCCACGCGTTGCTTCTGCCCTCCGGATAATTGATCCGGCATGAAGTCAACTCGTTCGCCGAGACCAACCAGCTCAAGCATGTGACGACAAGCTTCTCGCCAGTTGCGATTGGCCTGGCGACCATGTATCTGCAAGCCCATCTGAACGTTCTGCGTTGCGGTCAAGCTCTTATGCAAGTTGTGAGCCTGGAAGATAAAGCCGATGCGATGTCGCATCCTCATTAGCGTTTCGTCGCTTGCTCCGTTGAGTTCTGTTCCAAGAAGTTTGACGCTCCCTTCTTGAACGCTCCGCAAGCATCCAACTAGTGTTAGCACCGTCGTTTTGCCGCTACCCGACGGGCCCATGAGGATCACGACTTCACCGCGCTTTATCTCCAGCTCAACGTTGTGCAACACTCGCACGCCAACAGCGCCGGTGCCGAAAGTGTGGCAAAGCTGTTTGGTTTCGATCGCGAACTCGCTGGCCATTAAAACAACTCCGCTGGGTCAGCCGCATTCAAGCGACGCGTCGCGATGACTCCCGAGATCGTGCACATCGCTGCGGTCAAGAAGAAGACGAACAATGGGCGTGTCCAAGGCATGGTGATGGGCAGACCAGTTTTTGCAGCAGCCAACTGATATAACACCAAGCAAATTACCAAACCAGGAATAAAGCCCAGAGCTGCCAATGACAAAGCTTCTTCCAATACCACACTAAAGAAGAAGCGAGGTGGGTAGCCGATCGCCTTGAACGTTGCGTACTCGGATAAGTGATCTTGTACATCGGTCGACAGGACTTGATAAACAATGACCAGCCCCACCACGATGCCGATCCCAACTCCAAAGGTGAACACGAATCCGATAGGTGTCTGCGTCGCCTGGTAGCTTTGCTCGGCGTCGATGAACGCTTGCTTAGTCATCGCTTTCACATCGCCGTGGGCTAGGTGCTCATTGATGTGCTGGGAGATTACGTCTGCTTGGGTCGGATCATCGATCTTCAGCAGCACTAAAGTCGGGGTGCCTGGGCGGCGATTGGGAAACAACCTCAGGAATGTCTGGTCCGAAACGATCAACGAGCCATCGACATCGAATGATGCTCCTTGGTCAAACAGGCTGACGAAAGAAATCGATCGGCCACCGATTTCGACATTTACCGACCGGCCTGACTGCAAGGTGGCTTGGATGGTCGAGTTGAAGTCGCGTGTTCTCTGGTCGACGATCGCGGTGTCGGGAACAAGTAGATGGCGGGTCTTTTCGGATAGAACTTGGTCTTCAAAGACTTCAGCGTTAGGGTCCACACCAGTGACACGAAAATTGGTGGTATCGCCTGTCGCTGTATCCGTCCAAAATCGAGTGCCCATGTAGATCGGAGTCGCGGACTGGACTCCTGGGATGGCGAGTGCTTGATACATCCGCGAACGTGGAAGCGGGTTGGCCTCGCGTAGAGAACGAAAGTCAGAGCTAACCAAGACGATATCCGCATCGAAGGATCGATGGGAAAAGACGCTGGTCTCGAACAGAGCATTCATGAAGCCTAGTTGCATGAAGATCAGTACGTTGGCGAACGTCACACCGCCGACCGCTGCAATTAATCGCGTCTTGTTATGCATCAGTTGCAACCAACCGATGGGCAGTCTTCCCCAGAGCCATCCGATAATCTGGCTCATAATGGAAACTCCACAGTTACTTGCATGCCAACAAATCGAGATGCTTGTTCAGACCATTCATGATGGATTCGGACCAACACTTCCACAACACGTGCATCGGTATTGGCTGCTGGATCGCTATCGACGATGGATTGCCTTTGAACGAGCGTGGCAACCTTTTCCACAGTTCCTGCAAGTGGCTTTTCAAATGCGAGTGCGTGGATTGTTGCCGACTGGCCAATGCGAATCTTGGCGATGTCACTCTCATAGATCTCAGCACGAACCAGCATTACGTCCGTTTTTCCCATGCGAAGCAAAGACCGTTGTCCAATTTGCTCACCGGGGCGCAGATCAATGTCCAATATAGTACCTTCATTGGGAGCGCGAACGAGAGAGCGATCCAAAAGGGCGGAGGCATTTTGCAGCGATGCTTCCGCTACGCGAATATCCGCCTGAGCGAGTTGGACGTCGACGGAATCCTCAGGGTTCTCGGTGTATCGAGCCAGCTTTGCTTCGGCCTCTGCAACCGCTTTATCTGAGGTCGCGAAGGCGAGTAGACTCGCTTCATACTCTTGTTCGGAGGACGCTTTAGATTTTCGAAGCTGTTCCTGGCGGCGAAGATCAGCACGATTGGTTTCACGTTGTGAACGTAACGCTTCGAGATTTGCGTGAAGCTGGGCGTAAGTCGTCGACGCAATCAATCGTGATTGCTGGAGACGTACGCGAGCTTGCTCGACCTGTGCCTTGGCGACCGCTTGCTCGGTTTGTAGCTGATCGTTGTTGTCCAACACCGCCAACACTTGGCCGGCTTCGACGTGATCGCCAACGTCCACTGCCAACGACTGCACACGAGCATCGCCCGAGCCACTCGGGCCAGCTACTTCAATCACTTCTCCTTCAGGTTCCAAGCGTCCGAGTGACACAACCTTTTCAATTTTGGGCTGTACCATATCTGCGGCTGATTCAGGACGGCTGATCGGAAGCCAGTCGACCAGACGGTCCTTCGCGAGCCAACCAGCAGTGGCTAGCACTGCTGCTAGAAGCAAGAACCATTTAATGGGGTGGCGTTTTTGCTTTCGGATCGGTGTATGAATGCGGTCAACGGTCTGCAAAGGCAATCTTGATTCGTCGGCGTTTTCCAGCGATTTGCTTGCCTTTACTGCTTCAAGCAAGCCAGTTTCCTGCGAGGATGATGCGGGGGCGAGGTCCTCTGTGAGTGTTTGGTTCATCGCAGTAACCTCCTGAATTTGGTATGATCCACCAAAAATGTTATCGACAACTGACCGCCGGGTCATTAACTAGGATAGGTGATTTTAAGCTATGGTCAAGGGAAAACCGCGCGAACGACGAAAAGACGAGCGACCTGCCGAGATTTTGCAGGCGGCGGTGGATGAGTTTGCTGAAAAGGGATTCGCCAACGCCAAAATCCAGTCGATTGCGACTCGTGCAGGAGTGGCAAAGGGAACCGTGTACTTGTATTACACGACGAAAGAGGAGATTTTCGAGGCGATTGTGCGCGATCGAATTCAGCCTGTTTTCGCGATGGCGGCCGCCATGTCGCAGCAGTGGGAAGGATCGCAGGCCGACCTTTTGCGACAAATCATCACGCATTTCTACGGACAGATGATTGAGAATGACGAGCGTCGCATGATTCTCAAAACGCTGATATCTGAAGGTGACAGATTCAGCGAATTAGCCGAGTTCTACCACCGAGAAGTCCTGGTCGGCGGGCGCAAAATGCTTCGCGAGTTGATTCGCAAAGGCATCGAGTCGGGTGAGTTCCGTGACGGCCTATACGCAAAGGAACCAATGGTTCTTGTGGCACCGGCTATCCACGCTGCGATTTGGAAGATGACATTCGACTCAGTGGAAAAGCTCAACACGCGACGATGGCTTGCAGCTCACCTTGAGATGATCTTGCAGGGTGTACTTTCGCAGTCGTCGAGTTGAACGATAAAGCAGCACGAGCATCGCACCAATTTTTTTACCTTGTCGCTGCTGCGGTCAGGTTCGATCGCGAATTCAAATGTCGATTGCTCGGGGCGGGAAACTGTGGACGGTTTCTAACGCGATCGGCATGTCTTATGCTTAGATGACTTATGCTAGAGGAACCAGTTTTAACAGTCGCTCAAGCTTACGAAGCGAGGTTGCTTCGGCTGCTTTACAGCTTTGTTGATTGCTACATGGAGATTTGCAAAATGCCCGAGCATGTGATGCGAGTTACAGCAACCGAGCTGCGGTTGGTTCGAGTTACTTGTCGTCAATGTCAAATGACAACCGAGTTGGCGCTGACAAAATTGACGCGAGCGATCGGTGCAAATGGAGAGTGTTTGCATTGCGGAACAGATCTGCTCAACATCGAAAAATCGAATCCGCTTGTAGAATTGAAGCAAGCGGTTGAGCGGTTGGAAGATGCTGCGGCGCGAATGCAAGTCGACTTTGTCATTCCGCTGGAAGCTGGGCGATGAGAAAACAAAAATGCCGAGTTCTGCATAGTTGTCCAATTATGCAAAACTCGGCATCACGATCGCGAACGTAAGCAGGCAGTGAACCGACCGCTGCTACTCAGTCGATTCACAAAACTCACGTCCGTCGACAGGAGTTGTCCTCACGCGAGCTTACGAGTTGGCTGATTCTGTCGATTCAGGCATCGTTGGTTCAGCTCCATCGAGGAAGCTCATCAACGTCTTGTTGCGATAAGGTTGTTGAAGTTTGCGAACCGCTTTGCTTTCGATTTGGCGGACGCGTTCACGAGTTACCGAGAAAATGCGGCCAACTTCTTCGAGCGTATAAGCGTAACCGTCAGCCAGGCCGTAACGCAGGCGAAGGATTTCGCGTTCGCGGTAGTTCAATGTTTGCATCGCTTCGTCGATATGGAACTTCAGCGACTCTTGGTTCGCTTCGTACAGTGGATCGATATCGCGGTGATCTTCGAGGAATTCGCCGAAGTAGCTGTCTTCGTGATCGCCGACCGGTTGGTCGAGCGACAGCGGCTGGCGAGCCATCTTCATGATGACTCGAGCGTCGTCGATCGACAGACCGGCGCGTTCGGCGGTCTCTTCAACCGAAGGCTCGCGACCGAGTTCTTGCAACAATTGGCGAGTTACCAAACGCACTTTGCTCATCGTGTCGATCATGTGAACCGGCACGCGAATCGTGCGGCTCTGATCAGCAATCGCACGTGTGATCGCTTGACGAATCCACCAAGTCGCATAGGTCGAGAACTTGAAGCCACGCTCGTACTCGAACTTATCAACAGCTCGCATCAGACCTGTGTTGCCTTCTTGAATCAGGTCCAAGAAGCTCAAGCCTCGGTTGCGGTACTTCTTTGCGATCGAAACAACCAAGCGAAGGTTACCGGCCGACAATTCACGCTTGGCAGCATCGTAGTCGATGCGATGCGAAGCGGTTCGTTCGACGCGACGACGCAGAGTCGCTGGGCTTTCGTAGGTGATTCGCATCAGGTAGCGAAGTTCTTCGAGCAATTGTTCTTGCGACTGGCCATCGACGTAGCCCGACTCACGAGCGACTTCGATCTGCATCTTAAGAGTTCGCATACGAGCTTCGATGCTTTCCAGTTTGGCGAAAAGCGGTTCGAGGCGATTGGTGCGAAGGTTCATCTCTTCAACCAAACGAACAGCGCGGTTGCGGCGACGTGTCAGACGCTTCCAAGCGGCTGCGCGAGTGTCAGCATCCAAGCGTGAGCTGATGGCGATGAAGTAGTCGTGGTGATTGCGAAGCAACAGGTGCTTCAGAGTGTGAACGTTGGGAACGATCCGCTTCATGATCGCTTTCTTCTCAGCCGCGTTGGTAACGCTGACTTCGATCGTGCGATCCAAGCGAAGTTTGCTGTCGCGAACTTGCTCGAGCAACTTGCAAGCGCCTTGCAGCATGAAGTCGGTTGCGAGCATCCAGTGGCGATACTTGGAGCGAGTGCGTTCGATTTCCTTCGCTGAAGCGACTTCTTCGTGGCGAGTCAGCAATGGAATCTGGCCCATCTGCATCAGATACATACGAACTGGGTCGTCAGTGCTTTCGACTTCTTCGGCGATTTCTTCGAGATCGCCTTCTTCGATCAGATCACTGTCGAGACCGTCTAGTTCGTTTTCGTCGTCCAGCTTGTCACGGGTGACAACGATGTCGCGATCGAACTCCTTTGCACCAGTGTCAAACTCACCAGTGTCCATGCTTTCAAAATCACTGTCGAAATTGTCATCCAAGCTTGCGCGACTTCGGTTGTTCTTTTTCATTTTAACCCTCTCTGTAGCATCGAGCCGGTTACTGCCACAATCGCGTCGAGCTTCGTTGTCTCGATCGTCATTGGGCGGGACGAGGGTTCTGTAAAGCACAGGTAGTACCAAAGCGGTTTTAAGGGGGCGTCGAAAGAGCGTAAGGCGTTACTGGCGAACAACTTGCGGCATGCATGATGGGGTGTGCCGAAAAACTTCGCTGTTGCTTTAGAGAGACATTTCCCGAATTTTCAGGGAGCAATGTTTCCAAATCGCAACACAAAGTTGGGGGCATGCAAAAGTTGTTGCTGTAGTCCCATAGTATGCGTCTCGGAAGACTTGGCCAGTGTTTGTCACGGAAGAGTTTGCATTTCTGCAAATTGTTTGACAGGCCGCGGTGCTTGAGCGGTCAATGGAAAGAGTTCCCGGACGCTCATTTCGTAGGGAGGTTTTGCGACGAAACGCGTTCGCACCGCCCGGAGTTGCTGCGGAGGTGCGTCGCTGACTTCGCATGATGCGACATCGCACGAAGTCAGCGAGCGATTTCGAAATGAATGGCAATTATTCCGCAGGCTTTTCGACTTTTGCAAAATCGCCAGCGATGGCCGTCACCAAACGCGCGGGATCGATGTACTTCCGCAACGCAGCATTGACCTTGGCCACGTCCAGTTCGTCGACCGCTTTCTCGAACTTGGCGTGATACTCCATGGTCCGATTGGCGAAAATCGTCCCAGCTAGAATCTGCGTCAGCGCAGCGTCGCTTGTTCGCGAAAGCTGCTCGCCCTGTAAGTAACCTTGTTTGGCTGCTGCTAATTCCTCTTCGGTGATGCCATCTTTCAACAAGCGATCGATCTCTTCCTTGACGGCGGCCAGCAGTTTGTCTTTGTTCTCTGGGTTGGTGATCGCAAACAATGTGAGCCGAGCGCGTTCATCGACTGGGTGCGCGCTCAGTCCGGAGCCGACGCTGTAGGACAGCCCATCTTTCTGACGGATGCGGTCCCCTAATCTCGACGACAAAGCGCCGGCTCCCATGATGTAGTTGCCGATCAGCAGAGCCGGGTAGTCAGGATGGTCGTCGCGCATCGCGATCGCTTCACCAGCGTAGAAGACCGCGTTGGCCTTGTCGGGAGTTTCAATTTTCTCGGCTTTGCCTGGCACGTTGGTGGCGGCAGGCTGCGCGACGCGTTCTTGTGGAACCTCGGACGTCCAACCCGAAAGCATCGTTTCCATCGCTTTCTCGACCATCGCTGGGTCAAAGTCGCCAACCGCGGTGACTTCACCATACTGGCCGTTAAGCAACTTGCTGTGCATCTCGCGAACTTGCTCAATGGTCACACTCTTGTAACGTTCGATCCGCTCCGACAAGGTTGGCACGTATCGAATATTATCTTTGTCATACGGTGCCAAAGCGCGGCTGACGGCCAGTCCCGCCAAAGCTTGCGGCTCAGTGATCCGAGCTTCGGTGCTGGTTACCGCTTGGCGACGCAGCACTTCGAGCTCTTCAGCTTCGAAGCGCGGCTCGCGCAAAATCTCGCCCACCAGCGGCATCAGTTCATCTAGATACTCGCGCTTCGTTTCGATCGATACTGACAGCAAGCCGTTGCCCGCCGAACTGATGTCAACTTTGGCGCGCAGTTCATCCAAGCGATCTTGCAGTTGTTCGTGAGTCAGATTCTTCGTGCCGCGCAGCATCAGCTCCGGCATGAACTCCGCCGCAGCCACGTAAGGCAGCAATGCTTTCTCGTTTCCAAACCGCAAATTCAAATCGATGTTGACCATTTGCCCGCGAGTCTTCTTGGGCAACCAAGCGGTCTTGAAACCATTGCTTAGCTTTCCGCGCTTTGTTCGTTCTTCAATCGCCATTGGATTCGGATCGAAGGTTTCGCCTTGCTGAAGTTCTTCGCGGCCCTTGTATTCCGCCAGCAAATCAGCCAAATCTGGCCGCGTGGGAACTTCGATGCGCTCGCTCTTCTCCGTTGGAACGAACAGACCCAATGTGCGGTTGTTGCGGGACAAGTACTTCGTTGCCGCAGCGGTACACTCTTCCGCAGTGGTCGCTTCCACGTGATCGCGGAACAAAAAGTACAATCGCCAATCGCCCTCTGCAGCCCATTCGCTCAACTCGATCGCAATATCTTTCGAATCGCTCGCTCGCAGTTCGCGATCCTTCATGAACTGAGTCTTCGCGCGCTTGAGTTCTTCTTCAGTGATCGGTGACTTAGCGACCTCTTCTGTGGTCTTGATCAGTGCTTCTTGGGCGGCTTCCAGCGACGCGTCCTTACTAACTTGTACACCGAACATCATCAGCCCCGGATCGTGCAGCGCCATGGCAAACGAAGATGCGCTGGTCGCCAACTCCGGCTTGACGAGATTCTGATACAAGCGACCGGTAGGCTCGGTACCGAAAATGTATCCCAGCAGTTCAACTGCAGCGAACTCGCGATGCGCTCCGCTCGGCACGTGATAAGCCGTGGTGATCAACTGAGTTGTGCCGACGCGGCGAAGCGTAACGGAGCGTTCACCATCTTGCGGCGGCTCCGTTGTGTAAGTGCGATCAAGCGGCGTTTCTGGCGCCGAAAGGGCTCCAAAGTAAAGCTCCACCAGCTCGATGCACTTCTCCGGTTCGAACTTGCCCGCAACCACCAGCATGATGTTGTCGGGTCGATAGAACTTCCGATAGAAGGCTTGCAGTCGATCGATTGGCACGCGTTCGATGTCGCTGCGATTGCCGATTGTCGAGCGACCATAATTGTGCCACTCGAACGCAACCGCTTGCACGCGCTGCATCAGCACACGTTGCGGGCTGTTTTCGCCACGTTCGAATTCGTTGCGAACGACGGTCATTTCCGAAGTTAGATCTTCGCCTTTGACGAAGCTGTTCATCAAACGATCGGCTTCCAACGAGATCGCGAACTCGAGATTCTCCGTTGCTTGCGCGTCGGTCGCGGCGGGCAATGTTTCGTAGTAATTCGTTCGGTCGAGCCAAGTGGTGCCGTTGAAGTCCGCGCCGCGATTCTTGAGCTCCTCGGGGATTTTCGCGTGGCTGGGCGTTCCTTTGAACAGCATGTGTTCCAGCAGATGCGCCATACCGGCTTCGCCATAGCCTTCGTGACGCGAGCCGACGAAAACGGTCATGTTGACGGTAACCTGCGACTTGCTTTCGTCAGGGAACAGCAGCAATTGAACGCCATTGTCCAACCGATATTCAGTGATTCCCTCGATCGACGTGATTTTCTTGGCCATCTGGTCTTCCGCGAACGCGTTGGTATTGGATGCATGAAAAAGAGCTACACTGATGGCAAAGCCAGTCAGCCAACCGCTACAATTCCGATTCGACACGGTTCCTCTCCTCTATAAATAACGATTGCAGTTGCAGTGCACCGAAACGGTTCGAGATGCTGCTGTTCGAAATGCTTCTGCGAGTAGGCTTTGGCGCAGCGAACTTACAAAATCTCAACTGCGGCGAAGCACGAGTTAAAATGACTGTTACAACTAATTACAACTAGGTCGACGTTTGTTAACTTGCCATTGTAGCGCATTCGGCGAACGAGGTTCAGTGGGGATGCGCGGACAAAGCGTGCCAGCACAGCCAGCAACTTAACATCTCAACCTCCACTTGAATAAATTTTCGTTCGAAGCGAGACGAACGTCATGCAGTTGAAAATAGCTTGCCACCAGTGTTCGAAAGAGTTGCTAGTGCCGCTTTCCGCGGCGGGAAAGTCGGCGCGTTGTCCAAGTTGCCAAACGGTCGTGAAAGTTCCGTTGTACTTCGCCGCAACGCCGATTGCTGCTCCGCAAGCCGCGCCGGTTCCAGCTTACGCAACGGCACCTGCCGCGCCGGCGTTGAACCCCGGTTACTCCTATCCCATCAACCCGACGCGCACCCAAAAACCGAAGCCCAAGCGTTCAAAAAACTCGCGTGGCTCGAGTGGTTCGGGCAGCGGAATGCGGATTCTGTTAATCGGTGGCGCGTGCATTGGAGTGTTATTCATTGGTGGCATGCTGCTTGTCGCTGGTCTCGCGGTGCTCGGCAAGCAATCGGTGGCCACGCTGTCGCCCGCCAGTATTCCCGCGCCACAGTTGCCGAGCCTGGGCGTTGCGAACCCTATCCCAGGAACGAATTCAACGTTTCAGTTTCTGCAGATAAAGCAAGGTTCGGGTCCGGGGCAGTCGATGCAGTTCCGCGTCTATTTGCCTGCAACGCAATCCGCACCAGGTTCGATCCCTTGTGTATTGCTCGCGCCCGCGGGAACAAACTTGCTCCATGGCAATCCGCTCGATGCAGGCGATTACCACGACGAAGCGTTACCGTACTGCGAAGCCGGAATGGCGGTGGTGTGTTATTCGTTAGACGGCGAATTGACGGCTGATCCAAGCGCTGGTGACCGAGCATTTGGGCTCGCGCTGGCGACGGGCTATCGCGAATTCACTGCAGCCAAGGCGGGGGTGGTTAACGGACGCAATGCGCTTGAATTTGCTTTGGCAAAGCTGCCTCAGGTTGACCCCAAGCGCATCTATGCAGCGGGACACAGCTCAGCTGCCACAGTTTCGTTATTGCTGGCCGCACACGAAGAACGACTCGCCGGTGCAATTGCATACGCGCCCGCAACGGACCTGAACATTCGGATCGGCGAGATCGCTGAGGAACCTTCAGTGAGAAGCATTTTGCCTGGTATTCGACTTTACCTGCGCACTGGTTCACCGATCACTTATGTCGACCGCTATAAATGTCCGCTGTTCGTCTTTCACGCGCGCGACGACAGCAACGAACCGTTTCGCAATACACAGGTGTTCGTCGATAAGTTGAAAGCAAGTGAGGCCAAAGTTGATTTTGTCGCAGTCGATTCAGGCGATCATTACGATTCCATGATCGAAGCTGGAATCCCGCGCGCGATCCATTGGATTCAAAACCGACCGAAGTGATCGAAAGTTGTCTACTTCTGCCGCAAAGCCGCAACGCCACGCCAATCGATTAAATCCAACTCCGGTTGCTCGCGTTGAAATTGCGCGTACAGAGCAATTCCAACTGGGTCCGGCAGCAGGTCAACGGTTACGCCGCGATCGCGTAACATCGCTTCGTTGTTTTCCGCATTCGGGCTGTTCCCAATCACCACGCGACCAAATCCACGTTCAACGATTAAGCACGCGCACACGTTGCAGGGCGTCAACGTTGTGAAAATGGTCGTCGCGCTAAAATCGATCGACCCCGCGTCGCGCATGGCTGAGGTTTCACCATGATTGTACGGATGATTTTCTTGAACGAGCGTGTTGTGACCTTTACCAACAATTTGGCGTGACACGTTGTCGATGATCACTGCGCCGATGGGACAGCCTCGCTCATCGTAGCTTTTCTTAGCCAAGAAGACCGCGATGCGCATCAAGTTCGCATCGCTGAGCCTCGCGATGAACTCGGCAGCGATCACTTTGCACAGACTGCGGGTCGGCAAATGCGCGATCAGGTTTAGGACGCCGTCGTTAACCGGCGAGTTACGATCAACGAAAAGATCTTCCATGAGCGCTAGCTTTCGATCGGTCGCTTTCCCTCACTGCCCGCGTTGCTTTTCTTCGAACAGTGCAACACCGCTAAAACTAAAAACAACTCAGCCGCCGCTATAGATGCCGGCCAAGTTCGTTGTAACAGTGTATCAATTGTCAGCGGACGCAGTTGCCCGATGGGCGGTTCAAGCAATCGATCCCAGGATTCAACGCGCTCCCATCCACGCGGAGTTCGTCGCCAGTTGTCGATCTCCGATTCCGCTAGCGCGGACGCAATCTCCGTCCCGGCGAGTGCCAGCGCGAAATAGCTCGCCAGCCTTCTCTGCCGTTTGGAATTGGATACGATGCTCAACTGACGAGTAAACATGAAAGCCCCAGGAATAACCTCACTGCCTTGTTTGCGACTCACGGTTGCATACCGAAGGCCAGAATCGCCAGTCGGCGTCGGAATCAATCGCCGCGCAGCGAACTTAACTGCTGAATCACATGGTGTTTACAGCGACCTTCGCCAGTGCGAAGCAGGTTGCAACGCATAGGGCAGTGCAACGTGCGACGATGCGAGAAATCGACAGAGAAGCGGACGGGATGTTGCCAAATTGCAACGTGAATCAAAGTGAAAACGAAGTCGCCGCGATCGAATTTTTCGCAGGTATCGGCGGGTTTGCAGCCGCTTGGCCTGAAGCCTCCATCACCGCCTCGATCGACATTCATCAAACCGCGGCCCGCGTTCATTCGGCGAACTTCAATCATCCATTCTGGGTGCGCGAAATCGAATCGATCGCAGTCGAGGAACTCCTGAAGCTGGACGCAAACCTGTGGTGGATGTCGCCACCTTGTCAACCTTACACGAAGCGCGGCAATCAAGCGGACACAGCCGATGCCCGAGCTCGATCGTTCCTGCGACTGATCGACTTGATCGCTGAATGCGCTCCCGACTTTATAGCTTTGGAAAACGTCGGTGGTTTTGCCAACTCGATCGCACGCGAACAACTACAGAAGCGATTGCAGCACAGCGGCTATCGTTGGCAATCGATAGAACTGTGCCCCACAGAGATGGGATGGCCCAACAAGCGGCCGCGATTCTATCTGCTTGCTAGTCGTCAACGACCAATTGCAGCGTGGCGCGAACTGCCACGTTATCGTTTGCGATTGGCAGAACTTGCCGAGCTCCGACACGAATTACAACCCGCTGCATCGGAGTTGGAAATCGATTCGTCTACGCTCAGCCGCATTGAGTCGGCCATCGATCGCTGCGAGCTAAACGGCGAACGACCCACCGCCTGCTTCGCAAGCAGCTACGGGCGCGTGCTGCTCAACTCGGGTTCGTATCTACGCGTCGAAGCCAATCGGTACCGGCGTTTCTCGCCGCGCGAAGTTGCGAACTTGTTGGGCTTTCCTGCCACATTCAAATTGCCCTCCGACATCCCGACACGTTCCCTTTGGAAACTGCTTGGCAACAGCCTTTCACTGCCCGCGGTTCGCTACATCCTCAGCCATCTTCCTGACGGCCCAACTCCAGAATTGCCATGGTTGCAAAAGCATGACTAAGCAGTCGTGACAATCGGATGATGTTACTAGAACATCGGAAACAAAGCGGAGATGGCGAACAGGATCAGCAGAAAGAAAGCGACGTACCACCACAGATTGCGTTTGGTCGAAACGTACGACTCATCACCGAATTCGTCGACCACATACTCTTCGTAGTCAAAATCATCGTTGCCGTCGTCGTAGCCCCCTTCGCTGTGATGAGCTTCCGAGTTTACGGCATCCTCGTCAGTTGTGTTTTGGCTAGCGCGAGCAATTTCGTGTCCGCAGTGTCCGCAGCGAGCTGCGGTCGTGGCGACACGCTTGCCACAGTGGCGGCAGTCCATAAATTCAAGGCGTGTCAGAGTAGTTTTCCCTGGGTAAACGATGCAGAGCTTAGTCGAGGGTTACAAGCGCCGGTTTCGAGCGGGCATCTGGGGGCAATGGCCGTTTTCGGTTATCTTACAAAGTTATTCAACACAATTTAAAAAGGAAGAACGAGATGTCGACAGCGCAAATGGGACAACAGCAAAAAATTCTGGTCGCGGGACAATGGCGAGCTTCGGATGCGAGCGACAGTTTTCAATCCGCGAATCCCGCGCTCAATGAAATGTTGCCCGAACGCTACCCCGTTAGCTCATGGTCCGATTGCGATGCGATGCTAGATGCAGCTTGCGAAGCGGCCGAGCAGTTGCGCGAAGTGCCAGCGACGAAGATCGCTGAGTTTCTAGAAGCGTATGCCAAGTTGATTGAAGCCAACGCTGAGAAGTTGGTTTCATTCGCGAACCTTGAATCCGCTTTGCCGATCAAACCGCGACTGGCCGATGTCGAACTTCCGCGAACGACTGGTCAATTGCGGCAAGCGGCTGCGGCGGCGCGGAGCGGGTCGTGGTCGATGCCGACGATCGATACCAAAGCCAACATTCGATCTTGTTACGAATCGATCGGCCCTGTCTGTGTGTTTGGTCCGAATAATTTTCCATTCGCTTTCAATAGCGTCGCAGGTGGCGATTTTGCTGCGGCCATCGCGGCTGGCAATCCAGTGATCGCGAAAGCCAATACATCGCATCCAGGCGTTACGAAGTTGCTCGCCGAGTTGGCTTTTGCCGCCGTCGAAGAGACGGGTTTGCCTAGTGGCACCGTGCAGTTGATCTACCGTTTGTCGCATGAAGATGGTGAACGATTAGTCAGTGATCCGCGCGTTGGTGCAAGCGGCTATACCGGCAGTCGCCGCGCGGGTTTGACTTTGAAAGCGGCTGCCGATGCGGCTGGCAAACCGATCTATTTGGAGTTGTCGAGCGTGAATCCAGTTGTGATTCTGCCCGGCGCGGTGCGCGAGCGTCGCGATGACTTGGTGACCGAGTTCGTTACCAGCGTGCTGATGGGAACCGGACAGTTCTGCACCAATCCCGGCATGGTGGTCATGCTGGCAGGCTCTGAAACCGATGCATTCATCGAAGCGGTAGCTGGCAAATTTTCAGGCGGCACTCCCGGCACGCTGTTGTCGACGGCTGTGAAGAAGTCGTTGACTGCGGCGATCGAAACGCTTCGCGATGCAGGTGCAAAAGTTCTGACAGGCGGAACAGCGGTTGAAGGAAAGTGCAGTGTTGCGAACACGCTTCTGCAAGTTGACGGCGCGAGCTTTGTAAAGGATCCCGAAATCTTCCAAACAGAAGCGTTCGGCAATGCATCGCTGATTGTCGTGGCTGATTCGGTCGCTCAGTTGGCTGACATACTCAAATCGCTGGAAGGCAACTTAACGGGCTGCATCTACTCAGCGAAAGATGGATCGGACGATGCCGACTATGCTGCGGTGGCTGGACATTTGATTAAGCGAGTTGGTCGGATATTGAACGACAAAATGCCGACAGGTGTTGCGGTAAGTCCAGCGATGAACCATGGAGGACCGTATCCCGCGACGGGTCATCCGGGCTTCACAGCAGTTGGAATTCCAGCGAGCATGATTCGGTTTGCAAAGCTGACTTGCTACGACGGAGTGCGCCAAAATCGTTTGCCAGCGATCTTGCGTGATATCAATATCACCGACGCCACTTGGCGGCACGTCGATTTGAAGTGGACGGTCGAGAGTATCTAGTCTCTTGTCACTCGTTCCCGGGCAGTGCCGGGGAACGAAAGAGAAGAAGACTCATCTAGCGCGCCGTTGCAGTCCGAAGTTGTAGACTTGGGAGCATGCGCAGCGCGTTGTGGGAGTAGATTTTCTCGAGAACTTCATCGGGTAGGTTGACGCCGTAGATCCTCCAGAAGCCTTGTGGTGGAAAGGGTTTCTCAGAGTAAGGAAAATATTCGTCGCGTGTTTCGAGAAATCGCCAGTAACTCTGATACCGCTGTTCGGGCCAAGGTCCGTCGGTTCCGAACAGCACTCGGTCTTGGTACTTGATGAGAAACTCGCGAGCCGTGTAAGGCTGCCGTCCCAGTTCACTGATGCGCGACGCAATTTCTACATAGATGTTGGGATGGTCATCCAGCAGTTTCGCTGTCTCGGCCAAGTCCTCGCCATCGTTACCGAGATGCGCAGCGATGAAGGTGGTCTGTGGGTGACGTTTGAAAAGCGCGTTGCGAGCCGCATGCAGTTTAGCGCGCGATGGAAAGCGATCCGGTGGAAAATGCCAATCGGGATGTCGCGATAGTTCTTCGTAGCGTTCGTTCTGCGGCGTGATCGGTTCGAAAAAGGCGCTCGGATCGGCGGTATGTAAAATGATCGGTAACCGCAAGCGTCCGCAGGCGGCCCAAATCGCGTCGAATCGCGGATCGTCGATTTCGATTAGGCTGCCATCGGGATTGCGGTAGCCGAGCCCGAATAGCTTGAACAGTTTTAATCCGCAAACGCCGCGCCTTGAAGCATCTTCGAGCGCGATGACGGTTCGATGAGCGAAGTCGGATTGATTACAAGCCCAAGTGGCTGGTTGGTCCGTGGCTCCATCACCTTGCCAATCGAGGTTGGCAAAGATTGCAAAGCGGTCACGGTACTTCGTCCAAAGAAACTGCATATGTTCGTCGAGCGTTGGACCGAGTTTCCCATCGAGGCTGACGCTGATCGCGATATTTTGGCGGTCCATCAACTTCACGAACTCGTCTAACTGCTGAGGATCGTGCCGCATCTTCACGCGAAAATGCGAATGGACATCGATGACCGGAAACTTCGCTTGCTGCAGCTCAGTTGCAGGCACTCGCATTCGCGGCTCGGGGAAGAACTCGTCTAGCCTTAATGCGCTGATTGGACTTTTTGGCGAAGTGTCTCCGCTTGCCGGCGCAGCGGGTTGAGCAGCGATCTGCGCACGCACTTGTCCGGCCGCTAGCGAGCAGATAAGAATCACAGTTGGTATTGGAAAGATGCGCACGAGTGGACTTTCGTTCGACTACGATTGGTATAAGAAAAGTAGGACGGATATTAGCTGCATTCTTCATCGTAACCGGATTGTCCATTGAGCCAATCGTGGCATTGCGGAGTGGCGAACGCTAGTCGCGACACTTTGATTTTGGTCGGAAAGCGACAATCGGGCGCGCGAGCGCAAACCTTGATCGTTCGTTTGACGCTAGAATTTGGAGTGACTTTGGTCAACTTTTCTTAAATCCTGCAAAACGCAACTTAGGTAACGCTGGCACGCATGAGTTCTGATTACACGCAGCAACAGACGCTGGGCGAATTGCAGAGAGCCGAGCGATTAAGCACTCAGGCAACCATTCCGCCAGCGGAAGTGCCGGGCTATCGCATCGAGAAATTGTTGGGGCAGGGAAGTTTTGGCCAAGTTTGGTTAGGTCGCGATCTGAATACTGGGCGGCAAGTTGCGATCAAGTTCTATTTGCATCGCGGGGGCGTGAATTGGTCGTTGCTCAGCCGCGAAGTGAAGCACTTGGTCAATATGTCCACGGGTCGTCACATCGTGCAGGTGTTGGGCGTCGGTTGGGAAGCTGAGCCGCCGTACTATGTGATGGAGTATTTGGAAAACGGATCGATCGAAGACTTGGTGCGAGCACGTGGGGTGTTGGGGATTTCGGAAGCGGTAGCGTTGTTCCGGGAGATCGCCGAAGGATTGAATTATGCGCATGGTAAAGGTGTGTTGCATTGCGATCTGAAGCCTGCGAATGTTCTCTTGGATCATGACTGGCGACCGCGACTTGCGGATTTTGGTCAGAGTCGAATGTCGCATGAACAAGAGCCGTCGCTAGGTACGCTGTTCTTTATGGCTCCCGAGCAAGCGGACCTCACCGCGTCGGTGGATGCGAAGTGGGATGTGTACGCGCTCGGTGCGATTCTTTACACGATGATTGTGGGGACTCCGCCCTATCGAACGCCGGAGATGATTGACGGATTGGATACGGCTGCTTCGTTGCAAGAGCGACTGAAGCGATATCGCGATACGATCTTCGAAAGTGCTGCACCGAAACTGCACTATCGCTGTCATGGTGCAGACAAACAACTTTGCCAGATCATTGATCAGTGCTTGGCAAAGCGGCCCGAAAACCGTTTTAGCAATGTGCAGCAGGTGCTTCAGTCGCTGCAGCGTCGAGATTCCGCGAAGCTGCGTCGGCCTCTGTATCTGTTAGGGATCGTTGCACCAATATTGTTGTCGTTGCTGATGATGATGTTCTCGATGCGAAGTATGGGCGTGGCCAAACAAAACTCTTTAGAAGCGGTGCATGAGTGGTCGTTGAAGAGCAATCGATTTGCAGCGATGTTTGCGGCGCGGACGTTGGAGAGCGAATTCGGAAAGTTGTTCAGAGTCGTTGAAGATGAGGCGGGACGATCGGATCTGCGCGAGCAATTGCTGCGTTTGATCGCTGAAGCCAAACCGACTTTGGATGCTGTCGCAAGTGGTGACACCGACCCGCGTTTCGTGCAGGAACTGACGCAATACGGAACTGCCGTGGAGTTTCAGAATCTACTGGCTGAACGCATCAAGAGTCTGGCGAGTCGCGGTCAGTCGGCCGAAAGCGAGCCGATGTTCAATAGCATGTTCGTCACTGATGGACGCGGAACGAATGTTGGCATTGCATTCAGCGACCCGACTGAGCAGTTGGAGCAGAGTCCGGTGGGAAGGAATTTTGCCTATCGCAGTTATTTCAATGGCCAGCGCGCTGATGGTTCCGGTTCGCGGCTGAGTTCGAATTACTCGGCGACAACGCATACCCACCTGTCGGCTTCTTTTCGAAGCACTTCGAATGGCAAGTGGAAAGTGGCGATTAGTGCTCCGATCTGGCCCGACGCGAAAGATGTAAATGAAGACCTTCGCAATGATGCAGGTGCTAAAGATGCGGGTACTGATGAGGGCCCGGGGAAAAAGGCTGGCGGCGAATCAGCGAAGCAAGCTCCGGTGGGTGTCTTGGTACTGACGATCAACTTGGGCGATTTTGATTTGCTGGGTGCGCGAAACGCTGAGGATGTGCAAAGTCGACTGGCTGTGTTGGTCGATGGCAGAGAGGGCACGCAACAAGGCACGATTTTGCAGCATCCTGTGCTGAAGACGATGGAGGCTAAGTTTCAGAAGACCAAAGTCATGGAAGCGGTGCCGCAGATCGACGGTCAGCAATTGGCAGCATTGCGAGAAAGCGGGTTGGTCGACTACGAAGACCCGGCAGCCACGTTTGATGTAGGCGAGGAATTCGAAGGTCGCTGGGTGGCGGCGCTTCAGCAGGTGCGGCTGCCGCACAACGAGGATCACGGGAGCGAACGCAGCAGCGACCTGTGGGTCTTGGTGCAAGAGCGAACGCATGTCGTCGAAGAACCCGTGACATTGCTCGGGACGCGTCTGCAGCGGGAATGGTACTTTGAATTTGCAGCGATTATTTCCGTTGTGCTACTAATGTGGTATTTTGTCATCCGAATCGGCAGAACAAACCTGCCCAAAACGGCTCACCAAGATGGCGGAAATTCGGTACACTATCACGGCTTGAAGTCGACGATCGATCACTGATAGACGAACTTTGTCGAGAACGAAAGAATTCGCTCAAGTGGATGCACCGGTAAGCGAGTTAGTGAAGTCGGTCGCACCGAGCTCACGGCTTCGGGCTCCGAGTGGTTTGTGAAAAATGAATGGGGTGCCGCTGGTGGATTCGCTTGAAGATTCATTGATCAGTCATCTGCACGAGAAATTCGGAACTCGTCCCGCGCGCGACGATAGTTTGGCGATGTTGGGCGTTGATTCGGTGAGTATGGCTGAGCTGACCTATGATATTGAAAAGCGATACGGGATTACGATCGACGATTCTATGATGTACGTCGACACGGTTGAGAACTTGATCGACTACATTCGCGAGCGCCAGAATTTGCCAGCGGATAAGCGTTAGTTCTTCCGGCTGGCTGCCGTACAAATCGCATGGCGCAGAGCCCCGGTGCGTTGGACCGGTTGAGCTGCCTGGCGCTGGGAGCGGCTTCGCATGCGAGCCTGCCCGAGGATACCGGCTGCCAATTGGGCCCTGATTGTGCTACGTTATGCCCTCTTAATCAGGCAGATCGCATCAAAATAAACGCCAGCTAGCCACCAATTCGGGTGGAGCTCGGTTGATGCAAATTAGAAAAGACAACGCAATGGCCAAATCCACGGACATCCAGCTCAAGAAGATAACGAATTCAACCCATACGTACTTGTATCGCCAACCGATGAAGTTCGGAGGCCGGGTTGTTGAAGACGTCTGCGTCTTGCGCACAGAAGTGGCTGTGCAAATTTCCGGAAGCAGAAAGAAAATCGTCGGTATCGGCGAGATGACGATGGGCAACGCTTGGGCGTGGCCAAGTAAAATTCCTGGAAAAATGACGCTCAAACTGATGCTGGAGCTGGCCGACCGATTAGCTGTGGAAGTGGAGGCTGCGGGGCTGAGCGGCGATCCGTTGCAGATCGCGCACGAAGTTGGCAAACTGCGCGACAAAGTTTCGGCTGCCATGGTAGAAGAGTACAAACTGGGCGAGCCGATTCCGAAACTAGCAGCGATGGTGGCGGCGAGTCCACTGGATGCGGCGGTTCACGATGCGTTCGGGCGTGCGATCGGCAAGAACAGTTTTGACTGCATGACGGAAGAATATCTCAACCAAGATCTGAGCGCTTATCTCGGGCCTGAATTTGCGCAGATGTATCCCGGGCAGTTCCTGAATCCCAAGCCGCGACCGACGCTGTACCTCTATCACTTGGTGGGTGCGTTGGACCCGTTAACGGACGTGGATGTTCGTCAGCGACTGAACGACGGCTATCCTGAAACGCTCGAGGAATGGCTGAAGACGGACGGTGTCAGCCACTTGAAGATCAAGCTCGCTGGAAACAACATCGACTGGGACGTCGGTCGAATCGTGGAAGTCACGCGGATCTGTGAGAACGTTGCGCCTGAGCGACAGTGGAAGCTCTCGTTCGACTTCAACGAACAGTGCCCCAATGAAGACTATGTCATCGATCTGCTCGAACGCATCGAGCGCCTGAGCCGCGCATCGTTTGATCGCTTGCAGTACATCGAGCAACCGACGCCGCGCGACTTGCGGATACGAACTGAGATGACTGTGCATCGCATCGCGCGCCTGCGGCCTGTTGTTATCGACGAATCGCTGACCGATATTGAAAGTTTGAATCTTGCGCGACAGCGCGGATACACAGGACTGGCGCTGAAGGCTTGCAAAGGCCAATCAGAATCGCTCCTGATGGCCAGCGCGGGAGCGCACTACAAGATGTTCACCTGTGTACAAGATCTAACGTGTGTTGGTGGATCGTTCCTGCATTCGGCGGCGTTGGCTAGTCGATTGCCAAAGGTGACCGCGGTTGAAGGTAATGGTCGGCAGTACTGTCCGATTGGCAATGAAGCTTATATGAAACAGTACGCGCCGCTGTTTCGCGTGCGTTACGGGACCGTTCCGAGTGAACTGTTGAGTGAACCGGGGCTTGGATTTAGCTGGAAACCCCTGGGCGAATAACGTGCGAGTCGTAATAGTCGCTGGTAAATGGTCGCTGGAATTCGCCTCCAAGGCTTCGGAGCGGCGATGAGCAAACTGTGCATTCTGAATGTTGTTGGTCTGACGCCGAAGTTAGCTGAGCATGCACCGCGTTTGAAGCAGCTTGGACAGATTCGGCCGTGGCGCAGTCCCTTGCCTGCGGTCACCTGCACTTCGCAAGCTACGATGTTAACTGGTCTTGCCCCGCGCGATCATGGCATCGTGGGCAACGGATGGTACTTTCGCGACACCGGTGAAGTACGTTTTTGGCAGCAGTCCAATCGCTTGATTCAGGGTCGGAAGTTCTATGAAGGCGTGCAGACGGCGAAGCTGTTTTGGTGGTTCAATCAAGGAGCTCCGGTGCAGTGGTTTGTTACGCCCAAGCCGCATTATGGTTGTGACGGCTCGAAAGCGTTTGGAATCATCGATGAAACGGGCTGCAATCTAACTGAGCAACTAGGCGATTTTCCGTTTCATGGTTTCTGGGGACCGAAAGCGGGATTGCCGAGCAGTGAGTGGATCGCTCGCGCGGCCTCCGTTGTGCTTCGCCAGAACTCGCCGCAGTTGACGATGGTTTATCTGCCGCATTTGGATTATGACTTTCAGAGACTCCCTGAGCAGGATCTCGCGCGTGTCGAAGAGGTTGATCGCTGCGCTGGAATGATCATTGATGCAGCGGGGTTGATCGGTGCGAAAACGATCGCCGTTTCCGAGTATGGTTTGGTGCCTGTCGATCAACCGATCTTGATCAACCGCGCGCTGCGCTCCGCCGGATTGCTGGTCGTTCGAGACGGACCTTACGGCGAGATGTTAATGCCCATGGATTCGCGTGCGTTCGCTGTAGTTGATCATCAACTCGCGCATGTCTATGTTGCGGATCGAGCTGATATTCCTGAAGTTCGTCGACAGTTAGAAACGCTCGATGGAGTGGATCAAGTTGTTGAGCCGGGCGATTTGGAACTCGATCATCCGCGCAGCGGTGAATTGATTGCGCTCGCAAAGCCAAATGCATGGTTCGCCTATTACTATTGGCTCGACGATGCCCGCGCACCCGATTTTGCGCGAACAGTCGACATTCATCGCAAACCCGGCTACGATCCCTGCGAGCTCTTCATGACTTCGCCGCTGCGAGCCGGGTTGCGATTGGCTCAGAAGAAACTTGGAATGCGTTATCGGATGGATGTGATCCCGCTCGATCCGACGCTAGTCAAAGGCAGCCACGGTCTACGTCCACCTGAGGCGCATGGGCCAGTCGTCATCGGAAATGATCCGCCATCGAGCATGCAAGAGTTCAAGGGTTACGTTGAGCGCTTGTTGCGTTGAGCGCGACGATCGCGTTGCCCGCGCGGTCCTATCTAATAGTTGTTATTGAGAGCTAACATGCCGCAGACTGACTTTCCTTTGCCATCGACTTTGCCAGCAGCATTGGCGGAGCTGATTGTGTTGGCTCCGATGCCCGGGCTGGATGCGGGACCGAAGTGTGAGGCGACTTCAAAGCGCATTCGAAACGTGCTGAGCGACCATCCGCAGTTATTGGGAACCGTTTCCGAAGCAGCGATCTGGTTGTTGGCAGGTGAATTAGATCGATCGCACGACGTCAGCCAATCGCTAACTTCGGCGGAAGGTTCTTACTGGCACGGGATGATGCATCGCCGCGAAGGCGACTTTTGGAACGCAAAATACTGGTTTCGAAAAGTGGGCAAGCATCCGGTCTTCGAGCAGCTTGCTGGGGAAATCGCGAGGACGTCACCGAAGGGCAGTTCGGAAGCGATTGGCTGCGCCGACCTTTACAACCCAGCTAAACTACCAGCGGCACTGGTCGACGAGTGTGAGCGCGTCTTGGCGTCACAAGCGGTTCAGACGGCGCTTTTGCAACGAATTTGTTGGTTTGAATGGCAGTTTTTGTTCCACTACGGCTGGGATTAACGGCTGTGGCAAATTAAAGTTGACGTTCTGTAGCGACAGGTTCGTTGCATGGCCGATTTCGGGGACGGACTCGCGCAATCACTGAATTATGAAAACACACTGTGCGATTGCAATTCGTCAATTCACAGGACTTAAACAACTTACAGACAATACTTTCGCACTAGCACACACAAATGAAACTCAATTCTCTGTATTCTTCCAAGAAGTGCGTTTTGTCGTTTGAATTGTTTCCTCCTAAGTCGGATGCGGGCGTCGTCGATTTGATGAAAACGGTGGGGGAATTAGCGGCACATAAGCCCGACTACTTCACTTGCACCTACGGCGCCGGAGGGTCGACTCGAGATCGCACGATGAGCATCGCGGCTGGTGTGAAGCGCGAGCATGGAATACCTGTTGCTTCGCACTTAACATGCGTTGGATCGACTCGCGAACACCTGCGCGACTATCTGAATGCTGCGAAGGCGAGTGGAATCGACTACATTGTTGCGTTGCGAGGAGATCCGCCGAAGGGCGAGACTGAGTTCAAGGCGGTCGTTGGCGGTTTGAGTTACGCGAACGAGCTGGTCGAGATGTTACGGGCGGAGTTTCCGGAGTTCGGAATTGCGGTCGCTGGATATCCGGAGGTGCATCAGGAAGCACCGAACGCCGAAATCGACTTGACGAACCTGAAACGCAAAGTGGATGCTGGCGCCGATGTGATCGTTACTCAGTTGTTTTACGATAACGACGACTTCTTCCGATTCCGCGACCGCTGTGTTGCGGCTGGGATTTCGATTCCGATTGTTCCGGGAATTTTACCGGTGCTCAGCTTGGCTCAAGTGCAGCGCATCGCGTCGCTGTGCAAGGCACGATTACCTGAAGAATTTGTGGCAAAGTTGGGCGATCATGCTGACGAACAGGGCCAGTTCTGCGTGGGCGTTGAGCACGCTCGAAAACAGGTTCAGGGATTGCTCGATGCAGGCGTTCCCGGAATCCACTTTTATGTGCTCAACAAATCGCTGGCAACGAATCAAATTCTGGCTTCCGTGACTGGACTGGTTTAGCCAACCGAAAGCAATTTCGTTGACATCCTGGCCTCGTTCGGGTAGGAATATACGGCCACAAGCGCTGCTTTTCGACCAAGCCCCGCACTTCGAGGAGCCAATTGGAGTCGTTGACTTGGCTGGGCGAACGAGTAGGCGTATCGGTTTCGTTAGTAACCCCGGAGTTTTAGCATGCGAAATTTGTCTTTACTGGGCGCCCGAGGCGGTGGTCTTGGTGCAATTGTCGGTTGGTTTATCCGCGTGGTCATTTATGACATTTGCATCACCGGTATCTCAGACATCCTCGGCGTATCGCGTATGGTCGCGCTCTTCATCTTCCTCGGAATCTTGGCCGTGGTTGCGTTTGGGAGCTACATGGTCAAGCAACGAGTTGCACCGGGCGTTGAAGACTGAGTTCTGCCGAGTGCATACTGGGTTCTTGGATTAGGTTGCAAGGGTTGCGGCTCTGTTGGAGCTGTTGCAACGGAACAAACTAGGTCAGCTCCATTGAGAACTCGGTGGAGCCCTTCTTTTCAACTCGCGCGACTTTGGAAACTTAGACCGGACAATCGACTGATCTATGGAATATTGCATCAAGCACGCGCCGGTTTTCTCAGTGCTCGAAATTAGTTTGAACGAAGCGGAAGTTGTCACCGCGCAGCCGAGTAGCATGTTGTCGATGACATCAGGTCTTCAGTTGACCGCATCTGTCGGACGCAAGTCAGGTAACGCGTCGGGTAGCGCGAAGGGCAGTTGGTTCGGTGGAGTGAAAAACGTGCTGGGCGGTGAGAATCTTTTCACGGCCGAATTTCGAGCTAAGCGCGACGGCCAACTTCTGATGCTCGCGCCGGATTCTCAAGGCGATATTCTGACGATTCCGTTGGCTGGTAACGGCGGATACTATTTGACTCGCGGTTCCTATTTAGCCAACGTGGGCGAGTGCAAACTGAATATCAAGTATGGCGGCGTTAAAGGCATGATGGCGAAGACCGGCTTGTTTCTTTTGCACGCTGTCGGCGACGGAACTGTGTTCTGTCAAACTTATGGCGCGATCGTCGAGAAAGAGCTTGTGGCTGAGGAGAATTTCTTTGTCGACAACCGATTCATGGTGGCTTTCGCAGATACAGTAAAGTACCAATTGGTTAAAGCGACCAGCAGTGTGAAGGACTCGATTTTGTCGGGCGAAGGTCTGGTAGTGAAATACACCGGGCCTGGAAAGGTCTACTATCAGACTCGCGGAAAGCCGGCTGCCGGTTGGCTTAGCTCCCTCTTAGGTGCGATGTATTAAGAGCATGTCGCCACGCAAAGTTGAACTTGAAGCGGTACTGATTCCCAGCCGCGAACAACTGCTGCAACAAATCGCAACGGCGAATCGATGGGGTATCTACTTTGCAGTTGTACAGTTCATCGGAGTTGTGGTTTTAGGTTTTGCAATCGATTGGAAGTTGGCAATCAACGAACCCTGGGTGACGACGGTTGCAATCGGAGCCGTGGTCGGCCCTTTCGCCATGCAGTTGTTAATGTTCTGGGCGGTGAAGAAGAAACGCATCGACGACTTGCAGGAGCATACTCGCTTTGGCGAGTTCGACAAACATGGTTTGCGAGCGCTGTTTCAAGATACATTAAAGCGACTGCGGTTACCGGACGATCGCTTGCCGGTTTATATCGTTGCTGACAAATACTTGAACGCCTCCATGATGCACGCAGGCATGGGGCGTTTGTTCCGGGCGCTCAATGGAATCTATTTGAATCGGCAAGTGCTGCATAAGCTGACTGCGGACGAAGTGCAGGACATTATGGGTCATGAACTGGGGCACTACTATCGTCACTACTTGTTTTCCGATCGCTATCGGTGGCTAACGCTGACACTTGGCGCGATGTTGGGAATGTTCGTAGCGCAGACGCTGGGTATGGAAGGTTTCTTCAGCTTCATCGCTTTGCTAATTTGCGTTCAACTGTTCTGGTGGGCTACAAATTTTCAACGTTCGATGCATTCGAGGGCAATCGAATTCCTGTGCGACGACCTTGGTGCTCAAGTGCATAGTATTGCGACTTCGATATCGGGGCTCATGAAGTTAGGCATTGAGGCTGAAGTCTTGACAGCGGTGCAGATTCAAGCGGTGATGTCGTCGAGCCGCGGCAATTTGGCGGCGCACGAAATCGTTGAAGCTATTTCTGCCGCACTGCCCTACGGTCACGCTAGTCCTGAGGAATTGCACAAGGCGGTCGAGAAGCAGATCAAGCAGAAGGCCGAACAAGGGCCATCAATTGGTGGCTTTTTGAGGCATATGTGGCAGGGCGACGTCGACGCCGAGGCCGGCGAGATGCTTGAGAAGCAGATGCGAAAACTCAAGAAGCTAGAAAGTGTGCCGCGACTCCCTTGGGAATCATTGCTCAAGTCACCTCAAGACGTGCACTTCACAGAGAATTCATTGGCCGCGCTAATCGCGATGATTGAATCGAATCCGCAAGCTGAGTTGTTTCACACCGCTGAGGCTCTTGGTGAAACAGATAGTGTCCATCCGCCGTTGAAGCACCGGATACTGTACTTGTGGCACAATCGACGGGCGATTGAACAAGCCGCTAAGCAGCAGTCGTCGTTTGCGCCGTTCAGTGCTCGCTGATTTGGACGAGCATCTGATCGATCAGCATGGACAGGGCAATTGTCCTTGCTGAAGTCGACTGCGAAACGCTTAAGCTATTCGCCAATCAAGCCGCTTTTGACAGCCCAGACGGCTGCGGCAGTGCGGTCGGCAGTGTCAAGCTTGCGAAGGATGTTCTGCACATGCTCTTTCACTGTTTCTACGCTGATCGCCAACGAAGTTCCAATCTCTTTGTTGCTCAATCCAAGCGCAATATGACGTAGCACCTGCAACTCGCGATTCGTCAGCGGTACATCTTTCGAATCCGTTCGGTCTTTACGCTTCGCCATCGTGACTTGAATGCGTCGAAGAATGCTCCCATCCGAGGGCGACTCTTTTGCAGCCGCCCGTCGAACCGCTTCGAGTACTTCGATGCGCGATGAATCTTTGAGAATGTAGTCGTGCGCTCCGAGAGCGATCGCGCGAGCAACATACGTCGGATTGTCGTAGGTCGAGATCATAATCACGGGCAATTCAGGTTTTTCACACCGAATCTGCTCGAGAGCGATCAATCCGTCTTCCTCACCCATCCGCACGTCCAATAAAACCACGTCGGGTGATACCTGCTTGGTGAGGGTTACCGTCTCTTCTACAGTACCGGTTAACCCCACAATTTCGACATCGCTTCCCTCGAGAAGCGTGCCGATTCCACTTCTGACGACTTCGTGATCGTCAGCAACTAATAGACGGATGGCCAATTTACTTTCCCCCCAATTTTGGACACTACATTCCCAAGTCCGAGAATGGTACTTACCCCACATAGACAATTGTAGCCGACATGTGAGCGTCGAAAAGCAATCAATTCCAAATTCAGGCGAACAGATTGGAATGACTTGGGCTTTCATGACGTCTCGGATGCAGTGTAAACCGCAAGACCGCATTTTCACTATTTTTTGACGGCTGTAAATCTCGAAATAGGCGTTCTGGGTGTCAAACGCTAGCTAAACAGTGGCGTCTTTACGTCAGTTGCCGACAAGTTTGTTGCCCAAACGCCACGTATTATTTGCTTGCGTTGCATTTTCGACCTAAGTATTCCACAGCACAACATTCTGACCTCGAACTGTGGACCTACGAAATGCCTTTCACCAAGTTGCTACTAGTGGACGATGACCGTTGGTTGCTCGAGTCGATGGCTGCTTGGTTGGGGGATCAGAAATTCGAAGTTACCACAGCCAGCTCGGTTGCGCAGGCGCGCCAAAAGCTGAAGACGGACACGTTCGACGTTTGCTTGACGGACGTGATACTCGAAGGCGAAGATGGCTTTGCGCTATTGAAATTCTGCAAGAAGCATCATTCCGATTTGCCGATGGTCATGATGACGGGTTATGCAGGACCGGATGCGGGCGCAGAAGCTGTTTCTGCGGGTGCATTCGACCTGCTGACGAAACCGATTATCGACCAGGAATTGTTGACGACAATCAACCGCGCGGTCAGCCAGTGTCGCGTTGTTGAAGAGAACCGCAAACTGAAACTGGAACTCGATCGCCGGTCGGGTTTAGAGAACATTCTCAGCCATGATGCGCGGATGCTGCGGATCTTTGACGTGATCGACAGTGTCGCGGATACGCGCGCTACGATTCTGATCACGGGTGAGAACGGAACCGGTAAGTCGATGATTGCACGTGCGATTCATCGCCGCAGTCGCCGTCAGCGCAATCCGTTTGTCGAAGTAGCTTGTGGAGCGTTACCAGATAATCTGCTTGAGAGTGAGTTGTTCGGGCATGTCGCTGGCGCGTTCACGGGTGCACAGCAAGCCAAAGTTGGCAAATTTCAACACGCAGATTCGGGGACGATCTTCCTCGATGAGATCGGCACCGCTTCCACAGCAATGCAGATCAAGTTGCTTCGGATTCTGCAAGAATTTCAGTTTGAGCCGGTCGGTGGTGTCGATACGATCTCTGTCGATACGCGCGTCGTGCTTGCAACAAACGAGAACCTGGAGAAAGCGGTCGAAGAAGGCCGCTTTCGACAAGATCTGTTTTATCGAATCAACGTGATCCATCTCGAGTTGCCTTCACTGCGCGAACGGCCGGCTGATATTCCGTTGCTGATCGAACACTTCTTGCAAAAGACGATGCAGGACGTCGTCAAAGAGATCGAGGGCTTTACTCCAGCCGCCATGGAAGTGTTGGTCGGATACAACTGGCCTGGGAATATCCGCGAGCTTGAGAACGTGGTGCAGCGCGCGGTGTTGCTTACGAAGTCACCGCTAATCGATGTTGATCTGTTGCCGCCAGCCTTGCTGCGTCAACAACAAGCGAGCGGTCGTATGCCTGTTGCCATCGCTCGCGGTCAAACGCTTCGCGACGCGCTCGAAGGACCCGAACGCCAGATAATTCTCGACGTGTTGCGCATGAACAGCTTCAGCCGCAATCTGACCGCCGACCAACTTGGTATCAATCGCACCACTCTTTACAAGAAGATGAAGCGGTTGGGTATCGACAACATCCAGTTCCAGGATTGATCGGATCACCGCATCGATTGCGGAGCAATCGACGACAGAACGGCCCAGAAGGCCGTTCTGCAAGTGAGTTGTTGACGCAGTTCCTTGAGCTATCAGTACACTGAGTTATCAGCGTTATCAGTTGACTGAGCTTACAGTGCGTTGATTGCCTTGTGTTTCGCGATTGGCGAGCCACAGAAGAATCGGTGCAGCGATGAAGATCGAACTGTACGTACCGGTGACGATACCCAGCAAGAGCGCGAAAGCGAATGCATGGATACCTTCGCCACCCCAGATGTACAGAATGACCAAAGTCAGAATCGTCGTTCCGCTCGTCAGCAACGTACGGCTGAGGGTTTGATTGACACTGTCGTTCAGCATCTTCGCGGTCAGTTTAGGACTCTTGCCACGCACTTCACGAATTCGGTCGAACACCACGATCGTGTCGTTCAGTGAGTAACCGATAATCGTCAAGAACGCAGCGACTTCCGTCAAACCGATCTTGAAGTCTTCAATCAACAGGAACCGCAGCGGTCCAACCAACCAGTGGCAGATGGCCATGATGCCCAGCGTGATGACGACGTCATGCAACAATGCAACGACTGCCGCCACACCGTAGGCAACCTTTTGGAATCGGAACCAGATGTAAGCTGTGATGAATACAAGACTCAATAGCACCGCGCCGATGGCTCGTTGTTGCATCTCGCCCGCAACTCTTTCACCGATATTGCTCAGCGACAACCATAGCGGTTGCTGAGCTAAATCCGCTTCTAACTTCTCAACGATCTGTTTCGTTTGAGCATCGCTGAACGGCAAATTAATCTTCCATTTCGCATGACCCGAAAGGTCCTCTTCGATCCAGTTCTTCGGCATCGGCTGGGGTTCGACAGTGAAACCAGCGTTAACGAGCGTCAACCCGGCGCCTTCGGCAGCTTTGATAATGCGTTTCTTCAGCTCGGGTGCATTCAGCTTTGCCAACTTGTCTGCATCTGAGTCGGTCGAAGTCCCGTTCGATTGGAACTGAACGACGATTGAAGTTCTCTCAATGGGTGCGGCCGGGGCATCGGGCGCTTGCACCGTTCCGGGCGCGTTGGCTGGTGCACTTTCATCGCCGCCGGTCGCCAATTCAGCAGGCGGTGTGTTCGTAATCTCTGCCGCTTGCGAAGCGTCAGCGGTGGGCGGAGTTGTTTGCGGTTCGGTTGGTGCTGGCGACTGCGGAGTTGTCACAGCCGCGGCTGCTTCAGTTGCTGGCGCTGTCTCTTCGGATTGCGAAGGCGCAGCTTCGGTCGCAGGTGCTGGGTTTTCTTGGAATGCAACTAAGCGAACAGCGGAACTGTCGTTGCCACGCGGGAAAAGCCTTTGGCTCGTTGAGTTGTCTGTGGAATCGCCGACGATTTGCATCGAATAGGTAACCAACTTGGTCGCGTCGTTCTTGGCAAATCCTTCGACCAACAGTTCCTGCAACTTGCTGCGATCCTTCAGCGAAGTAACCAGTGTGTAAACCGTATCAAGCGGCTCTTTTTCAACGCGAACCAACGTCGATTGAATGTACTCGCCGCGTTCGTCTTTCGTCAGAATACTGCGAGTCACATCGCGAAGCGTGTCGGCATCGATCGGGCTCTGCAACTGGAACGTAACACTGGTGCCACCTGAGAAGTCGATATTCAGAATGTCTTTGCCGCGAACGACAACTGCAATTAACCCAAGCACAAGCAGGCCACCGGATAACATCAGGGAACCCTTCTGCATCTTCATAAAGTCGATGTCACCATCGCCGAGCAGATATTTCTTGATGAATGAAATCCCATCCCACATCGAGAGATTTACGATTCCGAGTCGTTCGCAGATGTCGAACATCAAACGCGAGCAAAAAGTCGCAGTGAACATACTGGTGCAGATACCGATGATCAACGCGACCGCGAACCCTCGCACTTGATCCGTACCGATCCAATACAACACAATCGCAGCGATCATGGTGGTCAAGTTCGAGTCGATAATCGTTGTTAACGCTCGATCAAAACCGTTTCGAACCGCCATCCGTTTAGCCGAACCCTTCGCAACTTCTTCACGAATACGTTCGTAAATCAAAACGTTCGCATCGACGGACATACCGACGGTCAGCACCAAACCGGCTAGGCCCGCGAGCGTCAGCGGTTGACTTAAGAAAATCATCGATCCATAGATCATCAAGCCGTTAACAACCAAAGCGATGATGGCGATGATGCCAGCAAAACGATAGTAAGCCAGAATACAGGCGAAGGTGATGATCAGCGAAATGATCGATGCATACGTACCGCGTTTAATCGTCGATACACCTAACCCCGCTCCCACGCGGCTTTCACTCGCTGGCACTTCATCCAATGTGGCTGGCAACCGACCTTCGCGAAGAATTTCAACTAGGAACTTAACGTCCTCTTGAGTGAAACGACCTGAAATTTGTCCCGTACCGCTAATCGCTGAGTTCAACTCAGGTGCGGATAGAACTTTCTCGTCGAGAATGATCGCCATGCGTCGTTTGAAACTTCCTTCGGGCTGGTTGCGAACGGTCATACGCAACATTTTGCCAGCACCTTCGGCTGTCATCTTAAAGCCGACAGTCGGTTCGCCCGTCTTGTTATCGAACTCCATCACTGCGCTAGCCAAGTCGTCGCCCGTAACGTTCACGTAAGGCTCGCCACCGGCTTCGAGTGCCATCAGCACATCGACGTCAGCAATGTCTTGACGCTTCATCCAATTTTCCAAAGCGTATTCTTCGCTTCGAATCAACGGCGGATTCTCGATCAACTCACCGGTGCGCGAGTTGCGAATGATGTCGGTGAGAACCGGTGTGCGCAGCGGGCGAACACCTGAATCGACAAGGTCTTTTTCGCGGCCGACGGTGTACCAACGACCAACTGTCTGGCCTTCTGCGTTTTCGATCGTCATTTTGGTTCGAAGCAAACGGTCAGGATTTCGAGCTTGCTGACGAGCCAGCTCGACAATGTCGCCATGGTCACGGGTATTGGCGACGATGCGGAACTGAAGTGCGCCCGCTGTTACGATACGTCGCTTGATTTCCGCCAATTCGAACTCATCAGAGTTCGGCACAATGATTTCGATTTGGCTTTCGCCGTAGGGACGAATCGACATTTCGTTGGTGCCGGACGGATTTAGTCGCGAGCTGAGCGCGGCCGCCAATGCGCCTGCGTTTGGTTTGTCGCCACCGTCGGTAGGCATCTTGATGTTGTAAATGAGATTCGTGCCGCCCTTCATGTCCGGACCGAGCTTCATCTTGAAGTCCGCGTTGTAAGCGAACAGCAGGCTTGCGATAATCACAGCCAGCATGGTGCCGAGCCGCGCTGAAGCGGTTGGCAGTCGGATCGCTTTGCTAATGAAGTTGCTGAGTACGAACGGCAGAACGAAGATTGCCAGAACGAAAACGATGTTGTAAATCCACGTTTGCCAAGCAGGCGCGCCGGTAGCATCGAGTACGTCACTCGACGCAGCTTGCGCGGTTCCGGCGGTTTGTGCGAGCAATTGCATCGGCAAAGCTAGTTGATCTAGCATCGAAAAGCAGTCCATTGGATGTCCCTGAGGAAAGATCTAATTGCAGGCTCGCTAGTCATATAGCGAGAATCATGCGGGGTCGTGTTTTTAAGCTTCGGTCATTACTTGTAAAATCGCATCGCGGTTCACAGTCATACGAGCTCCGGAGTTCTCGTCGATGCGAATCGTTATAAAGGGTTCGTCGGGATTGGCTTGAACAATCACACCGTGGATTCCGCCCGAGGTGATAACTCGATCATTTTTCTTCATCGCCGCCAACGCTTTCTCGCGTTCGAGCGCTGCGTTTTTCGCTTGTCGCTGTTGCGGCCAAATAACAATGAAGAAGAACAGCATGACCGCCAACATCAGCAGATTGAGCGGGTTTTCAAAGAAAGCACGTATAAAGCTCACTTCACCCGCTGCAGGCGCACCTTCTTCCGCGACGGCTTGCGCTATTAAAGCACTTCCGCTGGCCAAGGATTGAATGGCTTCAATGGAAAATAATGGTGTATCCATGATTCCGCTTGCCCCTCGAGAAGAAGGGCAAATACCGCCCCCTAGATCGGAGCCCAGTAGAAAGCTATCTCTGGGTTTGAACAACCCGAAATGATATTGCTACCCCCGAAAAGCCACAAGGCCTATCGTGGCGGGGCTGGCTGAAGCGGCTCGAAGGCCGACAAAGTGAGTTTGAAGCTGGTTGTCTATTTCAGTCGCGAGGCGATGCCCGTTGCTAGCGGAGTGCTCGAACCAGTGGTCTTCACTCCGAAGGTGTTCTGTCGTTCATGCCAGGGTAGCGATCCTGACGCCAAGGCCAGCGTTGATAGAGGAACGGCGGAAATGCTGAACTGGAAACGCTACTCCGAAGGAGTTCTGTCATTCAGCCCAGGGTTGCGAGCGCAGCGAGCTACCCTGGCTAACACAGCTCGCGCAGTTTACCCCAACGGGGTTATGTATTTAGAGACGTTCGAGAGATGACGAAACCTCGTTGGGCAACGCTGTGAAGCATTTTTCAGAGGTTTTTCCTGCGATTGCGGGCCAAAGGCCCAGCAGTTTGCATAGCCTGGGCCATCGGCCCAGGTTTGTGATTCCTTCATGTTTTTCAGAGGCCCAAAGGGCCGGCCGTTTATCTACAAATCAAATGATCGGCCCTTCAGGCCTTTGCTGGCATCATGTTGACTCTTCCTGGGCCGTTGGCCCAGGCTGGGCAATCGAATGGCCCTTTG
>JBGSOM010000009.1:0-11764 GCA_041739135.1 Pirellulaceae bacterium
GCGGCGATAGATCACATCTACGCGCTGGAAACCGTCGGTCATGCGCATGAACACAAAGCCATCTTTGACCACAAGGTCACGGCCCTCGACCAGTTCGACGCCCATCTGCTGAGCTAAGAAGGAATGTTCGTAATAGGCTGAATTGTAGATCCCGGGCGTGAGCACCACGATGCGCGGTTCGTTCACGTGCTCAGGCGCGAGGTACATGAGCGTTTCGTAAAGTTTTGTCGGATAGTCGATCACAGGCCGAATATTCGAAGCGGCAAACAACTGCGGGAAAGTGCGCTTCATCAGCAAGCGATTTTGCAGCACGTAAGAGACGCCGGAGGGGCAACGCAAGTTGTCTTCGAGCACATAGATTTCGCCATCGCTGTGACGAATCAAATCGGTTCCTGTGACGTGGCACCAGATGCCTTTCGGTGGAAACAATCCGTGGCAGGCCTCGCGATACGAGGTCGCTTTGCTAAGCAGCTCGCGTGGTACGATGCCATCGTTGATAGAATTCTGTGCGTGGTAGACATCGTCGATAAACATGTTCAAAGCGCGGATTCTCTGCTTCAAACCGGCTTCGATGCGAGCCCATTCAGCCGCTTCGACGATCCGCGGGACGATATCGAAGGGGAAGATTTTTTCGTTGCCGCTGGTGTCACCGTAGACGGCAAAAGTGATTCCCATGCGGTGCAGCGCCCGCTCGATCGCTTCTTGCCGTTCTCCCAAGACCCCTAGCGCCAAACCATTTACGCAGTCGACGAGCAACTGGGCACCGGGCCGCGGTTGTCCATCTCCGTCGAAGAGCTCGTCGTGGAAACCCTCGGTCTTGTAGCCGAAAAACGTGTGATTTGTAGACATGTTGTACGAAGCAAGTCAGACGAAGTTACGAAAATCCTGTTTTCATAGAACGCCCGTAGCTTAGGTTGCTTTGCTTCCAGCATCGCCACCGTACTACTTATAGATCGTTTTCCCAATGAGCTGTGCGGACTTTGCAAGTCGCTGGGACACAATCCATACCGCCTGACGTTCGATAATTGACCCGCATTGTGCTTGGTTTCCTACGAGTTATCAACCCACCCATTCGATTGCGGTAGGGATATGTTGATTTCCGGAGCGGCTAGAAGCGTCGCGAACGGGGAACCAAACTGTGTAGTAACTGGGCAAGTTCTCTGGATCGTGGTATACCGACAGGTTGCTTTCCAGCTTGAACGTGCTGAAAGCGCGCCGAAGGCGCATCGAATGGCGGACGAGTAAGGTCCGGCGGGTAACTGAGCGTTAGTATTTAGGATTGCGTATTAATGTCTGATTCAACGAGTAACCAGTGGTTGATCAATACGACCGACGATGATTTCGAAGCGGTGGTGTTCGAAGGATCCAAAGAACGCTTGGTGGTGGTCGACTTTTGGGCGGAATGGTGTGCGCCGTGTCGAGCGCTCGGGCCCGTGCTCGAAAAACTTGCTGAGGAATTTGGCGGACGTTTTGTGTTGGCAAAGGCGGACACCGACCAGAATCAACGAGCAGCGGGCGGTTTTCAAGTCTCTGGAATTCCGGCTGTGTTTGCCGTGATCGGCGGCGAAGTGGTCGACTCGTTTCAGGGTGCGATGCCGGAGCCAGACGTGCGAGCCTGGATCGAAAAACAGTTGCTCGGTACCCAGTTGCTGGACGCAAAACGATTGGCGGAGAGCGACCCCGCCACCGCGGAATCTCTCTTGCTGGCGATGCTTGAGAAAGCGCCAAACAATGCAACCGCTTCGATCGCGCTTGCCGAGTTACTCCTGGCTCAGGGACGCAGCGATGATTGCCGCGCGATCTTTGAGCAGTTAGAAAAACGCGGCTTCCTGGAGCCAGCGGCCGAGAAATTAAAAGCGGCTTTGGAGCTGAGCGCCAAGGCAGGTTCCAGTGTCGAGGCGGCGCGGGCTGAAGCGGACGCTGATCCCAAGAATTTTGAACTGCAACTGAACTTGGCTGAAGTTCTGGCCGCGCATCAGCAGTACGAAGCCGCCTTCGAAATCTGTTTGAACCTTGTGGCTGTGGACCGCAAAGCGACAGGTGAAAAGGCGCGGGCGCTGATGGTCGACGTTTTCCGCATACTGCCCGAGGACTCGGAACTGACTCGCGATTACCGACGAAAACTATCGATGGCTTTGTATTGAGCCGACTTGCGATGCGAAAAGTGGACGCGAACGCGATCTGTTTATCGCGATCTGTTTATCGCGATCTGGTTACTGCGAACTGGTTGCGATCCTTGCAGCATCTGCGGAGTGTGCGTGCTATGATGTTTCGGTCGCGATCTGAGGGCGAAGGTCGCCGTGGTGTCAGCGATTTTTGAGCCTCACACGAAACACAACATGGCTAAGACGACAACTGAACAAGATTTGCTGCCGCCGCAACTGTTGGCTCGACTGGAACGCTTGGAACTCGTCAGTCGCAAGATCTTTCGCGGCAGGTTGAAAGGCGAACGTCGCAGTCGACGCAAGGGCCAGAGCGTCGAGTTCGCAGACTTTCGCAATTACGTTCCGGGCGATGACTTGCGTTTCGTCGATTGGAATCTGTACGCGCGGTTGGACAAGTTGTTTCTCAAATTGTTCCTGGAAGAAGAAGATCTGCACGTTTACTTTTTGGTCGACGCCAGTCCTTCGATGAACTTTGGCGACCCGACTAAATTCTTCGCAGCCAAGCAGGTCGCTGCGGCTCTTTCATTCGTCGGGATGTGTCGTGGCGATCGCGTGCGAATTGAGTTCTTGGGAGCCGAGAATCAGTCGAGCCCCGTCTTGCGCGGGCGATCGCAATTGTGGCGGATGTCGGATTTCGTGCAGTCGATCGAGCCTGAGCAGGTTTGTAATTTGACGGATGCAGTCAAGCGATTCTGCTTGAAGAACACCGGTCGCGGTATCGTCGTGTTGATCTCTGACTTGATGGACAAAAGCGGATACGAGCCGGCGCTGCGAATGTTGGTTGGCCAGCAAATGGATGTGTTTGTGCTGCATATGCTGAGCCCCGAGGAGATGGATCCGGACCTTAAAGGGGATCTGAAGTTGGTTGACTGTGAGGATGATGACGAAGCGGAGATCTCGGTCAGCACAGCTCTGCTTAAGAAGTACAAAGCGACGTTGGCAGCTTATGTCGATCAAGCTCGGCGGTTCTGCTCGCAGCGTGGTATGACTTATCTGCTGGCTCGCAGCGATCAAGGGGCTGACGTGCTGGTCGGGCAGTATCTGTTAGAGCGAGGGTTGGTGCGATGAGTTGGATCAACATGTTGTCGTGGTGGCAGTGGTTGATCATGGCCGCCGTCCCACCGCTGGTCGTGATGCTGTACTTCCTCAAGTTGCGTCGCATGCCAGTGACCGTGCCGAGCACCTATTTGTGGCAGCGCACGATCGAAGACTTGCACGTGAACAGCATCTGGCAACGATTGCGGAAGAATTTGCTACTGCTGCTCCAGTTGTTGGTGCTTGCCGCGTTAATTCTCGCTTGTCTGCGTCCGGGATTTCGTGGCGACGAGAAGCTTGGCAACCGCTCGATTTTTATGATCGACAATTCGTGCAGCATGCAAGCTACCGATGTTGAACCGACGCGTCTGACGGCGGCGAAGAAACGAGCTCTCGAGATGCTCGAAGCGATGACGGGCAGCGATGTCGCGATGGTGATCGCATTCAACGATCGCGCTGACGTGAAACAGGGTTTTACAAGTGACCGAAGGCAGTTGCGTTCAGCGATTGAATCGATTCAAGCGACGAATCGGACCACGGACTTGAACGAAGCACTGCGAGCGGCTTCGGGTTTGGCGAACCCGGGGCGCACTAGTCAGATTAAGGATATGACGGACATTCAAGTTGCGGATGCAAAGCCCGCGAGTATCTATATTCTCAGCGACGGAGGATTCGCGGCGCCGCAATTGGATCTTGGAAATCTGAGCGCTGAATATATTCCGATCGGTACCGATTTGCCTTCCAACGTAGCTATCCTTGGCTTTACGGTCGATCGAAACGTTGAAAAAACCGGCAAGATTGAAGCGTTTGCGCGACTGTATAACTTTGGTTTGGAACCGGTGACGCTGTCTGCAAGTTTGTCACTGGACGATCAACTGGTTGATTCCAGCGAATTGACGCTTGATCCCGAGTCGGGCGACAGCGTAACGTTTCCGATCGAGAACGCCACCGAAGGGCAGTTGAAGCTGGAGTTGGAAGCCGACGATGATCTGAAGCTAGACAACGTGGCGTACGCAGGGCTTGATCCGCCTCGCCAATTGGAAGTGGTCGTGGTCACGGAAGGCAACATAGCGTTGGAAACAGCATTAAAGACTCAGTACGCTCAGTCTCTAGCTACCGTAAGGATGGTCGATCCCGCTAGCTTGAGTTCGCCCGAAACGCAGCAGCTCGCCGAGTCGGGTGATATCGATTTGTTCATTTATGATCAGTGCGTGCCGGAGAAGATGCCAGAGTCGAATACGTTGTTCATCGGTTCGATGCCACCCGATGAACGCTGGCAGGCAACCGCATTGCAAGGGCCGCTGTTTGTGATCGACAGCAACAAGGCTCATCCGATGTTGCAGTACGTCGACCTTGGGACTGTGCGAATCGTCGAAGGAACAGCCCTAACGTTGCCCGATGGTGGAACTGAGTTGGTGCGTACGGACGCTGGTATTCTGGCGGGTGTCGCGCCGCGCGAAGGATACCAAGACGCGGTGCTGGCGATGGCGCTTTCGAAACGCACTGCGGAGGGTTCAACGCCCAATACCGATTGGCCGATCAAACGTAGCTTTCCAGTCTTTATTTTGAATTCGCTCGAGTATCTTGGTGGCGCCGTTTCATCAGCCGGTTCAAAAACAGTTAAGCCTGGTCAGCCTGCTGTGTTAAATCTTGCAACTCGGTTTGACAAAGTTGAGATTGAACCGCCGACTGGTCAAAAAGTAGAAATCGACCGAACAGGTCAACCGCAGTTGATCTACACGCAAACTGAAGAGCTTGGTTTCTACGAGGCTCGACCGGCAAAAGACGAACGTTTGCTGCAGTTGTTTACGGTCAACTTGTTTAGTGAACAAGAGAGCAACATCAAAGCGGCCAGCGAAGTGCAGATCGGCGCCGAAGCCGTTGTGGCTCAGTCGACTCAGTCCGAAATCGTGCGCTTCGAATACTGGCGTTGGTTGTTAGGACTGGCGCTCGTCGTTCTATCTATCGAGTGGTATTTGTATAACCGGCGGGTTGCAATTTAGCTGAGATGCAGCGCCCGTTACTTGCTGGGCAACTCGATCACACCGTGCCAATCTGGCGGCGCGGTGCGGCGATGCTGAGCGATGTAGACCGTTAGGAAATCCTTAACGCGATCTTCTGCTGGCACTTGATGCAACAAGCGAAAGGCTTCCGGCCACTGCCCGGCTTGAAAATGCTCGAGTGCCGTCTCGTACGCGTAGATGTGCTCGTCAGACAAGATGCTTGCGGGGCCAGCCGGTGGTAACAACTCACTCACCACCAAAGGCGTTTGCATGCCGTAGGGAAGAACTTTGGCCACGCGACGCACTCGCAAGATACTTGACGCAACATTCGCTCGAATCCAATCGGCAGTGGGTTCATC
Source organism: Pirellulaceae bacterium (assembly GCA_041739135.1). GTDB lineage: Bacteria > Planctomycetota > Planctomycetia > Pirellulales > Pirellulaceae > Aureliella. The sequence goes on from JBGSOM010000009.1 coordinate 5,563, forward strand.
CATCAAAATGGAAGCCTGCAATTGTTTTGTCATCGCTTCGAGGCGGCTAGCTAAATTCACCACAGGGCCGAACACAGTAACCTTCACTTGGTCCGTGGTGCCGATGCGACCTGCGACGGCGGCACCCGATGCGATTCCCAGCCCCGCGCGGAAGTCGGCAAGCGGATGTTCCGGCTGAGCGGCCGCGCGTTCGAACTGGTCAAAGATTGCGAGCGCTGCTTCGCAAGCCGATTGCATCGATCGATCGGATGCGATCGGCCAGCCCCAGAAACCCATGGCTGCATCGCCGTGAAAATCACCCACGACTCCGCCTGTATCGAGAATATGATGCGTCATCACGCCCAACGCATCGCTAACGCGTTGCAGCAGTTCGAGCAACTGATGCGCTGCATCTTCGCTCTGTTTGGAAAAACCACGCAAGTCACAAAACAAGACCGATACATCCGTTTCCCGCGGAGCGAGCACCTTATCCGGATCGGTTCCAGCGAGCGCTTCGAGCACCACGGGCGCGAAGAAGTTTCTCAGTCCATGTTGACGCTTCTGCAACGCGCGGACTTGCCGCAACGCACCCAGTGTCGTCGCCGTTAACTCAGCGAACTTCATGTCATCCTGCAAAGCGTTCGCGCCATCGCCCCTGCCATCGGGACCATACGCACCTGTCAGTGCAAAGTCGCCAGCCACGTAGATCGCCCAGCCCGGGCAAGCGTCGGAAGTGACCGGAGTGCAAAATGCCCAGTCAACATTTTCACTCTGTGTGTACGAGGTCCCCGCTTCGATCGATCGATTCCATACGTGCAGCACACTCTCCTTCGACTCAGTCGCAGAGCGCACCAAGTGGCTGCTAGGTGCGAATTTGTGCCCAGTGATTGAACGACAATCCCAATGCAAGATCTCGACATTACTAGCGGCTGCACCGGAGACAGGGGTGCTAGATTTATTTCCCGTCGATACCGAATCGCCGGCAGTAAGCGGCTCCAGAATCATCTGCGAGGTTTCGCCGGTTCGCAGGATCGCCACAAACGAGGCTTGAGTGATGCCCAGCAACAGCACGTTGACGATTCGCACGCAGAGCTCCTCGTCGCTGTTTGAACCGGCGATGATTTCGGGCAACTTGCTGAGCACTTCGATGCGGCGATCGGCGTCGCGATACTTCGTCTGTCGCAGCAGATGGGCTGAAAACGTCTGCTCAGCGAATACTGGCGCCGAACGCATCGAGAACTCGACCAACTGATCAAGCAACGTGAAAGTCGTCTGACCGATCACAAAGTGCTCGCCCACCGCCGCGGAAAAACTATCCCGCTGCTGACCGCGATAAAAGATCGCATTGCGCGATGCAGGCAGCTTTTCAACGTCCAACCGCTGACCATTCCAACGAAAAGTTGCATGACGACGCGAAATGCGATCGTCCCAAGCAACTGCCCACGGTTCGCTCGATCGCCCTAAAGTTGCGACAGCGCCAATTTCGGGAAGAGGTCTGCGCCAGCGATCTTGAGGTCGCGGGCCTTGCGCAATGAGATCGGGCATGGATGGTTAATAAGATATCTGAAGTTCAGAATCCGGAAATTGACGCCTAATGGCTAGCCAAAAAGAGGTGTTGTAGGCTCTCGTTCCCAGGCTCCGCCGCCTAATCCTGAGCCTGGCTGTGCGACAGATAGTAGTTTAGCAGAAAGACATTGATTTGAGTTTTGTTCCGCTCTAGTCGCAACGCGACGGCATGCAATAGCCTGGGACGCCAGTCCCAGGAAGGGTTTTCGTCCTGGTTTCATAGTCGCGAAGCGACGGCATGCGTGGCTTATGCAATCAGAGCTAAACTCGAGATATCTCTTTTATTTGGGGCCGGATTGCTTCGCATGAACTATCTCGCGCCTGCCGTCGCGTTGCGACTGAGAACAAAAACCAATCAAAAAAGCTCGCCGCAAAATTGGAAACTGCTATTTGTCGCATAACACAGGCATAGCCTGGGAACCAGTTGCTAGAGAGTGCGTCGCATTTGGCTGACGCCTTCCGGCTGATCATTAAGCGGACTACTCACGTTCATTTGCTTAGTGATAATTAGCGAGCTACGATCCAGTCTCCTTTCACTTTGGATAGCAACCCAACCAACACGCCGGTTTCGGCATCGGTGACCGGCGAGCCGATGAGGGTGTCGGAAAGTGGAATGGAAGCGACTAGCGTCAGGCCATTCGCGTCGTTCTTCGCAATGCGGCTCGCGTCGAGCGCGATCGGTTCGCTGAGCTCTGGGTTGATGACCAGCAGCATGTTCGTGCCGGTCCACTTGCCATCCATCTTTGCTACTGGCCATTTCTCAACATCAATTCCCGATGGCAGTTTCAACTTTGCGAGTTCCGTAAGAAGCGTTACTTCCTTGGTATCGAAAGCAAAACTGCTACCGGCGACTTCGATCGCAACATTATCACCCGCTGCCGCAGCGGCTCGGATGAAGCTAGTCGGTACCAACAAACTCCCGTCCTCTAAGGCGAGTCCCCACGTCTGTTCGCTTTGTCGCCGATAAAGCCCCAACCAGGATGCTTTCCAAGTCGCCGCAACGCGAATCGGTTTCGGAAGCGTCTTAAGGTTTTCATCGCCCAGACCGACTGCGATTCGTGGTTGCCATCCAGTCCATTCGCGATCAGGGTTCTGCGCGAGCGTAAAACGATAACCCGTGACGACTCGCTTGCCAGGTTGATCCGGAGTCGCAAAGGCAACGCCACCGCGCAACCAAGCCGACAACGAATCGATCGACAACTGAACTCCTTGCAGGCCCAGGTCGAATTGCATTCCGCTGATCGACCACCACTTCGAATTGTCGCGGACCAAGTCGGCGTAGTCAGCATCGATGACAACTTGAATGCGAACGGTCGCACCGTCATTCGATAAGTTTACGTTGGCGATTCGACCAACTTCCAACCCCCGGTAAGTCACTGGTGCTCCTCGCACTAAACCAGACCGATCTGCTGCATCAAGTTCGATTTCGAGTGAACCGTTTCGGCGTGGTAGGGGCGGCGGTTCGGCTAAGCCGATGAATTCGCGCTGCGGCGTGGATGCGGCGGTGTTCGGTTGAATTGCCAAGTAGCGTCCGCCGAGCAGCGTTTCCAACCCGCGGACTTCGGTTACATCCAAGCGAGGTCGCTCGATCCAAAACTGAGTGCCCGCCCGCGCGAATGCTTTCGCAGCTCCAACCAAGCGCACTCCAACCAGCACCGCGTCGGCGTCGTCATTCAAGTCGACATAGGTTACTTCGCCGACTGCGATTCCACGATGACGAACCGGATCGCCAACTTCTAAACCTTCACCGGCTGGAAATCGAATTCGAATTTCTGTCGCGCCGCCTTCGTTTATGCCGAGCGGAGTTTCAAGTCCTGTAAAGTTGCGCTGCGGTTTGGTCGGATCGCTGCCAGGCAACACACCTACGTACTTCGCACCCAGCACGGTGTCCAGCCCGGTGACTTGCCCGAGTCGTAAACGAGCTCGTTGAATCCAGAACTCGCTGCCTTCTACCGCTAGTTTCTCGTTGCCCTGCCCTAACTGAATCGCCACATCGACGGCTTGCATATCCTCAGCGACGTTCACTTTCGTAACCGTTCCAACGTCGATACCACGGTAATGCAGCGTATCGCCCGCTTTCAGACCGTGTCCTTCTGAAAAACGAATGTGAATAAGTACGCCTTGCGATCGAAAGCTGCTGATGACCAATGCGATGGCGATCAATGCGCACACCGCTGTCAACCACCACAGGTTCGTGCGCCATCTCAAGTTGCTGGTCGTTTTACTTGCAACCACGCGCGCCTCAGGTACTTCATTGGAACTCATGTGGGGTTATCACTTTCTTCCCAGATTGCATGCGGATCGAACATGATCGAAGCTACCATGCTCATCACTACGCACAGCACGAATGCCAAGACCGCAGGACCCAATCGAAATGAAACCAAGTCGCCAAGTTTGACCATCGTCACTAGCAGAGCGAGCAGCAGAACGTCCATCATGCTCCAGCGTCCCGCCAGCTCGACTAACCGATAAGTCCAAGCTCGATGCTGGCGATGCGTCAACCCAATCCAGCTCAACTCGAGCAGTGCCAGCAACTTAACCAGCGGCAAGACAATCGAAAATAACAATACGATGCATCCGACAAACCAACTGCCATGCAACAGCAGGTCGAGCGTTCCGCCGAGTAGGCTGGTGGTGTGATGATGGCCGAGTTTTTCGATCTCCAAAATCGGTAATAGCACGGCGGGCAGGTAAAGTATGAGTGCTGCAAGTGCCGCTGCAAAACAACGCGCGGAGCTCTGCTGTCCATTGCGTTTGCCAGAATCGACGACACAGTTGCAACGTGCGCACGCCGCTTGTTCTTCGCGCGCAAGCGCCGGCACGCGCTGGACCAAGCCGCAACAATGACAAGCTCGCAATCGTGAAGTATTTTCCATCAGTTCTTGGACACGGCGTCATTAACGAGGAATCGGTGCAGCAGTCGAGCCTGACGTGTAGGATAGCGATTTCGGGCAAAAGATGTTCGGCCTTGCGATAGCTAAGTGGCTCGAAAGACAAGTCACCTGGGCGCGAGGATTGGAGTTCATCGTTGAGAGTAAAGTTCTTTGTCGCCCTTACACACCGCCTGGGCTGTGCTATTTGTCGTACACGCCAGACACCGCCCACGGATGGCATGGCGGTCCCACGGATAAAAGCCAGACTCGCTACTCGCTACTCGCGTCGAGCGGCAAGATTCTGAAGGGCGCAAGTCAATGGATCGAGCTTGCGCGACGATAACTCCCCGAGTAGACGGACGCGTTCTTTGGGAAGAACGACTTCCAACCTTACGAACGCGAAGCACTTACAGCCTTTGATCCCGCTGAAGTCCAGTTGCTAAAGTCGCTTTGGCCGTGCAGCAAATAGTGCACACGAGAGGCGTGCGACTATTCGACTGGGGATTCTGCATGGGCTTGCGATTTGGCTTCCATTTCGACTTTGCCGAGATTCATGTGCGGAGCATGAACTTGTGCACGTGGCAAAAACGAGTGGCTGGAAACGAGGGTTACGATGCGTCCCGATTGGACGCATTCACCTCGTTGGTTTAGTAGTCGCCGGTACCAGACCACTTCACCACTACGTCGGCCACGAGGTGTTATTTTTTCCACCTGGGTTACGACGTGCAACGTGTCGCCAGTGTAGACCGGTCGATGGAACTGCCAATCTTCGATGCGCACCAACGCCAGAGTTCGAACACGGGGGCAAGTGCTGCTGAGACCGGCCATAAACGAGAGACCAAGCAATCCGTGAGCGATCGGTTTTCCGTACGGCGTCTGAGCGGCGTGTTCATGATCCACATGCAAAGGATCGAAATCGCCTGTCATCCCTGCAAAACCGACGATGTCGCTTTCCGTCATCGTGCGAGCAAAACTAGTCCAACTCGCGCCGGGTTTTAGGTCTTCTAGATACAAACATTCTGACATCCAAAATCCTTTCGGGCCAAGCAGCATACAACTGCAACGTCTAAAGTGCCTGAGCAATCTGGGGGCCGAGCTTGGCGTCCATCGAGGTGGTGGCTTTGAAAGATATCTCCAAATTCGCAGTCTCTCAAGGGAACGCCTTCAAAAGGTGGGTCGATATTTGCGGTTTGTTTCGAAAGGCTTGGGAAAAACCCGATAACCCGGAGAGTTTCAGACGGTTAGACTCCTTGTGGCTTGTGGTCAATCACATTCCGCAGCGCGGTGCTAGCAGACGCGATTGACCTAATGAGCTCAAGTGGCGAGGCAGTCACCAAAGTCTGAGGTGGCAAAAATACCGCGTCGCCCGTATATTCACTAACTGTGCAACTCGACAGATTCGTTTGCCTTTGACACATTCAGATGGCTTGCGAACGACTCGACGCGGGTGGAATTACCTCAAATTAACTAGCTGATGAAGATCGGTGGAGTCGCTGGGTATGGCGGACGAAAAAAAACTAAGTGCGGTCGAAGATATCAAGGCGGAAAGCCGTTTTCTCCGCGGTTCGATTGCAGAGGATTTGGCCAACTGCGAGACCGATCAGTTCGCAAAACCCAATACCCAGCTCCTGAAATTTCACGGTACGTATCAGCAAGACGACCGCGATGGCCGTGTTAAGGCTGGCGGAGAAGGCAAATCGGCTAAAGCTTTCAGCATGATGACTCGGACTCGGATTCCGGGTGGTCGACTTACGGCGGCTCAGTTGATCGAGCATCTCGATTTG
>JBGSOM010000029.1:0-20658 GCA_041739135.1 Pirellulaceae bacterium
ACCACACCCCGCACTCGCTTCCAAGGCACGCCGCACATTTCAACGTATAAGTTGCTGAATAATATTACCGAAACCAAAGATTCTAACGCCCAATGACAGCTTCAAAGCACTGGGTGCCAATACTCATATTCAAAGTGGTAGCAACTTTGGACGCGTCTTGAGAATCTCTACAGCTCCATCGAGAACGCTTTTCTCGAATCCCTCAACATCGATCTTCAGTAGAGTCGGCCCAAAGTCCAAAAACGAATCAAGTTTCACACAGTGTACTTTGCTTCGCAACCTCGACGAACTAGCTGTAGGAGGTAGAACATGCGAATTGGACGACGATACGTCCATCTCAAGCTCGCTATCCATTTCACCAGCCGCTAGATTTCTAAGGTCCACATTGGGAATTTCGTTCGCTTGCACATTGATTTTTGCAATTTCAAAATTCGCAAGGTTAGGTTCCAGTGAAATGATCTTCCCATTCGGTCCGATCCATTTCGACATAAGAATGGTCGCGAAGCCATGATGCGCGCCGACTTCCAGCACAGCATCACCGTCAGAAAGCACCGAGTCTCGCATGAAACGCATTTCCGGCCAGAATCTGCTTAGCGGACCGTTGTCATACCAGTCTTGGCCATCGGAATCACCGATGAAGAATCGAAAACGCTCCCCCTCGACTTCTTTTGTCAGAAAGTATGGGAAGAATCTTCCTGGTTGTGACTGCAGCCTAATCAGATCCAACCCTATACTATTAAGAACTTTTTTCAGATAACGTGCAAAAACTCGCATGCTTCTCTCAACTATTGATTCGCGACCGCCCGCTGCTACAAACTGTACCAAATTTTGTAAATGAGTGTCTTTACTTCCGCACCTTCGAACATCCACCGTGTACAACCAACCTGTAAGCCTCATCAATAGAGTTTGCAACCAGCGAATGCACAAACACTGGATCACGCCAAGGCATTCCTCCACAGTCGAGATTTTTTCCTCCCGAACTACCCTTCTCGATTCCAAGTGCACGAAGAACTTGCAATATTCTGCTCTGAAGTTGAGCATGGCCGTACCTCATCCGTGCAACCGTATACGCTCTCGCTGAATATCGCTCAGAGTTTCGCAACATTCTTCGCTCCTCTTTTTTTACTTGCCGCCCTGATTGCCTTTTGTCGATCTCAGCGAGAGTGTGGTATATGTAAGAGGACCAAGCGATTTCGAATGAACCAAGCAATTCAGCATACTCCTCTTTGCACGCAAGCAAAGTTTCTGCCACTGCCCCGGAGACACCGTAAACAAGTTGCCTCGATTCAAACGGATCATACGCCTTCCGTGCGCTTATCAACGTATCAGTGCTCCGACCAAAGGTGAGCGAGTTTAGTCCATTACTCCAAGTTCCGAAATTTGCGACGCACAACACTTCCTCAATTAATCTGTAGTAATTCAGCTGTGCGCACAATAGAACTCCAGAGCTAACATCAGGGCAGGTGCTGCAAAAAAAATTAGTCTCAGCTTTTCGAAGCGTCTGTAACACTGAATTTGAAACCGCTGAATTATAAATCATTGGCGCATTGTGCATATGATTGACATACGAAAACCAGTCCGCCAGAACATCTTTCGTAAAAAAATCTCCAGTCGAACCATCGCAATCATGCAGGTACAGCCTTGAGTCCTTTTCAAAATACGTTGCCTTACGATAGTTCAGCAAGAGACAGTCATCGGATGCAGTGACGTTGTAGAGTTTTTGGAGAGCTGTCGGAACAAGTCGATCTTTATCTGAGATGTAAAGAACATACTTTCCACAAACATGGTCCAATCCTCGCTCCCAATTGTCGGGCATCGAAAGTACTGAGGCTGAGTGGATGGTTTTTCGCGCGGCGGTATCGGGTTCGCAGTATGCGAGATGCTTCGCGTCCGATGAATTCTCAAGAATTAGCAGCTCAAAGTCTTGGAATGTTTGCTGTTCGACTGACTCAACAGCCTTACCTGCTAGCCATCCTCGATGCCTAGTCGGTATCACAACTGAAAAATAGGGGACTTTCATAGCGAAATCGTGATTAACTCTGAGCGCACTCGCATCACCGTATAAGTAGTCTAGCTAGGGAGTTTCGCTGACAAATCTCTTATAACTAAGAACTACTTTACCCGCTTCAAGTATCCTTGAGGGCCAACACTAATAACGAGCCTTGAATCGATATCATGATCTACAACGAAGTCTGTAGTACTTCGAATGAACTCGTGAACCGCGGTCTTAGGGTTATTTCCGGGCCCCCACTCCCGGTCTGGAAAAAGTTCTCCCGGGACATCATCTATTGCAGTGTCAAGGACTACACAATAGCTCCCAACACTTACGAGAGGTGAATAAGCATTGAGTTCGGCCATAACGTGATCGTGTGTGTGATTCGAATCGAGACATACCAAAATGCGGTCAAAGCCTTTCGCGAACGCTATGACCTGATCAACTACACACTCATCGGTAGAGGAGCCTTCGATCATCGAGATTCGGCTCGCCATAGGATGTTTCTCGATTTCGATACGATTTGGAGCTCGAATATCAACATCGATTCCGAGCACTTTCCGCCGAGGTGCCGTAGGATCTAGGCATTTGCTCTGCTCAGCCGCTTCGCAGTACTCTAAAAGGGTGAGCATTGCCGCACTCATCACTAGCGAACCCCCGTGCGCAATTCCGGTTTCAATGATCAAATCTGGCTTGATCACCCAGATCAACTCCTGAAGCGCTATCATGTCCTGAGGTAACTGAATGATGGGGCGTCCCAGTGCGCTAAAATTATAGGTGTAACGCGTCTTTACGATGTGCTCAATAAAGAAATCTCGGATACTGGGATTCTCAAATGGGTTAACGTCGGAACCAGTGGCCATAACTTGACTATTCCTTAATTGCGAAAGAAATCTGTGGATTGAATTCGAATCGCTGAATTCTAAGCGATCCAATGCCGAGTGTGTCCATAAGGGCGATTGTCTCGCCAGGCCATGCTTTTTGGTCCAGTTCGTCGAATGCGAGCACAGCACCTTTCGGCATACGTGGCCAAAAGGTTTCTATTGCGATCTTTGTTGGTTCGTACAAGTCAAAGTCAAGATAAAGAAGCGAAACCACTAGGTGTTTGTTTTCTGCTACGAAGTTAGGAATTGACTTTGTCGCATCTCCAATCACTAAGTGCGTTCTTGGGATGTGTCCAAGAGGGCGGTTCAAATCATGTAGGCCAATTCCTTCCTGCACTTCTTGAGCCGCATGAGTTGCTAATCCTCCTGCGCACTTGTACACCAAAGTCGCACCATCCACGTCTGGGCGTATTTCTGGAAACCCTTCGAATGTGTCGAAACCAATTATTCTTCGGACGTGGTTGTAAGGTTCGTAAATTGAAGAAAAATGCGACCACGCCATGAGGCCGCCACCCCTAAATACTCCGCATTCGATAATGTGGCCATGTACGCCAAGCACATTTTGAAAGATCTTTTCTTTTACAAGGAAAGTCGCCAGCGATTGCCGGGGTACAAATCGCGAGAACGAGCTCAGCTTGTCGACTGTACTCCCCCCCGAATCACTCCAATACTGATCCAAGCTACTAAAAAACTCTTGCTCCCTGTCAGTGTAATTATCGCGGAGCGACATGTTGATAGTTTCATCGGACTCGACCTTAGTGGGTGGTGTCATTGGATGCCCTACAGAGTTTAAGTACGAATTCCTGGATCTGGTGAGATATCGGTGCCGGTTCCGCGACTATAACATCGGCAGTGAATCGTCCAACAAAAGCTTGCCTTTTGACCGCTGTTGCGACCGCCTGTACGGAGGTTAACTCTTGAAGTCCCCATGCAATTTCTGCGACACACGGTGTAGGGGTTTGCGTCCCAAGGTGTGCGATCAAAGGTAATTCTTCAAATCGCAAAATACTCTCAACCAGCGAGCTCACGCAATCGTCGACGGGCACCAATGGAACGCGCGCAGAACCATTTTCAAATTCGTGGTAGATCATGGGCGTGCTGCTCACGATGCACTCCGCGAAGTACCTAAGGAACCTAGGGTCGAGTGAATCAAAGCCAAAGACTCCAGGTAAACGAATGATTCGTAGATTAAGTGATCGTCGCGAAGCCGCCATGAGAAACGACTCACATGCAGCTTTTAAGCGACCATATCGTGTATGTGGGATTGGGCAAGAAGAGCGAGTCACCTCGGCCGCACCCCCGCCGTCGAAAACAACCCAGCTACTCGGAAACAGCAATGGTACGCAATTGTCTTCACAGTAGTTAACGACTGAAACTAACTGCGAGAATGCAAGCTGAGACGAAAGTTCTGAGTTGTAGGGCTTTGGATGCGCAAGATGCACAAGTAGGTCAGGGGAACGGTTTGAAAGTACTTCCTTGAGCTTAATGCTAGATGTCATATAGTCGCCGACGTCCGTGCGACTTAGTGCTGAGCAATTAATACCTTTCTCGGTTAACATTCTACACAGCCTACTTCCCAAGAAGCCTGCTCCTCCCGTCACCGCAATGTTCCTCACAGATGCTGCATTTCGCAGAACAGGAACCGTTTCTGTCAACAAGCTCGGTTGAATCTTGGAGTCCCTGTGCGATTTCTTTATCGTAGAAACAGCGTCAGTAAACGAGACGTTAAAGACCTGCGCGTAAATACGGGCAGCAATGAAATTGCTTCTGCTCTGACCGTAATCGCACACAACTACCAATTTGGCTTCGGAGTCTTGCAATACGCGGACACCTCGATATACGTACTCGTCTATAAGGGTGGTTGAATTACCTGCGCCGTCAATGAGCCCCCGAACGTCCAAGCGTTGCCAACCTAGGGGTACAACGTCATAAGCACTTGCTACAGCTAAGCGAGAATCGATTTCAGAGAACATCAGTTTGGGATACCGTAGTCAGGTATGAATACTTGTTCAAAAGAGCGAAGCGCTAATCCTTCATGCCACGTCGGGTAGCTGATTTCAGCATTGCTATTAAGATGCTGGAGATAAAGATCCACCTCGTTTACACCGCTGAGAGCCCGCAGAAAAGTTGATGCCGAGAATCTCGGGTTTATTTCGAAGGGTATAAGACACCCACCGCTGATGCGGGCCTGGATATTCAATGGCCCACGGGATCCAAGTGCGTTCGCGATCGCTTCTGCTTGGTGTTGAATGTCTTGATTCTTTCTAAACGACCCCTGGCTCGAACCAGACGATATTAAATAGTTGTCCGCACGCTCGTGAACAGAAAGCATGTTCTGGAACGTACGTTGCATTGAAATGGATCCTGCTACTTTACAGTCCGAGTTCGAAAGAACGCCGATCGTAAACTCGCCGTGCTCATCGGATATGTACGCCTGGATTACATACGGGATTCTCTTTCGTAGGATCGCAGCAACTCGATTCTCTAGTTCTTCTCGCGTAGAAACGACGTGTACACCGCGCGAACCGCCGGAATCAAACCGGGGTTTCAGCACTGCAGGAAGCGGGAATGCGGACACGTCCTCGATTGAATTAACAACTCGAGTCTCGGGTACTGCGAAGCCACATTCATCCAGCGTGACCATAACCTGGTACTTATCGGTTGCTAATTCCACTACGGAATCAGCATTACAGACTGTTCGACAATCACGTTCGTCGAATAGATGGTCGAGATCGCCGATTATTCTCGATACTTGGTCTCCGCCCGGAAGCACGTATTTCGGCTTTACTCGCGCGAGTACCGCCTTCAGTGAGTCTTCAAGTGAGTTCCCGCTTAAGACGTGCGTTGACTCAAAGAGCTTTGAAAAATGCCCGTAAGCTATCGGTGAAATGTCGCATCCAACGATTCGTGTGTAACCTGCCAAAGCGAGGCTTTTCGCTATTTCCATACCAAGTGAAGCGCCGGCTATTCCCCATACCAGAACTGCTTCCTCGGTTTTCCATCGCTCGCCTGACATTTAGCACACCCCTTCTTGTGAGTGTTTTGCAAATTCGCGAATTACACTAGACACGGCGCGAATCTGGTCATCGCTAATACCAAAAGCCGCCGGAAGATTTATAGAACGTGACGAAACGTCGTAACTAACAGGCGTGTCATGACGCTTTTTAAAAAGGCCCAATGAACTCAACGGCCAGAAGAAAACTCTTGCGTCGGCTCCTATTACATCAAGCCTTTGAATTAAGGCTTCGCGCCGATTCAGGTCCATGCAATCTGCTGGGAAGACTGCGTTAACCATCCAATAACCCGGTTCTACACAATCATTTGCGAGTGGGTTGAGTTGGACAGGAGTATTCGCGAGTTCTCTTCGATAACTGTTGAAAATCCGACGTTTCTCGGCGATAAGTTCCTCGATTCGCTCCACCTGCGCACATCCTATAGCTGCCTGCACATTTGACAGTTTATACTTGAATCCGATGCGGTCAGGCCAAAATTGCTTTTTTTGGTGCCTGGAACGTCCATGGTTACTTAGCGTTAGAACCGATTCGTATAAATCATCATCGTTCGTGACAAACATTCCTCCTTCGCCGGTTGTAATGGTTTTGGTTCCATGAAAGGAGAATGTTCCAAACTGCCCCATGCTTCCAGCGCTCCGATCGTCAAACTTAGATCCTATCGCCTCGGCAGCATCTTCAACAATGGGGATTCCATGCTCAGCGCCAATTCTCAGCAACTGATTGAGTTCACACAGATTTCCATAGAGATGAACCGCGATAATCGCTTTCGTATTGGATGTGATTGCCTGCCGAATCTGGTGTGGGTCGATACACCATGTGTCAGGTAGGATATCTACGAGCACTGGAGTCGCACCCAAGTACGTTATCGGAGCCGCTGACGCAATCCAATTAATGTCTGCCATGATAACTTCGTCACCTGGGCCCACCCCCAACGCAGCGAGACCCATATGAATCGCGCCGGTGCAACTGGACGTTGCGATCGCGTGCTTTACGCAGAGGTGGGCTTTAAAAGCTTCTTCAAAGCGCGCGATGTAGGCGTAACACTGGTCCCCCCATCCATTTCGAGCGGCGTCGGTCGCATATTCAACCTCAAGCTCAGTGATCGACGGTTTGGTGTAGTGAATGCGAGGTTTCATAGGACAATCAAGCTCGGGACCGCTCGAACAAAATGGACGCCCCACTGGCGCGCATAGTCAAGCTGCTCCATAATTTCGTGGGTTAGATTCCAAGGCAGAATCAAAATAAAGTCTGGCTCACGCGTGAGAATTTCCTCTTCACTGACGACTGGAATCCGGCTTCCTGGAAGGAATTTGCCCTGCTTGGATGGGCTCCGATCGACGACAAAGGAGATCAGGTCAGCCCGAATGCCTGCATAGTTTAAGAGCGTGTTGCCTTTCGCAGCGGCGCCATAGGCGGCCACCTTCTTTCCTTGGCGCTGAGCGTCTATGAGGAAACTGACCAAATCGTTCTTAACTTTGTTGGCCTGGGCCTGAAAGCCTTCGTAGTAATCGATCGAACAGACTCCCGTTTCCAACTCCTGCTTCAATAGTTGTTGCACAGCGGGCAACACGGCATGCGTCCCTGCATCCGCTCGCTGCGCAAAAACTCGTAAACTCCCCCCGTGCGTTGGAAGGACCTCAACATCAAACACGCTCAGGCCATTCTTCGCAAATATTCGATTGACGGCCGTCAACGAAAGATAGGAGAAATGCTCATGGTAAATCGTATCGAATTGGTTCTCCGCAATTAATCTCACTAAGTGCGGGAACTCAAAGGTCGCCACCCCTGAAGGCTTTAGCAACAGCGCAAAACCACTGACAAAGTCATTGATATCCGGAACGTGTGCCAGCACGTTATTAGCCGCAGTAAGATCCGCCTGTTTGCCAGCTTGTACCAATTCCTTGGCAAGACGCACACCGAAGAAGTCCTCAATAATGGGAATTCCCTTTGCCCGCGCCGCCGCCGCCGTACTCGCGGTCGGCTCAATACCCGTACAAGGAATGCCGCGGGCCTGCACATATTGCAGCAAATAGCCATCGTTCGCCGCTATCTCAACCACATGACTGGTCGAATCTAGGTTAAAGCGTTCAGTCACACATTGCACATACTTTTCGCTGTGCGCCAGCCAGCTCGACGAAAAGCCACTGAAGTAGGCATAGTTCTCGTTAAACAGCTCGTCCGCTTCGGCAAAATCTTCAGTCTGGACTAACCAGCACTGTTCGCATACCAGAACGCGCAGCGGAAACCACTTTTCGGGCTTGCTCAAGTCCTCCATCGACAGGTATGCGTTGGATGGTAGCGATGATCCAAGGTCTATCATCGTGTGAGTCAGCGGGTTTTTACAATGGCGGCAGAGCATAAGGAGAGCGGCTAGTTGATAGTGTCTAGGGTCGATGTCAGATCTAAGCCCAAGAACGAATCGGTCAAGAGTGGATGGTTTTGGTCGCGCTGGGAAACTTCCGTCGCTGGTAAGGGCCACCTGATCCCAACAACTGGGTCATCAAAGCGAATAGCGGATTCGGAAGATGGGGCGTAGTATGCCGTATGCAGGTATAGCAGTTCACTATCCGGTTCGAGTACCTGAAACCCGTGCGCAAAACCTTCCGGAATAATGATCATCCGTCCGTTCTCTGAAGACAATACTTCGAGATGCCATTTCAGGAAAGTTGGAGAGCCTTTTCGTAAATCTACGGCGACATCTGCTACGCGACCGTGCAGGCAACGGACGAGTTTCATTTCCGCAAGCGGAGGGCGTTGGAAATGCATTCCTCGCACCGCCCCGCAAGCGGCAGTCCGCGAATGATTGATTTGCAAGATATTTCTATTTCCGATCGCGGGCGATAATTCTTCGCGACAAAATGCGCGGAAAAAGGCACCTCGACTATCGATGTAAGGGCGGCACAACGCAACAAATAGGCCTTCGAAATCGGTCGCCTCTAAAATCATGCTATCCAGCTACACTCTGCTCGATGTGCGTCAGCGGCATACTCTTGCAGCTGTTGTCGGCTGAGCACTTGCTTCGATTCTGCAAATACCTTGTACCAATTGGCGGTCTTCTCGAGCGCAGTCGCCAAATCCCAAACAGGTTGCCAGCCCAATTTCGACTTCGCTAGCGAGCTGTCCAAGTAGAGCAAGTTGGATTCATGAGGTTGTGGAGTGGAAGTCGCACGCCAAGCCATGTCCGGCCAGTGGCACTTCATCGCTTGCAGCACTTCGATGACTTGTCGATTGTCGTTCGCGTTGGGGCCGATGTTCCAGGCGGTCGCACAATGGTTGTCGCCATTCAATAGCCGCTCGCCAATCATTAAGTAACCGGCAAGACATTCCAAGACGTGCTGCCAAGGACGCGTCGCATGCGGAGAGCGAATCTCGATTGACTTGCCGCTCGCCGTCGCTCGGGCAATGTCCGGGATCAAACGATCCTCGGCCCAGTCCCCGCCCCCGATAACGTTACCTGCGCGAACTGAGGCAAGCAGCGTGCCTGAACTGTTGGCGCTGAAAAATGCCGAACGATAGCTGTCAATAACCAGTTCACAACATGCTTTGGAAGCGCTGTACGGGTCATAGCCACCCACGCGATCGGTTTCGCGATAGCCCCAACTCCATTCTTCGTTCCTGTAAACCTTGTCGGTAGTGATCAAAACGACAGCTCTGACGGATTCTTGGTGCCTACAGGCCTCGAGTAGGTTGACCGTCCCCATAACGTTCGATTGCCATGTCTGCAGGGGATCGCGGTAGGATCGTCTTACAAGGGCTTGAGCCGCCAAATGGAAAACAATCTCCGGTCTCGCTTCGTCGATACAGTCTCGCAGCAATTCGCTGTTGACGATATCACCACGCCGCTTTTTAACGTTTAGATTCAGTAAGGCAGAGTGGTTGGGATTTGTCTCCGCATCAAGGGCCAAACCCGTTACCTCCGCCCCAAGGGACTGCAACCAAAGGGTGAGCCAGCTCCCCTTAAATCCGCTGTCGCCTGTCACGAGCACTCGGCGGTCGGCGTAGCAACCTCCGAACTGCTTCAATTCCACACCTTCCAAGGCGCCCTGTTCTTAGCCCACAATTCTTCCAGTTGATTCTTGTCGCGGAGCGTATCCATCGCTTGCCAAAAGCCGGCATGTTTATAAGCAGACAATTGGTCGTCAGTAACTAGCTTTTCCAGCGGTACGCCTTCAAAGCTGGTTTCATCACCTTTTATGTAATCAAAAATAGACGGTTCGAGTACAAAGTAACCACCATTGATCCAGGCACCATCGCCAGCAGGTTTTTCTTGAAAGCTGGATACGTCGGTACCATCGATACTCAATGCGCCGTAGCGGCCTGGTGGTTGAATAGCAGTGACCGTGGCGATCTTGTTCGAAGCCCGGTGCTGGGCCAAAAGCTGATCTATTGGGACATCTGAGACGCCGTCGCCGTAGGTGAAGCAGAAGGTACTATCGCCCACAAATTTTTGTACGCGTTTTAACCTCCCACCCGTCATCGTGGCTTCGCCAGTGTCTACCAGGGTTACCGTCCAAGGCTCAGCGTTGCGGCGATGAACCTCCATTTGATTTCGGGCCATATCGAAAGTAACGTCCGATGTATGCAAGAAGTAGTTAGCAAAATACTCTTTGATAACGTACCCCTTGTACCCCAGGCAAATGACGAAGTCGTTGATGCCGTAATGCGAGTACAGTTTCATGATGTGCCAGAGAATCGGCTTGCCGCCGATCTCGATCATGGGTTTCGGCTTTGTTTGCGATTCCTCGCTAATGCGTGTGCCCATCCCACCGGCAAGGATGACCGCTTTGACAGTGCAAGGTCGCGCTATGCTGGACATGCTGTACTCATGGACTTGACGTCTGAACTAAAGACTTCTTCTAAACGCAAACCTAGCAGGCCGCGATTCCCGATTTCGTAGGCAGTTCAATCGGTTCGATGGTGAATTCAAATTTCGGCCTGAGGGCACCCGGATAAGGGCCGGCGTATCCGAAACGCGGCGGTCCGTGAATGTCGTCCGCAAGCCTTTCTACTAGATTGATCGTAACTGCATCGCGTTCGACAAAGCACACTTCGATGCCGTTATGGGAACAAGTCAGCGCGGCCGTAATGAAATAGGCGCCATCATTAAGCAAATTGCCGGGGATCTCGCAGATGGCTTTGTAGGTACCACGCTTGTTAGCTTGGTCCAGTCTATTGGCAACGACAAAGACGCATTGCCCTTGTTGATCGTGGAAATGAAAATTGGGAAACGGTGCCACGGGCAGGTCGCGGAGCACCCGATACTCCATGACCACGTTAATCTTCGACTCTAAAGAAAAGCTGTTGCTGCGTACGCCGTGCGGATCCTCCGCCCAGACATCAAGCAGTTCGCCGTTTTCATCTCCCACTAGTTTGCGATTCTGAGTTTTGTTCGTTCCTGACGTCAAGTGCTCGAGAATTACTGAAGACGGGTCGCCGTCGCCCACAACCTGCCCCCCCTGCAAGAGAATCGCTCGCGTGCAGAGGGAAGCAATACTGCCCATGTTGTGGCTAACTAATAAAACCGTTCTGCCCGAATCGCCAACATCTTTCATTTTGGCAATGCATTTTTTCTGAAAGTCAGCA
Organism: Pirellulaceae bacterium; assembly: GCA_041739135.1. Taxonomy (GTDB): domain Bacteria; phylum Planctomycetota; class Planctomycetia; order Pirellulales; family Pirellulaceae; genus Aureliella. The sequence continues at coordinate 11,475 of JBGSOM010000029.1, forward strand.
TCACCGACCGCTAAGACTTCATCAACAATCAGGATTTCGGGTTCTAGATGGGCGGCGACCGCAAAGGCCAGTCGCACGTACATTCCCGATGAATAGCGTTTTACGGGCGTATCGAGAAATCTTTCCACTTCCGCGAATTGGACGATCTCGTCGAACTTGCGTTTAATTTCGGCGCGGGCCATTCCAAGGATGGCGCCATTCAAGAAGACGTTTTCACGCCCTGTTAGTTCAGGGTGAAAGCCAGTTCCAACTTCCAGGAGGCTGGCTACACGGCCTCGGAGGACCGCTCTCCCTTGGGACGGTTCGGTAATACGGCTTAGCACACGCAGCAGCGTACTCTTGCCGGCACCATTGCGTCCGATAATTCCCACCACTTCGCCTGGATGAACTTCGAAGGAAACGTCTTTAAGAGCCCAAAACTCTTCAATCTCGTCACCTTGGACGATCTGGCGACCGGCGATCATATCGGCCGACTTGCGCACGAAGTTTTTGACGTGCTGCCCCAATACGTCCCGCAAGGCGGTGTAACTTTCGCGTTGTGTTTGATGACCAACGAGAAAGCGTTTCGAGACAGAGTCGACGGTAAGAATGGGCTTCATGCGAAGAAATTACTTAAATGAGATCCGCAAAGGTAGCTTCCATGTTGCGGAATTTTCTGATTCCCAACCAAAGAAAAATCACAACCACAACCATACTGAGAAAAAAGCCCGGCAAATAAATCTGACTCTCACCACCGAGCAAGCACCAACGGAAACCATCGATCACGCCAACAATCGGATTAAGACTGTACAACAATCGCCACTGCTCGGGAATTACGGAGCTGGAGAATCCTACGGGCGAAACATAGAGTCCAAATTGAACGAGGAAAGGGATCACGTAGCGAAAATCGCGATACTTAACATTTAGAGCAGTAATCCAAAGTCCCGGTCCAAGACTGGCAAGAAACGCAAGCAAGACGAAGAAGGGCAACAAGAGAATCTGCCATCCTGGAACGAATTGATACCACACCATCATGATGACCAGCATTGCAAAACTGATTAAAAAGTCGACAAACGCTACCACCACGGTGGCTACCGGAACAATCAAGCGTGGGAAGTAAACCTTGCTGATCAAGTTGGAGTTTGTGACTAAACTATTTGATGCTTCGGATAGGGCAACTGAGAAAAATGACCAAGGCAACATACCTGCAAATACCATTAACGCGTACGGGGCATCTCCTTCACTAGGAAGCTTGGCCACCATCCCAAAAATAATTGTAAAGACAACCATTGTGAGCAGCGGTCGGACCAAGGCCCACGCTACTCCAATTACGGTCTGCTTATATCGAACCGCGATATCACGCCATGCGAGAACTTGAAAGAGTTCTCGGTATCGCCATAGGTCTAACCAGTAGTTTTTCTCCGACCGACCGGCTTCCAAAACTAGCTCGTACTCGGTTGATACCCGTTTCGGCGGGCTAGATTTCAGCATCGTAGAACCTGTACTTAGACCGAGATAGATAGTGTTGATGCATGTGGTTTAGCCTACTGCTGAGACTCGGTCTTTCCACGCTTCAAAAATCTGTCTGATAGTTTCACTGAGACTTTGCGTAATACTCCAGGCAGGGTAGTGCGATTGCATCTTTCGAAGATCACTATAGTAACAGATATGATCACCAACCCGGTTTTCATCTACATAGCTGTATACCTGTGGTTTTCCCGTGAACGATTCTGTGAGCGAAAACGCTTCGAGGATCGAACAACTATTCGCCTTGCCTCCGCCCAAGTTGTAAACTTCCGCGGTGCGAGGTGATTCAATGAATGCGGACATAAAGCGTGCAACATCCTGGCTGTGGATGTTGTCGCGAACCTGCTTTCCCTTGTACCCAAAGACTTTGTACTCGCGTCCCTCCAAGTTGCATTTCACCAGATAACTGAGGAAGCCATGTAGTTCGACGCCAGAATGGTTCGGTCCCGTCAAACAGCCACCACGCAAGCAACAAGTGGGCATATTGAAATACCGCCCATACTCTTGTACGACGATATCTGCAGCAACTTTTGAGGCTCCAAAGAGTGAATGCTTGGACTGATCAATCGAGAAGTTCTCGTCGATGCCATACATGTACGCGGGATCCGCGTAGTCAAACCGAGTTTCTAGCTCGTTCAATTCAATCGTGTTAGGGCGATCACCGTAGACCTTATTCGTCGACATGTGAACAAAAGGGGAATCGGGACACACGCGACGCGCGGCTTCGAGCAAGTTAAAAGTGCCAACCGCGTTTGTATCGAAGTCGTCGAACGGAATCGCCGCAGCACGATCATGACTTGGCTGCGCCGCCGCATGGATGATTGCGTCTGGCCTAATTTGCTTCACGATCTCGATCATGCCTTCGCGATTACGTATATCGATGTCGTGATGCGTGTACTGCTTTATGAGCCCCTGAAGTCGCTTTTGATTCCAGCTTGTGTCACCCTGCGGACCGAAAAAGATGGCGCGTTGGTTGTTATCAATTCCATGAATGTCCCAGCCGCTATCTGAGAAGTGCAGGCATACCTCAGAGCCAATTAGGCCAGAGGAGCCGGTAACGAGAAGTCGCAAACTGCGATTAGTGCGAGGCGAGGGATGCATGTAATAAATGTCGATTGGCGGGTAAACAGGGAACAAATCCAAGATTCTCGACTGAAATTCGAATCTACGAGGCTACGTACCCCGAGTTCATCTGCCTAACTACACAAGCAGCCAACCCTAATTTCTAACTGTAACGCAGCACTAGCGTCCAGTTAGAAACGGCGTCGTGGCAGTTGATGGTTTCGGAGCGGTCGTAGACTTCTATCTCGTCTCTCGAGCGGTAGGCGGGGGTTGTAAGTGGCGAGTAGCGAGTGGCGAGCGGCGAGCGGCGAGTTGGACAAGGCAGTTGTTGTTGGTTGCTGGTTGCTAGGTCAAAATCGTTTATGCAGCGATTACTTCGGCAACGCAAGTTAGGCCGTGTGTCGCGTTGCGGGTGTCGATGACGATTTTGGACCAGGTTACTAACTCTGCGTAGTTGACGTTTTTATGCGCGGTGGCGATTAGGGCGGCGTCGAAGGTGGAGATGGTGGACTGGGTCCAGTCTATGCATTTGGTGCCGGCCCAATGGGAGTGTTCGCGGCTGGGGCGGATGACTGGGATGTAGGGATCGTAGTAGGCGACTTCGGCTCCGGCGGCTTTCATCAAGTCCATCAGCACGTAGCCGGGGGATTCGCGGTCGTCGTCTACGTTGGCTTTGTAGGCGAGGCCGACTAGCAAGATCTTGCTGCCGTTGAGCGGTTTCTTTTGGGTATTGAGAGCTTCGGCGAGTTTACGGATGACATGCTGGGGCATGCTGGTGTTGATCTCGCCGGCGAGCTCAATGAACCTTGTAGCTTGGCCGTACTCGCGGGCTTTCCAGGTGAGATAGAAGGGGTCGATCGGGATGCAGTGACCACCGAGGCCGGGGCCGGGGTAGAAGGGCATGTAGCCGAAGGGTTTGGTCTTGGCGGCTTCGATGACTTCCCAGATGTCGATACCCATGGCTCCGTAGACGATCTTCAGTTCGTTGACGAGGGCGATGTTGACGCTGCGGAAGATGTTTTCGAGCAGTTTGGTGGCTTCGGCGGCTCGGCAACTGCTAACTGGAACGATCTTTTGGATGGCTCGCGAGTAGAGCTCGACGGCCCGCTCGAGGCAGGCTGGGGTGAGGCCACCGACGACTTTGGGAATTTTTTCCACCTTGCTGTCTGGGTTGCCTGGGTCTTCGCGCTCAGGGGAGAAGGCTAGGTGGAAGTCGATACCGGCCTGAAGGCCGGAGCCGGATTCGAGGACGGAGCGGAGGTCTTCGTCGGTGGTTCCTGGGTAGGTTGTTGATTCGAGGACAACCAAAGTGGCGAGTGGCGAGTGGCGAGTGGCGAGTTGGGGGGGAGGTGATGGTTGATCGTTGGTGGTTGATGGGGAGGGCGAAGAACTAAGCCCCTCACCCCCGGCCCCTCTCCCCTGAATACCGGGGCGAGGGGAGACAGAGTTTCTGGGGAGGTAGGGGGCGATGGCGCGGGCGGTGTTTAGGATGTAGGAGATGTCGGGTTCGCGGTTTTTGCTGAGCGGGGTGGGGACGCAGATGATGATGGCTTCGCACTCGGCGATGCGCGAAAAATCGGTGCTGGCAGTAAGCCGACCTGCGGTGACTTGCTCAGCGACGGATTCGGCGGCGATGTGATGGATGTAGGACTGGCCAGCGTTGATCGCGTCAACTTTGGTGGCGTCAATGTCGAGCCCCAGGACTTGGACGCCGTTACGGGCGAATTGGAGACAGAGTGGGAGGCCGACGTAGCCTAGGCCGATGATAGCGATCATTTTTTTAGTTGCGAGTTGCGAGTAGCGAGTGGCGAGTTGGGATCGAAGGTTGTGTTTGGGTTTAGAAGTTAGGAGTTTTCGGCTAAGGCTTTTTCTAGCCGCTCTGTTATTTCGAGTTTAGCGGCCCAATGGCGCATGTAGGGTTCGTCGAGTTGGCCTTGGACAAACAAGATATCTGCAACATCAATCAGATCGCGTGGGCGATTGGCAATCAATTTGAGTAGGACTAAATCCTCCGGCGAGACTATCCAAATAACGTGTTCTTCGATTTCAACACGCTGGCGTCTAGTCAGCAAACTACGCTGAAAATTGGTCTCGCACAGGAAGATGTCTAAATCGACCGAGTGGTCACTGTCGACCTGCGTCTTTAGCTTGATTAACGGCATCCCCGCAATGCGGTCTACCCAGCCAGTGCGATAAATGTGAGGAACTTGTATGCATTCGGACTCCCAGGTTTGCAGCAGTTCAGGAAGCAACTGGAAGTCGCACGCGATCGTTAGATCGACGTCGTTCGTTGGACGTGGAATCGCTAGAGTTCGAACGGCTAAGCCGCCCATAACAACGTAATCGATTTGCTTTGATTCTAGTGATTCAACAATCTCCCAAAGGGCTCGCAATACCGGGTTGGTCATTCAGAGAGGGCGTCGGGGGACTTGGTACGGGCGATGGCGGTAAGCATGTTTTGATTACGTAGGTCGTTCTCGCGCCTGATCAGCTCGAACTTGCGGTTCACTTGCACTGGTGTCCCGGACAGTAAGGCTTTGTCGAGTCCTTCCATCAACTGAATTGTTAACTTCAGACGCTCGCCGGGTGTCATTTCGCGGTAGCTCTGAAGCGTTTCTTGGGAGAGCATTTTTTGCGAGTGGCGAGTGGCGAGTGGCGAGCAGCGAGCAGCGAGTTGCTAGTTGCTAGTTGCTAGTTGCTAGAGCTGAAGTTGGATTTGGGAGTTTTGGTGGAGGGACAGCGTTGTGGCGGGCGAATGCATGGGTTGGTAGGCACCGTTCTCCGCGAGTTCGTATCGCTCAGACTGCATCGTGTCGGGGTCGATCAGGATGTAGTAACGAACGCTTTGCTGTTCATACAAGGCAAATTTCGCTGAGCGATCTTTCGCTTCGGTGCTTGCCGATAGAACTTCGATGATCAGTGCGGGCGGCTGGTCGATGTACCGGTCCGAATCTGCGTTGCACACCACGGACAAGTCTGGCCTCACAACCGTATCGTCGTCAATAATCCAATCCAGCTCTACAACTACTTCGCATCGCTCGCACCCAGCCGCATCAATGGCATTCAGCAGTCTCTGGGCGAGCCTGGCGAGCACCTTTTGATGCCGACCAAACGGCGAAGGTGTCATCGCCACCGCTGTCCCATTCCATAGCTCCCAACTTCCTTCCCACTGTTCGTAGTCAGCTACGGTGTAGTGCGGAATGTACTTTGGGGCGGGCATGGGGGAATTGTTAGTGGCGAGTGGCGAGTTGCTAGTGGCTAGTGGCTCGATTTTTTAGGGTTCGTCGAATAGATCGGTTAGGGATAACAGGGCTGTGGGGCGGATGGCGGGTGCGATCTTCTCGGGGGATTTATAAACTTGGCGTGCGGTGTAATCACCTGCTACTGGATGACGGTTTACGTGGATACAGTTGGCTTGAGCATCGACGACCCAGTATTCAATTATTCCGGCTTCGGCGTAGAGTTTTCGTTTGTCTTCCAGATCGCGAATCAAGCTACTATCGGCCACTTCGATCGCCAACTGCACATCGGTGGCTTGTGGATGAGCCGTGCGATACCGAGCTTTTCGCAGCCACATCAAATCGGGCTCGGGTCGGCTCTGCTGCGCTCGCAATTCCAGGTCCGTCTGCGAACTGATCAACGTAACTTTCGGGTCACAATGCTGGGCTGACCAATTGGTCAAATAAATAATTAAGTCGCCATGGATGGGGCCAGCCGGGTTCATTTCGACAAGCTCTCCACGTATCAATTCAATTTTCCGGTCGATCGCATCGAAAGCGCCCACGCGGACCATGTGGTCGTATTCGTCTATCGATAGGTGCAGGGTGGGCATTAAGGCGCGAGTAGCGAGTAGCTAGTTGTTGAGGCGGAAGACTTGGTCGACGATTAGGGTCCAGTCAGTGACGGCGTCGGTGCAGTTGATGGTTTCGGTGCGATCGAAGACCTTGATCTGTTTTCTGGAGCGGTAAGCGTGAATGGTTTCGCTTTCGGGGTCGATAATCAACACGAGCTTGCATCCGCCGTCGAGCCAAGCGAAGGCTTTCGCCTCAACGCGAAAAAACCGGTCGCTGGGCGAGAGGACTTCGATCGCTAAGTCGGGTGCGAACGGCAGGTAACCGGACTCTTGTTCATAGCCGCTGTACCGCTCGCGTCGGACGAAGGCCACGTCTGGTGCCAGCACGGTGTCCGGATCCGTATCGACTCGGAAACCCGTCTCGGCTGCGAAAACTGTCCCCAGCGCATGCAACTCGACGTGATTCCCGAGTAGTTGTCCAAGTCGGTAAGCGATCCTGCCGTGGCGACCTCCCGCGGGCGACATCATGTAAAGGGATCCTTTAATGAGTTCGTAGCGATACCCGTCTGACGTGAGCTGCATGAGTTCGCTGGCGGTTACGAGTTGGGGCATGCGAGTGGCTAGTTGCTAGTTGCTAGTTGCTAGTTGCTAGTGGCTAGTGGCTAGTGGCTAGTGGCTAGTGGCTAGTGGCTAGTGGCTAGTGGCTGCTACTATTCCTCTGGATTATCTACGAGTTGTTGGAGGCGGTCGGCTAGAGCGGTGGGGAACTTGTTGGTCCATTCGGCGCCGATCAGGCCGACGGAAATCATGTCCAGCAGATGCATTCTGTCTTTAGTACGAAACGAAGTTAGTTTCATACGGACAAGCGGTTCGAGGTCGACGATTTCGTAGTCTTCGGCTTCAACGCGTTCTTCGATGGCGGCTGTGGGCGCCAAGTCGTTCGGTTTGATGTTTTCGCCAGCGAACAGCAGGTGAATTGCGTCTCTGGGGTGGGACTCAGGAGTTTCGAGGAAACAGGTGACGCCGAGAATTTCGCGGTAATGAAAACCGGCTGCTTCTAATACCCGACGAATGGCTGGTAAGTCGCATCGCTGCACTAAAAGGTCAACGTCCTGCGTGTTTCGTACTGCGGCTCGGTCAACTCGGGCAACCCACGCGGCCACCGCAATACCTCCGGTAACCGCGTAGGGAATTCCGGCTTCCGCTAGCGCGTACGTGGCGCGAAGCGCGCGTCGTCGAACGGCTTCCACGGCTTCGATCATCCTATCCCAAGAAAAGGGTTTTAGTTTCACGCGATTGGCGAATTGTACGTTGGTCAAAGCGGAAATTGTAGTTGGCAGTTTTGGTGGAGGAACAGCGTTGTGGCTGAATGTTGTTTGTTGCGAGTTGCTAGATTGGGAAGGGTTTGTCTTCTTGAGCGATTTCTAGGAAGCTTAGAAGCTCGTCGCCGCCGTGCTCCCAAACTTGATCGCCCAGTCGTTTGATGACCGCTCGGTCGATCGCTGAGTAGTTGGCTCGGATGATGCGTCGGAGGTCGCCCGCGTCGTAGTCTTTTTTCTCGCGACTTCGGTGCGGAGAGACTAACGGTGCGTACTTCGAAACAATTGCAGCTTCGACGGTCGGATAGCGGCTGCCGGTGGTTGGGTCGTCGATGACATAGTCGCTGAGAATCGTCAACTGAAATTCGCTCCACGGCAGCATGATGTCGATCACCGGCTTCGGCTTTCCAGCTTCATCGAGGTCCGTCGGATCCGCAAAGCGAACGACTTGGGGCAACGTTTGTTGAGCGAGCATGGGCCAACGCGTCGCTACCGCTTTCGCTGCACGGTCCTTTTGGCTGAACGGCACCATCACATCGACATCTTGCGTGGCGCGTGGCATCGGCAAGTACCCGACGTAGCCATGCAAACCCATCAATACCCAATTCTTGATGCTGGCTTCGATAAAGCAGTCAATCACTTCCTGAGGCGTAACATCCACGATACCTCTCCGCAAGCGTTTTCGGTAATCGGAGGTTAACCTCGCACTGATTCGCAGACCATAAGCGTGACCAGACGGACCCGTTGGATCCATTGCGTCCAAGCCCTCGAAACTTCGCTGGGCAAGCATCGCCGAATGTCGGGCAGCTAGGAATTCGGGAGTATGCATGGCTGAAGTGGCGAGTTGTTAGTTGTTAGTTGTTAGTTGTTAGTTGTTAGTTGTTAGTCAACCATCAACCATCAACCATCAACTAAATTCCTCAGGTAGGTTCTGTATTCGTTGGTGTACTGGTTGGCTAAGTGGCGGAGCTGGTGGGCGTCGATAAATTGATTGAGGTATGCGATCTCTTCTAAGCAGGCGATCTTCAAGCCTTGACGCTTCTCAATGGCGGCTACAAAGTTGCTGGCGTCGAGCAGCGAGTCGCGGGTGCCGGTGTCGAGCCAAGCGAAGCCGCGCGAGAAGAGCTCCACGGACAGTTCGCCGCGTTCCAAGTAGGTTCGATTGATGTCGGTTATCTCAAGTTCACCACGAGCGGACGGTCGCAATCCGGCGGCGATCTCCAGTACGCTGTTGTCGTAAAAGTAGAGTCCGGGTATCGCGTAATTCGATTTCGGCTGCTGCGGCTTTTCTTCGATCGAAACAACTTTGCCAGCTTCGTCGAATTCGACTACTCCGTAACGCTCGGGGTCGCTGACTTGGTAGCCGAAAATGGTTGCACCCGGACGTTGAGCTGCGCAGCTGAGCGTTTTTCGAAAACCTTGACCGTAGAACAGGTTGTCACCCAGCACTAATGCGACTCGATCGGAACCGATGAAGTCGCGGCCGATGAGGATGGATTGAGCG
>JBGSOM010000089.1:0-7054 GCA_041739135.1 Pirellulaceae bacterium
GGTTGCCGCAGGCGCCCAAATCCCCTGCGAAAACATTTTGCGGCCGCGCTTTTCTTGCACAACCCAGAAGTCACCAGCCGCTTTGACCCGACGAGTTAACATTGCATCGCCGGGGGCCAACAGTTCCCAATCGGCAGGCACTGTTAGTATGTCGCCCGCAGAGTTTTGAACCGTTCGCGGTGCTGGTCCGACTGCGAATACGTTTTCCAACTTCCCAAACTCCCAGTTCGTCTCAAATGTTACGACTACTAATCCGTCCCCGACTGCGTCCGATCGATGTGCCCCAGTTTTCGCTCCGGTGCAATCTGATCGCGTACGAGCTGCTTTAATAATTTGATGTCCGGGAAGCCGTCTTGCTCTTTGCGATCCCACACAAGTGTACCATCGCAATGGACTTGGAATATTCCACCAGTGCCCGGAACGAGAGCCACTTCACCGATCTCTTCGCTGAACGTGCTGAGCAACTCTTGAGCGAACCACGCGGCGCGGAGCATCCAGTGACACTGTCGGCAGTAATGAATTTCGATTCGTGGAGTCGCCATCAATCGCTCGTGCGCATCTGAAGCAGTTCGCATCCGTTTACCGTAACGACCTTACGATTCCGGGTCAATAATTTGAACCGTTGTAGGTTTGTGATTCAACGTTCGTTGAGCGACGTCAAGTATGTCTTGCAAGCTGACTGAAGCGAAACGCTCGAGGATAACGTCTAACGGTTCATATGCGCGACGTGTCAACCATGACTGACCGAGCGCGAACAAACGATTGCTCGGTCGTTCGTCAGAGAGAATCAAACCGGCTTGGATCTTGTTCTTAGCCAGTTCCAGTTCCTTGCGAGTCACACCGTGTTTGAGAACATCGTCAAGCACCTTTTGCATGGTCTCTAAATTCTCTTCGGCATCTTCTGGAGCGCAGCACAGATACCCCAGCAAGCAACCGCAGTCGTCAAACAACTGCGGCCACAACGCGGCCGTTTCTGCGCGCCCAGTGTCGATCAACTCCCAGAACAAGCGGCTGCCCGAGTCGTCAGCCAGGATCGTACATAGCATGCGGAGCGCATAGCGCTGCGGATCATTGCAACTCAGTCCGGGCCACAGCTTCACCGCATAATGTTGATGTGTAGCCTCGCGCTCGATTAGCACTTCGCTGCTTGAGAACTCTGGCGTACGATACTGGCGCGCGGCAGCTCCGGTTGGCCAATGTTCCGTGTGTTGTTCGACATGATCCACTAGCTGCGAAAAATCCACCTTTCCGCTAGCGATCAAAAACATATTGTCGCGAGTGTAACGCTGCGCGTGATACTCACGCATGTTTGTGACCGACATCTCGGATACCGTCTCTACGGTTCCCAATACTCGCGTTGCCAGTGGATGGTTACCAAAGAATAACTCCATCGCTTTCTCGAATGCACCGTACGGCGGTTGATCGTCGTACATCGCAATTTCTTCGAGCACTACTTGGCGTTCAGTCTCAAATTCCTGCTCGCCAAGACTAGGCGCCATCAAGTCGGTGAGCAAGTCGACTGCCCGAGCCTGGCACTCTGGTACGACGGAGGCATAAAAAACAGTCGAGTCTTCAGAAGTGTAAGCGTTTGACTGCGCACCCAGATGATCTAGCTCGCGGTTGACAACTTCGGACGAACGTTTGTGCGTACCTTTGAACACCATGTGCTCGAGAAAGTGACTGACACCAGCCACTTCATACTTTTCGTCACGCGAACCGGTTTTTACGAACCAACCCAACGAGACCGTAAAGGCACTGGGATCACTGAGCGCAATAACCTCTGGGCCATCATCAGATTTGTGTGTTAACAACTCCACCGGGCAACTCCAATGATTGCGATCCAACGGTAACGAGAGAAAAATTCTTTGGTTTGTGCGCTTGGAAATACTCAAGCAGTGAATCGCAAGTCAAGCTATCGATCTGAGCGCACAGTTCAACTCGAGTTGGCACGCGTCCCAATGCAAACCAGTCGTTTGCAATCTGACTACTGCGGCCAGCAGAGGACTCCTGTTCCATAACCAGCGCACTCTTCGAACGATTCTTCAATCGTTCCAGCTCGTCCTGCGTAATGCCTTTGCCGAGCGAATCGATCGTTTCCAGCAACACGTGCAGCGTCTCTTCAGCGCGATTAGTTGTTGTGCCTGCGTAACACAGCACACAACCTTGCGAGGCGAGCGAAAAGCAGGACGCAAAAACAGAGTAGACCAAGCCCCGCTTTTCGCGCACTTCAGTGAACAAACGCGAACTCATGCCGTCGCTGAGAATCCCAACCAACGCACGGGCCATGTAATGGTCTTTGCTTTGATAAGGAGCACAGTCGTACGCGAGTGCCAAATGTGTTTGGTTCGACGCGTGATCAGTGTGACTGCTGCCAAAGCGAGGTTGCAGCGGTGGTAGCTCCGGCTCAGTCGGTCCGCTCCAGTCCCCAAGTGTTGCTTCGATAGTCTCGCACAGTTGTTGCCAATCAAAATTGCCAGCGACCGCAAGGATGCTACCTGAGGGATGGAAGTTGCTTGTGAAGAACTCTTGCAGATGTTCTATCTCGATCGCCGCGAGCCCCTCGCGAGTTCCCTGCGAAATGCGACCGAATGGTATCGGAAACCGAAAGCGTTTGAGCTCGCTAAAGCAGCGATGCGCGGGCTCATCCTCAAGCGCACGCAAGTCTTGCATTCCCAGTTGCCGCGCATCGTTAAGTTGATCTTCCGGCAGGTGCGGTCGACGCACTAAATCGCTGTACAACGCCAGCACTCGCGGCAACACATTGCTCGGCATCGCACAACTGAACGAAGTATGATTCGTTGTGATGGAGCTTCCTCGATCAACCCCCAAGCTATCCAACTCTTCGAGGAAGGCACGACTATCCAATTCGCCGCAACCGCGTTGACTCATCTCACACGTTACGCCCGCTAATCCGTCGAACCCACACGGTTCATAACAAGTCCCAGCGGGCAGAAGAAATGTAAACGCCGCCGATCGCAACCAAGGCATATGCTCACCCAATAAGACCAGTCCATTCGGAAACTGTCGGTGCAGCAATTCTTGGTTCATCTAGGCTACTTTGAAGTTGTCTTAAGGATCGAATCGGCGTGGACCAGCCGCACTTTGCATTTACTTCTCGCAGTTCTTCGCTGCGTCGCAACTGGCGAAGCAACTATTCGCTTGACTTCTTAGGCGTCTTGGCTGGTGCACTTTCGGACTTGGTAGGCTTGCTCTCAGCTTTGCTTTCCGATTTCCCTTCTGACTTAGATGATCCGCCAGAACTGTCGGCAGCCTTCGCCTTCTTGTACGACTCGCTGCGATAGTCCGTTTGGTAAAAGCCTGAACCTTTGAAGACGATTGCCGATCCCGTTCCAATCAAACGTCGCAGCTTATTTTTCTTGCACTCTGGACACTTCTTCTGCACTTCATCGTTGATGCCTTGATAAAGTTCAAACTTGTGTTGGCAAGCATCACACTCATAATCGTACGTTGGCATAGACAAAGTCTCCGATCAATCTCAGAGTTGAAAATTTTGTTGCGTAAATCTTGCGTCGTCAAAGTTGGCGATTTAGTTGCCACTGCCCGTGCTTACGATCACTTGAGCCGGGCGAATCACTCGGTCATGCAGCATGTATCCAACGGCAACTTCCTGAGCTACCACGCCGCTCTCGTGATCGGCGCTCGGCATTTGCGCGATCGCTTGATGGTAATTCGGATCGAACGGAACTCCGATCGATTCAATCGATTTGCAGCCGTGTTTGCTCAGTACATCAGTGAACTGCTGCGAAACCATTTGCACGCCGTCAACCAACGCTTTCGTATTGGTTTCATCATTGCGAGCCGCTTCAAGGGCTCGGTTCAGATTGTCGATCACGTCCAGTAAGTCGCGTACAATCGGAACATTCGCGAACTTGAGCTGTTGGTCAGCGTCCCGTTGCATGCGTTTACGGAAGTTCTCCAATTCGGCTTTGCCGCGGAGAATCTCTTGTTCAGCAGCATTCAGCTTGTCTCGCATAACACTCACTTCGTCCAGTGCTTCGCCAGCGTCCGCCGAGTGCAATTCACCGAGCGCTTCGTCAGCTAGTCCTTCAGCATGCAAAGCTTCGTCGTTGAGAGCTTCATCGTTCTGCGAATCCACTGAAGACTGTTGGTTTTCGGTTTCGTTTTTCATCATTGCTACTCCGCTTTAGAGTTGCTCTTCTCGTTTTCATTGAGTCGGAAATGAGCCAGGATGCGATCGAGAAAGGATCTCCGTTGCGGAGTCACATGCTCTTCATCAACCTCGGCTAACTGCCTAAGTAGATCTTCTTGACGTGCGTTGACCTTCTTGGGAATCTCAACATACGTCTGCAACAGCAAGTCGCCCCGCATTCCGCTTCGCGGATCCGGTACGCCGAAGCCTTTAAGTTGAAAGACCTCGCCGCTTTGCGTTCCCTTCGGAATGTCAACTTTGTGCTTGCCAGTTAGCGTAGGGATATCAAACGTCGTGCCAAGTACGGCTTGCGAATAACTTAAAGGCACATGCAAAATCAAATCGCTGCCTTCGCGACGAAAAATCTTGTGCGGTAACACGCGAATGAAACAATACGCGTCACCAGCCGGGCCGCCATCGGGACTGTGCTGCCCCTCCCCAGGCATCCGCACTCGCATTCCATCATCGACGCCTGCCGGAATCGCAACTTCGAGCGTCACGTCGCGTGGTTTGAGACCCGAGCCATCGCAAGTCTTGCAATGCTTCGAAATCACTTTTCCTTTTCCACGACATTGCGGACAAGTTGTCTGCACACGCAGAATTCCGGTCGCTTGCACGACTTGGCCATGACCGCGGCAGCGCTGACAAACCTGCGGCTCAGAACCCGCTTCGGCACCGGTTCCGTGACAAGTCTCGCACTGGTCATGACGAATTAGATTGACCTTCTTACGAACTCCAGCGGCGGCTTCTTCCAGTGTCAGGGTGACATCACAACGAACATCAGCACCTCGCCGCGTACGCGAACGGGAAGAGCGACCACCGAAAAAGTCTTCGAAGATCGTTCCACCAAACATGTCGCCAAACGCTTCGAATATTTCGCTCGCGTCATTGAATTGACTAGCGCGACCCTCGATGCCCGCGTGACCAAATTGGTCGTAGCGCGCGCGTTTCTGCTTGTCGCTCAGAACCTCATAAGCTTCAGCCGCTTCCTTGAACTTGGCAATAGCATCTTCATCATCCCGATTGCTGTCCGGATGATACTTAATTGCAAGTTTACGATAGGCCTTCGAGAGTTCTTCGTGAGCACAGTTTTTACTGACGCCTAGAACTTCGTAGTAATCGCGCTTGGTTGCTGCCATCACACCGCGGGCTTCATGCGAGAGTTGTAAACGTTGGCCATCCGGCACATCGCCGCGAGCAATCTCACGGATTACCAAAAAGGCCACTCCCGAACGAGAGTGGCCTGTAAATTCGACTTCCCAAGCGGGTCGTCATTTCAATTCAGACTAGGAAACAGCGCCTTCAGCTCGCTGCTTCTTCTTGTCATCTTTGTCAAACGTGGTCACCAACGCTTCAGTCGTCAGTAGCAAACCAGCGATACTTCCAGCGTTAGCCAGCGCAGTGCGCACTACTTTCACTGGATCGATAATGCCGGACTTCAGCATATCGACGTACTCGCCCTTGTTCGCGTCGTAACCAGTGGTCAGCGGTTTTTGACTGACTTCATCAGCCACCACCGATCCATCGATGCCAGCGTTGTCAGCGATCTGACGCAGCGGAGCCGACAGTGAGTGAAGAACAATCGTTGCACCGATCTTCTCGTCACCCTTGCACTTATCGACACAAGCTTGCACCGCTTCGGTACAACGAATCAGCGCGACGCCACCACCAGGAAGAATGCCTTCTTCCATCGCAGCGCGTGTTGCATGAAGCGCGTCTTCAACACGCGCCTTCTTCTGCTTCATGTCGGCTTCGGTTTCAGCTCCAACGCTGATCACTGCAACACCACCAGCCAGTTTGGCGAGGCGCTCTTGCAGTTTCTCGCGATCGTACTCGCTGTCCGTCTGGTCGATCTGTGTGCGAATCTGCGCAACACGCTGATCAATCACTTTACGCTCGCCAGCGCCTTCAACGATCGTCGTGTTGTTCTTGTCGACAACAACCTTCTTCGCACGTCCGAGATGCTCCAGCGTGATCTTCTCAAGTTGGATACCCAAATCGTCACTGATGAAAGTACCACCAGTTAGAGTTGCGATATCACCCATCATCGCTTTGCGTCGGTCGCCAAAGCCAGGAGCCTTAACAGCACAAACGTTCAGCGTTCCGCGAAGCTTGTTGACTACCAACAAGGTTAATGCTTCGGCATCAACGTCCTCAGCGATAATCAACAGCGGACGGCCGCTGCCGCTAACCTTTTCCAAAATTGGAACCAGGTCGCGAATGTTGCTGATCTTCTTTTCAAATAACAAAATCAGAGCGTTGTCGTATGTGCAAGTCATATCGTTAGGCGTATTAATGAAATACGGCGAAACGAAACCCTTATCGAATTGCATACCGTCAACGTACTCAACGGTCGTGTCGGCAGTTTTGCCTTCTTCGACGGTGATAACGCCATCTTTGCCAACGCGCTCTAACGACTGAGCCAGCAGTTCGCCAATCTTCATGTCGTTGTTCGCACTGATCGCGCCAACATGAGCGATCTGTTGACGATCGCTAACTGGCTTGCCCAGTTCATGCAGCTTGGTAACAGCCGCTTCGACAGCCTTTTCGATACCGCGACGTACAGCAGTAGGATTGCTGCCAGCGACAATGTTCCGCAGGCCTTCCTTGAAGATCGCTCGCGCCAACACAGTTGCGGTAGTAGTACCGTCACCTGCTAAGTCGCTCGTCTTCTGAGCCACTTCGACGACGAGCTTAGCGCCCATGTTCTCGAAGCGGTCTTCCAATTCGATTTCCTTGGCCACCGTCACACCGTCTTTAGTCACGGTTGGGCCACCAAAGCTCTTATCGATGATCACGTTTCGGCCTGTCGGGCCCATGGTGACAGCGACTGCATCAGCCAGCTTCTCCACACCCTTCAGCATCCGAGCGCGTGCGTGATCC
>JBGSOM010000095.1:0-8347 GCA_041739135.1 Pirellulaceae bacterium
AAACAAATGATCGGCCCTTCAGGCCTTTGCTGGCATCATGTTGACTCTTCCTGGGCCGTTGGCCCAGGCTGGGCAATCGAATGGCCCTTTGGGTCGAAATCGCCGCATTTCCTTCAATGAAAATGCTTCACAGCGTTGCCCCTTGGGGTAAAAATTCGCGTCGCGCTCAACCCCCAGGGTAGCTCGCTCCGCTCGCAACCCTGGGCTGTAAAGCGAAACTCCTTCGGAGTACATCTAATTCCCGCGCCGGACAAACGCAGCATGCTTCGCGGTTAAACAATCCGGCCCACAAGCTAAGACGGCTTAGGCGTTAGGACGACCGCAGTGTGGACACGCTGGAGCTTGTGGTGACACCATCCCACCGCAATCAGCACATTGCCTTACGCTTGCGGGAACGTGCGATCGCTTCGACGCTTGAACGTACAGCACGATCACCACAACCACAACTGGAATGATGAGCATCGCTCCGACGACTGCGAGAATTAACATCTCTTGGATGCCGATTCCAAACATGATGATACTTTCTTAAGTTCGCTTGGCGTGTAAATTCATCCAAGAGGTTTCCTTCCGCCTGCTCAGTTCGTTGTCCACATTCAGCACTACCGCGCCAGCCTGGGACGATAACTAACAATATACCGCATGTTGCCTGCGATGCGGTACGATAGTGGCCGAGCGAGTTTCCGTTAGAGCGTTTCAACTAGACAGAGAGCCGTCGGTCAATGCAGTATGACACCATCGTTACCGCTCCGGGAAGCCTCGGCGATGTGAATCCGTTGCTTGGCATTGCACAGAGTTTGCAAGCCCGCGGTCGCCGCGTTCTTTTCCTCGTCGCAGAACCTTACATACCGCTCGCTGAACGCGCAGGTTTGCAAACACGTGTCCTAACGGCTCGGCCCGAGTTCGATGCGTTGGTCCGAAATCCCGATTTATGGCACCCGCGACGCGGACCTAAATTGTTGCTTGACCACATGCTTGGCAAAGCGATTGAGCCGCATTACGAATGGTTGCTCCAGAGTTGCGTGCCGGGTGAGACGTTGCTGGTCAGCCATATGTTGGACTTCGGCGGCCGTATTTTTCGCGATCGATTTCCGCAAACAAGATTAGCGACTGTTGTGCTCGCGCCCGCAATGTTCCGCTCGCTCTCGCAGCCACCGCGATTAAGCCGCATGGGTCTCGAGTGCAAGATGCCGCCCGCAATGCTGCGTGCCGCTTACTGGTTAGCAGATCGCTTCATCGATTCGCAAGCGCTCAAGCACATCAATCCGCTGCGAAAGCGAATCGGGCTTGCGCCAGTGCGGCGCATGATGAAGGAGTGGTGGATGTCGCCCGATCTTGTGCTTGCGATGTTTCCGGATTGGTACTCAGTGCCAGCGACCGACTTGCCCTCCCGTGTGCAGACCGTTGGATTTCCGCTGACCGACAGCGCGTCGTTTGTTGCGCCCGAAGTGGACGCACAGTTGCGGCAAGTCTTGACGAAGTTCAATGGCGAGCGTCCTGTTGTCTTCGCGCCGGGTTCAGCGCACTTTCAAGCGCGAACGTTTCTCGCCGCAGCGGTCGAAGCCTGTCGGCGTTTGCGCCTGCCCGCTGTTCTGTTGTCCGCGAACCTGGATGAAGTGCCGAAGGACCTGCCGACAAACATTGTCGCCGCGCAGTACTTGCCGTTTTCCAAGTTGCTTTCGCACGCTCGCGCCGTTGTGCATCACGGCGGCGTTGGCACGACGAGTCAATGTTTCGCTGCTGGCGTTCCGCAACTTGTCTTGCCGATGGCTTTCGATCAGTTCGACAACGCAGCCCGCGTCACAAAACTTGGCTGCGGTTCATGGATGCCGATGGACCGCATATCGTCGGAAGCATTGGTCGAGCAACTGCGCCGCTTGGAATCGATGAGTTCAAAACGAGCAGAAGTTGCGACTCGCTTACTCAATTCCTCTCCAGCTTGCGAGCGCGCTGCGCACGCCTGTTTAAAGATTACTGAAGATAACTTTAAAGAGCGGCAGCAAGCGACCTAGCCATGACTGAGTGAGATTGCTATTCCTACTTATAAATTGCAACTCACAATCCAATCATGAATGCGGAATGCTGGCATTACATATAACGCCTTAGCAATCGCGTGCTCGACATCCATTGGAGACAAACTATGTCACCTGCATTGATCAGTCCCGCTTCAACCGATAGCGAAACCTTTGCCGCCGCCATGTTGCAGGGCATTCGAGACTCAACGTTTCTCGATCACGAACCCACGATGGACGACATGTTTCGCGTTTCGATCGACTATATCAAAGCGAACTATCCGTTGATTGATGGTCAGATGCTCGAGTTTGGCGTGTTCGATGGCAAGAGCATCAATCGCTTCGCTGACCATTGGCCCGATCGCACAATCTATGGGTTCGACAGTTTCGAAGGCTTGCCCGAAGACTGGGATTTGGGAAGCAAGATCTATCGCGCACAAACAAAATGGCACCTTAAAGGCAATCTGCCCGCAGTGCGAGATAACGTGCAACTCGTCAAAGGGTTTTTCGATCAATCGCTGCCACCATGGTGGGAAACGAATCGCGGTGACATCGCATTGCTGCATGTCGATTGCGATCTCTACTCGAGTACAAAGACGGTTTTCGATACCGTGAATGACGGCATTCGCCCAGGAACAATTATCCGGTTAGATGACTTGATCGACTTCCGCGAGTTTGAAGGCTATCAAGGCAAGGGCTCGGAAATCTCACAATACACAACTTGGCGCGAACATGAGTGGAAGGGTTTCTTGGAATGGATGGAGACTTACAACCGCGTCGTTGAACCACTATTCCGTGGTTGGTTCCAATGGGCTGTAGTCCGCGTGGTGGTCTAAAGTCTGATATACAGCTGATGTAGAGTCAGTGCGTCAACGACTTGCATCAGCAGGATTGCTCTCGACAAGCAACATTTCAGAAGCGTATCATCCGCCAACGATACTACTTTGCGACAAGTTACTACTTTGCGTCAATTGGTCTTCGATTGTCATGTTCGATGATTCAAGCGTACTGTTGCAATCGCATCTAACATTATTCACTTCAATTTCTAGAGCATTTGCATGAACAAGTGGTTTCACTCCACCTGCACTCGAATTGCGGAGCGGTTTGGCTATCGGTTAGAACCGATCTACAAGTCGCGATTGAAAGAAGTGATCCCATCGGGCGCAAAACTCTATGTAGGCTGCGGTGACCAAAACGTTGCTGGCTACATTGGTTGTGATTTGCGAGATCTACCGAACGTCGCCTTGGCCTGCCGCGCTTGGGAGATTTCGGATTTCTGCAGTGACCTGGGTGAGATCTACAGTCGCCATATGCTTGAGCACCTAACGTTCGCTGAGATGCAATTGACGTTGCGGGACTGGTTGCGGGCGCTTGCCCCGCAAGGCGTGGTTCGCATCGAAGTGCCCAACCTTGCGTTTGCAATAGAGCAGTGGCGTCGTGCCAAATGGACAGATGAGGAACTCGAAAACAGATTCTCCGACGCGCGTTGGGGCTTCGCTGGCTTCTTCGGTTGGCAGCGAGAATGCGATCCATTAGCGCCCGATTACAACCAATCCTACTGGGACGTTCACAAATCGGGTTACACGGGCGAATCGATTCGTTACTTCCTCACGCAAGCCGGATTTGCGAACATCGAGATCGCCTTTGAGGGCTTTACGCCTGAACAGATTCGCCGCCGCAAATTAAGCCCCAATGCGAGTGACGGCTGTCACTTAGTCGCAACTGCTTACAAGCCTTCGGCTACTTTGCGAATGGTCGCATAAGAAAACTACTAAAACGTTCAATTGAAGTCTGATGGAGAAAGAAAATGTCCGAGCGACAAATGGCCACCACGCTAGAAGACGTTCGTGAAGACCATCGTGCACGCTATCGATTCGCAATTGAAGAACTCAGTAAGCGCGGCAAAACCAGCTATGTTATCGACGCTGGGTGCGGAGTTGGTTACGGGTCGGCGATGTTAGCGGATGTTGTCGACGCAGTTACATCGATCGAGATCAGTGATGAAGCCTATGAGCTTTATTCCGGTCACTGGCAACGCGAAAATATTGAATTCCAGAAAGTCGATTTACTGACATTTGAAGCGGCGAAGAAGGCCGATGCCGTTGTGTGTTTTGAGTTCATCGAACACGTCGAATTCTATGAAGCGGCGATCGCCAAGTTCGCTGAGTGGAGCGACTTCTTGATCATTTCGACGCCCAACGAAGAGGTGCGTCCTCACTTACAGGAACCTGTGAACCCCCATCACTTTCGCCACTTCCGTCCAAGTGAATTGGCGGAAGTACTGGAAAAATGCGGCTTTGAGATCGTGAGCTGGCACTGTCAAAGAAACGGCAGCAAACCAGAACTTTGTGAGGGTACGAACGGAAAGTTCATTATCGCAGTGTGTCAAAAAGCAAAGGGCAACTGATGCCACTGAGAATCGCGCCGAGCATTGATCAGCACTTTGGAGTCTTCATCCCTTCAACGGATAAACTTCACGAGGACGCTCTACGTGCATTTGCGCGAGGCTTGGAATCTAGGAAAATTCCCCTCTCAATCTACGACTTAGAATCCGGGTACCGCCCCTGCGACATCCTCGTGACATTCGGAATTGGCAAGCTTAAGACTGAGCGTGGGCGTTCGGTCGGCGATTTAATCGAAGCGCATGAGAATTCCGCGGGATTTGGGAAGCACCTAGTCATTGAACGCGGCTTCATTCACCGCGATCGTTATTACATGGTTGGCTGGGGTGGTCTGAATGGCCGCGCCGATTTTCAAAACGAATATAGTCCCGGTGATCGCTTCGCCGAACTGAATGTGCAGGTTGCGCCTTGGCGAACCGATGGCCGACACATCGTACTGTGCGGGCAAATACCTTGGGACGCCGCTGTTCAGTTTTCGAACCATGTAAAGTGGTGCCGCAGAACGGCTTCAACGCTAGTGAAACTTAGCGATCGACCGGTCGTGTTTCGTCCTCACCCGCTGCAACCGACCGCGGTCAGCATGGATTCCATCCCAGTTGAGATCTCTCACAAGCCCACGTTGCAAGATGACTTAGTCGACGCATGGGCGGTGGTCACATTTAATTCAAATGCCGGTGTGGAAGCGACATTGGCTGGCGTGCCCGCGTTTGTTTCCGACATCGGCGCGATGGGCTATTCACTGCTGAACAAAAAACTGAGCGCCCTCGCGGCTCCCGCAATGCCAGATCGAAAGCAATGGCTGTTCGACTTGGCCTACACACAATGGACGCTCGATGAAATGGCCAGCGGCCGCGCAATCATTCATCTGTGGGAGAAGCAATTTTCCCCTTATCATCGATTGCTGCGATTGGCACGTAACGCCACTTACAATCTGCGAGCTTCGATGTTGGGTCATCGCGATACGAGCGGCATTGAATCTCGACCCATCTAACAAGTTGAGAGGTTGCAAGACATTGATGTTGTAACACGCATAGCAAGTGGTTTAGAATCAAATTTGGAAATTCAACTGGACGATGTCCAAGTCTCCAGCAAGCGATTCGTCAGGAGGACGAAACATGGCAAAATTACTGTCTAGCAAGGCATGGAAGCGACGTATTGCTCGATGGACGGGCTCCGTTTCCGATTCATCACACACAACCACACAAGCGGCTCGTCCCGAAACGAAGAGCACCGCCAAGGCGCTCAGCCCCAAGTTGCTCGCCGCCCGCGCAGCCGCCGAAGGCATCCAGTTCCTGGTGCCCGAGAATACACTCGACGGCGTTCTGCCTGGCGCTGAGTTCGCTGAAGTTGTGATGCTGCCGCGATTGATCCGCAGCCATAAGTGGGCGATGCCCGAACACGAATTGCTGGTACTGGGCGCAATCGCCAAACAAGTCAAACCGAAATTAGTTGTCGAATTCGGAACGTTCCGCGGTGGTTCGACGTTGGTGATGGCATCGAATTCACCGGCCGACGCTCGTGTGATCACGATCGATCTCGACCCAACGTTGCGCAAGACGCACGAACACGGAACAGGCGTGGGATTATCTGACTTTGATGTCGGTTGCCTGTTCCGCGGCACGCAATACGAACACAAAATCGAGCAACGCTTCGCGAACTCGGTCGAATTCATGGATCACGACTTAGTTGGTAAAGCTGATCTGATCTTGGTTGATGCGGATCACACTTACGAGTTCGCGCGTCGCGATACTGAGAAAGCGATGCAGTTTCTGAAGCCAGGCGGAACGATCGTGTGGCACGACTACACATGGGAACCGCAAAATTCAGAATGCGCAGGCGTAACGCGAACGGTCAACGAATTTTGGCAAACGCACGGTCGTTGCGCGCGGATCGCTGGAACACGCTTTGCGCTCTATCAGTGCAATAAAGTCGTTGCCTCGCGCGCAGCCTAATGATCCTCGTTAGTTAGATCGAAGGATTGGTCCCGTGACGAAACGAGCTATTGTCACTGTCGTGACGCGCAACTACGCGCACTTTGCACAGGTCCTGATGCAATCCTGCCGCCGCTATCATCCGGAGGCAGATTTGTTCGTGTGCTATGCTGATCGTCCTCCGCAATCGTGGAAGGAATCGGTCGAAGGCACGCAAGCGATCTATGGTGACGAACTGGGTATTGAGAACTGGAGGCGGTTCGCTTTTCAATACACACCTTTCGAATTGTCGTGCGCTCTAAAGCCCTTCGTGATCAGCGAACTGTTGGATCGGGGCTACGACGAAATCGCTTATCTCGATGGCGATATGGCGATCTATGGTCCGATGACCGCAGTCTTCGATGCATTCGGGCGCGACTCGATTGTGCTAACGCCGCACTTACTCAAGCCGCTACCGCACGATGGCAAACGTCCTGACGAAACAGCGTTCCTGATTTCAGGCACATTCAATGCTGGATTTTTCGCCGTCTGCAACGATGCAAACACACTTGATTTCATCCAGTGGTGGAAGCAGATGTGTGCGAGCAAGAGCTACGTCGATCTAGCGTCTTCGATCTTCGTGGATCAGAAGTGGCTGAGCCTTGTGCCGGGCATGTTTGCGGGCGTGCATATACTGCGTCACCCAGGTTACAACGCGGGACACTGGACACTGTCGCAATTTCCGTTCACGAGTGCTGCTGCGAATCACGAGTCCGAGAGTGGTGTTGCGGTCGATGGTCAACCGCTGGTGTTATTTCACTTCAGCGGCATGACACCCAGCAACGCGAACGACTATTTGACGAGTCAAACGCGCACATCGCTCGATGCATTGCCTGCTCTAAACAAAGTTGTGCAGCAATACCATCGCGATTTGGCCGAGGCAGGAATGACCACCTGCAGCACTTGGGGGTGCGAATTCGACAAACTTGCAGACGGCACCAAAATTCATCTTGCGTGGCGCGAGGCGATTCGGCAACAACACAGTTCGTTCGTTCATGTCGCAGACCCATTTGACACCGCCAAGTATCCCAACCTGCGTGCCGATTTCGTTGGAATTCAATCAGGTGCCTTTAAGTGGCGCCGCGATTGGCGTTTAAAGTGGCCCAAGGAACAGGGTGCTGCTGGTCAAGTTCGGAAGGCGAACAAGCGGCTGAAGAGCTTTTTCAAAGGACTGCGAATTCTGCGTCGCAGTGCGTAATAACGTATCAAACTTAGATCATTTTCAGTGCTGACAAGGGAGTTAAGCTATGCAAAATCAAACACCAGTTCGAGTCTTCATCGGCTCGGGTGAAGCCAGTGTGCTGGAACGCAAAACACTGATATACTCACTGCGCAAACACAGCCAACGCGAGCTCGATATTTACGTCTTCAACGGCACTCACAATTCGATCGAACGCAACGACGAAATGCCCGTGCTGGCTGACATGTCGCTGAACGTGAAGTACCGTAACTACACCGAGTTCAGCAACTATCGCTGGTTGATTCCTTCGATCTGCAATCATCAAGGGCGGGCGATCTTCCTCGATTCTGACATGGTTTGCGTCAGCGACATCGGCGAACTGTTCGACACAGAAATGAACGGCTGTGCGATGCTGGCCAAAGCGGAAGCTTACAAAGGCGACAAGAGCTGGGGGATGAGCAACATTTTGTTTGATTGCTCGAAGTGTCATTTCGATCTGGAACAGATCTTCCGCGAAGTTGATCAGAAACACTATACGAACACCGAGTTCCAGCAGATGGCGCCGGCGTTTCTAGCAAAACACCCTTACGCACTCGGACCACTCGATCCAAACTGGAATTCGTTCGATCATTACGATGAACATACAAAGTTGATTCACTACACGAACTTGCGAACGCAACCATGGAAGTTCGCTGGCCACAAGCACGAATCGCTGTGGTTCAAGTACTTCAACGAAGCTCGCAAAGCGGGCGTTATTCCGAACTCAGACGTCGACAAGACACTCTC
>JBGSOM010000112.1:0-18004 GCA_041739135.1 Pirellulaceae bacterium
CGCTCAACAGCCGCAGGCTTCTCGAACGTAGGATTAGATGCTGGCTGACCACACCGCCGCCAGCTCCCACGTCTCCATCACACACACTCCCGCCGCTACCTCTACAACCAAGCGACGCATCATCTAATCCTTAATATGTTCGCAGGCTAGCCTCGGCGATACATGCGGTCGAGTGCTGCCGCATATCGAACGGGCGAATGCTCATCGTAACCGAAGTAAAGCGACGGTTCGATAAGCTCGATTTCGATAACCGCCATTTCACCACTTGCCAGGTACACGAAGTCGACGCGCGCATAGAGCAATTCCGTATCAATCGCTTCTAGCAGGCTTTCGGCTGCGTCGAGCATCGCACGGTCGGCGCGACACAACTCGATAATGCCGCCATGCTCTTCCTGCACTCTAAAGTCGCCAGCAGCCGGCCGCTTTGAAATGGCGTGACTAAATTCTCCACCAAAGTAAAACAGCGAAAACTCACCGCGCTCGATAATCGATTTCAAAAACGGCTGAACCATCACCGGTCGCTTGCGAAACGCACGGAGCGCTGCCTCAATGCTTCCCGCCGAGTTGTCGCTGCGAATCCGAAAAGTGTCGCTCGCCCCTGCGCCAACCGTCGGTTTTATGACAATCTCCTGCACCGCAAACTGCTCGAACGCGTTCGAAACATCGTTCACGGCCAGTTCCTGCAGCCATAGTGTTGGCACCACCACTACGCCTCGCTCCGCTAGCTCGCGCAAGTAAGTCTTCTCCATGTTCCAGCGAACAACTTCTAGCGGATTGGCAAGCTCAGCCTCGGATGCATCAATTTGTTCAAGTACTTCGACGAACTCAGTCAGGTGGTTGAAATAGTCCCAAGGCGAACGGATGACAACTAAGTCGAAGTCGCTCCACGATCGATCGCTTTGCCTCCATGGAACCTCGTCGACTGACCATCCAAGCTTTGCCAGCGGCTTGTACGTGAGAGCATCTGAACAGTAAAAGCCTGCAAGACTTTCCATCGTCAAGTAAGCGCAGCGGTGTGGGCGGTTCATCAAGTGTCTAATTGCGTCGGCGGAGTTGGAGTCGTACAGCTCTATGAACAAGGCATGGTAACTCGAGCCCTCGATTGCACAACTGCCAGCAGGTCGATGGTGGTAACAAAAGAGCAGACGGAAAGGCAAAAGCAAACCGCCCAGTCGTTTGACTGGGCGGTTTTTAGCTTGTCAGCAAAGTCCGTTCGCGACTTGCGTGGTCGCGTTCGGCGACATCATGATTAGTCTGCGAACACCCAGCTGAAGTTGAAGAAGTTTAGCACTGCATTCGTCGTCATTTCGCTCGGTTTGTAGTACATCATAATGTAGTCACCGGGCAATACTTGAATGCGTTCCGTTGGGTCGGTCATCGCCTTAGTCAAGTCAACTCGAATCGGAAGTTGTTCGCCGTTTGGCAACTTACGCAGAATCAGTACACGAGTTGGCGGAATGATGTTTCCGACACCCGCACCGGCTCGCAGAACAGCCACCGATGAAGTACCGCCAAGACCACCCACCGAACCGTTTGCTAGTGCAATCGCTTCGAGAATATCGAGATCTTCGTCGCGTGGCATCGGAATCTGGCCACCTGCCAACAGACCACCAGTGTAGAAATACTCGTCGCGGCGAGGTTGAATGTAGACCACGTCACCATCTTGCAACAGAACATCTTCTGGATTGAAAGGAATCGGTTGATCTGGGCACAACTTCAGTGGCAGACGTATCGCTTCCAAGTGAGCTGGCATTTGAGTCAAGACTTGCTCAGGCTCTTCGCCCCCTTCAATTTTCGATTGGATGCTGACGACAGCGTGCGGCTCCATCGTACTCTTGCGAAGCACCCAAACTTCATTGTAAGCATCCACTCCGGGCAATCCGCCGCTCGCAGCGAGAGCATGCAGCACATCGCTCTCGTAAATCGGCAAGTCAATCACTTCCGCGCTTCCGCGTTTGTGCAACACGGTGTTGCCTTTGTTGATCAGACCGACATTCGATACCGCTACGTCTTCGCGCAGAACCAGCACGCGATTGACTCGACTGCGAACCAGTGACAAGTTCACTTGATCGTTGTCGTCTTTGATGATCTCTTTGTCGAGATAAGCGAGTCGAATCTTCTCCGACAACTCGAGTAGCGTCAGACCGCGAGCAAGAATCGGATCAACCAGCGGCAATTGTATGTAGCCATTCGACTGAACAGTCACTGGCAATCCGATGCCGGGAACGTTCAGAACGCCGACGGGCGGATAGTACTCTCGCGCGATCGACATCTGCGAACCGGTGATGATCGGCGGCATCTGACTGGTGTCTTCTGGAATCACACCTTGAATCGTAACCGCGATCAAGTCGCCGGCGTCAAGTAAATGCTCTTTGACGGGATTGCCTGCCAAGATCGAGAAGTTGATCGGCAGCAAATCGCTCTTGGAAGGTGCCGCAAACTGATTGGGTAATCGATTTGCTGGAATCGCATGCTTGGTAAAGGTAATGCATCCGCTGAACGCTGTGACGACTAGCGTTGCAATGCCTAATGCGCCATGCAGTGAGTTGAGAAGTTTCACTTTACACCTTCCTTGGTGTCAAATTATTGAATCAAAACGCTTTACTTTGGGAACAACTTTAGAAACATCCGTGTTAGCTAAAGTTCATTCATCAGTTTTTGCAGGGACGGTTTCGGCGTCGCTCGCCGATTTTTCGTTCGATAATGCATCGTCGGAAGCAGACTTTGCGTCTACCGAGTTCGGCCTTGGTTCAGGAACTTTTGGATCATTCCCTTCCGAGTTGTCGCTCGAAGCGGATCTCTGCGACCCTTCATCACCAGAGTTCTGGGGGTCATCTATGGTTTCAGCAACTAATTGTGTTTCAGTGGATAATGCGCTACCGTACTGACCAAAAAGCCCACCGTGAAATTGGTGTTCGTGAGTTGGCATTGCCATCGGAACCGAGTATTGCTGTACAGGTTCGTTACAAGCACAGTTGTCAGGCGAGTAACATCCTTGACAACCGGTCACGTTAATTGCTGGCGCACAAGGACTCACCGGCACCTCATGGAAGCTTGGATAGCCCTTGCTTTGTGCGGCTGCGGTACCACATTGATAACCGCGATACCAGCAAGCGACCGCTTCCTGACCTTCGCAGCTTTGGTACTTTGCACTCCAGTAACAAGGTGGCGGGACAGCAGGCAGTTTGCATCCGCGACCGGTGGCTGCGTCATAGAAGCCCTTCTTGTAACCCGCAGCATAATCGCTGCCGAGATCCCATCGCTGCTTCCAGTCGTTGCAGGTCAGCCATGAAATCTCTGCGCGTGTCTTGTTGGTCAGACAGTATTGCGTGTCTTGCAATCCCGCCAGGCTTGCGCAACCCATCGAACTCGCTACCACTAGGCAACAGAGTTGCCCGGTAAGTGCGCGGGCTGAGAAAATACCAGTCCATGATATCTTTGCGAACATTTGGCTCATCCCTGATTTTTACGCATTGGCGCAAGCCAGATAAATCCATTCACCTGCAAGCCTGCCAGCCACGGTCAGTCGATTGTTCCCAGCAAAGGGACACGACTGCTCGATGTGGTTTCACTCCTAGCATCGGCATCGTTCAGGAGCGGAACAAGAGATTTCGCGGAGGTCGATATAGCACCGACAACGCGAACTACCGGCACGTCACCCAAGATCGACTCAATCGTCAGAGCTTTACAGATGTGGTCGTGCGAAGCGCGCTGGACAGTCGTCACAACTAGCAAACTCGTTCGCGCATCTCGACTGAATCGTTACAGCTTAACTTGCAACCCCGCTCGCAGTAGACCTACGAAGCACTCGGGTGCAAAGCGGGCCGCCTAAGCAGTACCCGCGCTGGTCACGCTAATTCACTTCATTTGAGAGTTGAAGATAACTGCGAGTGCGAGATCACACGGTCGCCAGTCGCTCAAACGCATTTAAGCAGCAAAAAAGTAAGCGGCGCGTTTGCCAACTTTGCTGCAGAGCCCAATAAGCACCTTACAGCGCGGCTGCCGACTCGCGTGCGTTTGCATCCTCAGGTGAACTCATCGCGCCGTTTGCTTCATCGGCCAACTCACCGGCTGGAACGGCGCGGCGACGGCGACGTTTGACTTTGGTGGATGACCATTCCTTTGTGATCGCTTCGAACACTTCTGGCGTTTCGTAGCGAACGATATTGCGACCTTCAGGAATCGGGCCGATGAGCCCGCGGAATACCGGCATGCCACGAAGCGCAAGATCCGTGCTGCTGTCTTCCACGCCGATCTGTGTGTGCATCTGCAGCAGCGTATCGGTATTCGGAAAGTCAGTAATGCGCAGAGTGCCATCGGTGGCGCGATTCACAATGCGGTAAACGTCTTTTTTGGACATGTTTTTAGGCTCCACGAATTGTTCCAAGGTAAACGACTGCGGCGCTGCTCACGGGCGCGACGCTTTTTTAGTAGGCGGGAAATTTGGAGTTCCACACCCAAGCGTTCGAATCCACGTTCTGTAAACTCGCGCGACCGAAATCGGAGTTGCAGCAGATCGTTCTATCGACTCACACCAAAGCAGAGTTTTCTAATTCGTGCTTCGGTGGTTTGTCCGGAACATCGACCAAAATCAAATCGACATGCATCTCAAGCACAGGCGTTACAAGCACCACGAAAATGGTCACCTGCTGCTCGGCTTAGATGGCTTGCATCGTTTACATGGCTTCTTGACGCTGAACAATCGCTAACGCCAGAGTACGGATGTTTCGAATCATCCCGTCAAGTCCGCTGCGGCGTTGCGAGGATATGAATTGATCGAGCCCGATGCGCCGAAAGAACGACTCGAGGTCAAACTCCAGCAACAATTTTGCATCCTGTCCCGACAGTAACGTTTGCAGCACCGCGATTAAACCTCTCACAATCTCCGCGTTCGAGTCCGCAACGAACTCGAATTTGTGAGGTGAGTCCAACATCGGTCGCCCCAGCAGGTACACTTCGCTCATGCAACCAGGCACCGCAGTACAAATGGATTTCAACTGCGCGAAGTTATTTGGCAACTGGCGAGCCATGTCGATCAGCAACTCTGTTTTGCTCTCGCGGTCATCGAACGCTAGGAACTCGTCGGCCAGTTGCTCCGCGGCCGCTTCGGGTGTGGCAGCCGATGCGGTTGCGAACTGAATCGTCGTCGCCGCCATCTGCGGTTGCCGCGCAGAACGCTCGCCAAGTATTTTCTTGATTCCAGTTGCCAGCGCGTCGACATCCTCACGCGTGTTATAGAACGCCAGCGAAGCGCGTGTTGTACCAGCGATCTTCAACCGCTGCATCAAGGGCATACAGCAATGATGGCCAGTGCGAACCGCGATGCCCAAACGATCGAGCCCGATGCCAATATCAAGCGTGGCGACGTCATCGCAGACAAAGCTAATCACACCCGCTTTATTGCGAGTCGAACCGACAATGCGCAGTCCGTCGATCTGCCGCAACTGCTCCGTCGCATATTCCAGCAACTCGTGCTCGTGAGCAACCAACTGCGCGAAATCCAACGAAGCCATGTAGTCGATCGCTGCGCCCAGTCCAATCGCGCCAGCGATGTCGGGCGTCCCGGCTTCCAGACGGTTAGGCAGTTGTGCGTACGTCGTGCGTTCGAAACTGACCGTCTCGATCATGTCGCCGCCGCCTTGATACGGTGGCATCGCTTCCAGCAATTCGCGGCGTCCCCACAGCACTCCGATTCCCGTCGGACCGAACAACTTATGACCGCTGAACGTGTAAAAATCGCAATCCAATCCGATCACATCCGTAGGAAAATGGCCGACCCACTGCGCACCATCAACCATCACTTTCGCACCCACGTCCCGAGCTCGGCGAATAATCGTCGGCAGGTCGTGAATCGTTCCCAGCGCGTTCGAAACATGCTGAATCGAAACCATCTTAGTATTCGAATTCAGTATCGCGTCCAAGTTACTCAAATCTAAATCGCCTGCGTCCGTCATCGGAATCGTGCGCAATGATGCACCGGTAGCTTGGCAAGCCATCTGCCAAGGAACGATGTTCGAATGATGCTCCAAAGCGGTTACAAGCACTTCGTCGCCGGGTTGCAAGTTCATGTGGCCCCAAGAATGT
The DNA here is from genome assembly GCA_041739135.1 of Pirellulaceae bacterium. Classification (GTDB taxonomy): domain Bacteria; phylum Planctomycetota; class Planctomycetia; order Pirellulales; family Pirellulaceae; genus Aureliella. Next base: position 6,085 of record JBGSOM010000112.1, read on the forward strand.
GCGACCATGTTGATCGCTTCCGTCGAACCACGCACGAAAATACAACATGCCGCATCCGGCGCTCCAAGGAACTGAGCCACCTTCTGCCGCGCAAGCTCGAACGCTTCCGTCGCACGTTGACTTAACGAGTAAATTCCGCGGTGAATGTTGGCGTTGTCATGCGAATAATACTGAACGATCGCGTCAATAACCGCTTGTGGCTTCTGTGTAGTCGCCCCGTTGTCGAGATAAATCAGCGGATAGTTATTCATCCGTGTTTGCAAAATTGGAAAGTCGCGACGCACGCGGTAAGGGTCAAAGTTAGTCATAGTTTGTATCCGTTCATTTCAGTCACCAGCACAATCGCTCGCGTCCTGGTTAAACATGCAGTATCACATCGCTTGCATCGAAGCGGACTTTCATGGCGCTGGCCGCTTTATCGTCAGGGTGCCGAAAGCCCAACGCGCAACCCACAACACAGGTGTAATCGGTTTCAACCAGTCCCAACAACTGATCGTACGCTACCGTGTCGATCCCTTCCATCGGACAAGCGTCCACGCCCAGCATCGCCGCGGTGGCCATCAACTGGCCCAAAGCGATGTAAACTTGACGTGCATTCCAATTTAAATGCTGCCCCGTCGTGCCGTTCACTGTAGACACCAACACATTGCGGTACCCTGCCACACTTTGTAGATCCACGCCGCGCACCTTCGCAACCGTGTTCATGTAACGGTCCACATAGGACTCGTCCATCGCTTTCCGAGCTGCTAACACGATCATGTGCGAACAATCTTGCGGCTGCTTTTGGTTCCACGAAATTGCCGGTAGTTGCGCTTTCACCGCTTCGTTGGTCACGACGACAAACCGCCACGGCTGCAGCCCATAACTGCTCGGAGTCAAAATGAGACTCGCTTCGAGCGCCTGCCAAGTTGCATCGTCCAGCCGTCGCGAAGCATCGAAACGCTTTACTGCATACCGCCACTTCAGCCGCTCAATTAGCGCCTCAGGCGTCAATTCCGCCATTTAAAACTCACTTTCAAGTTAATTCCACTACTGCTCTTACTAGTACGAGCACTCCCAAGCCTAACGCCCAACGCAGCGTTACGATGAGTTATGATACCCTGATTAGCTAGCCCCCGCGGCGCCCTCGCCGCCTTGTTGATGCGACTCGCACTCGACTTCTTGCGAACCGAATTTCCATCGGAGCTTGTATTGACGCTGACCGCAAACCGAACTGAAAAACGTCGATTGAGGCGCGGTACCGGCCTTGAGACCGTTGTCGACATGACTGCGATGACAATTCTGATTTTCGGGGCACTAGCGGCCACCGCTTTGCTCTTCACCTTCACAGCTTGGGGCACATTTGGCTCAGTGGCAGCGATTGCTGCCGCGTCGCTCCATTGGCTGCTGCTTCGATGCGTTGCGGAGCACTTGCGTCTGCAAAAGAAAATCGCTGGACTCGACTTCGAAGGTCAGATCACGGGACCGTACGAAGAAATCATCTGGTCCTGCACCAACTGCGAACAGATGCTGCACTCAGCCGAACGCTGCGATTCATGCGGAGCGCAGATAGTCCACGACGGCAACTCCGTCCATTGAGCTCATCCATTCCCCGGAATTGATCAGGTGGGACGTGTCAACGACTAGTCGTTTGCGACTTAGGCCTGCGCCGAGTTGGTCGGCGTAACCACTGCCTCCGGAAATTCTTTAAGCAATCGTGCGTAGATAGGAACGTGGGACAAATAAGTCCTTAGTGTCTTTTGGCGGCGCGTTCCATAAACTTTGGCTCTGACTTCGGACGAGATTCTGACTGGAACCGTTACGGTAGTATCACGCCCAAATTCTTGGCGCTCTTGCATTTTGCGAGATACCATCAATGCTCCGATCCACCCAAACAACGTGTAGTACAGCAGCAACTTCCCAATATCGATTGGTTCACCTCCGCGCACCCAACTCCGTTCACATTGAATGTGAAAGTAGACCGTTTCTTCTGGCTGCCTCCCTGAAAGCGGACAGACCATTTCGGCTGGTAACTCTCCACTGCGAATCATGGCTTCAATTAGCTCTAACGTGCTTTTAGTCGACTGGCCAGCAGATCGTCGCAAGACTGAGAGAAGTGTTACTGATATCGATCTACCACACTCGCAACTGATCGTGCTACCAGCCTGTCTTGCGTCAACGCCCAATCGAATTCCGCACTCGCAATTTACCGAGTATTCACTCATGCCTGCAGCGCTCACTCGCACATATCGCTCACAACGAACAAATGCAATCACCGATTACCGACAATGGACGGAGTCAGCCAACTGGACTCGTCATCCGCACTCTGGCGCACCCCCTTGTTCTGCACTTTCTCGAACACTTGCAAAATAAGAAATAGTGCAAGCGGTGTTAGGTAGAGATAAGCGATAACGTCTGGGTGAAGACCGTTTAGTAAAAAATAAAGCGCTGTAGCTGGTACGAGCATCATGAAAATCAAAGCAACAAGCCCGATCGTGATTCGCCGAATCCGAAACACAAGAAGTATGGCACCCGCGATTCCCGTCAAACAGAACAACGCATTGGGTAGCGCCGCAGAAGGATTCCAATCGACTGGCAGAAATTGACCGGCCTTAGAGTATTCATAACGCATGTACCCGAATGGAAAGCCAGCGCTCGATGGCTCGACGGTGGCATTGGGCATCGTCACCGCGAGTTCTTGTCGCAATGCTTCGATATCATAGAAATGCGGAACATTTGACCACATGGCCCAACCGATCCAAACCACGGCAACAATAGCCGCCAACAAAATTCGCATTTTTGGGGATGACATTTCTGGTCTCCGCTACTGCTATGGAACAGAGTAAACGAATTAGGTGCCTAAGTGAAATCGTCTTTCGCGAGTACGAACGCGGTTTCAAACTCCTACCAGTATGGCGGATCGAACTCGCCAAGCAAGACGGAACGCCATCCGATCGAAAAATGGTTTGCGGAACTTTGGAAGCCACGAGTTCACGCCGTTGAGCAGTCTCAGATCCTAACGGTTGTCAGTTTAAAGATCGCGCGCACTAGCGAATCACACCTATACTCAACTGAATTATCTCACCACGTCCGCCCGAAGGTCAGCCCAAGCTATCCTCTAGCCTTGTAACTGACCAGTAACTCAAGCCACCCGAGCACTTCGGTGCACACTTTTGTTATCAAGTTGCATCCGTTCGAGCGAACGCAGTTTAACCAGGCGGAATTAGATCCGTCTTAACGCCACTCGCATTAGTTGGAACGGTGCTTGTTCAACCAATGTCTTGCTTCTTCGCGATACTTACTATCGCGGTGCATCCACAAATCGGTGTGCGGATGAATCACTTTTCCCTCGGGGATATCAAAGATCTCGCCAACAGCCGGCCTCAAAAAAGTGAACTCAGCCAACTCTAAATGATCTTTCAAAAAACTATTAGCCTCACCGCATACCAGAACAGGCCGGCCTTTCAAGCGAGCCAAACGCAGAAGCGCCGAAGATCGGTCACTCTCGGGGTAATTCCACATTCTTTCGCCATCAAAATGGTCGTGCGCGATCATCCCCTTCCAGAACGACGCAATTTCATCATCTGCCAAGCCGATGTAACTGGCTGCGATGGCGCCTCGCGAAAATCCGCAGATAAACACGTTCTTCAGATCACCTCCAAACTGTTTGCAAATTCTGGGCAAGTTCGTTTTGCAGTACTCGACAGTCGCTTGCTTATCGCCCCACCATGAAACAGTGTTGCGTTTGCCGCTCGACTCAATGTAGGGCATCGAGACCCAAATAAAACCTTCGCCGCCCGTCAGTCCATAACCGAGATTTGCATGCTTAACTTCACCAGTCGAACCGGATTCGGCGAATCGGTTGCCGGTGTATTCAACGATCACCGGGTACTTCCCTCCCGGCTTCCAGTCGATTGGTAAATACAATGCATGGTAGACCTCAGTACCGCTGTACTCCGCGCCGACTTGGCGAACTCGCCGACCAGCGCCAGGCTGGTCAGTGGTCATTTCGGGAGTGACCAAATCTCCCGCTGTCCTTTTGTCATCGGCCAATACAGCACTTGCAACGAACAACCACACTGCGACTACAGAACTCGCCCAACCCACGATCAAATGTGGACTACAAATGACTCGGAACTTTCTAATCGTGTTTTCCTTTTAGATGCCGAACCGCACGATAAACCATCAGCATAATTCCGCTTCCGAGAATGCCGACTACCAATCCTGCAAATGATCCGATCAAAGCTCCTCCGTACCACGGCAGATTCCATCGAGTGTTCAGCGCGGCAAGAAGCGCCCCTAGCAAAGATATTACAACCACTGAGATGCATACAGCTATGGCCTGGAACCGATTATCGCTCCAGCGAACGTTCACGCCAGTCACCGTATCCGTTACAACGTTGTACGTCGCATGCGCTGACGTTATCGATGACGACTCAGCGAGGTTACCAGTTTTAGCGTCACTAGGCGATTTATAAGGGTTCTCAGACATTCGCACTCCCTAGATTCGAAAGAAACGTTGTGGTGAGAATTCTCTTTTTTTGCGAACGATACTCAAGACGCGAAGTCGCATTGCAAGATCGAGGTACGTACGGTGCCTCATTTGTCGTCTTCGAGATGCGGCTTGTCATATCCGCTGCGCTTAACCTCTGACGTGTGAATGAAGTGGTGAAGCGATAATGCATCGATCACATCGCATGAGCCTTTGGGTGCGCGTGCAATCATGGTCGAATTGATCACGCGACGCTTGGATTCGTCAGGCGATAAGATGGTGGCGGTGTGAAGCGTTCCCTGCCATGTACGTTGGTTAGGAGAGTAGGGAGCTGAGGAGTTGTTGATGCAGACGATTTTGTAGTTGTTGATCGAGAAACACGGAATGAATGTGACATAAGGACTCAATATACCTTGTCCAGACTTGAACATGGGATTGTGTATTGCCAAAAATTCTTTTGGCGACAAGCCAAGATCGAAAGCACACTTCGCATAATCGGAAATTTCAAGTTCGGAGGAGACCTCGCTTGGTTCGTAGCCGAGCATCAGGAAACATTCATCCGGACCACCATCGAGGTGTGGTTTTGTTGATTCCTGCTGATCGAAACGGGCAGCAGAAAGATAGACCAGCGTTTCATCTGTTCGAGATGCGTGAATATCTGCCATTTCACGCATAATGTCGACCATGAGTTGCCGGAATGCGACGGAATCCATTACGGTTCCGACACTGAGCACGCAGAAGCCAGGCGCGTCAAAGTTGGTTCGGCATGTGCGTTCGTAGACGTCAGTAGCAATCGCCCTAACGTCTAGCGTTCCGGGATGCAAGCATATCGAATCAGTGTTCCATACGACATTTGTGGTTTGCATTGGGCCTCCGACCTATAAAGTTGGCAATGACCGCCGTCGCCTCGGTTGATTTTACTCGGCATCGTTCACCTTCACATCAAAGTCCGCTGAGTTGCCGACGAGTTCGGGAGCGTACATGCCGACAATCTTGGCTGGCAGCGCCGTGAATTTACCGGGAGCTTCGCTGCGCAGTTGGTAACGCACTGAATACTTGCCGCGCGGCAGCCAACGAATGCACAAGCCCACTTTCTTGTCTCGAAGCTCACGGTAGATGCTGAGCCCGGCGGAGTAGAAGTATCCACTTTGCGTTTCGACGGTTTCGAGACAAGCGGCTTTGTTGTCTTCGATCAGAATGTACTCGTAGTCGTTCTTGCTTTCAATCAGCAACTCGACTTCAACCAGTTGGCCGCTGGTAACTTCGTCGAGATCCTGCAGCTGAACACGGTCGTAACCGGATCGTTGCGTTTCGACAACGGCGGCATTCTTACCGGGCAGCAGCAGATCTTTCTTCGTTGGAGTCAACGAGTAATAACGACGCTCGATTTTGACTTCGAGTCCTGCTGGTTCGATTTCCTCTTCGAGCGTAAAGTTGGTCGAGTAGGCGTTCCAGTAAAGCGGGCCGTCACCGACGCGGCGGATTTCCAGTTCATGATCACCTGCGGGAACTGCGTTGCCTGCGATCGCGATCGTGTTGTTGACAGTAAAGAGATTCTCGGGAGTGAATTCAACTCGACCGAGGCGCTTGCCGTCGAGCCACACTTCGGCGGCGACATTCGCTTTCGCTTCGCCAGTCGCTTCCAAGTAATCCGAAAACGCTTCGATCACCATCGCTGTATCGCGGGTACTATTCCAATAGGTCGCGTGCTTGCGATTGTTCAGCAGGTACTTGACTAACCGGGGCGCCACTTGACCTTGCGGATCCTGCGCTGCGAGCAGTTTCAAGTACATCGCCGTGGCTTCGATCTGGCTGCCGTACCAATACCACCAAGCCGTCTCGTCGCGCAGGTAAGCAGTCTCGTTTTCGGCATCTTCGACCAAAAATTGTTCGATGTTCTGACGCAACATCTTCGTTTGTTCCACGTTGCCGAGTTTATGAGTTGACCAAGCGAGCAGCGCTTTCCCATAGGCACTCAAGTGCAATCGACCGTCATACAAGAATGTCTGCATCTCTGCGTTGACGCGATCTTCCGAAGAAAGAATATGGAAGACCAGCGCATCAAGGTTATCTGGGTGCGACTTGTACGGCACAGTCTTGCTCTCGGCGTTCTTCAGTTTCTGAAGTTCGCCGTTTTGATATTTCTCCAGCCATGCCAGGCCGCGTTGGAGTACATCGGGCACAATTGCAACTTCGTTCTTCACGGCAACTTGCAGGCCGCGCACAACAACAGCGGTCGTATGGGCTGAACTGTTCTCGCCAGCTCCGCTAAACCATCCCCAGCCGCCGTCTCCGTTTTGCATATTCGTCAGCTTCGCAACTCCGCTTGCAACCATCTCATCGACCGCATCACGATCGTAGACTGGATTGCGATCGAAGCGTTGCCAACGTTTACGACGTTCGTCGGGATCGCCGAGTTCTTGAGCGTTCAAATTGTTGCGAGCTTCCTGGAGTTTCGCTAAGTCGATGTTGCGATCGATCAGGACGCGCTGCGTGATCACAGTTGGTAGAAAGCGGTTCAGCGTCTGCTCGGTGCAACCATAAGGATACTCCGCGAGATAAGGCAACGCGTCGATCATCGCCATCGCCAACGTCGGGCTCATTCGCACGACCAGTTCCGATTGCTCGGCGCGACGATCGGCGGGTACCGTAAACTTGACTTTGGAATTGTTCGCATCGCGGCGAACTGTACCGGCAAACGAGTCGGTTTTGAGAAAGCCGTGAACCAGAATTGGCAGCGACTGTTCAACGGCATCGGAGGCGGTGTCAGCGATCGCTGTCGCCCGCAGCTTAATTTCGCCTTCGGCGATCGCGCGGCATCGCCAATCGACTCGCGACTGGCCATGCGACTTGACGGTCACCGTTTGTTCTTCAGCAACATTGGGCATGAACTCCAACTGCGTTTGGCCGTCGATTTCTAGTTTGACGCGAACTTGTTTATCGGAAGCGAAGTCGTTATTGACGATCGCTGACAGGATGACTTCATCGCGTTCGACGAGGAAGCGCGACGTCTGCAGGCGAACGAGCAGATCGCGGCGCGTGATCGCTTTCAAGTCGACTGAGCCAACTTCGGTTTTCGTGCCAACGGCCCAACCGTTGATCTTCCAAGTTGTGAGGTTGTCGGGCATTTTGAATTTGGCTTTTGCGCGACCTTGCGCGTCGCTGACCAAGTCGCCTAACCACAGCGCCGAATCCGCGAAGTCTTTGCGAATCGTAGGCTTAGGACCGTCCTGCGCGGGTCCACCCCCGCCGCTGCTATCGCTGGCTGCGAACGCAAGACTTTCAGACTTTGCCATGGCCGATTCCGGCATCGGTGCAGAGTCTGCAACCATGCCACGAGCCGCCATTGGCATCGCACCACCAAGCATGCCGCCACGCATGTTCCCACCCATGCCTCCACCCATTCCAGCGGCGCCCTCCGCGAATCCGAATCGATTCACCGTGCTGAAATCATCGGCTTGGGTTGCGCCGAAGATGCCTAGTGTCGTGAGCGGTCGAACTTCGGTGGGGCTAAACTGGTAAGTCGGTTGATCGACATTCGAACGTTGCTGCGGGTGGTGATGACGCCGCCATTTCCAAAAGAACTCGCGAATATCAGGCGGTTGAACGTCGCTGGCGATTTGATCCAGTGAACTATCGTAAGCGGTCAGCAGGCACGATCCGGAAACTGGTTTTCCGTTAGCGTCGGTGACCAGCATCGCGATCTCGGCTTCTTCGCCGGGCAGATACTCTTCTTTGTTCGCAGTCAATTTAACATTCAACGTGCGATTCGCAGGCGGGACAATGATCTCACGCGTCTGCCGATGCAATTCACCTTCGTAAACTGTGAACGCTTCGACGAAGAAATTCGGTTGATCGGATTCAGCGACCGCGATTTCAACGACGGCCGACTTGGCTTGTAACTGAACCAACTGCGCGGGCATCTTATAAACTCCGCTCGATGGCCTTACAAACAGGTACACCAGAGCGTCTGCGCGATCGGCGGCGACCAGCAACTTCACGCTTTCGCCGGCTGCATATTCGCGTTTGTCTGGCGTCAGTTCTAACCCGTTATAACGAAAGTCATCACCATCTGTGGCTGGCCCGCGAACGGTGATGATATAGCCGCCTTCGACTTCGTGATCTGCTTTGTCCTTCAGTCGCAAGCGCAAGCGAAACTGTCCTGCTTTGGCAGCTTCGATCGCCTGCGAGTACATACCTTCGGCATCCGTCTTCGCATCGAACGTTTGCACGACGCGCTCTGTCACTTTGCCAGCTTCATCGTAAGAAATCTGCAGCAAATCGAGTTTACCTGTCGCTTCGATCGGTGTCCCGTCAAGGGTGCGCGCATAGAAGTTTGCAGTCACTTTATCGCCGACGTTGTAGAAGCCGCGATTGACCCAAGAGTAGATCTTGAACGCATCGCGAGCGGCGATCACGGTGCCTTCTGCAGTCAGCGTGCGGCGCGACGCATCACGCACTTCGACCGAAATCGAATACTTGTGATCTTCATCACCGTAGATCGCTTTGGCAACCGCGGTGTCGATCTTGATTTTCGCTTCGCCTTGCGCGTCGAGCTCTAGTTCCTGCTCGAGCACAAGTTCCGGTGGTTCTTGTCGAAATCCAGGCCACCACGGCGGTGAGGGTGCGATACAGCCGCGCCAGTTTTTCCAACCGGGATACCAAGTGTAATCCTCCGCAAACCACCAGTAACCCGGTTCGTAACACCAATCGAAGCGACCGATTGGATAGTAAGTGTCGTTGTAGGTGCTACGTTGGACGCGTACCGTCACACTCGCATCGGTGACAGGCGAGCCGAAGTAGTATTTGGCTTGGATGCGAGCTTCGATGGTTTCACCGAGCGCCACTGGTTTTTCAGGCGCGAGAATCTTTACTTCGAACTCCGGCTTGCGGTACTCTTCAACTCGAATAGCCAGTGAAGTTTCGATCCAGCCGTTTGGTCCTTGCGTGATTTGGAATTGGAAACGTCCCAATCCGACAGTTTTCGGCAAATCGAACTCGAGCTCACAAGCGCCGTAGCGATCTGTCTTCAGTTCCTTGGTTGCGATTGCGGTACCTTGTTGGTCGTTGAGGGCGATCGTGATCGGCAAGTTCGTCGCGCGCTGCGCCTCGACGTCTCCATAAACGGTGTGCGCCAACCAGAACTTCGCTTTGACCGTCTCGCCTGGACGATACATTGGTCGATCGCTGACACCGTACCCTTTGATCTGATTAATCGATTCACGCGTGTAGGCTTGCGACCACAGATGTTCTGAATCGAGAAGTGCGAAACGACCGTTGGCTGTGCGCGCGATCGTAATCCACTGAAGATTGTTCTTTAACTTGGTGATGGCGATTCCATTGGCATCGGTTTTGGCAGCGATTGATTCAGTGATCTGTTGATTTCTTCCGTTGGGAAGTTGTTCGTACCCGATGCCGAAAAATTCAATGTTTGCGCCGGCAACTGGTTTGCCTGTCACAGCATCATTAAGAAAATGAAGTTGCTGCTGATCGCCGGGCTTGCGCGACAGCACGGTATCTTCGATCCAGACCAAGCAGCGCGATTTGTGAGCGTTGCCGTCAGCACGCACTTCGACGAGGAATAGACCGGCTTCCTTGAGAGGTGTTTCGACGGTGATGCGGCGATCCCAGTGGTTCGCGCGCGATTCGAGCGTCTCGTTCCAGTTCGCAACTTGGCCTTTAACATAACGATCGATCTCTTTTCCTTCGAAGTACTTAGTGGGCATACTGAGTTGGAAATTGAAGTTCGGATCGCGGCGCGACTCTGCTTGGCGGTAGTGAGCTTTTGTAGCTGCGAATAGACCCTCGATATCGACTTTCCAGGCCGTGTATTCGGCTTTCGTGGCGTTACGGAACAGCAGGCTCAACCTGGCAGGTTTGCCGGCAGGTTGATGATCAACGGGGTCGAACGCCACCCGCGGCTGGACGATGTTATCGAGTTCCAGTTGTTTGTGATTATTGGTGCCAGTGCCGAATCGTTCGATCGATTCGCGGAGCATCTCAGCCGCTTTGGGATATTGGCGGCGATTCAGGTAAGTTTGCTTGAGCGATGCGAGAGCTGATTCTGCTTGCGCGCGGTCGTCCGTAGCGGCGAGTTGCTTGTACTGAAAAATCGGATTGAATTCGTCCGCGAGCTTGAAGCGTTGGATGCCGGTGCTGAGCTTGGCGATCACTTCGTTGTCGTCGAGTGTATGAACGGCCGCGATCCCTTCGTCGCGGTCCTTCGCATCATCGCTATCGCTGCTCCTCGAACGGTCAAAGAACCACATATCTTGTCGTAGAGTATCGACCGAAAATTGCGAGTGCAGGAAATCAGCCCAACGACGGATCGCGACTGGCTTGGACGCCGGATTTTTCTTGGCTTGTTCCAATGCCCAACGCATTCGTTCGCCATCCGATTTGGCGTCATCAAAAGAATCTGGAATTTTGTACAGCACGGGTTCGTTGTCGATGGCTGGCGCGAAGCGCGTCGGTGCGGACGAGTGTGCTTCAAGGTCGAGATAATCCGGTTCAGCGGTGAGGTCGGTCAACGACTGAAGTTGCCAAGCCTGCTGGCCGTAGCGTCCTAGATAAAGTAGATCCGCAAGTGCGAGTTGCATTCGGCCGAACTCCGCCGATGCAACTTCCACACCGCTATCCTTTGCTATCTTCATCCCTGAGCGCAACCACTTTAGCGCTTGCAGTCGATCTTGTTCAATTGCCTGGAGAAAGGCGCCGCCATTCCGCCGCGAGTAACCGCGCGTAAAACGCTGATCAGCGATAGTGCCATGATGCTGAGTCGTAGTGAGCAGACGAGCGGCTGTTTCGAGGATTCGCCAGTCGTTAGGGTGCGCCGCAATCGCTTCGCGCAGAGTCGTGTCGAGTTTCTCGACTTGGTTCAGACGCACCTGGCAAGTAACCAACTGCGTCAACGCTTCGCTCAGTATTTTGCTATCGATCTCTTTTTCGGCGACCAGCTTCGCGTAAACTTCGGCCGCTTGCTGCCAATTGCCCTGGTCCGACAACTGTTTCGCGCGCTGCATTCGCTCCGCCGGTTCGCCATCTTGCATCGAAATCACCGCTCCACAAAAGACCGTTGCGCCGAGTCCGATGAACATCAACAGAATCACGCGGCTGAAACGCTTAGTAAACATTGGATGCACTCTTGCTGATAGGACAGTCACGGAAGTCGATGCTCTCAGTCTGCGAAAAACGAGCGGCTGCGCAATGAAAGAGCAAATTGGTTGCTACACCTAAGAACACTGACGCGTCTTATTTTATGGCAGTTCCCGCAATTGAGGAATGGACACGAAAAGGCACGCACTCACGCGGTAGCTGTCCAAACTGTGCGCAGCAGCGAACGCGGGTTGTTTGCACATGAGTTTAGAGAGGTGATTCGCGTTACGCGTCTGCGGAGAGAACAACGCGATCAAGGAGACTCTTGCCGGTTATGTCAGGCGCGGGTTTAGG
>JBGSOM010000136.1:0-87333 GCA_041739135.1 Pirellulaceae bacterium
CAATTGATTCCTTGGGTTGAGCAAAGCTCGCTGGCAACTTCCGACAAGGAATCCATCTTGTTGCAGCTGGAAGAGCTGGTGCCAAAGGTTCGCAACAAAGAGATGAGCAGCAAGCAACTGTATCGGCTACGAAATTGCTTACAGGACAACCCCGTTTTACTGTGGGGAGTGGTTCAATCGGTTCAGTCGCAGGCCCAACGGCTGTCGACCGAAACGGCAGGCGGCGAAGAGGGACTGACGCCGGTCGAACTGGAAGCTCTCAATCGCATTGAAGACCGCCTTTTGCGAGCAGCCGCCGAACGCAAGATCGGTCGCAACGACCTGGAAATCGCCTTGCAATCGTGTGCCGTGCTCAGCAAAGAACAAGCGGGCCTCGAGGTCAAACCGGAGTTAACGCCCGCGCAGATTCGCGAGTTTATGAAACGCGCGGAACAGCTTATCAAAGTTCAAAAAATTCCTAACGAGCCTTTCGAAAAAACGCCCGCAGAAGCCTTTGAGGCCCTCATAGACTCAGCACTTGAATTAGAATAACCGGCCATCCAATTCAGTTCGCTCTAGAGTTTCTGTCATGGCCCATCTCATCGCGGTTAATGGATCTTCACTCGGTAAACGTCTGGAACTCGATCGTCCCAGGATGTTTATGGGGCGACATCCCGAATGTGAGCTGACGCTCGATTCCGGTTCCGTCAGTCGCCAACACGCTTGCATCGTGACTCAGAGTGGACAGTTCCTGCTCGAGGATCTTAAGAGCCGCAACGGAACGTTTCTCAATGGTCGCTTAATCACCGAATCAACGCGATTGACCGATGGCGACATGATTCGGATTTGCGATCTCGAGTTTTCGTTTCACGAGGAGGAGGAAGACAATTCTTCGCTGGTCGATTCAAGCCAGTTGTCGGGAGGCTCGTCGACGTTCGGTGTCCTAATGGTCGACGATTCGGAAGGGCAAACAGGGTCGCGCGCTGTGACCGGCAAAGTCGACATTCGCGGGACCGGAAGCGGTTCGCAATTGACGACGTCTTCCGAACTTCGCTTGCAAGCGCTCGTCGAAATCACACACAGTCTTGCGCGAGCTGTTGCGCTTGAAGACGTTTTGCCCAAAGTTCTCGACACGCTCTTCAAGATCTTTGTGCAAGCCGACCGCGCGTTTATCGTCTTGGTTGGTGACAACGGTGAATTGGTTCCCAAATGGGTCAAGACGCGACAGCAGGATCAGCAGGAAGCGTTCCGCATCAGCCGCACCGTGATGAAGGAAGTGATGGAAACGAAGCAAGCAATCATGTCTCTGGACGCTTCGAGCGATGAACGTTTCGAAATGGCCAACAGCGTTTCAGACTTTCGCATTCGTTCGATGGTCGTGGCACCCTTATTGAACAGCGACGGCGAAGCGATCGGAGCGATCCAGATGGATACGCTCAACGCCCGCAGACGTTTCGAAGCCCCAGATCTGGAAATACTCGCCAGCATCGCCTCCCAAGCTGGAGTTGCGATTGAGAATGCACAACTGCACGAGCGCGTCGTGTTGCAACGATTGGTTGAACAGGATCTCGAACTGGCCAAGAGCGTTCAACGCGCCTTCTTGCCAGCCACTCCACCCGACTTCAGCGGTTATGTTTTTTACGATTTCTACCAACCCGCTCAGCAAATTGGTGGCGACTATTTTGATTACATCCCGCTGCCCGATGGTCGCCTGGCGGTTATCGTAGCCGATGTTGTCGGTCACGGTGTGGCCGCTGCAATGCTCATGGCAAAACTCTCTACTGAGACTCGCTTTTCTTTAGCAAGCCAACCGGATGGAGCTAAAGCCATCAGTTGCTTGAACAGCGCAATCTCAAATCTGGGCGTCGAAAAATTCATTACCTTTCTGTGCCTGATCCTTGATCGACACTCAAACAAGATTGAAATCATCAATGCCGGCCACATGGCGCCACTCTGGAAGACAAACTCGAAACGCATCCTCGAACCCGGCGATGAACAAGCGGGTGTGCCGATCGGTATTATCGACGACTTCGAATACGAACTCAGCCACATCGAAATTCAACCCGGCGAACAATTGCTGATGTATACCGACGGCATCAACGAAGCGCCAAACGCTGCTGGCAACATGTTTGGCATCACTCGCATCCAAGACCTGATGTTGTCGGCCGGAAACGATGTGAAGCTGATCGGTAATCAAGTCATCCAGGACTTGCAGCAATTTGTGCTGGGAACGGAACAGGCTGATGACATGTGTCTAGTTGTCATCGGCCGCACATAGGCTGATTTACATAAGCTGATTTGTAGAAGCCAAGCGAAATACCTGAACACGACAACCTTGAGTCCGAACGGAGCCATTGATGAGTGCTGGCAACTGCCGCTGGGGAATTTTGGGAACTGCTGGAATCGCACGAAAGAATTGGAAAGCGATACGACTTTCCGGTAACGCTTCCGTCGTAGCAGTCGCCAGTCGCAACGTCTCCTCTGCGCAGCGATTCATCGATGAGTGCTCATCGCAAGTTCCTTTCGATGCCAAGCCAGCCGCAGTAGGCTCGTACGATTCGCTGCTGGCACGCGACGATATCGACGCAGTTTACATTCCACTGCCAACCGCGCTTCGCCGCGAATGGGTGATCAAAGCCGCAGAAGCTGGCAAGCATGTGTTGGGTGAAAAACCGGCCGCGCTGAACGCAACGGAAGTTTCCGAGATGCTCTCTGCCTGCAAACGCAATCAAGTCCAGTACATGGACGGCGTCATGTTTATGCATAGCCAACGCCTGCCCATGATTCGAAAAATCTTCGACGACCCCAACCAACTCGGGCAACTCCGCCGATTGACTAGCCAGTTCTCATTCGCTGGCGACGAAGCATTTTGCGAATCCAACATCCGCACATCCAGCGAACTTGAACCTTACGGTTGCCTCGGTGATTTAGGGTGGTACTGCACTCGTTTCTTCTTGTGGGCTCTCCAAGGTCAAATGCCGACCGAAGTCCGCGCGCGAACACTCACACCATTGCAAGGCAAGGCGAGCCTCGCGCCGGTGCCCGGTGAATTCAGCGCCGAACTGCTTTTTCCGGGCGGTGTGTCAGCGAGCTTCTACTGTTCTTTCTTAACTGAAAATCAGCAATGGATACACGCCAGCGGCTCGAAGGGTTACCTAAAACTAAATGACTTTGTGCTGCCGTTTCACGCTCCGGAAGTCGATGCGTTCGTTGGCAAAGATGTGTTCAATGTCGACAACTGTGTATTCAACATGGAGCATCACTTGCAGCGTCACGCGATTTCAGAGTACTCCGCCGGAGCCAGCAATGCACAGGAGGTGAACATGATTCGTGCGTTCTCAGATCTAGTGCTCCAAGGCAAGCTCGACGACCAGTGGCCAACCTGGACGCTGAAAACGCAGCAGGTTCTCGACGCCTGCTTCCAATCAGCCGCCAAAGACGGCGCTCCGATTTCGTTGTAAATTCCGCCCTGCTTGCATTCAGCTTTATTCCGATGTATTCGGAAAAAAGTTGCTAGCGGAGCGAGTTGTGATTCCTACGGTTCGACTTGACTCGCAGCGGGTCGATTCGGTAATCGTTCGACCATGAAGAGGTCTGTTAGGACGAAGCGTAATTCGAGTGCTGGCGTTCGGTTCGCGTGCTGCGCGTGCTTAGGGATAGCGTTTGCAATCGGTTGTCGTTCATCAACCCCGATCTATGTCTGGCAACCCGCGCGCTATACCTGTCCGCATGACGCAAAGATTGCGGTTGCGCCGATAGCTGGCGCCGAATCGCTCGCCGGGCGCGTCGAGACTGCGTTCTTAACGCAGCAACCCACCGCGCGCGCCGACTTGCATTTGATCAACTCGCAGCAATTGGTCGCTAAGTCGCCGATGAGATTGGTCTCAACAAGTGCGCTGCAGAACGATGCCACCGCCATTCAAGCCGCGCAGAACGCATCCGCCAACCTGCTGCTCGAAGGCGAAGTGCTTAGCGCGAAACTGATTGACCCAAAAGATCGCAAGCCCCCTCAACACAACGAACCACCTGAGAATGAACTGCTGCTGATTTCGTGGCGACTGATTGATGTCGCGACTTCGAGAACGCTCGCAAATCAAGTGGTCTCCATCGATACGCTGCGCGCTGACCGCGATTATCCCGACATGATTTTTACTCATCCCGATCCAACCGATCGCTTGATCGCAGCCAGCGCCCGTGATTCATGGAAAGGTCTAGCGCCCAGCGTCGAACGAGACAAAGTTGAACTGATGGTTCCATGGCTGCAGATCGGAGCGATGCCGACCCGCAGCGGAATTGTGGATGCGAACAAAGGCCGCTGGGACTTGGCGGAGCAAAAATTCTCGCTCGCAGCCCGACGCAACCCATTTAATATTGCCGCCCACCACAACTTAGCGATCGCTCAAGCCGCTCGCGAAGATTTTCCGGCTGCGAAAAAGCAGTTGAGCGACGTGTCTTGGCCGCTTTCTTGGCGATTGCCCGCCGAGACGCGATTCTGGCTGGATCAACGCCATCGTCAGTTTCAAGCCGCTCATGGACTCGGTGTACCAACTGAGGGTTGGCTTTTTCCCGACCCAGTGGAGTCCACTGAGCTGGCTCCGACGACGCCGACGAATATCGAAGACCTGCCTTGGTGGACTGCAATTCCATTGACAAAGCCACCCGGATGGACATGGCGGGCATGGCTGACGCAACCCTGGGTTCTCTAGTCCGACGACTGGCTCTAAGCAGAGCAATCGGGTCGAGCCAACGGAAATTCCCAAGCGGATCTCCCAAATAATCGGAATCCAATCGCTTAGAAGATGCTTGCGAGCCACTTCTTGGGCTTTAGTTTAGCGACGAGCGAAGTAATATAGAGGCTTTGGGAAAGTGAACCGAGCACCCGTCCGGCTCATAATCCGATTAAGCTAACCAGAATTCTGCTGGTCGATCCGTCGAGAAAAAATCAAGATTTCCCCAAACTCTGGTAGGAATTGAGCATGTTGGCTAGTGTTTGTAGCTCAAGAACAGTGCTGAAAATCGCCTTTTCGGCGTTGCTCGCCATCAGCTTGCCGCATGTCGCTTTCGCACAGACGGTGCCAACGTCGGTCCGCTCTGGGCAAGGTCAGAAGCTCGCCCCAGACGCGCTTGAGATCATCCCATCGGTGCCCGAGCAGGGCGATACGGCGCTCGGTCCCGTCGATTTGCCGCTGGTCGCAAAGTATCCGGAATTGGCTTGGGATCCGAATTATTTGCCGGTAACCAACACGCTGATCGGCAAAAGCAAGGATGTGATCTTTCGCAATGAAGTCTACGCTCTCGAATTCGCGTTTAAACCAGTTCGGATGATTCAGGTAAACGACAAATTGGTGTGGTACCTGCTTTATCGAGTTCGCAACGTCGGTGGCGACCTGCGTCCCGAACCCAGCAAGGACTCTTACGGCAACGAGATCTACGCCGACCCCAAAGCGGTTTCAACGCAGTGGGTAAGGTTCTTTCCCACTTTCGTCCTGAATTCAATCAACGCGGGACGTGAATATATGGACGTGATCAATCCTGCCGCGCAGACCATGATTGCCACCAAAGAACGCGTCGGACAGCCGGTTTACAATTCGATTGAAATGCAGCAGAAGAAGATCCAACTCTCCAGCGAAGCCGACAACCATGAAGTCTGGGGTGTGGCGATGTGGGAAAACATCGACCCCCGAACGACTTTCTTTAGTGTGCGAGTCAAAGGACTTACAAATGCACAAAAGCTTGAGTCGCGCGATGGCCGTATCGACTATTTGCAGAAAACGCTCGTTCTTCACTTCTCGCGCCCTGGCGATGCCGTCGATCAACTTGAAGACACGATTCGCTACGGCGTGCCAGCAATTGATGACCCCGAACGTCAAAAGTACGTTCTCGACCAGTATGGGTTGAAGGAACGGCTTGATCATCTGTGGATTTATCGCTAAGATTTGGGGTTCAAGCGGTCCTAAGCCGCTCGTCACGAGCTCCTTTGCGCGGTCTTTGATCGCGATTCACAGTATTGATTCTCGGAAGTTGTCATGGCACATAAAAAGGGTCAGGGTTCTACACGCAACGGTCGCGATAGTAATGCACAACGCCGCGGCGTTAAGCGTTTTGGCGGCCAATTAGTGACCCCAGGTTCAATTCTCGTGCGACAGGTTGGTACGAAGTTTCATCCTGGTCGCAATGTTGGCATGGGTAAAGATTACACGATCTTTTCACTCATCGAGGGCACTGTTTTCTTCGACCAAGAAGGCCGTCGCATCAATGTTCAAGCGGTCGCTGCAGCCAGCTAATGCAGGTCTGATTGCTGTAAAATCAGCAGGCCTCAAGCGGTCGAGTGCGATGCGTTAAGAAGTAGCTGCAAGCGTTGGAAGACACCCAACGCCAGCTAGCGTTTTTGGGTTCAACCCAGTCAGAATTGTCATGTTTGTCGATCGCGCGGAAATTGAGATTGAAGCTGGCAAGGGCGGCGATGGCTGCGTCGCGTTCCGCCGCGAAAAGTACATCCAGCATGGCGGACCCTGCGGTGGCGACGGCGGAGATGGCGGAAACGTTGTCTTCAGAGCTCGCGAAGGCGTTAATAGCCTCGTCGCGTTCGGACACCGCAAACACTGGCGCGCCGAAAAGGGCGGTCGCGGTCAAGGCTCCGATATGCACGGCCGCAACGGCGAAGACCTCATCGTCGAAGTCCCGCCCGGAACCGTCATGATCGATGCTTCCACTGGCATGATCATCAAGGATCTCGTTTCTACTACCGAAGATGTCGTCGCGGCTCGCGGTGGTCGTGGCGGTAAAGGCAACACTCGCTTTAAAACATCGACCAATCAAGCTCCTTATGAAGCCACGAAGGGCCTCAAAGGCGAAGCGCGTCGCGTTATCCTTGAGATGAAAGTCATCGCAGACGTTGGCTTGGTTGGCAAACCGAACGCTGGCAAGAGTACTCTGCTAAGCCGCATGTCGCGAGCGCGGCCTGAAATCGCAGACTACCCGTTCACAACGAAGTTTCCGAACCTAGGGCGAGTCATCGTCGATATCGATCGCTCGTTTGTGATGGCCGACATCCCCGGTTTGATCGAAGGCGCGTCCGAAGGCGTAGGGCTGGGTCACGATTTCTTGCGTCACATCATGCGTGCCGGAATCCTGGTACATCTGGTCGAACCACTACCGACCGACGGCTCCGACCCGCTCGAAAATTACCGCGTGATCCGCAAAGAACTCGAGACTTACAGTGCTGAGTTAGCAGAGCGTCCGGAGATCGTCGTCGTCAGCAAGGCTGAAATTCCAGAGTCTGCCGAAGTGTTCGAACAGTTGACCGCCGAAGTTGGTCGCGATGTCCTACGAATCAGCGCCGTTACCGGCGAAGGACTCAACAAGCTAATTTTCAGAATCGGCGCCGAACTCGAACATCGCAAGTCGTTGCCTGCACCGTTGCCAACTGCGTTGTAATAGCAACTCTGAAGTGCACCACCTGAGAGCTGATTTCACGCCAAAACTTTGCTACTCATTAGCATCCGGTGGAAAGTTATGCTCGAATAGGTGACTCAGCAGTCCCCAACCTAGATCCTTGGCAAAGGAACCACTGATGGAAATGTACGCGTGCTTGCTCGGTGGAGTCGCTTTGATGCTAAGTGGATTCGGGCTATCAAGGATCGCGCCTCCAGATTGGTCGATAGATGACGCCGGGGGTGATGCAAGCCAATCGATTGCGCGCTGGTCTGCGTTTCAATGGCGCGTTCGTCGCTCGAATAACTTCTTGCTGATCCTAATCGGCGCGAGCATCGCCGGGAGCGGTTTGATTCCGCACGGGAACGCTTGGTTGTTCCTGTGGTTTGCAATCCTGGTCGCTCTACTCGTCTGTATTTTGCTTGCGTTTCTCGATGCTCTGTCGTCGCTCGCAGGCTATCGCTATGCGGTACCCGAAGCCGCTCGACGCTCGTTCAGCCGACAGCGCGAATCGTGAACAACGCCTGACTTGCTCTCGCTAGAACGTCGCTCGCCCCAACTGATTTGCTGAGGTTGTTTTGCTGGCAATCGTTACGTCTGCCTCGAAATTTTCTCCCTCGATCGAATCAGCCTGATTTGGTACAGCTCAACCATGAAGGCGTGTCGGCTGAAACGTATGTGACCGATCCGCGATCACTCGTTGACAAGCAGATTCTGTCCAAATGGGAGTTCGAAATATGCGCAAACGCACTTCGATAGTCGGCCTAAGTGTAGTTCTCGGTTCATTCCCGGTATTAGGCCTAAGTGAATCGGCTCAAGCAGATCCGCCATCGCTGCTGTCGATGTTCCGCAAGCGGTCCGAAGCCACGAGCGTCTACCAATTGAAAGCCGAGCATGGTCCATGGCTGATTTTGGCCGCTTCGCTATCCGGCGATGACGCCAAACCCAAAGCCGAAGCGCTTGCACGCGAATTGCATGATAATCTCCATGTCGATTGCTACATCCTGGACAAGACTTTCGACCATTCAACAATGCTGAAATCGGATCGTCATCAATCAGTCGATATCAACGGCACGGTCGAAACGCGCCGAGTGCGTTTAGCAAACCAAAGTAGCGAAAAAGTATGCGCAGTTTTAGTCGGCAGCTTCGCTTCGCTCGAAGATCCGAAGATTGATGATCTATTGCAAACGATTCGAACAGCGCAACCTGCTGCGTTAGTGGGTAAGGACGCCGCAGAGACGAAAGATCCATCGAAAGCGGAAAGCAGCAATTGGTTGGTCTCGTCTTACCGACGCGTGATGTGGTCTCGCACCAATCGCAAAGAGAACTTGGCGAAGGGCCCAATGGGAGCGGCCTTCGTGACTCGCAATCCGCTTCTGCCTGAAGATTACTTTCAAGCTCCCAAGCTGGACGAGTTCGTCGTCGAACTAAATAAAGCCGTCGAGCACTCGTTGCTGAATTGCACCAAGCGCTTCACAGTGCGCGTTGCTTCCTTCCAAGGTAACGCCGTAACCGACTTTGGAAACGGTGGCGCCGCTTCGCAACCCAAGTCGCTCTCCGACAAACTCGATATGGCAGCCGACAAAGCGAACCGACTAACACTGGCACTGCGCGCTGAAGGTGTCGAAGCGTATCAATTTCATGATCGGTTTGCCAGCTATGTAACTATCGGCGGATTCGATGAACTTGGCACACAGCAACCAAATGGCGACTTTAAATTGAATCCAGAAATCCAACAGATTCTCGACGAACGTTGCGGTTATCGAATTCTCGATGCGCAAGATCCCAAGACACTTCAGATGACGAAAGTTCAATCGCTGAAATCGCTCGACAAGATTCCATTCGACATCGAAGGCAAACCCATGGCTGTCCCGCGCACGGCGACTTCAAAGCTGTATAGCGGATCGTTGATGGGCGGAAACCTCTTCAACAAATAGTCGACTTGTCGCCATGAGTGCGAGTCGCTTTTCTGCCGTAGCGTTACGCCCACCACGGCATCAGGTTTAGAATGGAAAGCTGCAAACGTTTTGTTGCTAGAGCGAATTGTTGTAGCGCTCTAGCAATGACTCGCATCCCTTTCCTTTCTTCTACCAACAACGGCGCGGTGTCGATATCTTCCGCGCGGCAGTTGCGGAAAATTGAGGCCGCTTATGAAGATCCTCTTCTTGCACGGTTGGCATTCGAAGGTCGGCGGCGTCAAGCCAACCTACTTGAGAGATCAAGGAAACGAAGTCATCAATCCAGCCCTGGACGATGATGATTTCGAAGCCGCAGTGCATCGAGCGCAAGCCGAGTTTGATGCGCATCAACCTGATGTCGTTGTCGGTTCTTCGCGCGGCGGCGCAGTAGCGATGAACATCCATTCAGGCTCATCGCCACTCGTCTTGCTCTGCCCCGCGTGGAAGCGTTGGGGGCGAGTCAAGAAACTTAAATCGAATGCAGTCGTCCTGCACAGTCGACAAGATGAGACGATTCCTTTCGAAGACAGTGAAGAGTTGATCGCTCTCAGCAAACTACCAGCCGAAGCGTTGATTGAAGTCGGGCTCGATCATCGCTTGGCAGATGAACCGACACTGCAAGTCATGCTCTGGGCCTGCAAACAGCTGGCGGCCAGCGACGGACTGCTGCGAAGCGATGAGACGGCGCGTTCAACGGCGATCGCGAATCAAGGTCCAGACACGGCCCAGGAAGCAACTTACCTCTGCGATGCTTGCGGCGAAGAGATCGTTGTTCCAGTAGACCTCAGCGAAGGAGAGCGGCAGGAGTATATTGAAGACTGTCCCGTTTGCTGCCACGCGAACGTTATTCATGTCTCTGTAAGCAAAAAAGGCGAGCCACAGATTTGGGCAGAACCGGAACAAGACTACGATTGATGTTGGCGGTACTCTGATTGCCCACAGTTCTCTTCCTTTTCGTTCTCTTCGGATGAGTTTCATGGAATGCGTTATGAGTTTCCAAGTGCTCTGGCTGTTAATCAGCTTGAGCCTGAGTCCACTGGCGGGTTGGGCTCAAGATGACAACCAAGTCGCCCGCAAGGATTCAGAAGCCTGGAAAGTCATCAGCAACGCGTTTGAAATTCCTGCTGAGTGGCAAGGGAAACTTGGCAAGTATCGCTCGCCGCTCAGCTTCAACGACGATCGCAAGGTCAGCTCTGCAGCGGACTGGAATCTCCGGCGCAGCGAGTTGTTAAGCGACTGGCATCGGCAACTTGGTGCATGGCCAGCGCTCATTACCGATCCACAGGTCGAAGTTTTAGAAGAGCAGCGACGCGAGAATTTCACGCAACTGAAGATCCGCTTTCTGTGGACACCCACTGAACTGACAACGGGCTACCTGCTGATTCCGGACGGGGAAGGCAAGCGACCTGCAGTTATCACGGTTTATTACGAACCAGAGACATCGATCGGCTTGGGTAAAGAACTTCGTGACTTTGGTCTGCAACTGGCGCGACGCGGTTTCGTCGTGCTTTCTCTTGGTACCAAAGAAGCAACGGAAGCAAAGACCTATTCCCTTTACTATCCGTCAATAGAAAAAGTATCGGTAGAACCTCTCTCGATGCTCGGCTACGCAGCGGCCAATGCATGGTATGTGCTCGCCTCGCGTCCCGAAGTAGATGCGGACCGAATCGGAATCGTCGGTCATTCCTTCGGTGGAAAATGGGCGATTTTCGCAAGTTGTCTGTTCGACAAATTTGCTGCCGCCGCGTGGTCTGATCCCGGAATCGTTTTCGACAATAGCAGATCGAATATCAACTACTGGGAACCCTGGTATCTCGGTTTCCATCAGCGACCATGGAGGACGCGGGGCTTGATTACCGGTGAGAATCCAGCTCATGGTGCTTATCCGCGACTGCTGGCAGAAGGTCGTGACCTCCATGAACTGCATGCGTTAATGGCACCGCGACCATTCTTAGTTTCCGGAGGCGCCGAAGATCCGCCCGTACGCTGGGAAGCCCTGAATCACTCGATCGCAGTGAATCGTTTGCTGGGCGCAGAGCATCGCGTGGGAATGACCAATCGAGCGTTGCACGATCCCAATGCAGAATCCAACGAAGTCATCTACCGCTTTTTCGACCACTTTTTATCGCAACAAAAGTGATTCACAAAACGCCTGTCGGCATCGTGCACGTCAGTTCAATTTACCAACAGCCTTCGTCCCTGTCCGTTTAAGAGAATTGATCGCGACGTGAAATCTTCAACTCGGTAGACGGTGCCACTGATCTCGATTCCACTTAATTCTGGTGCATTGATTTGTTCTGGAGAGTTTCTCTTCAGCGATAATCTTAGTCGGCGTCCATTGATTTCTACAAGAGCTGTGCCGGTGTCCGCGTCGTTCATTACGATCGCTTTGAGCTTGATCGTAGGCAGGTCGACGAGCTCGGTTGCGGGTTCAGGCGTACGGCCTGGAAGCTGCGTTGGAGTTCGACTGTTAAGTCGTTCTAGAATCTGCGAACTCGGCACGGTTGGGTCCTGCGCAAGTGTCGTTGAACCAAGTACCGAGATTGCGAGACATAGAATTGTCAAACTGCTGTGCGAACTCATTTAAAATTACCTCCGGCGCTCATGAGCGCCATGAAGAAAGCGATGTACACGTAACCGACGATGCCACCTGCAATGACGATCACTGCGGGCTCGACCAGCTGACTCATGCGTTTGATTTTCGATTTGAGCTCTGCCTCGCAGAACTTTGCAACCTCGTCGAGAGTCGATTCGAGTTGTCCGGTCTTTTCAGCAACGTCGACCATGCTCGCCAGCACAGGCGAAAACTCTTGCCGGTTTGCAAGCGCGGGTGCAAGCGTGTTACCACGAACCACCGAATCTGATGCTTGAGCCAGAATATTGGCCATGAACCGGTTCGATTGCAGTCGCTTGGCGATCGCAAGCGCTTCGACGAGTCGTATGCCGCTGCGCATCATCACCGACAATGCATGCGCTAAATTCGCGGTCCCGGACAGTCTAAAGATGCCGCCAATCACAGGCACTCGCAGTAAGCAGGTATCCAACCACAGCCGACCGGGTTGCCAGCGTGCGAGGAGGTACATTCCGATGACGAGCGAAACCGTGATCAAGCTTAGCGTTGAACCATGAATTTGAATCCACTGAGCGAAGTCGACTAACGATTGAGTCATCCGCGGCAGCTTGCGCCCCATCGCACTGAGAAACTTCTGCAATTCAGGGATTACAGCAAATATCAGATACGCTGCAATCAATATCGCTGCGGTCGCGACGATTGTCGGGTAAGCCAACGCTACGCGAACTTCAGCGATTGCCGTCCTGCGCTGCCCCAAGTACTTTGCCGCTTGCTCGAGCACTTGATCCAGTTTTCCAGTCTGTTCGCCGACACTAACTAGCTGAACTACGATCGCAGGAAAGACTTTGTGCCCAGCCAACGCAGCAGCTAGCGTATCGCCTCGTGCCACACGAGTTTGCACAGTTTGCAAAATAGTTGCTAACGAAATTAACTTGGTTTGCCCATGCAACGCCTTCAATGCGTTCACCAAAGTCAAACCGCTGCGCAGCATGATCGCTAGCTGACGCAACGAGAACTCGATGTCGCGCGAACGCGGTGGCATCCAACAGCGAGGATGCAAGCGATTTAAAGAAGCCTGAGCTTTCGTGGGCACGGCGTTGAAACTGACCAATTGCAGCCCCATTTTCTTCAGGAGCGTGCGGAGGTCGACAGGCGAGCTTACATGCAAGTCGCCGCGTGTAATCCGCCCAGAGCTATCTCGTGCTAAATAGGTGAAGTTGGTCATCGTTACCAGACCGTTACCGCGTTAGTGACTTCGCTGACCGTCGTGACGCCATCCAAAATTTTCGCGATACCGTCGTCGAGCAAATGAGGCGTGCTGCGCAAACGAGCGTCTTGAAGCAGAGCAGTTTCGTCTGCTCCACTCGCAATCAGCTTTGCGACTCCTTCGTTACTTTCCAGCATTTCGAACAGAGCGATGCGTCCTGAGTAACCACGACCGGCACACATCACACAGCCCGCTGCATCGTACACAATGCTGTTTTCCAGTTCGGGTTGGTGCAAAGCAAATGATTCAGTCGCTGTCATCGCCCGCGGTCGCCGACAGAACGCACACAACTTTCGCACCAACCGCTGCGCGACCGACAATCGCAACGTCGCCGCAATCAGAAAAGGCTCGACGCCCATATCAACTAATCGCGTCACAACGCCCACAGCGGTGTTTGTGTGAACCGTGCTGAAGACCAGGTGACCAGTCAATGACGCTTTCAAGGCGATGTTCGCCGTTTCGGCATCGCGAATCTCGCCGATCATCACGACATCAGGATCGTGTCGTAACACGCTGCGAAGCGCCTTCGAAAAATTCACTTTGTCCGCCGAGTCGACTTCAACCTGTGAAGCGCCAGGAATCTCGTATTCGATCGGATCTTCAATGGTGATAACGTTCCCACCACGAGAGCCAAGTAGGTGTTCGATGGCAACATACAGTGTGGTTGACTTGCCGCTACCCGTCGGCCCTGTGAGCAGAACTAAACCGTGCGGGCGCGCAGTCGCCGCGGTGAAGATCTGAAGATCTGAGGTCCGCATACCTAACGACTGCAGTGATAATTTCGTCGAGTGAGCTGTTAGCAAGCGCAGCGTCATCCGTTCGCCGTAGCGGGTTGGCAAAGTTGCAACGCGAATGTCGATAGAGTTCCGTGCATCACCAGATCGTGACGTGATGCGACCATCCTGAGCAGCGCGTTTCTCAGCGATATCCATTCCTGCCAGCACTTTTAAGCGACTGAGCACCAGCGGTTGCAGCGCGAGCGGCAGTTCGCGGTAAGCTTCCAGTTGACCGTCGACTCGCAACTGCACCACAAGTGATGAAGCGCTCGGTACCAAGTGAATATCCGAAGCACCGCGCAAGATTCCTGCCTGAAGAAGTTCATCGCAAATCGCAACTGCCGAGTCGCCCTCGCCTTTCGGTTCCCTCGAGACCGCGGCTTGTTCCGTACGGTTGATCGATGGGCTGCCGATTGATGGGCTGTCGTAGACTCGCGCAAGCGCTCGACGCAGTGAAGCAAGTCCGACTTCTGCGAACTGCAAATCGCATTTCAAATAGTTGTGAAGCGCTTTCCTCGTCTGACTATCCACAGGCTGCGCACAAGCAACGATTACCTCGTCAGCTATCTTGCACAGCGGTAAGATACGCTTACGCAGCGCATAGTTCGCGGGAATACGCAGAGCCCATGCCGGATCGATCCGAACTTGATCCAAGTCCAACTTTGCCAAAGAGCTTACTTTGGTATCGGTGGCGATTGCCATGAAACGAGCGCCCCTAAACCGCGATTGTGAGAGTCCAAATACGTTGGTCGGTATGCGCGTCGGAAACTTCCATTTCCAACGAGACAACGAAAATGCCAAGTGGGGCAACTTGCATTTCCTGTAAAGCACTTTGAACATCTTGAAACCGACCGCGAAACCTAATTCTCATTTCGCGCCGGTTTTCATCTTGGGACTCCGCTTCGACCTTGCCAAGCAATTCGGCGACAGGCTTTAGCGATTCGCTCACATTGTTACTCGTATCAGCGACGACTGGTCCGCTGTCGATGCATTCCAGATGATATCGTCGAAGCAATGAAAGAGTCTCCGCCATCGCCGACGCGGGCGAGCGAGAATCGAGGTACTCACGGCGCAGAAGATCGCGGCGTGAGACCAAACGCGAACTTGCCTGATGCGCTTGCTCCAGTTGCTCGGTTAGCGAGATGATTTCGGCTTGCGCGGCTGCCAATTTCGCTTGAACCACCTCCAGATTCGCCTTGCGCGCGAAACTCGATTCAATCTTCTTGAGCTTCGCTCGTTCGGCATTCAATCTTACTTGTAGAGGCCGATAGAAGACGATGTGATAGACGAGAATAATTGCAAGCGCAGGGCCGCAGATCGACAGGATACGCGTGCGAAGTGGAGCAGCGTCACTCATGGCTGGCTCCTTCGAACGGATCGCGCATCGATCGCGCATCGGCCAGATCGATCGCCGTCGAAGCGTTCGGTACGACGGTAACCTCCGAAGGCTGGTTGGCCTGAGTCGGCTTTTCAGTTGCATTCAGCTCAATACGAAACTCGACCAAGTTGTTTGTCGACGGAGCCGTGGCAGCCGGAGTCGCATACCATCCGCTTCCCAGGAGCAGCGACTCAAGCTGTCCGGCAAATTGATGAGCCGCAGCACTGTCAATTGCGACTCCTTGAACAACCGTTTGCACCGAAGTGGATTCGATCGTCTTCACCCAACAGCGTCCGTCAGTTGAGGCAGCGAGCGCGTCGATCAATGCGACCCAGCGATGATTGTTTTGGGCATGCATCGAAGTCGCGATATCTAACTGCCGCGCGGTGATCTGTTTGACTGTTTGAGCCTTGGCAACGTCGGCTTGTAGTTTTGCTAACTTTGCTTCCGCTGCTTTGAGCGCTGTTTCGGTCGAGTCCAGTTGACTCTGCTTCTTCTCAAGTCGCTCAATGGTCTGGGCCGCCGATGCTAAACACTGCTGTGTTTGCCAATGCCACAAGCCGCATCCCCCGAAAGCGAACACCGCTAAGGAAGCTGTCCATGCCATCGGCTGCGACATCGTCGGCGTCCCAACGCTACCGACCAACAGCGGGTGACGAGGATTGAGGCCGAGACAGTTCGCCCAATTGTTCGCGAACGCTTCGAGTTGTTCCTGCGTGACATTCGACAGGTCGCGCCAAGACTGAATTCCCTCGCTCGCTTGAGCGGCCGTCGCGCTTCCAATCACGGCCAACTCTGCAACGACTGGATGTGCAGCAGCGAATAGCAAGGTACCGAATGACTTTGCGATCTGCGTCAGTTCGCGAATATGCGGATTGGAGATCTGCGTTACACACCAACTTTTTTCATCAATGGTGTTCGCCTCGAGCAGCAATGCACTGGTGCGCGACTCAAAGGCGGACAGCCCCGAATCGACTTCTGCCTCGAGCGCGAGTGCTTGAAGGACTTCCTGTTCGCCAGCAATCGCAAGCACATCCGAGGGAATCGCGAGCACATCCGTCCAATAATCCGGACTGACCACGGTGATACAGCCGGGGCGAGGCCCCAACTTCAGCGCACGATTCAACTCAGGCAAGATCGATTCGTAGTCAAATCCAGGTTGAGACCAGATTTGCTTGACTTTCGGACGTCGTTTTCCCGTCAAATCAATGCGCGCCAACATCTGCCTGGTGACGAGCAATACTGTGTGACTGGGAGCGAACATCGTAGTCTCTGCTTAACGCAGCTCCATTTCGAGCCGCGTTTCGGCGGATGGAGAAACAACGGCAAAATGCACGTAGCTCTTCCTGACAATAGACTCGCCTATATCGAGTTCATCGTCTCCATCGACATCGTCCCACAGAATCGCGCGCGCTGCGATTCGACCGCACAAAGTGCTCGATCTGCGGAATTCGAATGCGCCTGAGTTTGAGACAATCAGCAGTTGCTCTGCGATCTCACCCGTCGTACCGCCAGTTGAGTTAACGCCGTAAAAGAGCACTCCAAGTTGTTCAGTGCCACTTGGGCTTGGGTCAACGCGTGAACCGTTCAGCCCATCGATCGCAAACAGGCGGAACACCAAATCTCCGGTGTAATCACGTGTAAGGATATTGACTGACAAATCCGCGAGGTAGCCATCTTCCGGCGCGATGGAATCGCCATCGGCACCATACGAAACAATCTCCATGTCGCCGCCCGACTCGTTCAACACCAGTTCATTCCCCCAGCCGTCCACAACTTCCGTGGCTCCTGCTTTCAAGTGCATGTAGGGTCCGTTCCAGCCGCTCGCAAGCGTGACATCATTCACTGTATCGCGATCCGAGTCAAAAGACTGAACAGTATACGCGGCTAGTGCGACTGGCTTCGAACTAAGATCTTCCACGCTTGTTGGAAGAATGCCGCAATTCATCACGAAGCCCGCAGGAACTGAGGCTTCGTAGCTGTGAACGCGATTGCTATCGCCAGCGACTGCGTATCGCAAATCGTTAAGAACTGTTTGAGTTAATTCATAGCGTGCTTGATCGGCGATAGGCTCAAGCGATCGAACCGCGACCGTCGAAAGTACTGCAAGAATTCCGAGCACGACCACCAACTCCAACAGAGTCAGCGCAAGTCGGTTTGCCAGCTTAACGCAACGAGAGTGCGACATAAAGATCGTCTCCGATGCTGCTGGTTGTTAGGTCTGAAGTAGCGATGTTCGCTGGGATGTCGATCACACCGTTCGCACCTGCTGACAGGATGCGAAGGTCCTTTAGGCTTGAGCTAGGGTCGACGTACTGAACAGTCAACAATTGATTCCAACCATCGACTAAGTTGGGGCCTCCGTTAGCGATTGCATCCGCGGTTGAACTGGCGACATAAGGGCCGCGCCAACCGATTTGGGAGTTAGGATCGAACTGATTGGTAGCGTCGCCAGTCACTGGATTCGCAAACAACCAGGCGATGTCAAAACGTTGCGATTCGGTGGCAAGGCTAGTGATACCGTCTAAGGTGACGTGTTTCGTGTCGTGCCAGTACTGGAGCACGGCGTCGCGAGTTTCAGCCAACGTCGCTTGGGTGACCGTACTGGCGGCGCTGCTGAGATTGTCCGCGCACAGAGGTAACAAGATTCCGCCGAGTGCGATCAGGATGCTAAGCACGACGATCAGTTCGATCAGCGTGAATGCGTTGCGAGTTTTCATGATCGTTGTGACCCTCGCTATCGCGGACTCGGAACGTGTGCAATGCGAAGCGGCTAGCCGAGTTGGACTCGACTAGCCGATTGCAATACTGGTCGAGCAATGCTTAGTTGTTCGCAGCGATGTAGAAGTAACCTTCGAGTTCGTCGCTGAGGCCGAGTCCATCTGGAGCGATAACTCCTACGAACTTGGCACGCGACAGCGGTTCGCCTTGTGGATAAGTGACCGTGGCTACTCCATCAGTGATCTGGAAGATAGCGATGAATCGAGAGTAAGTAGCTTCTGGGTTGGTCGCTGCGTTGCGAGGAAAGTGAACAGGAGCGTCAATGGTTGTCTTGCCGTTCATGTCGCACAGTGCTCCGACTCCGAGAAAGACATATTTTCCAAGGAGGCTGGTAGCAGCCGTTTCCAATCCGAGCGCCTGCTGCGTCGCAGTCGTCGGTCCCTTCAGCACATCGCTAGCAGCAAGTACTGTAGGAGTTGGAAGGTCGAAAGTTGTATCGTCTTCTGCATGCAAACCAACTGAGGTGATCCCTGCAGTCGACAGTGTCGCGATGGTGCCAGCGGTCAACGTGATGTCAGCCGACGCGGCAACAAAGCTTGCATCTAAAGTGTTCAGGTCGTCGCCCCCGGCAAGTCCACCGCTTGATTCGTCATACATCAAGCTGTCGAAATTGTTCGGATAGGACATGTACTGAGCGTCGTAACGCTGTATCGCACCTGCCACTTCACTTATGTTGATCGCAGAGGTACTGCGATTCGTTCGCGAGATCATATCAGTGACCGCTGGAATCAAGACGCCGGCCAGCCCAACGAGAATCGTTAAGACCACGATGAGTTCAACGAGTGTGAACGCATGGCGATTGGCGAGGGGCTTTACCAAATTGGTCTTCATAGCAACATCTCTTTCTCTGGTGCTTGATACCGCAAAATCGTGATTGATAGTGAAGGCGGTAAGGTTCGGATTGTTCACTTGGGGTGTTCCTTTTGTGCAATCCAAAAACTCTAGCCCACCGTTATGCGCATGCAGGACAAATCAACTGAAAAGTCTCAAGAATCTCAGCAATGATGGCGTTTCGCTGTAACCGAGGGGTCCAACTAGTTTGCCTTTGACGATCGTCCCAATTGCAGCAATTGAATGCCCCTCCTATAAACCGCCCGCGATCCATCACCGGTGGCGTTCACGCGCCATTAAACAAAGCGGGTTAACCCGCAAAGTCAACGCAGTCGATACAGATTGAACTGTGTACTACAGAGGGCTCTTGCGCGCGGACTCGTATAAACATGTTGCCACACCCAGAACTCCAACGAACTCTGCTATGGCTAGCGTTCGCTGCGTTGGTTCTTGGTGGTCCAACAGCCGCCATGCGAACAGCAACTGCGCAAATCCGCTCGCTTTCGTACGGCATCAACGAAGCTCCTATCCCCGCATCGAAAGTTATCCAAGCTTCCGCACTTAGAGCCTCGCACCGTATTTCAGACAATAGCCAAGAGTACAACGGCGAAGATCTCAGTTCCGCTGCGATGCATCTCGACGATCAACGAACTGATCGATCCGTTCGAGGTCGCCACACAGCGCCCGAAGTCATTCCCGTTGGCGAAGAACTACCGCCCGGAAGCGACAAACCGATTGAACTGATCGAGTTCGACGACATCGCACTCTCAGAAGCGATGCGATTGTTCGCCGAGCAATCGGGACTGAACGTGATCACCTCTGCGGAAGCCGGCAAGACCATGGTCACGGCTTATCTGAAGAAGGTTACAGCGATTAATGCGCTGGAAGCGATTGTGAAGGCAAACGGTCTTTTCTATCGCATCGAACCGAACTCAGGCATTGTTCGCATCGCAACTCTGAAAGAGTACGAAAAGGACCTCGCAAGTTTCCGTGAAGAGCAGACGCGCGTCTTTACTCTTCTATATCCAAACCCAACCGCAGTCTCCCAAGTCATTCAGCAAGTGTTCGGCGATCGAGTCCAGTTGAGTCGCGCGGACGCAGATGTTGAAGACCTGATCGATCTGTCACGGCGTTTCAGTCGCTTCGATTTAGTCGATGGCCGTTCGCTCGGACTAGGCGGTTCAAACAACACAAACCAATCGGGCGGAGCAAACTCTGCAAACGGCGCCTTCGGTGGACTTGGTATGGCAGCTTCGGCAGGCGGTCTTGGCGCATTCGGTCAAAACGGCAACTTCGGCAACAACTCACAATCCCAACGTGGACTCGCCCGACCAACACGCAACTTAAACTCAGACAACTTAACCGACCTGTCCGCAGACGAAATTCAGAAACTAGAGAATCAACTGGCCGCCGACGGACGGCTCAGCGAAAACAATCAAGCCGATCTGATGCAGCGGCGAGAGGCAACGATCTACGTTTCAACGATCCGACGTAATAACCAAGTGATCGTGCGGACCGGTGATTCGCGTTCGATGGAGCAGATCGCCGCGCTGGTTACACAGTTAGATGTTCCCACCCCAACCGTTCTGCTCGAAGTAAAAGTCCTCCGAGTTGTGCTGGCCGACGGATTCAATTCGGCGTTCGAATATTTCGGTGGTGCGGACAAAGTTGCAAGTTCAATGTCCGACGGGTCTCTGGCGCCTGCATTTCAAGGAGCTACCTCGGTCGCGCGCGGGCTGGGAGAAGGGCTAGGCGTTTCAGGTGCAGTTCCAGGCGCTCTGACGTTTCAGATGGTCGACAAAAATTTTCGCATGCGCATGCAGTTGTTGTAGAGTAAGAATTGCGTGACCGCTCTGGCGACGCCACTTATTCTGACTGCGAACAACGAAGTCAGCCGCATTTTTGTAGGCGACACGTTGCCGTTCACTGTAGGTTTTACACCGTCTCAAGTTCTCAGCAGCGTGGGCGCCGTCAATGGTGCTGTGGCCGCGACGCCAATTACCGAACTGCGTGACGTCGGCCAATCGTTGCTGATCACACCCAATATTAATGCGGACCGAACTGTAACGTTGCGAGTCGTTGAAGAAAACTCAGAACGCGTGCTCGGAGGTTCTTCAATCCCAGTTCCAGCATCAAGTGGTTCCGGCGTAACGAACATCAACGTCGACACGGTTCGCCGTCGCACCATCAGCGGAACGGTCGTGGCCCAAGATGGAATGGCTGTCGCTTTGGGCGGACTGATTGAAGAGAGTGTTAGCGACGCGCGCGATCAAGTGCCGGTCCTAGGGAACATTCCGGGTTTAGGCTTGCTGTTTCGTCGTCAAGCTTCGAACCGTTCTCGCAGCGAGCTGGTGGTAATCGTCAGGCCTTACGTTTTTAACACGCCGACCGAATCAGCGGCGACCAGCGAATTCATGTTGGGTGAGCTTAGCACGCATCCGAACAGCCCCAATGTGACTGGCACAATGAACTTGAAACTGCCCTGCCGCGTCACGCGTACCGATGCTGAATCCAGCCAACGCGCGAAACTATTTCACCTGCACAACGGCGCACCCACATCCAACTGAAGCGATGCGAAAAACTATGCGCAAACTCACTAAAACTCTCTTCACGTTCGCGCTCGCGGTGCAGGTAACCGGCTGTTCGCTTCTGACGGAAAGCAGTCTGTCGCCAGCCACGTTGCTCAGGCATGTCACGGAAATGACGGCATCGGAGTCGAACGCGCTCACTGGCGATGACTCTTCAAAACTCAATAAAGTTGCGAACCCTCCAGCGCGGACAATTCGTTTTGATGGTCACGAAATCGTTCTAGGGAACGCGGAATCGCAACCAATCGACTCAGAGAAATTAGTCGGGTTAATCGAGCCGCTTGTCAAAGCCGAACGATTTCAGTCTGCAATCAAACTAGCCGAGCGGCATCGTGAATCGTGCGACCGATTACTGGCGGAACGTTGGGCGACATCAACGGATGATTCCGTTGTAAAACTGATCGCATCCGTGCTGAGCAAACGCTGCTCGGTACCGTCAGCCTCCTGGAATGCGTTGCTCAAGTTCGCTAAAGAACAACCCATTGCATCGAAGAAGTATCTCGAATTGCGCAACGCTTTTGCGACACAGTTGCAGACCAGCGACCCCAGCGAAGACATGGCGACACAGTTGCAGCAAGCTGCGCAAAAAATTGGGCATCCGCTGGTGAAGATCGATTCCTTGCGATTGATGGGTCTGCGCGAGTTGGTGGCTGATCGAAACGCTTGGGCTGAATCGCTTTGTCGACAAGCGGTTGAGGTGGCAACTCAAGCCGGAAATCCATTGCTGGCCGCGGAAATGTGGCTGATGGTCGCCGAGTCCGCGCGACGTAGCGATCAAGCTCCACTGGCAAGTGAAGCTTGGTCCAACGCTGTCAACTTACACCTGTCGTCATACACAAAGGAGCAACCAATCGATGTCGGTTTTTGGTTGCTAGCTGACCACATGCGTCCGGAGACTCTTCCTTGGCCGAACGAGTTGATTGATTTACTTGGAGCGCATGCCTTGGCGATGGGAGTCTCACTTGAAAACGAACCAGAAATGATTCTGTGGGTCGGCGTCGCCGAAGGCCAGTTCCATCGCGGCGAAATGCAGTTGGCTTTGGTCAACTTCAAGCGAGCCGAAACGCTGGCGACCGGCAAAGATAAGATGTGGTTGCGAATTGCGCAGAGTCGATGTTTGGCTGGAATGGGCCAAGCTCCTGCTGCTGCAGCCATTTTGAGCGGCCCGGCGGCCGATACCGACTCCAGCATTTCCGCCGCGGCAACAGCCGCCATGGGCAGCATCAAATTGCAAGCTGGCGCGTACCAACAAGGCGCACAACTGCTGCACAAAGCGCTCAGCGACTCCTCTACTTCCGACTGGCCGACCAAGCACCAATCGCTCGCCGACCTCGCGTTAGCTCAACTGATCATCGGCGACACCGAAACAGGTCTAACCGCACTGCACACCGCACAATCGCACTTCGAACGCCGAGGTGACAATCATCTGCTCATTCAATCTCTTGAGAACGAACTACGTTTGCTCGAACACGAACGCCGAACATCTGAAGTCGCCGCTCTCAAGTCACGGATCGATCAGCTCGAAAGACTCTAAACGCAAGACTCGGGCTCATTCGTCGAGCATCTTAAACAGGTTCAGCAACATCGACGCGGGTTCGTTGGCGGAACTACTTGGGCCTCGCTGAAGATCCCAGGCGACAAGCCACGATTGGTTGGACTTGCGAAGACCGAAATCTGCCACCAAGTGTTTTTCGAAGTCAGGCATGTGCGCGGCGCCATAAAAAATGCCGATCTTCTTCTTGCCGGCCGCAATCTGTTTTTGCAGTCCGCGAAGCGCTTCCGCGTTGCGGTCAATGACAAGCATCTGATTTAGCGCACCGCCAAGGCTCTGGTCTAGCGACCCCGTTGCGACGAATTGCTGAGCCATAACCTGCTTCATCTTTCGCGGATTGCCGAATAGATCGAAGAGGCCGACTTCCTCTTTACTTGCGTTGGGATTTTTCGCAGCTTCGCGTGTAGCGAGATTCTGTTGACGCATGACATCCGCAAGCGTGCTAAGAGCGACTGTAAAAGCAGTTTCGCCTCGCTCAGCCATCTTGTCTGCAATTTGAGTCGGTGTCATGTCAGCCCGCACGAAATGCGGCTTGGTGTAGTCGATTAACTCCAGTTGCGACTCGAGGCCGAGCATGTTTTTTGCAGAGTCTTGCAACATGGCGACTGGGTTCGTGCCTTCACGTTTTCCACCTCGCGGAATAACGGTGTTTTCGGGTGCGACCAATTCGTAGAGCATCACATCGTAAGCATCAAACAACCGGTTGAGTTCGTTGTAATACTCGCGCTCGCCGATGTGAACCGCGCCAATCAAATCGACGCTTATGCCGTCCGAAGTCGCAGCGCGATAAGTCGTGACTGCGGTATCAAGCGACTTGGGGTTGCCATCATCCGTTTTTGTAAGCCGCAGAAACTCAGTCGCGGACTTCTTTTCAGTCGACTGCGGGACAGTTGCATCTTGCGCGATGGCCGGCGCGGCCAACGCAACGCTGGCAGCGAAACCTGCCAACCACGCCGCGAACCGCTGCGACGAACGAAATTGAACTAATTGCCAACTGCTACGCCCCATTTCAACCTCGCCAATCCAACAACGCTCAGGTGACCGAAACAAAAAACGCGATTCGCGTTGTTTAATTCGTACGCCGCCGCAAAATCTTGGCAAGTAGCTTGGTAGATTGGCGACAGAAAGTCGCCACCACTTATTCTCAGCATGATCTTAAGCCACTCAGTTCACTGGTTCGCTCGACGGCTTGAGACTCGCGCGACGTGATTTGTACCATTCGAACGCGATCGGCAAAACGGAGAGCAGGATGATGGCAACGATCACAATGTGAAAGTTCTTTTTCACAATCGGTTGAGCCCCGAAGGCGTAGCCGCCCAACAAAAAGATGCTTACCCAAGCGATGCCACCGACCACGTTATAGATCCAAAAACGGCGGTATTGCATGCCGCCAATGCCGGCAACGAAGGGTGCAAAGGTTCGCAAAATTGGCAGGAAGCGAGCCAGTACAATCGCTTTGCCTCCATGTTTTTCATAGAACGCCTGAGCTCGCAGCAGATGATTCTTGTTCAACAGCCAACCGGTGTCCTTGCGGAAGACTTGAGGCCCCACGAACTTTCCGATCGAGTAGTTAACAGCGTCACCAAGAATCGCCGCGATGATCAACAACGGAATCAGCACACCGATGCTGACCGAATCCGATTGACTGGCTGCCAGCGCGCCGACGGCGAAAAGGAGCGAGTCGCCCGGCAGGAAAGGCGCCACCACCAAGCCGGTTTCGCTGAAGATGATCGCAAACAGCAACCCGTAGAACCAGCCGCCAAGGTCAGCAGCGAATTGTGCGAGGTGTTCGTCAAGGTGCAAAATCCATTCGAGGTATTGCATAAGTAGCTCGGGCTGGTCGTTTCATCAAATGTATTAAGGGATTGAGCGGTGCGATTTAAATATAATCACGATGCTCAATTTTGCACTGCATGCGATTCGTCGCGTTCCAGTTCAAGCAACATTCCAGGCAAGAATATTTCTGGCAAAGTTGCTAAATCGCGATCATCGTGCAAGGTGATTTTCCAGCCCAGTCGCGGCGCTTGCTCTTGCAATCGGGCGATTGCGGTTTTCGCACCGTAAGCCAGCAACAATCGTCCGTCGGCATTCAAGTGGTTTTTTGCTTCAGCCAATATTCCATCAAGCAGCTTAAAGCCTGGATCGTAGAATGCATACGCGGCTGGCGAATCAACGACCGCATCTTCCCAAGGCGGATTCGAAACGATCAAGTCGAATTTTTCGTCCACCGCGATGACTTCGAATGGGCCAGGATGCGCTTCGTTCACTTGACGAACTTTAATTCTTGAACTGACTCCGCAAAGCTCAGCATTGTAGAGG
Organism: Pirellulaceae bacterium; assembly: GCA_041739135.1. Taxonomy (GTDB): domain Bacteria; phylum Planctomycetota; class Planctomycetia; order Pirellulales; family Pirellulaceae; genus Aureliella. Next base: position 25,436 of record JBGSOM010000136.1, read on the forward strand.
GTGTTGGCGACCGCTGCCGGATTGATATCACTGGCGATGACACTGCGTGCGCCTTCCAGCGCGCACGCGATGGAAACCAGTCCCGTTCCGCATCCAATCTCTAAAACGTTGGCGCCTTTCAATCGACCAGACTCTGCCAGCCATGTGCGCAATGAATCGGTATCGTTAGGTTCCCAAAATACCGATTCCATTTGCGAGATTGCTGCTGGAAACCCGTCAACATGATGCCAGAAACGAATTTCCGGCGCTGCCATTTTAGGCTTTGCGAATCCGTATCCATCGCTTTCAGCGCGGTCCGGAGAATTCGGAGAATTTCCCGAGTACCAAATGAATAGGAACGCGACCGCGCACAGGCTAAGCAGAAACAGCCCGATCGATACCGCAGCGGTTTCCCGACCAGCGCGAATCGTCTGCGAGTGCGAGCGAGATCTCATCAGCGGCTTTACAAATTTAGGAACGTTCCAGGACGAATAAATCTAGTACAGCGACAATATTGTTTGCGGCTAACACCACCTAAACGAACTTCTCGCGTCGATGCGTGCTGCCGAGCATTCCTGCCGCGATATTCTAGTGTTGCGATATATTGCGCGGATCCGTTTCGGTAATTATGTCACTGATTCCTTTCTGATTGAATCCTTTGTAGCCCTCCCGACGCTGCAGAATCTCCAGGTGCGATCCGATCGTTCCTTCTCGAACGAATTTTTCGGCCTGCTCAACGTTTATCCAGCCAGCTTCGACCGCTCGCGCCGCTCGATGTGAGCTGACCAACCACCGCTGTCCAACCGTAAACGCCTGACGAAGGTGATGCATGTCGGTGAATGGATTCATGCTTGCTACACCTTGCTCATTCAACTGAGTTCGAGCCGCATCGAATTCGAATTCGCATTCCAAATGATGAAGCCCGGCTTGCAGAAACGCCTCGCCGTGCAGAGCGCACCACAGACCAACCGTCCCAACCGAGTCGCGCGAACTCATGGGCTGGTGCGCAAAATCCTGGACAATCTCCTCGGCTCCCAAGTCCACATCCGCAAACACAACAACACCACATGCGGGTTGCTCAAGAACCTGAGCGCCCCAGCCCGCTTCACGCCCTGCGTAAAATCGTTCGCGACATTCCATCCCAAGCAACTCGAGCGTCTTAATCAGCTCTGGAAAGCAATGGCGGCTTGAGCGATACGTATGGTGATCGTGATTGGCCCAGCCAAGACCGAGTCGGCCTTGCCGCGATCGCTGCAACTTGGCTGCGTCGTTTCGGTTCTGCCAGTAGGCTCTTTCGGCCGCGAAAAAAAGATCCGCCGTTTGATCGCGTCCGACTTCTTGAATCGCTTCGTCGATCAACTCGCGAGCATGCTCGAAACCCACTAAGTCGCTGTCATACTCGCGTCGACGCAGCCGAAAACGTTCGAAGTGACGTATACATCGCTCGAGTACTGCGGGCGATGCATCGGAAGCTTCCCAACTGAAACTGCCGAGCCGCTCGACAATCCACACCTCGGATTCACTGTCGCAATGGATGCAGCACTTGCGCACTTGCGATCCGGCAGAACCGAAAATCTGATGTCGTGAATCCAGGCGATGCGTTTCGAGAAAATCTACTACCGACTCGACCTTGATCGCCAACATCCGCTTACCATAATCCAGCACCACAGTTGGCAACTGCGCTAGCGGGTGGCGATAGCAACCGAGTCCACGCGCCTCTGCTACTTCGAAACCGCAATCCACGATTTCCTGCGGCGCGGCGTTGACCGTCAATCGATCTGTCCAGTTCAGTAACTCGGTGCCGGTCTCCGTCAGCATGCGTTCGCTCAACGCGCGCAACATCGGAACCGCCGCTACAAGTTGTTCAACTCCTTCGCAGACTAATCGGTAAGCCTGCGGATGGGTCTGCCAAGTCGGTTGATGTTCGGTTGCAACTGCAGTCATCTTCAAATCCAATTTGCGTGAGATCGCTTGAGTGCATTCGTTAGGCGAGAGGAAATCGCTGTCGTCGCTGTTCATTATACGCCCAGCCTACTTCGCGTGACTACGACTCAATCGCTGCTCGCCAAGCTATAATGGGTTGCCCGAACACTTCCGCTGCGTATCAGCAGCTTGACGCATATTTGGCTGATCCTAAACGATGATTGACGTTCCACTCCAGTTGGCTCAGGTTGTCCCAGCGGACCGCATTCTGTCCGACCCCAGCGCGCAGGCTGCATTCCAAAGCGACGGCCTGACCGCCTTCGCCGTCAAACCGCTGGCCGTTGTCGTGCCGCAAACCCAAGCGGAAGTCATTGAAGTCGTCCGCTGGTGCAACGCAAACTCAATCCCCTTCGTCGCTCGAGGCAGCGGCACGAGCCTTTCCGGAGGTTCACTGCCATGCGCCGATGGCGTCGTGATCAGCCTCAATCGTTTAAACAAAATTGTCGAAATCGACATTCCTGGCCGCGCAGCGGTTGTCGAATGCGGAGTCATCAACAACAAACTAACCGCAGCCGTTGAGCATGCGAAGTTGTACTACGCGCCCGATCCAAGCAGTCAGCAGGTCTGTACGATTGGCGGTAACGTTGCTTTCAACTCGGGTGGCGCGCACTGCCTGAAGTATGGCATGACCAGCAACCATATCTTGTCGATGAAAGTCTTGCTGGGTGATGGATCCGTGGTTGAAGTGGGCAGCGAAGATGGCGAAGGCATCGGCCCGGACAATCTCGGCTTGATCGTTGGCAGCGAAGGATTGCTCGGCATCGCGCTGGAGATCAAAGTGCGATTGCTGCCCAAGCCGGAAAGTTATCACACGGTTCTCGCGGGCTACATGACGTTGCAGGACGCCGGCCGCGCTGTCGCAACCATCATCGCTAGCGGGCTGCTGCCGGCGGCGATCGAAATCATGGATCGTCTGAGCATGCAAGCTGCTTCGGCCGCAGTCGGCGCTCGCTACCCTGAGAATGTGGAAGCGGTTCTAATTGTGGAGCTCGACGGAAGCGCCGAGAATGTTGCCGCCGAACGCTTGCAGCTCGACGAACTGCTCGCTGCCAGTCAAGCGACCGAGGTGCTGATTGCGGCGAATGCGGAGGAGCGGGCGAAGATTTGGAAGGGTCGCAAGAGCGTCTTTTCAGCCGTCGGTCGACTCAGCCCAGACTTCATTGTTCAAGACGGAGTTGTACCGCGAGGAAAACTCGGGTTCGCACTCGAGTCGATTCAACAGCTCAGCGACGAAGCGGGCATTCAGGTCGCTAACGTGTTTCATGCTGGCGATGGCAATCTCCATCCACTGATCATGTTTGATGGTCGCAAGCCTGGTGAACTGCATCGCGCTGAGGAACTCGCCGCAAGAATCGTGCAACTTTGCGTCGATCTCGGCGGCTCAATCACCGGGGAACATGGAGTCGGCATGGAGAAGAAGCAATTTCTTCCCAGCATGTTTTCGGAAGACTCGCTCAACTGCATGAAACGTTTGCGATTCGCCTGCGATCCGCTCGAAATCGCGAATCGTGGCAAGATGTTCCCCGATGCCGAAGCACCTGCGTTAACTTTTCAGGGACTGCATCCGCTTGAGAAAAGCGGTGTCGCGAGCCGAATGTAAACTTCGAGTCGCTACTAAGAACTAAATCAAAGGATCAGATTGAATGGCCAACGTGTTGGTAACTGGCGGAGCCGGATTTATTGCGTCGCACATCGCAACGGCACTGGTGAAACGCGGCGACAAAGTCCGTGTGCTCGATAATCTATGCACCGGATTCAAACACAATTTGCCCGAGAATGTCGAATTTATCGAAGGCGATGTGGCAGATGAATCCGTAACCGCCAAGGCGATGCAAGGCGTCGAACTGGTTTTTCACCAAGCTGCGTTAGCCTCTGTGCCGATGAGTATCGAGAAACCGTTGGCGACGAACCATGCTTGCGTAACTGGAACACTCAACGTACTTAATCAAGCGGTGAAGGCGGGTGTGCGTCGCGTCGTTTATGCGGCCAGCAGCAGCGCTTACGGTGACCGCCCTTATACCGCCAAGCGTGAGATCGACTTGCCCCAAGTGCTCAGTCCCTACGCAGCCGCGAAGTTGGCCGGCGAGCTTTATTGTCAAGCGTTTTATCACAGCTTTGGTTTGGAGACGGTCGGACTGCGCTACTTCAACGTGTTTGGACCTCGTCAAGATCCGGCCAGCCCTTACTCCGCAGTGATCCCGTTGTTTGTAACTGCGATTCTCAGCGGAAAGCCTCCGATCATTTACGGCGATGGCGGCCAGTCTCGCGACTTCACCTTCGTCGAGAACGTCGTGCACGGTAACTTGCTGGCCGCAGAAGCTCCCGACGCGGCAGGCCAAATTATCAATATGGCCGACGGACGCCGCACCTCCTTACTTCGTCTACTTGAATTATTGAGCGAGATGCTGAACATCGAAGTCAAACCGAACTTCCAGCCCGCGCGCGTCGGCGATGTTCGTGAAAGCTTGGCAGACATATCGCAGGCTCGGAAAATCCTGAACTACGAACCTGCAGTAACGCTCGAGGAAGGTCTGCGTCGCACGATCGATTACTACCGTGAGCAGGCGAATGCGCAGCTGAATCGCAAACTGTAACGCATGGCAGATCGAAAAGCTGTGGTTTTGCACAGTTTTTCTGCCATGCAACGATTTTCTGCAGTGCAACGAGCGACGAGGTATGCGAACGGATACTCTATACGATCAAAGTGTTGAGTAATTCCTTCGTGTCAAGAAAGCCCTCGCATGTCCGCTCCACAAGTTGACTTTCCAGGAATCAAACAATTTCGGCTCGATGGTCAAACCGCAATCATCACCGGCGGTTCAAAGGGACTCGGACTCGCCATGGCTGCGGGGCTGGCCTCAGCCGGTGCGCGTGTGATGTTAGTCAGTCGCACTAGCAATCAAGCGATCGAAGCCGCACAAGAAATCGCTGACCTGTACGAGGTCGACGCAGTTGGACACGCAGCCGACGTCAACGATTTGGCTTCGCTTGAGCGAACCCTGCAAGCTGCGATGATTCGCTGGCGACGTGTCGATATCCTGATCAACAGCGCGGGCATTAACATCCGCGGACCGATTGACGAAATCACTCCAGAGCAATTTGATGCGGTCATGAGAACCAATGTCTATGGAACTTGGAACGCTTGCCGCGCCGCTATACCCTTCATGAAGAAAGCGAAGTACGGCCGCATCATCAACCTTGCGAGTGCGCTCGGCGTTGTAGGCCTCGCAAATCGAACTCCGTACGCGTCCAGCAAAGGAGCGGTTGTGCAAATGACGCGCACGCTTGGTCTTGAGCTCGCGCCGTTTAACATCACCTGCAACGCGATCTGTCCCGGTCCGTTCTTGACGGAGATTAATGAGACGATCAAAGACAGCGAAGAGGCTCGCCGGTTTATCGTTGGCGCCACGGCACTCGATCGCTGGGGCAACTTGGAAGAGATTCAAGGCGCCGCAATCTACCTTGCCAGCCCCGCCAGCAGCTATACCACCGGCAGCTTATTGACGGTCGATGGCGGTTGGACCGCGCGTTGACCAACAACTAAATTTGATAATTCGCTTCCGGCAGCATGTCGTCGGGCAATCCGTTTCGAACACGCAGTTTTGGTTTCTCGAGAACCACTGTCGTATGCGGCGCAACCGAGCTGGTAATCCATACCGACGAACCGATGACACTGTCGTGTCCCAAAACAGTTCGCCCTCCCAAAATCGTCGCGTTGGCATAAATCACAACGCGATCTTCAATCGTCGGATGCCGCTTCTGCCCACGAATCAATTCGCCATCAGCATCCGTTGGGAAACTGAGCGCACCGAGCGTCACACCTTGATAAATCTTCACATAGGAACCGATCTCGCACGTCTCGCCAATCACAACACCGGTTCCATGGTCGATGAAAAAATACTCGCCAATGGTCGCACCTGGGTTGATATCGATGCCGGTATTCTGATGCGCCCACTCGGTCATCATGCGCGGAATGAAAGGCACGCCCAGCCGTCGCAATTCATGAGCGATACGATACACCGTAATGGCTTCTAATCCCGGATAGCAAAAGATAATCTCATCGCGGCTGCTAACGGCGGGGTCGCCATCAAACGCTGCATCCACATCAGTCGCTAACAACTGCCGCAGGCGAGGTATCTGCTGCAGGAAATGAATCGCGATGGCTTGCCCCTTAGCCTCGTAGTCAACTTGACTCTCGCACTCACTCTTCCGCTGCTTGACGCGATCATCATGCTGCAAGGCGCGCGCAATCTGAATGGTCAATTTGTCGTGCAAGCCATCGATCAGATTACCAACGTGATAGGTCACGTTGCCGATGTGCAGCCCTTCGCGACGTCGGAAGCCGGGATACAGAATATCTTTCAAGTCGTCCAGAATCGAGATGATGACTTCGTACTTGGGCAGTGGGCAGTGTCCCAAGTGATTGATACGGTCACTCGCCGTGTAGGTTGCTACAATCGTGTTAGTAAGATCTGGCAACTGCTCTTTTAAGCGAACATCGGATGCCATCGCTTTCGATCCCTTCAGTGCTATTTGCAATTTCCCACAGTCGAACACGCTCGCCGAACTTGCCCAGTGAACTTGCCCGGCGAAGGTGCCCAGTGAACGCGTCAATCGCTCGCGCTCTATGTTGGTCTTCCCTCAACATTCGGCTGATTCAATAGCTAGAATCCAAGCTACCGGAAAAAGCTATAGTTTACGCCGCGTCTTGCCCAATCTACCAAATCGGGACACTTCAACAACGCATCGCCAATCGAGCGATGTAACTCAGCGGAGAAGATCGCGCGCCAAAGTCGATCGCGAACGAAAAGAAAAAAGCCACCCGAGGGCAGCTTTTGTGGCGTTTACATTTAATTGATCGGGGAAATCGCTTAGCTAGCGATTTCGTCGATTTGAACGCGGGTATATTTTTGACGATGACCAGTTCGGCGCTTCGAATTCTTACGGCGACGGAACTTTTGAATGTACAGTTTTTCGCCCTTTTCCATCCCGATTACCTTAGCGGTCACTTTAGCACCGGTCAGTGCAGGCGTTCCCAGCTTCAGCCCGCCGTCGCCACCGATCGCCAAAACTTGCGAAAACTCAAGGATATCGCCGGATTCCGAACCGTCACGATAATCGATATCGAGTCGTTGCCCTGGTTCAACTTTGTATTGGCGGCCGCCGTCGACGAAGATCGCGTACATAATTTCAAGTCTGGTCGTGTAGTGAAATTTTGCTGAAAATTGAACTCAGGAGTCTACCGCAGCCGCCCAAAGCCGTCGAGCCCTAACTGGCAAGTTTTCAGTCAACCCTCAGTGGTGAGGCCGCCCGCGGGTAACAAGCAACTTGGTTCGAAACACAATTCAACGCTCCTTTGGGCCACAAAGCACCAAGTGCGGCTGGGAAATTGTCAACGGCGGATTTGATAGGGTGGCACGGGTGGCACGCTCTGAGGCTTTGCGAAGGGCGTGGCAAATATCGCGAAAGTTCCCCTCCCCAAACCGATCCCGCAGTGCATGCGATCACCTGCGGAAGTCGGGTTAGCATCGAGCGGATGTAGCAAGTAGGGTGAGGTCGATGAAATCGCTTTGGAAGTGAAACGAGGGCGGGCGGTGTGTTAGAATAGACTGCTTAGCAAAAGAACGACTTGTTCCTTACTGGCTGAAGCCCTGACCTCTCGAGGCTGAAGATGCTTGATCTGATCGGAAAAGGGAAAGCGCACACTTGTGATGGTGCGACTCGACGCGACTTTCTTCAAGTCGGAACGCTCGGTGCAATTGGATTGGGTTTGCCGCAGTTGTTGCAAGCCAAAGATGCTGGGTTGGTTGATCCGTCGAAGGATAAACGCTCGTGCATCTTGATCTTTAATCTCGGCGCACCGAGTCAACTGGATACGTTCGACATGAAGCCGAATGCGCCGGCTGAGATTCGCGGTCCCTTTAAACCGATTTCGACAGTCGCCGATGGAATCCAACTGTCAGAGATTCTCCCAAAACACGCTGAGATCGCCGACAAAATAGCTTTGGTGCGATCGTGTTTCCACCGCGGCGCGGCGGTGCACGATGCGGGCTGGCAGATCATGCAAACAGGCCGACTGTTTACTGGCGGAGTGAACACGCCGCACGTTGGATCCGCGGCTTGGTATTTAAAAGGTCCGCGAGGAGATCTACCGCCGCACGTTGTTCTGCCAGAAACGATGGGGCGTGGTGGGGGCAACTTGCCGAACGGACAAGCTGGCGGATTTCTTGGCAAAGCTTACGATCCATTCGCACTGCTTGCCGATCCCTCTAAAGAGAACTTCAAAGTTCCCGATCTGTTACCACCAGCCTCGATTCCCGCGGCGCGTTTGGAGCGCAGGCAGAAATTGCGAGCCACTGTCGAAGAGTCGATGAAGCAGTTCGAGGCGAGCGAGAGCGCGAAGCTGATGGACGAGCACTTCGCGACCGCTTACCGTTTGATGACTAGCCCGCAAGCTCGCGATGCGTTCGACTTGTCTAAAGAGTCAACACAAATGCGAGAACGCTATGGCATGAATCGCTTTGGCCAATGCTGCTTGCTCGCTCGACGTCTCGTCGAAGCTGGCGTGCGTTTCGTAACCATCAATACGTTTCTTACTGTCTTCGACGAAATCACGTGGGACATCCATGGTAGCAAACCGTTTACATCGATCGAAGGCATGAAGAATATCGTTGCGCCCATGTATGACCAAGGCTACGCGGCGCTGATCGCTGATCTGTCCGAACGCGGTTTGCTGGGCGATACACTGGTTGCGAACATGGCCGAGTTTGGTCGAACTCCAAAAGTGAATCCTGCGGGTGGTCGCGATCACTGGCCGCAGTGTTTCACCGTCTACTTCGCAGGCGGTGGCGTTAAAGGTGGGCAAGTTGTTGGGGCGAGCGATCCGATCGGCGCAGTGCCGGATGATCGCCCAGTTGAACCGCCGGAAGTTGTCGCCACCATCTTCCATAGCCTCGGTTTGAAGCTCACGGAGCACTTGCCCGGCCCGGCTGGTCGACCCTTCCCGCTAGTTGATTCGGGATTTCGCGAGATTCACGAACTGTTCTAAGGCGGCATAAACCCTAAAAAAACCAATATACAGCTCGGCGAACTCAATCTGCGACAAAGGAAGTGACTTTGGAAATCGATCAACAACAGGACTTACCTAGCAAAGGCCTTCAACGCAGCAAATTCGTCATAATGATTTCCAGTTTTGCGTATGCGATTTGGTTGCTATGGTTGGCTTATGTCGCGTGGGTTAATGTGACCGCCGGCAATCAGTAGCGATACGATGCGCATTACGATCACTTCGCTGGTTTTGAATTATCAAAGTCGGTGACGGTGATTAATTGCTTCTTGATGATCGGTTCTTGGCCGTTCTGAAGCTCACAGATGATTTGGTAGTTGTTGGGCGTCAATTCGCGGTCGAGTCGAAACTCGAGGTTCGCCGACTCGCCGGGCATTAGCCACTTCCCGAAACCACCGGCCAGCACATTGCGTTGACCGGATTCGGATGCGATCAGCAAACGTGCGTCGAGCGGCAGATGGCCCGGTCCATGATTAGTGACCACAGAACGAAAGCTCGGGTACTTGATATCCGGCACAAATCGCAACGGCTCCATCTCAACTTTCGGTTCGCTGGTCTGGCCGAGAATGATCGCGAGAGGAAGAGCACCGCTATAGGAGAACTGTTGCGTTGGATCGTTGCTTTTCACTTGCAAAAAACCGAAGTCGATAGGGTTGGTAAAGTCTGACTTGGATCGAAGTGTGATCGATATCTTGCGACTGCGGCCTGCGGACAAGGTAAACGCTTCCGGCTGAACGATTACTGTGCTAAGCGGCGTGCCTTGCAGGGTTTCAGATGTTACCGATATGGTCTTGGATTGATTCGACGTGTTCCTAAACTCGATCGTCGCGCGCCGCTGCCCGCCGCGAGTTTGGGAGAGTTCAAGCTGAGCGGGAGTTATGTAGAGCCCTCCGCCAACTTGCTTCACTTTAACCTCCTGAGCCGGGAAGTCTTCTGAGTTGACTTCGACTTCGAAGGTGCGACGATTGATGACGCGACCGCCGTCCAGCAATTCGGCTTCCAACTGATAAGTGCCGCTAAGCAAGTGTTGCGGCAGCATCTCTTCCATCCGAACCCGGCACCCCGGCAATACTCGACCGACATAACGTTCCTCGTTTTCCATCGTAGCGCGGACGGGCATAACCATACGCAGTTCGTCGAAGGTTCGGTCGCTGGGAGAGGATCGCAGATGCGTTCGCATTTGGTATTCGAATGCAGTGCTCGCTGGATTGCGAACAACAACGCTGATCTTGGGCAAACCGTTGAACGGAGTAACACGAGCTTCTTCCAGAACAAGTGCTTTCGCCTGTTCGCCTCGGGCACCACTAACATCGAGATCGACGCGCAGCACATAGTTGGTAACAAAGCGTATCCCAGCTTTGGTGATAGGCTTCCCTTGCGCATCGAACTCAGGGGTTGGGTCCTTCTTTGTTCCAGAGTCGCGGACGAGAATTCCCAGCGAATGGAAACTCGCATCGCTATCCGGAACACGCAGAATTCCTTCGAGCACATAGGGAATATCGCGCCGCAGATGGACCTTCGAAGGACCAACGATCTCAATCGGGTTGGTCGCCCCACCTCGTTCGTCTTGCAGCACTTGGCCTGTGATGTCTTGTCTTAAGCCGACTTTGAGAATCTCAATATCCGTATCGCGATTGAGCGTTTGCAACGTAAATTGAAAGTGAAGAATCTCACCACGCCGACCGCTGATGCGTTGCACGAGCGGTTCGATTTGAAAAGCTGGATTGAAGTTGCTTTGGACCGTGATGTTGCGTTGCGATTGCGCACAGACCGGTTGAGTCGCCAGAACCAGCACCAGTGACAGCAACAGTGACGGCAACACCGCCAAGACGAAAAATTTGAAGATCAAATTGCCAACACTACGATCGGAGCGGTACTTGAAAGGACTTTGAAGTAAGAGCATTTTCTGATCGCACAGTGAGTGGCTAATGATCGCCGAGTCTCGTTAGAGAACTCTATGAATCGCGCTCGGCAAGCAGCTAGTAAGATCAATCAGGATCAACGCAATAAGGATCGCGAACGATTCTAGGCGAAATAAAGATGGCAACTTCGTTGTCTTGGTCTTGCTTCTCAACCGTTCGGAACAGCCCGCCGATGCCTGGCAGTGAACCGAGGAATGGAACCTTACTAACACGTTCGACCGTTTGACGCTGCACCAATCCGCCGATAACGATCGTGCGTCCATCCTGCACATCCACTTTCGTTGAAACGATCCGCCGATTGATCGTTGGAAACGTATTGTTATTCTGCGCCGTTGCTGCGTTGTTGGTGCGAATGTCTTCGCTAACTTCGGCGCGTTCGATTTCAACTGTAATCATGTCACCGCGAATGTGTGGTGTGATCATCAGGTTGATACCAGCATCGACTTTTTGCACATCCTGGCGGAACAGCAGATTCGCATTCGTCGGTTGCAAGCTAAAGAAAGTCTCGCGCTCGATAGCGATCGATGCTTTCTCACCATCTTTCGCTGTAACTCGCGGAGCTGCACGAATGGTTACGTATCCGTTCGCCGCCAGCGATTGCACAAACGCTGAAGTCACCGCGAAATCGTCGAATGCATTGTTCACGCCATACTTACTCGCCGCGCCATTGAAGGCCAAGCCGGTCAAGCCAACTTTAACTTGGTCGACATTGTTGAGTTGCAACGTGTGGTTCCAGTCGAAACCAAAGCGAAACCCAGAATCCGGTGCGCTGACACAAACGATCGCTTCCAGCACCACTTGCTGAACTGGTTGATCGAGCTCTTGCAGACGATTGAGAAGATCTTCGCCAATCTTCTGCGGTGCTTCAATGACAATCAAATTGCGATCGTCAGACAACTGAAAAAATTGCGATAAGCGTCGTGGGACCAAAGCCGCAAGTTTCGTTGGCGGATGATTGCGGGGAGAATATTGCTGGCGAGTGCTTATCATGTTGAAAAGCGGAGACTCTGGGTCAGCTGGCGAAACGAGATATGTTCCTTCATGCTGCACATAGACTAGGCCAAGTGGCAAAAGCAGCATCTCCAAAGCTTGTTCGAAGCTTGCGTCCTTAATCTGCAACGTTACCAATCCACCAATCGATTCATCGACAACGACAGTCTCTCCGCTGACAGACGCGATGATATCGATCGCTTCGCGAATTTCCGTTTGTTCGAAGATTTCATTGATCAGTGGATTTGTCAGATTGCCTCTTGGATCAGGTAAACCGGGCAGGAGTTCGGGAGCGATCACGATTTTGTTAGTCGCTGCGCCCTGGTCAAAATTCCAACTCGAAGAGACGACTGGAATATCGGGAGGAAGGCTTGCATTGAGGATTTCCAGTTTTGCAGACTGCTTCGCCGCTTGTCGCGCGGCTTGCCGAGCCTTCTTGGCGGACTGCTTCGACTGCGCGTCCAGCGTCGGCTCAACTTTCGATTCCGCATCCCGTGTAGCACCGGGGACCGGCCGTGATGCGGGCTGCGAATCGATTGCAGGCAACACGGGCAGGTCAGCGACGCTCGCATCGCTGGAGGTCATCGTCTTTGCGGAAGCGAATTGAGCGCTGACTCGTTTTTCACTCGTCGCAGGTTCACTCGCCGCAGACTCATTCGCCGTTGAGACTTCTCCCGCCTTAGCAAGTGAGCCTTGGAACGGTCGCGCGGCATCGTTCATCTCTATCTGAACCGCAGTTGATGCTTCGCTGCGACGCGCGCTTTCAACCGCTTCCTGATAAAGCTCAGCGACGCTTTTGTAACGAATCTTCGACTTATCCGCGCACCCCACAGCCAGCACGGCGAGCAGACTGCACAGCACAAATCGTTCTGTTCGGTAAAACTTCATTTCAATGATAGCACTTAGCGTGGCATGGTCCGGCCGGCAACAAGTCAAGGTCTTATAGAGAGAGTCCGCCCTGTGACGCAATAGCGCCGTCTGCGACTATCCATTCAGAATCCTTGGTTGCAATGCTCTCTAATCCCTGCGTACTCGCCATTTAAACGCAAAGTCTCCGCACACTGCGCAAGGCGCCCAGATCGTTCCACACCAAGTAGTATCAAATGAGTCGATTTTCAGGAGGCATCTGTCCGAAATCAGTGTTGTTGCCGCCCGCGGTGACTTTTAAAGGGTGGTTCGCTACCCAAGCTTCAGACCAGGGAAGGTCAATGGCAAGCATGATGCAACGCCGTCGGCCAGCCTCTCACTATTGACGAAATCCGTCAATGAGGAGGAATTTTCTGTGCCACGCCTCTCAATCATTATTCCTTATCGCAACGATGACCAGCGACTTGAAGAGACCATTCTCTCGGTGCTGGAAAACCGTCCTCGCGACTGTGAGGTCATCGTCGTTCATGACGGAACCTACTGCGACCCTTATCAGTTGTCCGACGAAATTGTCTACGTCCAGGAAGAACCTGAGTCGACGGTCGTCGAACTACTGAACGCGGGCCTAATGGCAGCTTGCTCACCAGCCGTCTGCACGTTGCTCGATGGCGTTGTTGTGAGTGCCAATTGGGCAGAGAGAGCGCTCGAGCGATTGGCGACCTCGGATGTCGCCGCTGTTTCGCCAAAGTTGCAGATTGGCCGTAGCACAGTCACTGGGATCTCAGCGACTTCGATTAAAAATGCTGCCAACCTGCGCAGCGCTCGCGTCGAGTCGAAGGGCGAGACCGCCGCTGCACCAACTTTGGTCGCTGGTTTCTACCGACGCCGAGCTCTGCTAGCACTTGATGGTTGGAACGAGGAATTGGGAACAGGCAGCGCTGATGTCGAACTTGCAATGCAGATGAGCGATCTCGCGATGCAGTGTGAATGTGAATCGCAGACAGCAATCGACGTCTCGAAAGTTGACCTGCCGACACGTCGTTCCGCTACAACGATCAACGAATTAGCTGGCATCGCCGCAGCTCATGGCATCGCCACTCATAGCTTCGCAGTTTCCGTCACCTCGATCATCGCATCCGTATTCACCGGCACGGTAGCCACTGCGTTGGCGTGGTCAGCCGGATTAAAGAATGCCACAGTGATGAACGAAGTCGCTGATCGCATCGCTTTCTCAAGAAAACAACTTGGCAAGCAGCAGGACACCGTCTCGTTCAAAATGTACTCTGGCGCCACAAACCACGAACACAGGAAAGCCGCTTAACTGCTTCACGTCAAAGCGTTCTGTATTGGCGGACTACCTTGGCGTTGTATAGCTAGTGAAGTCAACTTGCAATAACATCGTGAACAACTTTGCCGTGAACGTCGGTCAAGCGGAAGTCGCGGCCGGCGTAACGATACGTCAATCGTTCGTGATCGAGTCCCATCAGGTGCAACATCGTGGCGTGCAAGTCGTGGATTGAAACGGGGTTCTCGATCGCCTTGAACCCGAAATCATCGGTGGCTCCATAAATGGTCCCTTTCCGCGATCCGCCACCAGCCATCCACAGCGAAAATCCCCAGTGATTATGGTCGCGGCCCAGCCCAGCTCCGGAACCATTCTGTCCCATTTCGACTGACGGCGTGCGCCCAAACTCGCCGGAGCAAACGATCAAAGTCTCATCGAGCATCCCACGTTGCTTGAGGTCGATAATTAAAGCGGCTAGCCCCTGGTCGCATTCGTTCGCAACTCGGCGATGTTCTTCTTTAATATTCGAGTGGCTGTCCCACGGTTGCAGATTCCCGTGCCAAATCTGAACGAATCGAACTCCGCGTTCCACCAAACGTCGTGCCATTAACAACTGTCGATTCTGCGGCCCATCGCCGTACAACTTTCGAATGTGTTCCGGTTCTTGATTCAGATCGAACGCATCGGTCGCTTCCATCTGCATGCGGTACGCCAACTCAAACGACTGCACACGCGCTTCAATCGCCGCTTCACCGGGGCGGTCGGCTAAGTGCTGAGCGTTCAGTGACTGCAGCAAATCGAACTGCGCTCGTTGCTGCTGTGCATTCAGGCGGCGGTTGCGGATGTGATCGATCAGTTTCGTTGGATCGGTATTCGACGTGTCGATCAGCGTGCCTTGATAAGCGCCGGGCAAGAAAGCGGATCGCCAGTTCCCAGCGCCGCCAACAGGCAAGCCGCCGGGACACAAAGCCACGAAGCCCGGCAAGTTCTGATTTTCGGAACCGATGCCCCACGTCAACCATGACCCGATGCTTGGACGCACCAGTCGCTGGTCACCCGTGTTGATCAACATCAGCGACATCTCGTGGCTGGGCAACTCCGCGTGCATCGAACGGATGACTGTCATTTCGTCCGCGCACTGCGACAAGTGCGGAAACAGATCGCTGATCGGAATGCCGCTCTCACCGTGTTGCTTGAACTTGAACGGCGAAGGGAGCGCGACGCCAGTTTTGCGTTCTGTTTGCAAGTTATCAAAGGGCAACATCTGGCCGCCGCGCTTCGTCAACTCTGGCTTGGGATCAAACGTGTCGACTTGCGAAACGCCACCGTTGAGAAAGATGTGAATCACATGTTTCGCACGAGCTGGAAAGTGAGTCGCCGCGCCGGCGTGCGCAGACTGCGAAAGCAAATCGGCAAGTGCGAGCGAGCCAAAACCCATGCCGCAGCGACGAAGGAACTCGCGTCGATTGTTCGATTGATGCATCTTGCTAATCCAAAAAGATGAATTCGTTGCTGGCTAGAAGGACATGCGCGAGCTGCTGCCACGGTGTCGAGCTTGTCGATCCAGTCGGAGTGATTTCCGGCTGAGCACTTTCGGTCACGAACTTAATCGCTAAAGCGAGTTCCGACTCTTTCGGTTCACGCGCGAACACGCGCTGATACAGCCACCGCACTCGCGATTCCGACTCCGTAGCGGCGCTCTCAGCCAAACTAGCCAAACGCGCTGCGCGATCTTGAATAAACTCCGAGTTCAACGCGAACAGCGTCTGTTGCGGAACCGTCGTATCGGGTCGCTTCGCAGTGCACGCATTCGGATTGGCTACATCGAAAGTGCTTGCGAAATTAGAAACAATATCGCGATTAATAAAACCATAAATGGTGCGTCGCGGCACAATGGGGCTCGCCTGCAAATCAATTGGCCGTCCACCCATCGTCGAATCCAACTCGGCAGAAACCGCAAGCATCGAATCGCGCATCGCTTCCAATTCCAACCGCCGTCGCGGCATCCGCCAAAGCAATTCGTTTTCGGGATCGATCTCCCTCGCCGCCTCGTTCTCTTGCGAAGCTTGACCATAAGCCGCGCTGAGCATGATTCGCCGGTGCAGTTTCTTGATCGACCAACCGTCCTTCGCGAAAGTAGTTGCCAGATAGTCGAGCAGTTGCGGATGAGTCGGCGTTCGACCGCGCGTTCCAAAATCATCCGGCGTTCGCACTAGTCCCTGACCGAAATGCTGCTGCCAAACCCAATTCACGATTACTCGGCGCGTCAATGGATTATCTTCTGACACAATAGCTTGCGCGAGTTCCAGCCGACGCTTGCCAGCGCGGAACGGTTGCGATTTCTCATTTGAGATTGCGGACAAAAATCCCGCTTCAACGGGTTCACCGCGTTGAACCGGATTGCCGCGGAGGAAAACGAAGAACGAGTTCGCGTTCGGATCCTCCTGCAAGGCCATGGCTCGAGCCGGTGACCCCGGTGAATTTAAATGCAAACCATGAATCGCACCTTTGCGACCTCCCAAACTGTCCTGCACAGTTCGATTGAGCAATGACGATGCGACGTTGTCGGGGAGTGCAGTGGGAGTTCCTTGAGCGAAAAGATAGTGTCGCAGTTGCCGATTAATCGCGCTGTTGATTTCGATGTGCCTCTGATCTTCGTCGGGCACGATCTCAGCTCCCGGCCGCGCCTCCGATGCAACAACTTGTAATGAAGCCAGCCAGTCTTGATAGACTTTGCCGAACAGTTCCCCGTACAAGTCGGCCAGCTCAAGCATCGATTGCGGCGGCTTGGCGGCAAGAGCTTCGAGCACCCGCGGGTTCCATTTCGGCGGCTTAGCTCCCACGCTAGCCTGCGCGGCTGGCGGCATCGGCTCACCGTACTCTTTCAACAACTTCGCTTGCAACTCAGTAGCCTGCGTCGCAAAGTTGGCTGCATCAACGCGCGCGAGTTGCCGCCAAACGCCGAATACCGGATCCGCGTCGGGCAACTTGGCGATGAAAGCGCGCCAGCGTTCGAGCACCAGAGGCCGGATGTCGTCCGTTCGATAAGACAAGAAGGAGGTCGACGTATCTTGCTCGGGCGTCCCTTTCGCTAACTCGCGCAAGTACATGGCGACTTGCATACGAAGCCGGCCGCGCATAACTTCCGACTGGTCCTGCGTAAAGTCATCGCACTCCGACTGAGCCGCATCCAACGCTCGCTGGTAATCCTCGAGCGGCTTGCCCGTTGATTCGCCCACGATTGGAAGCACTTCCGGCGCCGTGCTGCTGGCCAACGTCGCGTAGAGCGCGTAGTAATCTTTGGTAGGAATCGCATCGAATTTGTGATCGTGACATCGAGCGCACGCGACGGTTAAACCTTGCAGTCCGCGCGTGATGACATCGATCTGGTCGTCAATCGTATCGTGCCGGTTTCGATACTGCATGCCAACGGTCAAGAAACCGAGTCCAGCCAACTTGGGATCGTTCGGTTCAAGGCCAAGTTGATCGGCGGCGATCTGTTCCATCACAAAGCGATCGTAGGGTGTGTCGGCATTAAATGCGTTGATCACATAATCGCGATAGGTGTAGGAGAACGGGAACTGCGTGAAGCCGATCGCGGCGCCGCCATGCGTGTCGGCATAGCGAGCGAGGTCGAGCCAGTGACGTCCCCAACGTTCACCATAGCGCGGCGATTCGAGCAAGCGATCGATGACGCGCTCATAAGCGAGTTCACTTGCGTCGCTGACGAACGCTTCCACTTCGGACCAAGTCGGCGGAACTCCGATCAAATCCAAAGTCGCCCGACGAATCCACTGAGCCCTCGACACCGACGGCGAGTACGTCAGCCCCATCGCTTCCAGCCGCTCGCGCAGGAATCGATCGATGTCCGTGGATGCGTTCGCAATCGCTGGCGGCCGCGGATCGTCAACTGGTTCATAAGCCCAGTGACCTTCGTAGTGCCCACCCGCTTCGATCCAATCCCGCAGCAATGCAATCTGAGCGGCACTGAGTTTCTTGCCAGTCTCCGGCGGCGGCATTCTCTCAGAGTCGTCATGCGATGTGATTCGTTTGTACAGTTCACTGTCGTCGGCACTCGCGGTCGTAAACAGTCGCCGCGTTTCGTCAGCAACATCTAGCCGCAATTCACCTTCAAGTTTTCCAGCGTCCGGTCCATGGCACTCGATGCAGTACTCCGCCAAGATCGGTCGAATCTGCTCATTGAAGCGAATTTCACTTGCCGTGGTCCAACTGGCAGTGGTCCAACTGGCAGTGGTCCAACCAGCAAGGTTGAGTGCGGCAAGCAATGCGATGAAGCGAATCATGGCAATTCGTTCTGTTCGTGGCGGGCGGGATGATCTAGGCGGGATGAGCATAGCAGGTCGTGCCGATGCACTCTTTATTGTGACAATCGCGAACGAGAACTCCAAGCAACTTTGGGCGAAATTGTCGAAACAGCAGAAAACAAAAACCAAGGGCTAGAAACCGCCGAGAACAGAGTGACCAAAAATCCGCTGCTCGCGACCCCGCCGCAAATGCGCGCATGAACTTGCAAACAGTCTGATTTCAAGGCAACATCGAGTGAAGAATTTCGCCGATAGCCGACCGCGCGATCTAAGAAGGCCTTCGCCCGAACCAACACCAAACAACAGATTTCGCCATCAATCCGACTTGGCCGAACTCAGTGCAATCAGCGATTTGTCAGTGCGGATAAAGATTGTATTGCTGGATGCCGCCAAGGAGGACACAACACGCTCATTCAAATCGTTTTCAGCGACTACCGTCCAATGCTCGTCATTCTTAATCACGGTCGTTCGACCGCTTGTTTCCGTAATATAAATGTAGTCTTCACTGGCAATCATCGACGACTGAAGGGATCCGACGGCGCGAACTTCCTTGAGTACTCGGCCACTAGCCGGATCGTAGCACCGGTATATCCCTTCATCTGACAGGATGTGCAATTTCCCCTTCGAAAGCAAAGGCGAAGTCATGTAGGGTATCCCTTTAATGGCTTTCCAAGCGATCGTCGGTGGACTCGAAGCAGTTGAAAGTTGTGCATTCATTCCGATAGCGAAGAACTGATTGTCACGGCCACCGCAAACGAAAGCGAGATCGCACTGCTCACAGGCAACAATCGATGAGACCGTTTTTGACCCCGGACCATCGATTTCCCAAATCGTCGCACCGGTTTCGCGGTCGTATGCAACCGTTTGTTCAGCTCCTGAAAGTAGCAAGGCTGGTCGGTTGCAGATGGAACAGAGTTGAGGAGTCGAGTAGGAACGAACTCGCTTGGTACGAGGAACTTTCCAGACGAGTTCTCCAGAGTGCTTATCGAGTGCGGCGACGAATGCATCGGGCCCATCTTGTAGGCCGCTGAGAAAAATCCGATCGCCATCCAGCACTAGATTGGAACAGAATCCATGAGATGCTTCAAACGAACCAACACGCTTCGTCCAAGCTTTATCACCTGCGAAATCGATCGCTGTAACTTCCAAGCCACCGTTGACCAGAAAGACCACATACACATGCTTCCCATCCGTGACAGGAGTTGCTGAAGCCGGAGAGTTGTCGCGATGCATCTCCTCAATCGGTGACACAGCAATCTCGCGATCCCAGAGAAGCTCGCCAGTGTCGCGATCGATCTTTAGCAACCGGCGCGATAGGCTATCGGTGTAACATGTGGTAATGAACACAGCCTTTTCCCAAACAATCGGCGAGGAATGCCCGCTGCCGCCAACAGGCACCTTCCACAACACATTCTCGGTTGCACTCCAGCGCACCGGAAGGTTTTGCTCTGTTGTATGTCCATCACGCGTCGGACCGCGCCAGCCCGGCCAGTTCTCTGCTCGCAGCGGCAGGATACCTGGCCCCAGGAGTAGCGAGATCATCGCGAATGCGAACGTAAATTGAGCCTTCATGCTGGAGCTTTCATGCTGGAGCTTTCTTATTGGCAGGGGGCGAAGTATCAGTTGCTTCTCGAGCAGTGCTTGAAATGATCTACTTGGCAGCCGCTTCTTCAAGCTGCTGCATGCGGGCTCGCAACGACGCAAGCATGCGAGCCTGCTGGCTGATCTGTTGAGCGAGTTCAGCCTGCGCGTCGCTGGATTGCTTGAGCAATTCCACTAGCTGTTCGTTGTTCTTCGCTAAACTGCTCAACACGCGATTGGATTGCTGTAGGAGTGCCTCGACTTCAGCGACCTGCAGACGATTCGCTTCAAGTTCAGAGTTGAGTTCACGATTAAGCTCACTGGTAACTTGAGCCTTCGGGCTTGAGTTGCTGGCTTCACGAACAGCGACATCAGCTTTCGGCGCTTCCTTTCGAGTGGCTGCCGAGTCGGCAACTTGTTCCTGCTTCATTCCTTTCGCTATGGGCTTCAGTTCAGACGACTTCAGTTGCTCTGTGTAACGCTGCTCGGCTTTATCTAGTCGCACAAGCAACTGCTGCATCGCACTTGAACTGGTCGGTAAGCTGAGTGAGGCGACTTGTTCGAGCGTATCCGACTTCATGATCGACGCCTGTCCGCGACTATCACCTACAATCAAGAGCTTTCCGTCAGCGGTCCGCGATAATCTCTCTGCTTGATCATTGAGTTCATAACCCGCAACTAGTGTTTCGGGACTTGACCAAGCCGCCACTTTGCCACTCCGCCCAGCCGCCGCGATGAAGCCGCTTCCCCGCGCGACATCCAGTATCGCTCCCACCTGCGCATCCCAACTACTCGTCAACTCGCCATGATGCAAATTCCAAGTTCGCAACTTGCCATCTTCACCACCCGAGATCAACGTTTCCGAATCTTCATCCCAAGCGATTGCGTGCGCGGCACCGGCGTGATCTTTCAAGCCGTGAAACACAGTCCCCTGGATCGGTTCCCAAACAAAGATGCCTCCGAATCGATCGCTGCTCGCGAGCAACAGCCCATCTGGACTAAATCGGACACGAAGAATCCAATCGGTGTGCTTCTTCAACGCATGCATTTCGCGACCACTTGGCACTTCGTAAATGCGCACCGTTTTCGATGGCCCACCAACGGCCAACATCTTGCCGTCGCGCGAAAGATCAAAGGTTAGAATCGAGTCGGTTTCGTCAGCCACCTGCCAGACTCGTTTGCCTGTTTCTACTTCGAAAGCAGTCACTGTGCCCGACACTGCAGCTTGTCCCGCTGCCACCATCAACAGTTTGCCATCGCGCGAAAACCGAAGATCCGAAACGTCGCCTTGCGGAATGTTGATCGCGCTCAGCCACTCGCGAGTCGAAGGTTTGAACAACACCGCTTGTTGCAGCCCGTTGACCGCTGCCAGATCGAGCGTCGGATGTGCATCGAGTGCCGTGAACGCGGCCGCTTGTGGCAACGCACCAATCGCCACCAACCCTTCCACTTCCTCATTCGCCTCGCTGCCAATAGAACGTGCTGCAGAACCGTTTGACGAAGCAGTTGACTCAGCAGTTGAATCAGCAGTTGCAGAACCAGTGCCCATCGCTGCTTCGTTAACCACTTTCGGTCCCGTGCGTTCAGCTAAACCACCTTCGATCCAGCGGCGAATAATGTCTTGTTCCCGAGCTGGAATCTGCGGGCTGTTCGGAGGCATGACGGGGTCTTCCAGATGCGCGAGCGTCGTGTACAACATGCTCGCACTTGGATCGCCCGCAACGACCACATCTCCCGATGCTGAACCGGCGCGGATTGCGGTCAGCTCTTTCAAGTCCAGCTCACCACGTAGTTCGTCCGGGTTGTGACAAGTCACGCAGCGTTTGCGCAGGATCGGTTTGACTTGGTCAAAGCCCACCACATCTTCAGCCACCGTCACTGCAGTAGGCAAAGTCATGATGGCGAGCGAGAACCACAAAACTCGAGAGCGTTGAATGTTGAAAGGCATATTGGCTGTTTCAGTGATTGAAAATGAATTCGTTGGAGTTGAGGATGGCCCAGAACAGGTCTGTCAATTCCTGCTGGGGCTGTTCGGATGCACTGAGTTGTTCTGCAATCCCTTGCTTTTCCCAACGGGTGGGCAAACGTGTCAAGCAGGCGAGATAGATCGCTTCAGCGGCTTCAACTGGCGATTTGCCATCGGCGAGCAAGCGTTCGACCAGCCCACCCTCCACGATCTTCCCGCTAGTGTTTTCACCATTCAGCAGATGCAACGCTTGCGATAGCGTGGGCGATGTGCTCACTTCGCAACTGCAAGGAGTGTTGCGCGACGCGCGGCCGAACGTCTCCAGGAAATAGTTATTCGAAGCGGCGTCGGGAACCTCGATCGCTCGGCCGCCAAGCGGCAGACCTGCCAACCTATCGCTGGTCTGCGTCACTTGATGGATGCAGTCGAGCAACACTTCGGCTCTTAGTCGTCGTATGCGCGCGTGACTGAAGTTGCGATCATCCCACTCATTCCAGCTCGTTGTCTGCGTCTTGAGCTGGTAAGTTTTCGAGTTACAGATATCGCGAGCCAATTTGCGCACGTCGAACTTGTATTCGACAAGATGATCGCCGAGCGCATCGAGTAGTTCTGGGTTGGTAGGCGGATTGCTGACGCGTACATCGTCGACTGGGTTGACGATTCCAAGCCCAAGAAAGTGCGCCCAAACCACGTTAGCGATGTTATTGGCAAACTGAGAGTTGCTCTTCGATGTTAGCCACTCCGCCAGCTCTTCACGCAAATCAGCGCCGGATTGCGGGTCAACAAGTTCGCCTCCCAAAAACTTTGGACGCACCTCGCGCCCTGCCACGGGGTGCTTTAAGTTGCCTTCGCCCAAGTTGAATACAGTGATCTCGCGAGGGTCACGAGACTGCTTGTAACCCACTTGACTAACGAAGCTCGCAAAACCGTAGTAGTCATCCATTGTCCAGCGATCGAATGGATGGTTGTGGCATTGAGCGCACTGAATGCGCGTGCCCAAGAAGGCCTGCGCGATGTTCTCTGCCAAGAGCTGTGGTGTGGTTTCCGTTTGATAGTACGCAGTGGCTGGATTTTCAAACGTCCCGCCACTTGCCGGGATCAACTGTCGCAGAATTTGATCGATAGTGACGCCTGCACGAACTTGATTGCGCAACCATTCGTCGTACAACTGCAGCCCTTTACTGCTCAGCCCATTCGCACTGCGGATCTGTAGCAGTTCAGCAACTTGCATGGTCCACATATCAAGAAACGCTTCGCTATGAACCAGTTCTTCAACCAACAATTCACGTTTGTTCGGCTCTGACCGCGCCAGAAACGCCGTTCGCTGTTCAACAGTGGGAAGCAAGCCAGTTGTATCGAGTACGACGCGTCGCAGAAAAGTTTCGTCATCACAAACTTCCGATGGCTGAACATGCAAATCGCTCCAACGCTTGGCGGCCAGCTCATCCACATAGTTGCGAGTTTCGAATTGCAATGGCGGATAGGCTTTACCGGATCGAACGACGATCGACGTGCCTGAAGTGAACTGGTCGAAGCGAGCCATGATGAAGCCGCTTCCGGGGCCTGTTGCATCAACTCGCCCCTCGGCTGAGACCGTTGCAACGGCGTCATTGTTGCTGAAGTACACCGCCAGATCGCTAACATCACGAAACGAGCCGTCATCATATTTGGCTAAGACAATCAACGGTTGCGATAGCTCAGGTCGCGACATGACCGCACGCTTGGGATACACATCGATTCCGATTGGTACGGCAACATCGCCTGGGTCGGCTTGCGCGCCGAGAGCGATCCAAGTTACCAGCGTTCGGTATTCAGGCGAGCCGATGTCGATGCATGCGCCGCCGTTGTGAGGCACTTGCCCCGTTGCTTTATTGATCAACAAGCAATCGTCAGGCTTCGCTCGATCGATGCGACGACCGCTTATTTCACGCGTCAGGCGATAATGATCTCCCTCGGGATCAAAGCCATACAAGCTCAATCCGAACCCATCCTTACCCGATGCGGCTCCGTGGCACTTACCGGCATTGCAGCCCGCGCGCGTCAAGACTGGCAACACATCGTTGCGAAAACGAAGCGGCCGCTCGGCAGCCTCCGAAGAAACGCCAACTGCTGCTGATGCACTGAGATTCTTCCAAGTTGCTTCGAGAGTTGTCGCTCCGCCGTCTGCTGCGAGCAATTCGCCCGGCGCGATCATCGAAACAAGCGATGTGTCAGCGATCGAAAGCTTGGCTTCAGCCGTCACATCCAGCGAGCTGCCGTCGACAAGCTGAGCAACCACAATTACGCGTTGCTTGTCACCACGATATTTGAACTCGATTCGATTAGGGAATAACTCTAGTTTGACGCTCTTAGCATCGGCGGCTTCTGTGCCTGAACGCTCTGTTTGCTCGGCGTAGCTTTCCGGCCAACTCGTCAAGCTTGCGATCGAAAGTAAGCTAACGATCAGTATCCAAACTTTTCTATTGTTTTGCATTTTGCTTTCTCAGGGCTTCGAGGGGACTGAGCATACGACCATCGTCGGCACGGAAGAGTTTGCCGGGTTCATTGACTTGGAGATCGTCCTGTGACGCCACAACAAAGCTCACTTGCGAGCCCTGCAACTCGCCGCTCAGGCGACACTGAATATTCGCGAAGGTACCAAGCGGTGCATCGCGGGGAACTTGCACATCGAACTCGACCACTTCCGCCGAAGAAGCCTGACTGAAAGCTTTGGCGACGATCCGATTCGGCAAACCCTCCAGTTCGCAGAGCAGTTCATCGGGAACCTGCCCCTGCTTTGCCAACTTGCAGCGAACCTTGAGCTGTCCGCCCTGTTCGACAGCCATCGGTTCAAATTCGCTCGTGATTGGACTGGTTGCAATCGTAAGGTCGATAAGTTGCGTTGCGATCTCGCGATCCTTGAAGCGGAACCAGTTCTCTCCTTCTGACCCTGTGTTGTCTTTGCCGCCGGAACGCGAGCTGCGATTGCGAGTGTCTGTCAAGTGAACAGATGCAACCGCAGCTAGTTTGTAATCGCCCGCCTGCGCATCCGGACTAGCCGAGATTCGGAAGATACCTTCACTCTTATCACCATCAATGATGATGAACGGCTCCGACACGCAGCCATCAGGAAGAAACGGGAACTCAATCTTGATCGGTGCAGCAAATGGTGTCGCGGGATTCTGTTCTGCAGACTTCAGCGCGGTTTGCTTTAGGTCATTCGAGTTGAGCCCAGTGCGATTGACGCGAACAACCAAGTCCAGTGTTCCCCCCAAGGACAACGCAGTCTGTGGCTGCAGCACTTCAACAGAGAACGGCACCGCGGGTGTTACAGCAACAGCTAAACGATCGACGGTGGCAGCTTCATAAAGCCGATCCGCAGACTCGGCAATCAAATCGACAACTTGACGAAACCCGCCGTTAACCGCTTGCCCTGGTAATTCGACGGACGGAATAACTTGACTGAGACTCCCTCCCAGCGCGGCATCTGCATTCGCTTCGACAATGACTAAAGCCCAGAAATCATTGGGTGAAACATAGACTGGCGAGGCTTGCACACCCGCAGGCAAATCGGCAAAACGAAGTTGAGTCGGAGTGCCATGAACGCCTTCGCGAAGCAAACCGACTTTTGCCAACACGCGATTCCCTTGAGGAACACTGATCGTCTGCTTGCGCTGCGATTTGCGATCTGGTCGAGGTAGGAAGGCTGTTAACGCTGGCTTCGTCTGCTCCAACTCAATGCGATACACACCATCAGCCCAGCCGCGCTTCAGTTTGTCTTGGATAGCGATCCAATAGACTCCGGTCGTCGGTGCAGTCCATTCGATGCAACTATCGTGCGAACCGTTGTCATCGTTCTGTACTAGCAGACGCCCGGTCGCATCGAAAAGGTACAGCAGCGAATCTACTGGCGATCCAATGCGATATGCGAAGGTCTCGATTCGCAGCGATTCACCTTCTACTGCTTGAAATGGAAAGTAATCGACATCCCCCGGTTGTTGAAGGATTCCGTTGAACGCGACCGTCGCATTAGGTACCGAGCCAACCGCATCGCTCGAGCCGAGGTCTTCTCGCAGTTTGTCGTTCGGTTCGTGTTCCAACACATTCGGGTAGGCCGATACGCGGAAAGGAATCGGAGTAGCCGATGTCCCGAAATCATCGGTCGCAAACAATTGGAACTCACTAGCATCGACTGGAAGAACAACTCGCTGCACCTGAGTAGTGTCGTCGTTCTTGTCGGCAGCAATCAGTTGCTTCGCCGTCAGCAGCTTCACTGCGATTGTTTGTCCCGCTTGACCACCCGCTGGATAAGCAACGCTGACTGGCGGGAAAGACCCTAGATGCAACGCGTATTGCGAAGTTGCACTCCCACCATAGTTCGACTCACGCACTTCGACGGTGTAAGCACCCTCTTGATCCGCAATCAGACTGAGATGTGGATCTTGATGCAACAGCGAACCATCATCGTTGATCGCAACCACTTGGCCGCTAGGATCGGTCACTGTCAGCACGGTGTCGAGCAACTCGCCACCCAACCGAATTGCCTCCACTTCGGCTGTTAAGCGTTGTCCCTTCTTCAATGCAACTGAGTAGCGATCATAGTCGCCATCCTGCAGCACTCCGACAATTGTCACCGCCTTTGCTGGGTTGGAGTCTGCCGTTTCACTAAGAGCTGTGACGACTTCATTGGCGCTCTTCCGCGCCGGCTCGAGCACTACGGGAAATCGACTGACATGCAGCGTTCGGAGCTCAGAAAATCCATCGTCTGATCGTAAGCGGAAGGGATGCGCAGTGATCCTGCAATTTGCATCAACTTCCAGAGTCGCAATTAAGGAGTAGTCATCGATGACCTGCAGTTTCGAACAACGAATGCCGGGCGAGTAGAACTGCAGCTCGCGGCACTCGGCTAAGCCGGCTCCTACAAACTTTACTTCGCTAGTAACTCCTCGCTGCAGCACTCGCGGAGTTAACGATTCCATCGACGGCTCGGCGCCGCAAGCTATGCTGACGAGCAGCAAACTGATTCCAACGCTCAACCTGCAATGGTGAAAATGAAACAGCACAGCGAAACACTCCCACATGCAATTTGATGGATTCCGCCGAAACGCGTCAGCGTGCGGTCTCTATGGTTAAAACGGTAAACAAGTGAGAAGGCACTTTGGCTTCAGTCACTTTTAGCAAGCGGACCATGTACTAGGCGAGCAAGTCGTTGACTACCTGGCCGTTCATCACGATGGCTTGAGGTCGATCACCAGGAGACATCAACTGCTTCTTCGCGTCGATGCCGAGCAAGTGGTACAACGTGGTCGAGTAGTCCTCAACGCCCAGCGGCTTGTCAGCGGGTTCGGCAGCCAACGAATCTGATGCGCCGTGTACATATCCACGCTTCACGCCGCCTCCAGCCATAACAACACTGAACACACGAGGCCAATGGTCACGACCACCACCCGCATTGATACGCGGTGTACGTCCAAACTCGCTAGTGACCAGCACCAATGTCGAATCCAGTAATCCGCGTTGATCAAGATCGGTAATCAGACCCGCGAACGCTCGATCGAGGTCTGGCAGTTGGACTTCAATCCCGCGGTAGTGGTAAGCGTGTGTGTCCCACGCACCATAAGTAACGGTGACGAAGCGTGTTCCCGCTTCAATCAAGCGTCGAGCTGTCAGGAAGCTCGCACCAGCGCGCGGCCTAAGAACAGGCCCCCAACTCTCCATTCCGTATAGCTTCTTGGTCTCCTCGCTTTCGCCCTTGAGACTAAACGCTTCTTTGGATTCGCGCGAGGCCAGCAACTCGTACGCACGACCATAAAAGGAATTCATCGTGTCGAGTTTATCGTCACGCTCCGTTGCTGCGAAGTGTTCATCAACCAGCGACTTCCACGACTTGCGACGCGAGAATCGTTCGTCGTCCACTCCCTCAGGCAAACTCAGATCGCGAACCGAGAAACCGCTGCGAGCCGGATCGCCACCGAGTGCAAACGGGCCGTAGGCGTTGCTCAAGTATCCGCTGCTAAGAAACTGACTCCCCGCTCGCGGAACCACAACATACGGCGGCATCGCACCACGAGGTCCCAATTCATGCGCCACGACGCTTCCCATACTTGGATAGACCAGCGCAGGGCTTGGTCGATAACCCGTAAACATGCTATGTTCACCGCGGCTGTGATCGACCTCGGTGTGCGTCATACTGCGCACCACTGTGATCTTGTCAGCGATTTTTGCGCACGATTGCATGTGGCTACTGAACTGAACGCCGGGGACGGATGTCTGCACGGTACCCAATATCCCGCGATACTCCGACGGCGCATCGGGCTTGGGATCAAAACTGTCCATATGTGCAAATCCACCTTGCAGGTAGATGTGGATCACATTCTTGGCTTTGGGTTCGTTCAGCTTTTCATTGCCACTGGCGCGCAGTTCGAAGAAGTTGCCGAGCGTCAGTCCCAGCCCGCCGAGCCATCCGACACGCATTACATCGCGACGGCGCGGACGAAAGTGGGCTGGATCGGAGTGCCAAGTACCAGGTTGGATCGACGACATCCGCGGAGCATTCATGAGCATTTCCTTCTGCTGGAAAACTACAAGTAACGACGTATTCAATGTGTTGACGTTCGAATTTCAAACTTTGTCAGCATTCGGCCCCGGGCCGCTACTGTTTATCAATCGCTAGGACTGGCGCTGTTGGCGATTCGAGCGGCAGGTACTGCACGACCAATCGCGGTCTCTGTTCGACCTTCTCGAACTCGGATGCATAGAAATCCCAACCATTGCCACCCGTATTCAAGAAGACCCAGCCGTAATTGGGCTTGCCGCTGGACCACATCTGCACGGTATCGGTAACATCAAAGATTGCACCCGAAGTGCTGGCGGCGATCTTGCCGAACGTAAACCCATCTTTGTGACGAGAGGCTTCCAAATCGTCAGCCGAAACACCAGAAATCATGCTGTCCCAGGTAGCCGCTTTTCCGAATGGAACCAGCATGCGATGCAGGTTCACTGTTGAACCTTGATCAAAGGCACTGACAATCAGCTTGGCGGAAACGATGGTGGCATGCGGTGGTATCTGACGGTCGCCTGTTCCGAAGATGTCGTCAAAGCGCATCAAGACTTGGCTTTCGCCACCATCGTTGTCTGCATCGCTCGACGCATTCGGATTGGCATTCAAGATTGTCTTCACGGCTAGTGCCCAGATCTCCGTATCCACGGTCCCTTGATAACCGTGGATACCTTGCTGGAACGATATCTCCCGCGCGGGCAACTCGCGAACGGACTTGACTGGATCGTCGGCTTGCACCGACGAGGCACACACAGCACACAAGACTGCGATCAACCAACTCCATTTACTTCGCAAAAGCTCAACCCGGCATTCGCTGCGCACCATTTCAAATCCTCATCAAGTTAGCGTTCCAAACAGAATCCATGGGAAGACTTGCCAGTTACCTACTGGCCGCTGCAGGGCTTGCAGGACGCGTACGCTGCGGGACTTCGGGTTCGATCTCAATCAGTTTGTTGATCTCGCCAGTTACTTTGTGCAGTTCGAAAGCATCGTAGAGTTCGCCGACTGCCGTACGCGCTTCGTAGTGCAGTTTTGGCCCGTCGATCTGAATGATCTGGTAAAGTTGTGTATCTTCAGCGACACGTTTCATGAACGGAGAGCGTTGCAAGTTGTACATCTTGGGACCGCTAACTGAGACGACATATACAGTGCCTGTGGATTCGTCCAGCTTCTGGACACCTGTCGCTACGTTGGCAATTGTCTGCGGAACATTCGCACTACCAGCCTTCGCCGCAGCACCGACCGTTACCGCCTCTTCCTTCTCTAGAGTTGAAGGGACGCTCAATCCAGTGCGACCGTACGTGTGATCGTGGCCTTGTAGCACGAGGTCAACTTTGTACTTGTCAAAGATTGGCTTCCACAACGCTCGCAACTCTGCGTTATCACGGTCTTTGCCAGTCGAGAAGATTGGGTGATGGAAAGTGCACACGACCCACTCGAGTTTGTTAGCCGCCAGCACTTTATCCAGCCACTCGGCTTGCAACTCCTGCTGCTCGTTGCTGTTCATACCGACGATCAGCATGTTGTGATAAGCGATCGTGTAGCACGACTCTTCGAGACCAGCGGGGCCGTTCATCGGCAACTCAAATTGCGGTCGCCAATGATGCGATAGCTTCCTGGACCCGTCCGCTCCCTTCGCCATCTCATGATTACCGGGAACGGCGATGTTAGGCATCATCGCATTGACCCAAGAACCAGCTCCAAACCACTCGCCCCATTCGGCATCCACTTCCGCCGAATTGATCAGATCACCTGCATGCAGCAAGAAAGCAGCCTTGGGTGCATCCGAGTAAGCCTCGCGAATGACTCGTGACCACATGGAACGAACATTGTTTTGCGCGTCACCGAAGTAGATGAATGAAAACGGTTCATTGGTTGCCGCAGCCGTCTTGAAATGGAACCACTCGCTCCAATTGGTGCCGTCGCCAACGCGGTACGCATACTTCACACCAGGCTTTAGCCCTTCGAACTTCACGGTGTGAAAGTGAGCCTCGTTGATGTCCGTCTTGAGAGCCTGTGTGGTCGCTTCGATAGGTTTTGACTTTTCGGAGAAGTAAGGATTGGCTTGTGCTTCAGCGATCTCAGCCAGCGCCTTTGACACCTCAGTCGACGTGCGCCAAGTAACCGCCGCTTGGGTTCGAGGATCACCGTTGAGCGTCAGTACAACGCGATCTGGCATTGCCGTCGGTCTGTAATAATCCGCTGGCTTAACTGCGACGACCTTATGCTCGCCATCATGCGCCCGTAGTTCAGCCTGGTTACTTGCCATTGCAGCCAACAGGGCCGCCAAGATAGCTCTCAACGTAACTCGCATGCACGAAGCCCTTATGCTAAGTGTGAAAGTAAATCTGGATGCATTGCATCGCCGTACGACCGAACACTCAATGTACCGATGAAGTTCGAATTTCTTATTAAGACTAGATATGGACTTGGTTAAGAATTGATTGTCTTGAGCCCTGTCCGAAAGGGGCTGACGCTACTAATTAGCCATGCCAGTTATCTGCCTGACGTCGATGTCGCATGCAACTGACAGCTGAAGTTCCTCAAGCGACTAAACCTCTTGACGGCTTCGCTTCGCAAAGACGGATCCAACGCGATCGCTTGATTCAAGCGATACCATGACTCCGTAGAGTCGCCTTGCTCCAAGTGGACAAGACCGAGCCGAAAATGGGCAATCGCGACATCGCTTTCCGACGTTAAACTCGCTATCATTCGATGGTAAACGTCTATCGCCTCTGATAATTCCCCGAGATTGCCATGGGCTTCGGCCAATGAACTGAACACTGTCGCTTGCAGTTCGTCGGGCGGGCGCTGCAGGTACTCGATGCAACGCTGCCGAACTTGCCCCCAGTCCTTTCGCTCTCGAGCCACCAAAATCCAGAGAATGTCAATCTCGGACAAACCGTCCGGCAGTGTACTTAGCAGGGCCTCGGCTTCGCTAAGTCTCGAAAGCGACAAGAGATGCATAACCACCTGCGATGGTGAAACTGCAGTCGAATGCGAAGTTGTCAGCATTTGCTCGGTTTCAAGGATTCGCTTTCGTAGTTCTCGGGCGACCACTGCAACATTCAGATTGTTGAACTGGATTGAGCTATCGAGCTGTAGAAGCGCAAGAGCATTTCTGTGAGCTTGAACAATGCGATTGCTGTCGATCGCGGCCTCCGTGGCAGCTGTAAAGTGCTTTACCTCATTGACTCCATACATAGCCGGTAAGACCAGCACAACGAGGGAAATGGGCGTGAGACTCTGCCTGTATGCAGCGATGGAATCCATCAATGCTGTGGGGTAACAATTCATCCAGATACAATGATAAGTCGCGAATAACAGAACTCGACTCAGCCCTAAAAGCCAATACTCCAAAGGCGACTCTGAGGCGAGTGTGGCAACTGACACAGCCGCTACCCAGAATAGAACCGTACATGCCACTGCACTGCACCATCGGAAAACAACTGGCACCCTCACGAAATGCACATACCCCTGCAAGACAATCCCCAAAGGTAGCGTTGCGATCAAGTGAACAATCGCAACAGTCCACGTAGCGAAAAGCGGCACCGGTCCGTCATCCGATATAACTAACAGCCATTCAGTCGACACAAATAGGATTGCTTGCGCAGCGACAAATGTCGGCCAAATTCTGTTGGTGTGTATTGTTTTTGCGCAAGCGTCTTTAGTCACACGTCACGCTCCCAAAGCCCGAGCTGTTGATGCTTTTCGCAGTTTCCAAATGATGCCATCGAAAGCGTAGTGAGTGTATGCAGCCCACAAGTTCGCCCCTTGCCAGATCGATTGCAGATCCGTAGACAACGTATCCATCCACCAGCCCAGTGTCCCGAGTCCGACGATAAAGATCGACAACACGAGCGCCCAGCGATTTCCGAGTTCGCGAATGATATCAGCCGAACCGACCTGTCTTCGGCGCAAAGCATAGTGGCTTACAATTGCTAAATACTCTATCGCATGAAATAGTGAGGCCGCAGTGGCGAGCCCGAGGATCCAAGAGTTCAGTTGAAAATGCCCCGCCGCGAGATAGCTGACATAAAGCGTCAGCACACTAACCAGGTAAACCGTCTTTGCAATATGAGATCTTTCCCACCGCGCGACATGAGTAATAGCGATGAGCAAAGGGATAGCAAGGATCGCAAAGTCAAGCCAGTACAGCCATGGTTTCGCCATGGCTAGCTGATTCGTTGACCAGACCATGCCACCAGCGGTTCGCAAAATCGTATAGACGATGAAGGCGCGTAGACCGTAACGTTCTAATGACTCATGGCCGACGTCAGCCTTGCGAGAGTAAATCCTCAACACACCCGCATGTTGGCTTGCGAAATGCCACGAATTCCAAATATAGTCAATAAAACCCAAACAAAGAAAAGCTCCGCTACTCCAGTAGCTACCGCCGACAATGACTATTAACCCGAGAACAATCGCAACTAGTAGACGACCGTTATTGTCACGTCGATCACGGTCAGTCGCGACAAGCAACAGAGTGATCCAACGATGCGGGAGTGTAAGGTAATATAACTGCCAAAAGCCTACCGACCCATCGCCGGCGACCAGTAGCGCGGGAATGGCCAGCAGAGCCCAGCCAACATTTGCAATGAACAAGATGTCAGCTACTGGCGAGAGAATCCAAGGCGAAGTTGCGTTTTCGATTGACTGCTTCTTCACTTGTTCAGCGGCGCTCGCTTAATTTTCCACGTCGCGTCTATCCTTTCCAACTCCCATTCGAAATCGCCAACTGGGGTTCCGTCGTTCTTCTCGACAAGAACAAGACACTTAGCCAAGTCACCATCGATCTTTGGCGTTCCTTTTACATAGTAGCTGTATAGGTTCAGCTCTTTTGCTTTAGGAGTAACTGCTTTGCTGACAAATGACGCAGCCAGTTTCTTATCGTCGGCTTTGGCTTCATTCAGTTCCTCAATGGCGGATACAACCTTTGCGCCCTCTTCCCCGCCCACGTCCAAAGTCGTGCTGCTTTGCAGGCAGCCGACGAGCAAAAGCAGAACGCCGCAGAGCATGAAAGTCTTTCGCACAATGCCCTCTTACCATTATTTAAAAAGAGCCGTATGACACAAACAGCAGTTTCAGAAACAAGGAAGTGATGAGCCAGCATTCTCATGCAAGCTCATCACGCATTTCCAATTTCGCGACCTATTGCTCGACGCTGGCGACCTCTCCACCAGCAATAGTGCACAGTGAAGACCAGACGCTGCGATCAATCGAGTTGCTGTAGAAACGCACGGATCCATCCGCAAACGCAGCGTTGACTCCTCCGGTATGATCGCTTCTCGCAGCGACATGCCACTGGCCACCAGTTGCTGGATCCGTGTTCCGATCTTGAGTGCAGA
This sequence comes from Pirellulaceae bacterium, assembly GCA_041739135.1. Classification (GTDB taxonomy): domain Bacteria; phylum Planctomycetota; class Planctomycetia; order Pirellulales; family Pirellulaceae; genus Aureliella. The sequence goes on from JBGSOM010000136.1 coordinate 59,286, forward strand.
ACATTGGGTGTGTGGATGGATACGCCGATGGATCGGTAGCCACGGGACAGCCTTGTGTTACATCCGTTCCAGGCGAGTTCGGTGGAAAGAAGCCTGAGAAGCTGTTGCCGCCCATCATCGGACAAAGAATGGCGCCGCGCACGTCTCGATTCATTCCGGACGGAGCTGAACTACTTGTACGACCATCGGGGCGAGCGTTAGTGCGTGCTTCGCTTATCAGCACGGAGTTGGAGGAACCGTCGATGATATCGCCAAACCTTGTTCCCTTACCAATCCCAAACCTCTGACCGTATTCATATTTCTTGACGTTTTCTACTGCTCCAAACATTCCTCGCTTTGTCCTGTCCCCTCTATTCGTGGCATCACGCATGAATTGCCCTCCGAAGCACGCTACGTAGTTTGCTTTGAAGAGATTCTCAATGGAAAGATCTGAATAGAGGACGTCACTGCGTTCGGCGCTCGGACAAGAAAGAAAGGTCCTTGCAAACGACTGAGTATCGATGTCGGGACGTCGCCATGGCAGACCGTCCAAATTGTCCCAGGGGCAGGATTCATCAAGATCGCCGGAAGCGACACCTAAACTCACTCTTTGATCAAGCGTACTCTGCTCCATGTAGGCATTGATGTGCATCGTCCACGAAGGGCCGTAGGCTCGTCCTTGCGGCACCATTCCGCCTCCTTGCGACCCTACAACAATAAAAGCGGGGAAGTTTGTTCCACCGTTCGAGTTGATGTTGTTCGGTGCAACGGTCAGCGTTTCGGAATAGGTTGGGACGCCTGGTGGAAAGCTCTTTGTTGCACTTTCAACATTTAAGCAAGCTAGGGCTAGTTGTTTTTGATTGTTCGTGCACTGCATCCGCCTAGCCGCTTCACGTGCCGCCTGAACCGCCGGTAACAATAGGCCAACAAGTATGCCGATAATTGCAATAACAACCAACAACTCGACTAACGTAAACCCGGTCAGCCGTTTTTGACGCACCATAATTATCCCTTTGCAAAACAAGACCTTTGTCAACCACCGAGTTCAGCATATCGATATAAGCTCCAAGTTTCGTTAAGACACAATGTGAACTGAGTTAAGAATCGGTTTGCTTTTTACTTCGTTGTTAGCGAGCACTGCGTGGCGATCGGGTCGGCGCGACAGATTCATTTCCTGCACCCAGCTCATGACCTGCTGGAAACGCATTGGCCCGATGGACGGTTCGATGCGATCTACGTCGCGCGTTCGAGCATCTGCATCGGTAAGATCGACAGTCACGAGATTGCGTGGGGAGCCGATGGGCTGTGGGTCGTCAACACGCTCTTCGTACTTTGCAAAACGGCGCTCTATTCAAGCCTCGTTGGCACCCGCCCTTCATTGAATCGATCGGCGAACATGACTGCTGTCATCTCAATGGTTTAGCAATGCGCAATGGCCAGCCCGCTTATGTCTCGATGATTGCACACACTGCCATGCCCGCCGGTTGGAGAGAACACAAACGTGATGGAGGATGCATTCAAAATGTCGTGACGAATGAGATAGTTTGCAGTGGTCTAGCCATGCCGCACTCGCCGCGTTGCTACGCGGATCAGTTGTGGGTGCTCAATTCCGGCCAGGGACACTTTGGATATGTCGACCTGAACGCCGGAAAGTTTGTCACCGTCGAGTTCCTTCCCGGATTTTTGCGAGGGCTGTCGTTCGCGCAGAACTTTGCATTCGTCGGGCTATCGCGCGGCCGCGAGACTAATTTGTTTGGCGGACTGCCAATTACGGAATCGTCAAGCGACATGCGCTGTGGAGTTGGTATCGTCGATTTAACAACAGGCCGTACCGTTGCCGTACTCCAGTTTCACTCTGGAGTCGATGAAATCTTCGCTGTCGAAGTTCAACCAGGCTGTCACAACCCGCTCTACGGCGGCAGCCAACAAGATGGCAAAGAGCGCGAAGTGTGGCTTCTCTAAAAGATGTTGTTCAGCAGACTCAGCGGATGACCAAAGATCGAGTCAGCCGAATTATCTCGCAGATCGGACAGGCTGCGGGAGTGGTGGTTCGCCAAGACGACCGACGCACAGGTTCACGACTGAAGTATGCCAGTATGCCAGTGCGCATGACATCCGCCGTGGTTATGCCAAGCGGCTGATCGAAGTGGGTGTCACCGCTGAGAAGATTAAGGTGGTCATGAGGCATCGCGATTTTGCTACGACGGAGAAGCATTACGGTGCGATTCGATCGACGCAAGTTGCTGGTGAAGAAGTCCGCCGTCGCCTCTCAAAAACCGATGAAAAAAATCGATTAGTGGGGGGATTAGTGGGGGAACAAACGACAACTCCCCAGCTGTCGGCTGAGGAGTTAAGTGCTCTAAAGTCTTTACTGACAAAGCTTTAAGTGAGTACACCTGAGAGGGTTCGAACCTCTAACCTTCGGTTCCGTAGACCGATGCTCTATCCAGTTGAGCTACAGGTGCGTTTCGTTTGATTGGGCATTTTTACCCAAAGTCGGCTCGTAGGCAACGGGTATGTTTGGAAAAGACGGCTTAGTTTCGTAAATGTGTGGCAATGGTCGCGAGATGAAGGATTCGGAAAGCTAGTTTCAGGGAGCTACATTCGGGGAACTGGTGTCGGAGTGTTGGGCGAGGGGTCGGTCTTGAATGGAGGTGGGATTCGGGGCGGTTGGGTGATCAGCGATTCTTTGGGGCTGAGGGCGAAAATAGAAACTCTGAAACGGCTATGCAAGCTAAACTGGGGTTCTTGGGTCAACGTGAGTCTTAGTGCGAGAAGTAGAGATGGGCAAAAAACATCGGTTCGATATCAAGAAGTTCGCAGTCGAACCTCAGCAGAAAATCAACTTGGCGAAGGTCTCGACGAAAGCTGGCAAAGAATTCGATAGCCGAGAATTGGCGGAAGAATCGCTGGCTGCGGACGTGAGTGCTTTGCAAGCCGCCCAAGATCGATTGTACGCGGCGGACTGTCACTCGCTGCTGATCATCGTTCAAGGCATGGATGCGGCCGGGAAGGACGGCATCATACGGCATGTGATGCATGGAGTGAGTCCGCTGGGTTGCCGAGCTTATGCGTTCAAAGCACCGAACTCACTGGAGTTGCAGCATCACTTTCTATGGCGATCGATGCACTGCTTACCCGAGCGTGGCAACATCAGCTTATTCAATCGTTCGTACTATGAAGAAGTGTTGGTCGTGCGTGTGCATCCAGACTTTCTAGTTCCGCAGCGTCTACCGGAGCTCAAGTCGATGAAGCCTAAGTCGCTGGAAAAGCTATGGACGAGTCGCTTCAAGGAGATCAATTCGTTTGAACGAACGCTGACCAACAATGGAACGCAAGTGATCAAGTTTTACCTGCACGTTTCACCTGACGAGCAGAAACGGCGTCTGCTCGATCGGTTGCAGCAGCCTGAAAAGAATTGGAAGTTCAATGCCAACGATTTGAAGGAGCGCGAGCTTTGGCCAGCATACAAGAAAGCCTATGAAGAGATGCTTGCCGAGACGAGTACTAAGTTTGCACCTTGGTATGTGGTCCCCGCTGACAACAAATGGTACGCTCGAGCTGCAGTAGCGGACATCATCTGCTCAAGGGTCGAGTCGTTAGGGCTGGAGTATCCAACAATCACTGAGCAGCAGCGTACCGAATTTGCAGAGCTAGCAAAACAGCTCGAAGCAGAGCAACCCGATTAGTGAATGGAGCGGAGCAGAGTTGCCGTTTTCATCGCTGGACGACTGGCATCGCACGCTTTTCTCGGACCTGCTATTGTTGCAACGAAACTAAGGGTGTAGTTAGGCTTTGCGAGTGACCGACAGTAAGGTTTGTTAGGCTCTTTCCGGTTGGCGTAACTTGGACGGCTATGAGTGTAGAGAGTTGCGGTCGCATTGACCTCGTTTCACACTTGGGAACGTTCGATAAACTGCATTGGAGAGCCGGAGCGAATGAATCGCTTGGCGAAACCCGCTGCCGCGCGAACTTATCTCACTTGTAAATGGATCCCAAGGAAGGGCGAGCCGATGAGACGTGTTGACCGTCGAAACTTTCTAACCGCTTCAGCACTTTTCGGCTCTGCCGTGGCCTCTGCTGCTTGGGGGCAAGAACCTCAGTCGAAGAATGAACCGGTCTATCGTATATCGAAAAACGATAGCCAACCTTCGGCGCCTGACGCGAATGCGCATCCACTTGACCCGGCTCTCGAGATTGCACACAAGAGTCTCGATCACATTCGCGCTAACATCGCTGACTACTCGGCGATTGTAATCAAACGTGAGCGCGTCAATGGAACGTTAGGTGAGCATGAGTTTATGTTCACCAAAGTTCGCAATCGAAAGCACGAAAACGGAATCGTCAAGGTTCCTTTCAGCGTCTACATGACCTTCCTCAAACCGGCGACGGTTAAAGGTCGCGAAGTTCTCTATGTGGAAGGTGCGAACGGTGGAAACATTGTGGCGCATGAGGGCGGCATCAAAGGTCGCTTTTTGCCAACGATGAACCTCGATCCGCATGGCATGATCGCTATGCAGGGGCAACGTTATCCGATCACTGATTTCGGATTCGAGAATTTAGTGGTTAAGTTGATCGAGAAGGGCGAGCGCGACCGCAAGCACGGCGAATGTAAAGTCGACTTCCACACCGGTGCTGCGATTGGCGGCCGGTCTTGCAAAGTGTTGGTAGTGACGCATCCAGTGCCGCGGCCGTACTTTGATTTTCATGTGGCTGAGATTTTCATCGACGACGAGCTGAACATTCCAGTGCGTTATGCAGCTTACGAATGGCCAGCGACCGAAGGCGGCGAGAAACAGTTGCTTGAAGAGTACACCTATCGCGATATCAAGACGAATCTGAACCTGACGATCGCCGATTTCGATCCTAAAAACAAGTCGTACAACTTCTAAGTATTTGGCGATTGCACAGCCGCTGTGAAAACGCAGCGGCTGTTGAATGCAATACTGCAATCTAGCGCAGTTTATGCAGCCCGAGCGCATTACGACGTGCATTCACCGCGAGCAGAGCCGGTGGGTAAGAGCGCAGTAGATTTACCAACTGCGAACTTGAGACTGCAAAGTGTTTGCTAGTGGCTAACAGGTCGCAATCGCTTTGCCAAAGTTGATCAAGCACTTCGGCAAGGATCGCTGGAAAGTCCAAGTGATCTACTGAAATCGGAATGCGTCCGTTAACAACTCGGCTTCTCCAAAGTTCGCTTACCGTGTCGATGCTATCTTGATCGCTGACATCAGGGACATTGTGAACGCGACGACCTAGAGCTTCGGAGTCGGGAAGCGCTCGCTCATGCTCCCGGTACTCTACGGCAAGGATCAATCGCAGCCGTTGAATTGCGACCCGGCGATTATCGGCTTGGCTCCGCCGTTCGCTCGCTTCTGACCGATGCCCTGTGGGCCGGTACTCGATTGCAACCGCCGTCTCAACTTTGTTGCGATGCTGGCCGCCGGGGCCGCCTCGTCGCAGTGTAGTGATCGTGCAAGCTGCCAAGAGTTCATCGACAGGCAGTTGCGAAGGATGCGGCATGAAAGCAATCACCGAAAGCACGGCGTCTGCACGCGAATAGCGCTCGCTCTAAACGAAGAACTGAGTCTTGCAAAACACAATACAGCGTTCAAGAATTAAGTGCCCAGGACTGGAGTTGAACCAGCAAGGGGTTGCCCCCACAACGACCTCAACGTTGCGCGTCTGCCAATTTCGCCACCTGGGCAGCGCTTCAAATTCGGTTGCTTGCCATGGCAAGAAATCCGATTTGCGAACCGTAAGTCTAGAAGTTGCCTCAGCTTCGTCAAGTCCGCAGTCGAAGACTATTCCCCATGAAAACGATCTTCGTTCGCAGCCGACTGCGACTAGGCCTTTTCCGTTATCAACTTTGCAACCAATTCAGGTTTATCTTCGGTCCGTAAATGTGCGATTTGATCAGCGGGAACTCCGATTTTTTCCAAGTTCTTGGCCAGTGAATCCCAGACCTTCAATCGTTTCTTCCCTTCCGAGAGATAAAGTTCTGTGATCAACTCCTGGGTTCGTTGAAACGCGATGGAATCGCGGTTGTCGTAAAACCGCTTGATGACATTTTGTTGGTATCGGGAGTAGTTTTCTTGACCCATGATCTACCATCCTCGCAACTGGGAAGCGAACGATTAACGCTTAGGCTATCGGCTGTTTTCGCACTCGAGTTCAAAATTGTAACCAAGTTTTCCGCAGCCAACTATGGTCACAAAACAACGCGAGCCGCTGTTACAAAACAGCGGCTCGCAATCTTTAATCCGTTTCGAGCTCTTGGCTCGCCTGCATTGGCTTAGGGAACAAACAGCGAAGCTGAAGCAGGGTTGAAATCGTCATCGTTGGAGAGTGCTGCCACACCAGTTGCTAAGCCGGCGATACCTAGTAGTCCACCCAGCCCGCCTGCGCCTCCAATGCCACCACCGCCACCGCCGCCGATTCCACCACCACCGCCACCAAAGCCACCGCCAGGACCTGCGAATCCTCCACCGCCACCCATGAAGGATGGTGCGAAGAAATCACCAGGTGGTGGTGCGAGCTCAACGATCGGTGGTGCCACCGGCGTCACTTCTTCCGTTTTTGGAAGATCAGTTGGATTCGCCAGTTCGATGTTGAGCGAGTCGACCGTGTTGCCTGCAGCCACCAAACGCACTCCACTGCCAGTCGCATTTCGCGAAAGCGGTGTAGGCGCAACTGCTTCGAAGCCAACTGCTGCCGTACCGTTCTTGCCAACAACAATGATGTCGTAAATGCCCGCAGCCAAGCTCTTCACGCGAAAGGCACCATCACGGCTAACAGGTGCATCCGCTACGATTCGGCCAGATTGCAAAATGTGAACAATGTTTCCCGATAGATCTTGCTCGGTCAGCGACAGACCTGCTCGAGAAACCTTACCGACTAAATCGCCATTCTGAAGATTCACTTTGGTTGTTGTGACCACATCACGGTTCGATCCCAAAGGATCCTTCTCAAACGTGGCGCCTCTTGCAACGACAGTCGAAGGAACCCAGCTTTCACTGATGATCTGTTGAGCCAAGCCAAACGGAATCGTCGAAGCACAAACATTGATCGAAGATGGCGAACCGCTCGAACTCGGCAGGATGTTTAGACCAAATGTTGCGAACGTAAATTCACTTTTCGCAACGAAGGTAAACGTACCAGGAACTAACCCCTGAAGGCTGAACGCGCCATCAAAGTCAGTGATGGTGCTGGATACCGTCTTGCCGTTTTGAATTATTGATACTTCAACTGCTGGACGCGCGACTGTGTTACCCGTGTCGTCGAGACCAACGAGCTTGCCAGAGATGCCATTTGATGCATTCAGAGCAACCCATTGATTGACGTACAAGGAGTCGATGAATGTTGCGGCTGGCGACGAAGCAACGACGTTTCTCGTCAAATCGCCAACGTTTTCTTGGGCAGATGCGATTGGCATCGAGCCGCACAGGCCGAGGAGGAGTAGCGTAAATCGAGTTCGAATCATCATAACCCTCGTCACAGAAGTGCCAAAACGGCTTCAAAGTTAAAATAGGAGGTTTGTACTAACCGTTGCAGTATAGTTGCATCGGTTTACCGAGTCAACATTCCGACAACTTGCAATTTGCGGGTTACTCCGACTTTATCGCCACCCGGTACACGTTAGGCGGTTCAGACCGCAAATGTAACGCCAGCTGTCCCGAGGGCTGGTTCCCAAACGCGGCTTTCTAGGAAGTTAAGCTTCCGCCAGGCTTACGCAGCCGCGCGCGGCCACAACCACGTGGTCGATCACCTGGATACCTATCAGTTCACCAGCGCGTTTTAACCGGTCGGTGACCAAGCGATCCTCCCTACTGGGGGTCGGGTCGCCCGAGGGGTGATTATGAACAAGCAGGATTGCCGAAGAAGCGTCGCGAATCGCGGCGCGGAACACCTCGCGAGGATGCACCAAGCTCGCATCGAGCGTTCCAATCGTAATTTGGTGTTTCGAAATCGGTTGGAGCTTAGTATCAAGCGTAACGATATGAAATTCTTCCTGGCAACCATCGTCGACCAATCGCGAAAAATGTCGAGCGCAGTACTCGATCGCGGCCTGCGTGCTATTGATTTTCTCGTTGCGAATTCCATGCTGCTGGAGCGATTCGGTTACTCGCCGCCCCAATTCAATCCCAGCCATGATCTGGCAGAACGCCACTTCGGACACCGCCGAACTGACTTTCTTTAACTCCGCAGGCGACTGTGTCCGCAAAGCATCCAATCGCTCGCTGAATTGATTCGCAACTCGCTGGCCAGCCTGCACCGCTGATTCGCCTTTGCGTCCAGAGCGAATCAAAATGGCCAGCAGTTCACTCGTGCGCAAGCACCCGGCCCCGAGCTTTAGAAGGCGTTCACGCGGGCGGTCTTCGAGAGGGCTCTGCGTAACTTGATCGCCGCCGATCTGCCGAGCTATCCAGTCATCGTTTGCAAAGGTGGATCGTTTAGCGGTCCATGCGTAAGCGTCGGTGCTCAGGTCCACTCGCGGTTGAAGAAGACCTTCGCGCTGCAATTGCTTAAGCAAGCGGGTAATAAAAGCTGCTTTCGCTTCCGTACACTTCGCTTGTATATCTCTTGCCGTAAATTCGTTTAGATCGCAGATCGCTCGCAGCACTTCAGCGTATTTTTCGCGACGCTCTTCAACAACAGCGGGACGAGTCATCTGAAGCTCCGACTATAATAACGCCTTGCATGCGGATTTGCTACTACGATCACAATGAAATTGTTTAGCGGGTGATTTTAAGCAAGTTTGCATGCAATTGAAAGCAACTCTAACAAAGAAAGCCTCCAGTGTTACCTGGAGGCTTTCCGAAGATTTTTTGGCTGAGTTATTTCTGCCTGAACTGATTGTGTTACTGGCTATTCAGGCAAATAAGGGCCAATGCTTTCGAAGAAACCATCAATAGCATCCGTTGTAGACGAGTGTTCTTCATCACTTGAGCAGAACAAGCCTTCGATGGCTTCATCGTCGTCGTTTCCACTCCAAGTTGCAAATGACGAGCTTGCCGAAATGGTATTTGCAAGCTCCGAAGCGTCGCTCTCGAATGTTTCTGCAAGAGCGGTTTGCACGTCCTGCACAACCTTCGTACCGACAGTTGCAATCATGTCCTGTGGAGTAACCATCATGGCATACGTCGCGCCTTCGCCTTCGCCGCTGGACCCGCGAGTCGCATTGAGGTGGTTGATGACCAGCAACGCATCAAGTGGCGATACCTGCTCGTCACCGTTCGTATCCAAATAAGGCGGTGCGACAAAGCTACCGAGTGGCAAGTTACGTTGGAACGTTGGATCATTCAGCTTGTTGATAATCAACAGAGCATCGATCGGCGAAATAAACGTATCTGCGTTCACGTCGAGAGCCAGACGTGGATTCTGCCACTTGCTACGTTGAACTCGGATATCAACATCCGCAACGTTTGACACCGTTCCGATATCGTCTCTGACCACATAGGACAGCGTAACGAGTCCGACAAAGTCAGTTGTAGGCGTGAAGCGAATGGTGCCGTTCGCCAAGACCGTTGCGGTCCCACTTGGCGAAGGCAAAAGTACGATTTCGACGCTTCCAGCATTTAGATTTCCATCAAGATCGGTGTCATTGGCGAGAACATCGATATCGACCGATTCGTTCTTGTAAGTAAACGCAACGTCATCGTTCGCTGTCGGGCGATTGTTAACCGTCACGGTCACGATCGCTTCGTTCGAAACATTACCCGCGGTATCGCGTACGGTGTAGCGGAACGTATCCACTCCGCGGAATCCTCCGCCCGGTGTGTACTGGATCACTCCAGTCTGATTGACGACAACCGTACCGAACGCTGGAAGTGAAGAGATACTGATCGATGCTGCGTCGATCGATGAATCGACATCAACATCATTGCTCAACACATCTAGGAATTGGCTTTGTCCGACTCCGACTGAGTAACTGTCGTTAACCGCAGTTGGTGCATCGTTAACTCCGGCTACATTGATCGTCACCGTCGCTGGGATGCTCTCGTCTCCGGAACTATCGACAATCCGATAAACGAACGTGTCCTGGATGTTCTGTCCTGTAGTCAGTTGCTGGATAGCTGCGACTAGGGAAGGATCATAAACGATGGATCCATCAGCGTTGATCCTCACATCCGCGCCCGCAGCCGACTTGATCACAGCAGGCACTGCTGCGAGTTGGTCGTTTGGCAGGTCAACATCTGTATCGTTTGCAAGTAACCCAGGTGCGCCGAGAGTGAAGATCACATTCTCGTTCGTGTTGAACGAGTCTGTTACAGCCACAGGTTCATCGTTCACTTGATTGATGGTGATGGTCAACGTGTGAGCTGCAGAGGTATTCACATCCAACGCTCCCGAAGGCCCGCGATCAACAGCGCGGATTGTAATGAGAGCTACCCCAAATGCATCGCGATTCGGCGTGAATTGCAATTGGCCACTGCTGCTAACCGTAGGCTGTACTGAAAACAGACTTGGTTTATCAGCTACGACGGTGAAATCGACGCCTTGTGTATCTTCATCGGTTGCCGTTGGCGGGTTGGTCAGCAAGCCTGCGGCTGGCAAAACGCCTGAAGCCCAAGGTTCCGAATAAGCACCACTATCTTCGTCAACGGTGACGGACGGCCCAGGCGTAAACACCGGAGCATCATTCACTGCTGAAATATTAATGGTGAATACTTGCGGTACCGACTCGGCGACAATCGCGCCATCATCGACTGCAATCACCGTGACAATCGCAACGCCATTAGCGTTTAGACGCGGTTTGAATTGCAGTGTCCCATCGTTGGATACTGACGGCTGGACTTCAAACAACGAAGCATTGTTTGACTCCACATTGAATGTAACCGTTTGGGTCAGCAATTCATCGAGAGCTGCAGGAGGTCCAGGAAGAATCTCGGTTGCCCAACCCGGAAGGCTGATAAGCGGCGAATCTTCAGGAGCGATCTGATCAGCGCCCCTCAGGAATTGTGGAGGATCGTTGACCCCGCGCAATCCAATGGTGATTGTGCCCGTTCCACTGCGAGCCGGTACTCCGTTGTCGGTTACGACATACAGGAACGTATCGGGGCCGACGAAATTGGCAGGTGGAATGTATTCGAAAGAAACAATGTTGTTGTTTGCATCGAAGGTCGGAATAACCGTTCCGCCACCAGCAGTCGTACGCTCGACCTGAGTCATACGCAGTTGCTGACCATCTTCGTCATCGGTTGGACCCGGTTCATCGTTAGCAAGGACCGCACTGGCTTGGATGGTGATACGAGCGTCTTCATCCGAATCCAAGAAGAACGAATCAGGAATCGGTGGATCATTCACCGGAGTCGCGTTGATAACAAACGTCTTGATTACGGACAGATTCGTATTGGGTGCTGGGGAATCAGCGCCAAAATCCATCAACTGCACTTGAACCCTAAGATCAGCATTCAACGCATTGGCATTAGGTGCAGTCTGGAAGGTCAACGTGCCATCCACTCCAATAGAAGGCTGGACAGCAAACGCGCTCGGATCAAGTGCGGTAACAATAAAGCGAATCTCTTGACTGTTCTCGTCTTCTGAACCTACTGGACCGCGCCGAACATTTGTCGCAAAGCTGTTTTGCGAAATCAGCCCAGCGTCTTCGGCGTACGTAATGCTGCCTGGGATATCAAACTGCGGTGCATCGTTGATCGCGGAAATCGAAATCGTAAACGTTTGAGTTGCTGACGTATTCGAGTTCGGTGCAGGACTGGACGCAGCAAACGGTTCTACCAATCGCACAACGATCACAGCCTTGCCATTTTTGTGCGGCGCTGTGTGGAAGGTCAATTGTCCCGTTGTCGCTGAAATCCTAGGCTGCCCATCCAAGGCTGGGTTAGCATTCTGAAGGAACAACTCAGGCGCACTGACCGAGATCACGTCGAAACGCAACTCTTGAGTAACTTCATCGGTTGCAGTCTGCGGATCTGACAACAGGCCGATAGCTTGTCGAATATTAAAGGCGAAGTTATCGATCGTTGTTGGCGATTGGCCAGTGGCTTGTTCAACGTCCTCAATCACGTCGACTTGGCTGCTAGTCAGTGAGAACACCGGTGCATCATTGATTGGTGCCGCAGCGATCGTGAAGGTGCGCACTACGGACATATTGCTGTGTGGCGCCGGTCCGGTAATGCCATCATCAGTCAAGAAGATCTCGACTCGCAAGTCATGCGAGCTTTGATTCGAATTGACGTCCAAAGCGGTACGATAAGTCAACGTGCCGCTCGCATCCACCGCCGGTTGATCGATAAACGCAGTTGGATCAAGTGCGCGCACATGAACAGTCAACTGTTGCGGCTGAGCAGCTTCATCGGTCGCCAGTACTGGCCCGACTCGCAGGTTAATTGCAAAGTTTGGTCGAACGACCACACCCTGATCTTCGATGCTGTTCGAGACCCAGTTTCCGGAACTGTCGACGTACGCGGCGCCTGGCGTGAACTCAGGTGCATCATTGATCGACGTAATGTTAATCGTGAACGTCTGCGGTCCCGAACTCAAAGATGGTGTTCCATCGTTGGTCTGATCACGCAACTGCACAACCACGACCGCCTGCCCATTCTGCTCAGGTGCAGGTTGGAACGTCAAATTGCCGGTCACTGGATCGATGCTTGGCTGAGTCGAGAACAGGGCTGTGTTCGTATTGGATAGCACGTCGAAGAACAGCGTTTGCTTCCAAAAGGTGATAAGGTTCTCATCTAACGCGCTCGCCGGACCAGCCAAGATGGAGGTCGCAAACGGAAGCGTTGTGAGTCCGTTATCTTCGTTCACGCGCACCGAAGGAGTCACCGCGGGTGCAACGATCGGCAACGTGAAGCTTGGAACGTCGTTTACTGGTGCAACACTTATCGAGAACGTTGCGATCGTTGTGTCATCATCGCCAGGATTGATAACGCCGCCATCGTCTTGAACTGTGATGCGAACGAACAAGCTGTGTCCGGTGTTGTCGTTGACATTAGGAGCCGTGCGATAAGTCAACGTGGCTCTGTTTGTCAGCGGATCAAGCACCAGTTGCGGTTGACCAGTTGGTCCATCGAAGGCCGAAGGATCAAGTGCTTCCACCAAAATCGGTGTAATGATCTGTTGGTTGCCTAGTTCGTCAAGCGCTGTGACTGGACCCGGCAAAACGTCTAGCAAGAAGTCTACAACCGTAACGGTTCCATCGTCTTCACTTGCATTGATCGTCGGAACAGCAGGCTTAGTCGGATCAAGTACTGCAGGATTGAACGTGAAGATCGGTGCGTCGTTAATCGGATCGGGAAGAATCGTAAACGTACGCGAAGCCGAAGCGTTCACATCGCGAGGTGTCGTGTTCAGCGGATCGAATTGAACGATCGCCGGTGAAGGCGCACCGGTATCAATCGCGATGACACGCACCAAAATTTGCGGGAACGGTGTTATCTGGTTGATATCCTGACGCAGGCGATAGGTCAACGTACCTGGGTTCGGTTCGTCCGTGCCAGTGATGTAAGGTAGTGAGCCTGGCGCGGTATCAAACAAGCTATTGTCAACTGCGCCGGTCGCATCGATCGCTTCCACCAAGAATCGAACTTGCTGATTCTCACCCAAGCCACCCATGAAACCTTCATCGATGGCGGTCAATGGTCCTGGCAATATTGCGGTGACAAAGTTTGGCACCGTGGTCAGATCGCCCGGATTTGCGTTCGGATCTTCAACAAATGCGGAAGTCGCCAAAGGCATCACGAATTCGGGAGCGTCGTTGTAGGCAGTCACATCGATCGCAAATGTCTTCGTCGTACGATCCACGCCCGGCGTTCCAGCCGCATCGATCAACGTAACTTCAATATTGAAGTTCAGGCCCGGCATCGTCCTGTTGATGTCTTTGCGAGTTTGATATCGCAGGTCACCAGTAATCGGGTCAATCGTCGGCAGACCAGAAGGAATGCCGTTGAGTGGATCAGCAGCCACGAAAACATTCGGATCCGCCACAATCTCAACACGCATCGGCAATTGAGCTGGATTTGCGGCAGGGTCCAGTTCGTCGAGCGCGGTGCTGCGTGCAGGGAACTGGTTGGTCATGAACCCAGGAACGATTACTTCGCCCTGATCTTCTTCAGACACAACAATCGGAATCGCTGAGCCGATAGGCGGTGCTGGTAGATCAAATACCGGTGCATCGTTCACTTGCGCTGGCAGGATTGTAAACGTGCGAGTGATCGACTGGTTGAGGTCGTTGTTAGGACCGCCAACATTGCCGGAGTCTTGAGCAGTAACACGTACCAAAATCGGACCAAACGGAGCTTCTTTGTTCACATCCTGTGCAAGCTCGAAGGACAAAGTAGCTGAGTTTCCAACCACTGTCAAAGTTGGTTGAACTGCGAACAACGCAGGGTTCAAAGCTTCAACCAACAACGGCTCAGCCGGCAAACTGGTGAACGTGATCGATTGATCTTCTGGATTACCCAGAGTTGGGCCAGAAGCTTCGTCAGCGGCTGCAACTGGTCCAGGAATAAGTCCGGTTACGAAGTTCGGAATCGTAACAAGGCCAATGTCTTCCGTCGTAATGACTTCTTGATCGGCTGGCCAAGCATCAAACTGCGGACGATCATTCACCGCTGCAATGTTGATTGTTAGCGTGCTGGTCGAGGTCAGATTGGCCGTTGGACCAGCGGTTGCATCGTCTTCGATGGTCAACAGCAACAAAGCTGGGCCACCAATCACGCTGTTGTAGTGAGCCGGTGGAGTGTAAGTCAACTCGTTGCCGGCTACGCTGAACGATCCGCCCGACGGTGGAACAACAACTGGCGAGTAAGCGGTCGCGACGTCACCAATCGGAGTTGCACCTGATCCAGTCAAAGTGAGACTTACCAAAGTCGATGCCAGTGCATCGCCATCGATCGCTGCGATAAAGTCGTCGACAGTTGAAACCGAACCGGCATGGCTATTCAACGTGACCGTAATGGTACTTGCTACTACGGAAACAGTCGGTGCCATTCCAGGTCCGAGGTCGATACTGTTTACATAAACTCGGATACCGTATTCACCTTGCCCAGGTTTCGCAGCGATGCGGACGTTCAAGCCAGCGATACCACCAAAGTCGGTCGTCGTTTCAGAGATGATCGCTGCATTGATGATCTGCAGTAATTGCCCGCTCTCATTCGAAGCGTTCGGTGACGTTCCAATTCCTGCATGAGCCAGATCATTCGCAGTGAATGTAGCACCACTGCGGATAACAATCTCATCTTCAATCACATCGATTGTGTCGTCGACTCCCAGCGGCGCATCGTTGATCGGTCGCACCGTAATCGTCACAGTCGTCGGCAAGTTGCTCTTCAGTCGAGTGTCGACGGCGTTGTAGACGAATTGATCGGTCCCGTTGAAATCAGGGTCTGGCGTGTAGGTAAATGTGCCGTTGGCATTGAGCACCAACGTACCGTTATCCACGTCGACCAGCGGTTCAATCTCCGGAGTGGTAGGATCTTCGTCGAAAACAAAGATCGGCTCAACGATTGGTGGGATGGCTAACGGATCGTTATTCGGATCGGTATCGTTACCCAACACACCCGTTTCAAAGGTGCTTACAGTGAGAACGTTATCTTCGTCAACGATGTATGCGTCCGAAACAGCGACTGGCGGTGCGCCTTCGACAATCTCGACAAGATAGTCTTCAACTTCACCACCAATTGCAACTCCACCCGGCAGTGTGCTGCCGAGCGTGCTCAATCGGAAACGAGCGGTAACAAAACCCGGAACTGCATTCGCAGGCGTTGTTACTGTAAAGTTGTTCGCACCCGCTTGAACCGGTTGATTCACAATGAACTGCTCATTCGCATCATCGAAATCGCCGTCGCCATTCCAATCCATCCATGCATCGAGCATGCCCGCGCCAGAGGAAACCGCTGTTACGGTGACTGGATTGGAAGCGGAATTGAACACGCCTTCGAACGTTACACCGTCTTCATCATCAGCCAAGATGGAGATCGTAGATCCGGTTGCAGTTGCCAAACTGCGGAGCAGGTTACGCATGTTTAGTTGCGTGTTGATGGCCGCAGCAATCGCTGTCGCAACATCTTCAGGCGTTGTGGGCAATGCAACCGTACTTGGAATGTTGATTGCGACATGGTTCGCTGATACGCCAGGTATTGGCAACGCTGGGTCGAACAGATTCAGTTCGAAGTTTACGGTGTTGCCGTTGCCATCGGTAAAGCTGAATTGAGTGCCATCAAGATTTGCGATCGTGGCGGGCAGTGTAATTTCAACATTGCCGCTGGCCAAGCGTGTCAAACTTGGTGCCGCAGCAAAGTCGAACAGGTAGCCGTCGTTTGCAACCAAGCGAATGCGATTCGAAGCCACTGGGTCGACAACTGGGATGATGTTGTCCAAGCGACCTAACTTGAGAACGGCTTCGACAGCGACTGCAATCTTAATTGCAACCGATTGCGAAGTATCGCCGCCGACAATTTGAACCACAGTCGGACTGCCGGTGGTTGGGCCTGTTGTAAACTCAAACACCACTGGCGTTAGCGGGTGTGCGACGGTGTCGCTAATCGTGAACTGCTGTCCGTCAATGTCCGCGAGGTTAAGATTGAAATCGACCGTTGCAGCGCCGCTATTGGTGAGTGTAGCACCGATGGACGCTAGTGTTCCCAATGAGAACAGAGTTTCTGAATCATCTCCGCTCGCTGATGGCGACGGAGCTCCATCGTTGTCGGCGTCTGCGAAATCGCCCAGTACGAGCAGAGGAATGTCGATCGGAAGCAACGCATGACGCGCACCGTCACCATTCGAGACGACTGGAGCCACAACCGAGTTTGGCAGCTTGATCGTTGGAACTCGAATGCCGTCGATATCGCCGTAGTCCACTGTGACTTCGGGCATGACGATGGTGAACTGAGTCAAGCTGCTCGCTCGGTTCGCGTTCAGCGGATTGCCTGCCAAGTCCCTGATGGCAGCAACTGGCAGAGGAGTTCCCAGTGCCGCGCCTGTCGCCGTGATCGCTGTCGCTTCGTTCACCATCAGCGTACCGTCACCTTGCAGGTAGCTGGTCAGGCCGATGCCTGAGCCATTGATAGCTGCAACCAATTGGGCAGCCATTTGGTACGGTGTAAAGCCGCTTTGAATCGGCACACGCACCGCACCAGGACTTACGCCCGCAGGTGAACCGGTATCGAATTCAAAGACGGTCGATCCACCTGAGTGAGTGATGGTATAGCGATTTCCGTCAGCGACACCGGTTCCAACCGTTAGACGGATTCCAGGTTTGTTGTTCAGCGAGATTTCATAGACGCTATCCTTTCGCCAAATGCCTGCGATTGGCGTGAGGCGAATGGTGCGGCTGTTTGCGTTATATCCAAACACATAGTCGACATCGGGAATCAACAGACGACCGTTCTCCGTCAGACTCACTGCACCTGCTGCATTGACTGACGTTTCATCGGGTCCGGTTCCGTTGATGTCTTGCAGAAGCAACGAGAAGAACTCAAGCTCGCCTTCAGACAACTGAATGAAAGTCGTGTTGCGGTCCGAATCAGCGAAGGCTGAGTCGTTGTCTTGTGGTTGCAGAATGATCGCGTTCAGTCCGAGGAAGTCGGAACGATCAACGGCACCACGATCCTTGAAGACGTTACCGCCAAGACCTGCTGGTGAGTTCACCGTTGGATCGTCGACACGACGTTGTCCCGTAACATCCAAGTCCGGCGCGAGCATCGGGCTCAGCGGCAATCCGATTGAGTTCTTAACTTGAGTCAGTTCAGGTCGCTCTTGCAACGCTTCCAACGAACTGTCGATGGCTTTCGATCCAGCAGCCAGATAGAAGCGGCGATTGGCAATGGTGCTCGTCACAAACAGTGGGTCGCCAGCGGCCAATATCTCAGGGAACGATCCGGTAGTAGTTCCAACTGTGTGGTTGGTATTGTTCTGGAACAGATTAGCACCCAGAACAACCGTCGCACCTACATTTCGAATACCGTTCGTTGTGTTCGCGACAATATTGTTGAGGATTGTAGGTGAGGCGCCTTGATCCACCAAAATCCCGTCTGTGCCACCAAAGACCGTGTTGTTGATAACGCGTGCGATCAAGCTTGGCACTGCCATTCCCGTGTTGTCGCTATCGCCGCTGATACGAACACCACCGGCGGTGTTGTTAGCGAGGATGTTGTTCATGATGACAACGCCAGGCGCTAAGTTCGATTGGTTTAGCGTCGGAGTTTGAATCGGCGAACCAGGGTAAGGACGAGGCCCGACTCCCGCACCGATCGCACTCTGATTGCGTGCGCCGGCATCGTTGAGAATTCCAAAGCCAGAGCTGTTGGTGATCGTATTTCCAACTAGCAAGATCTGTCCCTGCTCACGTTGTCGCTCAACGTCTCCAAGGTCTTCGCCAAAAGCTAAACCTTGTGGATGGAACATTGGCGATTCCGTTCCGGATCGCACAAAAGTCAACAGCGGCGTGTTCGCAAATGTCAAGTTCCCGTTTCGCAATGCGGCAGCATCGCCGTGCAGCAACACGCGGGCACTGCCGGAATCAGCTACATCGCCGAAGAGCAAACCGTAAGTCATCTCGCCTTGCAGGCTAGCGGTGAGCTTAAGTATCAACTGCGCTGTGGAAGAGTTGATCGCGTCGCGAATTGCAGTTGCAATCTCGGTCGGTGTTGCGTTCGCGGCGATCGGTACACGAATGTTACCCGCCACAACTCCGGTAGCTACGTCACCAGCGCCGCCTGTAACATCGAATTCAAAGGTCGCAAGATTGAACCCATCGCTCAGCGTGAAAGTAATTCCGTCGCGCAGCGCTCCTGCGCTCGTTGGACTGACTTGAATGGCAACTTGTTCGGCCAAACGCACATTCGTATCGAAAGATCGACCCAATTGAATTCGGGCTCCGTCTTGAACGCCGTATTCAGCGGCGGTACGAACGGTCAACTGATAAGCACCTTGTTCAATTTGCGCGACATTAAAGGTGCTGCCCAGTCCAGAGTAATCTCCGTTGGCTACAAAGCTAGGCAATGCATCAGCGGCGGTCGAGTTGAAGACCATTTCGCCACGCTCTGCGAAGCCGACGATAATGTCGTCAATGTAGATACCTTCAGCGGTGTTTTCCTGAGCCCGCTCGTCCATCCGATTGCCGTTGGAACCCTGAACTCCAAACACATCGCCGTTGCGACCGCCCGTTAGTCCCAATCCGCTATTGTTCACGACATCGTACTTGAATAGCCGCAGCGTCGAGTTGTGAATTTGCCAAGCTTGAAGCGCAGAAGCGTTCGGAGTGGCCGCATCGTTGGTGGAGTTGAAGGTTGCGGCAAGCTGAGCTCGAATCGCGTCGCGGACCTGCAACTCAGTCATCGACTGGTTGATCAAGACTGCAACGTTACCCACAGTATTAACCCCTGGCACGCCCGCGAGGACGCTTGCAGGAAGGCCGGTTGAACCGTAGACTTCAGCCGCAGGCAGTCCTGCAACATTTAGTGTATTTCCTCGCAGTGAATTTACGGTGATCGCCGCCGCAGGTATATCAAGGATTGCAGGCAGGCGATTTCGCACTTTCGTCGCGATCTGAGCTGGCGAGTCGGTTGCAACATACTGAATGTTGTTACCGGTGTTGTCCGTCAGTGAGAATGTAATCGTGGTGATGCTGATGACTAACTGGCTTACACCGCTTGTGATGCTTGCCCCGCCTGGCAGGTCGAGCACAAGTCCCATGTCCAGCTCGAACGTCTGCGACCCCAGCGGCGACACCCCGTCGATTGGAGTGACAGTAAATGTCTCTCCGTCATTTAACTTCGCGCCCGCGACGGCAATCAAATCAACGCCGCCGAGTTGAGGATCGCCATTACGGAAACTTGCACCGGTACTGAACTCAAAACGCAAGCGAACGTTTTGCTGACCAGCGAGCGCCGCCAACGACGTTCGAGCTTGCCGCCATGCTCCGGTATTATCAAAGGTTTCTTGCGTAAACAGCGGATTTCCGAACGGATCGACATTTAGGTTTGCGGCGGTGTCAAATTCATCGACAGCCGAATTTCGGTTAGCCCCGCCCTGGTCCGAATTGTTGGTTGTCAGCAATATCCAAGTGCCATCTTCACCCGCGGCATAAACTCGGAATGCATCCCGCATGCGAATGTCGTTATCCTGCAAGTCACTGTTTGCATTCTCAGTCGCTAAGAAGTAGTTGAAATACAGCATCGGCAAATCGTCCGCACTGTAGCCACGCAAGTCGATCGGATTGCTCACGATTGCGCCACTGGCACCACCAGGCATGTTGTACGTGCCTTCAAAGGCAGCCACGTTGTAAACACCTTGCCAAGTGCCAGCCTGACGATTCGCTTCGTAACCGAAGTAAAGGCTGGTGCCGCCGTTCAAATCAGAAGTTTGCGAAAGATCGAACGGAACAGTACGTCCATGACCGGCATCATCCGCACGTCGATTCGTCGTGTGCCACAGGTTGACATCAAGCGGTGAAAAATCAATTCCTTGCACGCTGCCAGTTGTATTCAACGGAGCCGAGTTGCTCTTCACACTAGCTGAGAACCCAGGGAATATTGGCTGCTTAACACCGGTGGTGCTGAAAGCCCAAATGGTCCCATTAGCAGTCGTACCGAACAGCATGTTGGCAAAACGACCGCCTTCAAGGTTCCGCGGACCTGCGGTTAAGCTCGTGAATTGGATCGGGTTGCCCACGTTGTCAACGATCACCGCCGAAGGATTGACATTTCCGAACGCGGAGTTGCCGGTGGTCGCATTATTAGCCGCAAAGAACTCACCCAGATCGCTGACCGCAAACAAACGACCGCCGATTTCAGCCAACCCAGTAACTGTGCCGGTCGAAATGAATCGCCCGAACTCAACTTTATTGGTACCAGCTCCGCCGCTGTTGACGATGTTTGCACCAGTCCGATCCGCTACACCAGTCGGATTGATGGCCGCTCCGGTCGTTGGATCCAGTTTGTAGACATAGTTTGTCGTGTTGGCGACCGCGGGTCCAATGCCCGTAACAGCGCCGTTCGCGTCAACGATCGCTTGGTTATAAGTCAGCACACCGTTACCGCGCGAGCCAACTCCGAACATCTGCAATGTGGTTGAGTTATCGCTTTGGGTAAAGAACGTCAAGCCATTGATTTGGAAACCGTCACCTTGCGGCGTGTTACCACCGATGTTTGGTCCGTTCTGATCGCGTTGTTGAATTGCGAACGTCGGGGTAGCGGCGTTGTTGTCAGTTCGTTGAGTGGTAAACGTTTGAATACCTGTGTTACCGATATTCGTCGATGCTCCGTTAGGCGTAGCTGCATTACCAGGCGCTCCAATGGAGTTGATCAAGTGGAAGTTACCGCTGTTTGCATCGGTTTGCGATGCGGCGGTTACGTTAATTTCGTAGCCTACCAAACGACCATCCGGCGACATCGCGGTATCGTTCATGCGAACGAAGTTACTAATCTCCGCTTCTTGGACACCAGTCATCGCGTTTCCGAAGACCAACTGCGAACCAGTTCCGTTATTGCGCACGACATAAGTCGTCATGTCAGCCAGCGTCCAAGGAACGCTATTGTTCGCACTGACACCACCATTGCCAGCCGCAGTGGTGAACAAGACTGGAGCCGCTGCGGCGGTGTCTGCGCTCGTGCCGCCGACTCGGTCCACAAACAAGCGATTGACTGAATTGACCGGTTCCAGGCGAATCAACGGATTCGCTGCTGCCGCTGTTTGATATTGCTGCATCGCAACAGCCATGCGGCTATTGTTCGAAACGGCAACAACATAGTTTCCGGCTGGCAGCTCGGCAGCTCCGATAAACGGATCTCGAGCACCTACCGAACCGCGACTTAAGGCATCCAAATCGCTACCCTGCTCAGGCGCAGAGCGGTCATCGGCGATGCTTGAATCGGTACCGATCAAGACCAGCGTTGGATTTCCAGCAGTATCAACGCGATAGACCCAAAGCGTCGTATCTGGCCGACCAAGACCATCGGCGTAGTCGATATCAAATACCGTAGAGACATGGGTGTTGGAACCACCCTGCGTAAGGTTGCGGTTGACCGAGAACGAATACAAATCGACGTCAGCGACGCCGTTGATTGATCCAGCCACAGACATCGAACCGCGATCCGAGCTGATAATATTTCCCAAGCCCGGGAAGTTGACGCTAGGAATTCCAGTTGCAAGTACGTTCGGCGCGTCACCTTGCTCGCCGACTTGACCGAGCAACGGCGAATGCGCTGGCATACCGTTGGCTTCGATACCGTTGGTTGCGTAACGAATGTCCGCGAATCGAACGGTAGATCCGCCCGTTTCGTCAGCTTGTTGCAAACGTAACTGCAGACGATACGAGCCGGTCGTCAAACCACCTCGCAACTTAGCGATCGAAGTGTCTTGAAGATTCGACGCTGCATCACCCGGTTTCAGGTTGCTGCTGCGAACGCGAATGTAATAGGTATTCGCACCACCTGTCGCACCTGGCAATATGACGCGCATTCCAGCGTCCAACGGATTGACTGTGTACAGGTCCGTTGCAGTCGTATTCGCGAACGAGTTTCTAGGCGCGAACGGATCTTGATCGAGCGGTTGTACTTTATCTGGTGTGATCTTTGAAGCATCAGGTGTCACGAACAGCAAGTTCGGATTGAGCGACTCCAGTAGCGAACTATTACTTTGGGCGATAATATTGCCAGCAGAATCGATCAGTTCAACAACGGTGTCCAACGCTCCATTGGTCTGATCGATATCGATCCAAACCGGTGTACCAGCAGTTCCAGTGAAGCTGTATACGTCGAGATCTTTCGGCGAAGCAACCGCCCCGTGCAACGTGAATCCAAGTCGCAGGTTTTCGTCGCCGCCGTTTAGTGCAGGTGCCAATGCGCCTAAACTTTGAGCCGCAGTGGGTGCATCATTCGTTCCAACGTCTTGAATCTGATCCGCTTCGTATTCGAAGGTCGTATCAACGTTGCGATCGTTTGCATATGGGTCCAGCCGAATGCTGCGCCAGCTTCCCGCTGTTCCTGTGGATCCAGGGGTGTTGTCCGTATCAACTAACGGGCGACCATTCGGATCAAAACCCGCGCCTACGGAGTCATCAGTCAACGATGTCAGCACAACTGGGAAGCCAGGTGAGCCCATGATCTGCAGCGAGCCACCGATTCGATCGGTGATGTCTAGTGGTTGACCGGTTGCAGTAATGCCTGCTCCCCCACCCAGCTTCACAACCAAGCTCTCATCGGACTTGCTCTGCAATCGCAGGCCGCCATACGTATGGAAGTCCGGTATCACCACCTCACTTTGAAAAAGTATGTGAACAATGTCCGAGTCGTCCCACACCGTAGCTGTAGTAAGTTCTTGACCGCGGATTCGCATTCCGTTTAGGCCGTTCGACCCGAGCAGGTTTCCGTCAACAAGCGGGCCGCTATTGCCCAAGCCAGCGTTCAAACGATCCGCTTCGCCAGTCTGGCGTCCACGATCCTGAACGTTATCCGTATTCATTGCGTTGGCATTAACACTGATGACTGCAGTGCCGCTTACACCGTTATTGCGAATAATGTTCTCAGCGATAACAGGCTGGCTGCCGACGACATAAATAACGCTTGCGTCGTGCGGACCGCGACCATCACGCGTCGCACCCGAATTGCCACCCAGACCTGAACCATTGAACGCAAGCACGCTATTGGTAACGCGTGCATCCGCTTGATGAATTTCTACCGCGTTGAAACCAGCAAAACCACCGCTGACACTCGTTTGACCGCCACCGTAAGTGATAAGAGCTTGATCGATACTAATCGACGACAGATGGCGTGCGACGAGCCCCCCCCAGTCACCACTGCTAGGATTGGTGGTTAGGCCGTTGCTGTTGGTATCAAATGTACCGCCGGCACCGTAGCTGTCATCAGAGCGACTCGTGAATACAACCTTGCGATCCGCCGAACCTTCGGCGATTAACTGGGCGCTGATACCAACTTCGATCCGTGCACCTGAAAGCTTGACCACCACACCTGGATCAATCTGAAGTCTCGAGTCAGGTCGCGCACGTTGAACTTGAGCCGCATTCGGATTCAGCAGAGACGCTGCCAGATCTGCACCGCGATCGGTGTAAGAAGTCGTGTCACCATCTAGTTCAGCGACCAAGCGGTAAGTAAATCCACCGTCAGTCGAACGCCAGAGCATACGGCTAACAAACTCGCCCGCGGCGGTCGGCAAATTATTCAGTTGCACAGCGTTCGTGGTCAATGTCTTGGCTGCTGTCGCAACGCTCGGTACACCTTGGGCACCAAATCGATCTACCGCGGTGACTTTATAAAGCACCGATTGACCAATAGCTAACGTTCCGCCAGTCGCATCGAGCGTTTGGACCAAGCTTACGTCCGGAGCAGTCGTTTCAAGGAATGAACCCCCTGGCGTACCGGAGATGATTAAGTTTTCACCGATTACAAATGTGATATCGGTATCATCCCAGCGAGCCGCCGTATCCAGAGTCGTCAGTGGTCCACCGGCAACAGTGGTGGTGCGAACAAACAGACCATTGACGGTATTGTTCGTCACAATGTTGCCACGCAGATCTGGACCAACTCGGTCGTAGTCAGGCCTGAAGACCTGAGCCAATTGGTAGCGAGGCTCAGTGAATCGAGTCTCTTCAAAGCTATTTGGATCCGCTGCGATGGCCGCATCGGCGCTAAAGCGAATCGTGTTGTAAAGCAGTGTCGGCCGCGCTTCGCTCAAGTTAACAGGATTGATCGTTGGGCTCGGCGAAACAACAGTGATTTGACCACCGCCATAACGAATGTCAGCGTGCGACAAGTAATTTAAGAAGATACCTTTGCGTTCGTAATCGCCACGACCTTCTTGACGGTCGATATTGTTGTGCAAGTCGATACCGCCCCAGTCGCCCGCTTGAGGTGCGGTAATCAATGGGTTTGTATCGGTACCTTGGGTCTGATCATTGTAGCTGGTGAAGTTTACAGTCTGTCGCGGAGTTCCGAGTACTTGAAGCGACGAGAAACTCTTATCGATACTTGCATCCAAACTGCCTGTGCTAATTCTCGAATTGCCGAGCTTGAAAATTGCTCCAGCATCGATCATCACGGTGACGCCTTGAGGTACTTCCAGCGCGATACCATCCGACAGCGTTGCATTTCCGACTCCGCCGCGACCGATCTCATAGGCTGGATTATCTCCCGCAGTACTCAATAATCGATCCGCACCAAGACTACCGACCACACGGATGATGTCCCCTGGCTGAACCAAACCGGTTGGCCACTTCACTGGATTATCTAAATCCAAGCTGTTCATCGGTGCGGCTGGACTACCGATTGAAGCGCCTGCGAAACCTTTGTCAACGTAGATTGTCTTGGGAGCGCCTGGGACTGCGACGCCCACGGGGGCCGCGGTCCGGAACCAGAAATTGAAGTTACCGCCAGCTAATCCATCGCCATCGCCATCCAGAGCCGAGCCAGCCGGATCTTCGATCGTAGCCGCTGCTGAGTCTTCTTGGAAATCTACTTTAAGTTGATAGTTGCCTTGGCTGACCGCTCCATCGCCCGTGTTTTGAATCAGCGGGTTGAAGTTCTCATTACCCTTGCCAGTGACGCTGACGTAATAGTTGCCCTCAGTCACGTTCACGGACAAGAAGGAATCGGAACTGACGCTGTCGTTATTAACGGCGACAACTTCAAAGCCAGTCGGTGTTTCTTTGAACAGCGTTAGATAAGTATCGAGGTTGCTGCTGTCCGGCAATCGTTCGGCGATGGTCTCAACGTTCAACGTGCCCGACTTGCCGGCCGGAACCGTAAACTTGTACGAATCGACATCGCGATTGTCGGGGCGGAACAGAAACTGACCGTGAACAATATCATGATCACCAGGGAACGCCCATTCCGTAAATGGAATGGCGCTGCCAGCCATAACCGTCAAAACAGGTTGTTCGGAAACGTGACCAAGGCCCAGCAAGTGACCTATTTCGTGCATCGCAACCAGGAAAAAATTCTGCGAACCAGGAATCCCGGACTGGCCGCCAAAGCTATTATCCCAGACTTCGGCACCATCCAAAATCGCCAGACCACCACCAGCGATCCCAATCACTCCCCCGGGACCACTTTGCGCGCCGCCATTTGGAAACAAGTCCCCCACGACAAACGTCAAACCTGCCGATTCGCTTTCGACGAAATCGATTCCCATGACCATTGAATAGAATTCGAAGATCTCGCGAACACGCGCGAGTTGCTCCGGTGTTATCGTTGTCGAAACAGGACGTCCGGCTGCATCCAAACCGTAAGGGCGATTCAAGGCGAAGTTATAAAATTGCGTTGCAATTTGTGGAGAGCTGTCTCCAGCTGCCTGATTGATGTGTGTTTCGTCTTGAATGTCGCGATGACCAGGCTCGAAGTTGCTTCCTGGAAAATCTAATCGCAAGTCAGCGGTCGAAGTCGTGGTAATGGTCGAGTTCAGCACGATGGAAGTCGACGCGCTGAGTGTTACCGGCGCGAATGGACCTGCGGTAGCTCCACCAAAATCTCCAGGCTGTTCAGCACCGACGGTTACCGGAGTAATCGTTTTTGGATCCGCTTGGTTCGCAACGCTATCTCTACCACCGATACGCAAACGGTAAGTGCCCGCTCCAGCCAACTCGTCGATCGGATCAACAAAGGTGAGTGTCGCCAGATTCAAAGCGGGATCGTAGCTGATTGACGAAGCTGTAAAAACAACATCATCATTCGGCTGAACCGTATCGCTGGTAAGAATCAGTTGGTAAAACGCTGGGTCAACAACGGTAGGATTGGGTGTCAGATCGCCCGTCGTAACAGGAGTTGGAAATAGATCGTCTTCGTTGAAGTAAACGCGAATCTGATCACGTTTTACATCAAGGCTCCAGTTCGTTAGCGAAACGTTACGAATGCCAAGATCAAGTGCATTGACTGCGTTGCTACCGTTCACAACAGAAACCGCCGCAAAATTGGCAGATAGGGAGTTGTTGATCGCATCGACAACGTCAGTCACATTTGCACCTGCGGCAAGCGTAACCGTGATTCGATTCGTGGCTTTGTCGTAGGCGGCAGTTGTAGTGGTACCGGATTGAACCAATCGCAAGCTAACCGAGGTACCAGCCGCGTTGTCGGTTGTGTCGCCTTGACGAACCTGCAGTACGAACGACCCACCGCTTTGATCCAAGTTCACCGTGTTAGAGGCAAGCCGATCGATCGGCTGTGGAACCACCGACACAACTTGGGCACCTAGTTCCAGCCTAAAGTCGATCGAGTCCCTCGTTAGGTCACCAGGAGTTGAATCGAATGGGCGAACATCCAGCGCCAGGTTGCTGACGTTTCTAACTGCTGTTTCAGGCGGTGTCGCACTGGCATCATCGGCTCCGATAACCATGACGCGATACAAGTCGTCCGGCAATGTCGTTGCAAAACGCATCACAATGATCTTGTTGTTATCACCAAAGCTCAAATAGCCCGGCGTAATAACTTGATCATTTCCGTTACCGAAAACACCATCGCGATTCGCGCGTACGATCTTGAATCCGCCAGCGATCGAAGCTGGAGAAATGCCGCTTGCACCATCGAAGCGAAACACCAATTCAGTCGGTGCTTCGGTCAAAGTGTTTACGTTATTGAAACTGAAAATGTCTCCGGAGTTCGGTGCGATCGACAACAGACGCGGTCCGCCCGCTTCGCCCTCAGCGACCAACCCAGCGGTCGCATCATTCAGGCCGCTCGTATAGGAGAATGCCAATCCATTCTGCTGGCTCCACTTCGAATAGCTTTCTTGGATCAGTGGAAACCAAGCTCGCGAGCTAACGTCGCCCGAGTTTCCGCCCAGCGTGCTATCGAGGTAGCTGGTCACATCGTCGGGCGACATGCCACTTAGGTCACCGGTGCTATGGAAAGCGAGTGGCTGTGCCGCTTGGCCCGCTATCGTGTAGCTGACTGGAGCGCTCAGATCACTGAATCCCAGAACATCTGCCGCCATCATTTCGCGACGTTCGAGCGACTCGAGTAGAACTCGACGCAAACGATTGCGCAGAACGAATTTGGCAGAGTTGGGCCGGGAAAAAAGGTGGCTAGCCATACGACTTACCTTCCAGATCATCAATTATGAAAAAACTCTAAGCGGAATAATTGTCTTAAGC
>JBGSOM010000169.1:0-7723 GCA_041739135.1 Pirellulaceae bacterium
TATCCAGAAATTTTACGAAATAGGACGGAGAGCGACAGATGAGATGAAAGCTACACTAAACATTCTATACGATGCAGTTGTCCCAAAATGGAATTATGTCGCGCACCCAGATTGCGCTACTAATTGATTGGCCGTTCCTTAGGGTTCGATCCAGATTCGCAGCCCGCTGCGGTGCTTGACTGGGTCGAACGGTTCATCAACTTTAAGTCGCACGTTGCTGAATGAGTTAAGCAGTTGGAAGGGACCGTGGACCGTCTTGTAATCGTAGCCACCGCCAACATGCAGTTGCATGTTCCACAGTCGCGAAAAACTGCGAGCAAAAATCTCTTCGCTATTTAGCGAAACTGACGCGGATGGCCCGATGGGTGGTCTGTAGATTCTGAGGATGTTTCGGCCGGTTTTCAGCATGTGTTCGGACTCAATCGGTGGGTTCAGTGAATCCAAACCTTCGGTGGCCAGGCGGAGCTTTACCGTACGGCCTGATGGCACCCAAATGCTCCAGCCGTTCTCCTTTTGCATGGGCGCGACCTCAATGTGGCTGACATTGCGAACTCGTGGTAAACCAATCGCCGTCTCCAATCTACTAAGCCGCTTTTGCCAGGCATCGCGATTCTGATCGGCAGCGAAGATCGCCACGACAATCGCCGCCAACGTCATGATTAACATCAACGTATCCAGTCGCATGGACAGTCGATGAGTGCGACGCAGTTCGGTTTTCGATTGCTCAGTCATCGGAGGCCACCACACGAATCAACTTCATCATATGTACCATCTTTGCCCCCGTGTCCTCGACCTCATCGAATGCACAAAGAACAAATTGATCTTGCCCGATTGTTTGCGACGGAGTGTGACTTACTTCGATCGAGCCCTTCATGAAAACAACGCCTGGGCTCAACCTGCTCGAAAGGAACAATCCGCTCAAGTTGTTCGACCCAGGATTGTTAGCCGATGCCGGGCTCAAATAGGAAACGTCACGGGTTAGCAACTGATTCACAAAGCGAATCGCGTCAAACCTCTGCGGCTCACTGGTTCGCACCTCAGCTTTGCGGAAGTCGGGTCCAAACACATTCAACTGCTTAACTCTTGTCATTGGCGGTCGCGTGTCCACATCGAATTGCAATTCAATTGTGCCATGATGCGCGGTCGCTCGACTGGGTATCCGCAGAAGCGTTTCCGTTTGCAGTTGGTCCGCCGAGTTGTATTGCAATTGAACTTCGATGGCTTTGCCCGGCGGCGCATTGTACAACCACAACGAATAAAGTTGGTCGTAACTGAGTTGGCGTATCGTTACGCTGTCGGGGTTCGGATAAAGCAAATTGTTCACACTTGCCTCAAGATTGCGGACCTCAACTTCGCATGTCTTGGCGAGGCGTTGCAAATTGTAAACGCGATAGCCACCATAGCCGATGGCGGCGATCAAGATGAGTCGAAAGAGAAAGCTGAACATGACGATCGCCTTATCGGTCGGCTATGGTGCAGGCACGAACTCAATCGGCAGTCGACCGATCAATGCGCTCGGATTGGTTTTTGCAGACTTCCAGTCAACTCGCGCCAGTGCATCTTGGGTGGTCTGCGAGAGCGGCATGTGCCAACGCTGGACGAATACTGGCGTCAGGTCTTGTCCGGCCGCAGCGGAAGCGGCAACCAGCCAATTCACGGACTGCTTCAGAGCTCCCTCGCGAGTGTCCGCTTTGACAGGCGGACATTTCATAAGAACTGAAAAGAACTTCTTAACCCAATCATCTCCGCCATAGTCCCTTCGCAGCTTGAGCATAGCGGCCGCATAAATCACCGGTTGATCACTAGGCGTGATTGGATTGCCCTGACGATCGGTCAGCCGGTGTGCCTTTTCATTGCGACCGTCTTCTAAGTTCGTAAAGCCGCTGAGGAAAGAGATATCAGAGTCGGCGAACGCTTGTTCGCAAGATTCAATCATCGCGCGCGTTTGCACGTCTGGATCCTGGCAATTGAGCGCGTCCATGCAGACGTAACGCATAAAGACAGCGTAACCAGTGATGAAGAGCGAGTGACGGTCTTCAAACAGATAGAAATTCCTGCCCATCTCATAAAAATAATAGTGCGCGAACGCATCCGGGTTTGCGTTAACGAGGGCATAATCGTTCTGATAGAAACCCGCTACTTCAATGCCCGTACTACCAATGAATCCACATCCATAACCGCAGGTTAGCCCTGCGTCCGGGATGGCCGCAATCGTTGGCTTCCGATTCAAATGCTTGAACAAATTCGGCGAGCGACCGATGAGCTTTTCATAAGTTTCCCAACCAGCATCCAGTCGTTCGACAAAACGCGTCATCACAACGGGACTGAACTTTGGAGAAGTAGTGAGCAGAACAACTCGTTCGCCTTCCCACGGTACTAAGTTGGTATCGATCGATTTTTCTGTCCACTTCTGAGGGTCGAAGGCCAATGGCTTGTAGTCAATCGCAGCTCCAGGCTTGATAGCGCGGTTGCTTTTGCGAGTTGAAGTGCCAGGTTTGGAGCTTGCGGTCGGAGGCTTCGCGTCACCGCGGGCCATTTTGCGAGCAAGTTCAAGTGATTCGGCACTCAGTTTGTCGAGCGGGACGACTTTCGGCACCAACACAGTTACTGTGCCTTGCTGCTCGTCGAGTTTAAAGAACATCGCGTCGATCGTATGACCATCTTTCGAATGCCATTTTTGAAGCTCCTGCGGCAACGCAGGTTCCGCCGCATTCCACCAGATACTGCACATAAAACAGAAGTAAACGGCAACGCGAAACGCCTGATTGTAGATGGACATTTGCTTCCTTCGTACTCTCGATCCGAGCGTAGAACCAGTCGTTCGCTAAATGCTTCTCAGAATGGCTCAATGACGATTAGTTTAAGCGAGTTACAGTCCGTTTACTTAGTCGGAACCCCCTTTCACCTTGGAAATTGTTTTGCTACGCAACTGTGCAAAGTTGCGAAGGCCAGCGCCCAGTGGGATCAAAGAATACGCCTTTCACTTGGTCTGTCGGCTATAGCTTCGCGACACACCCTCACGTATGAAGTACCGCCCGCGCGCGGAACGAGTTTAATCAGAAAGATGAGTCGCCCATGCAGACTGCGAAATCAGATCGCCGGGTTCCGGTTTTCTATGACAGTCGAATGGCGGTGGCGGTCGACAGTCGTTCGCCCTCCGCACTCAAACCGCAACTGGTCGTTGCCGACTGGCTTGCGCAGAAGTTGCCGATCGACATCAAGGAGTTTACGCCCGCAACAAATGCTGACTTGGAATTGGCGCACAGCGCTGCGTATGTTCGAGGTGTGCTCGCGAGCAGAATTGAAAACGGTTTCGGCAATTTCGATTTGAGCGTCGCCGATTCGCTTCGCTGGACAAACGGATCATTCCTCGCGGCTGCGCGGCACGTCGCCCAGTCAAACGAAGTGGCTTGCTCGCCCACAAGCGGATTTCATCACGCCGAGTACGGTGCGGGCGGTTGTTTTTGCACGTTCAACGGATTGATGGTCGCAGCGCGGGCTTTGCTCGAAGATCATCCAAGTTTGCGAATCGGCATACTCGACATGGACTTCCATTTCGGCGATGGCACGCAGGATATTATCCAGCGATTAAAGCTGCAGCGGCGAGTCACAAACCATAGTGGCTGGAGTAAAGAGGATTCAGCGGAGCAGGTGCTCAGCGAACTCGCGTCGACAATCGAGCAGCTTGAATGCGATGTGTTGTTTTATCAAGCTGGCGCGGACATGCACATCGACGATCCGCTCGGTGGCTTCATGTCAACGGAGCAGTTGTATGAGCGTGATCAAATTGTGTTTGAATACTGCTCGACGCAAAAGTTGCCCTGCGTCTGGTGTCTCGCCGGCGGATACGTTGTCGAATCCGACGGAACCATCCCCGCCGTACTTGAAATCCACCGCAACACCCTGCTGGCATGCATCGAGTACGCATGATGCGGTAGGATGGCGACTGCTTATCCGGTAGGGCAATCAGGGGAGGGCGAGGCTCCAGCCGAGCCGCTGGCAACACCGGCAACACCCACGGCTCGGCGGGAGCCTCGCCCTCCCGATTATTGTTTCTTTAACCTTTGGGGCGCCACCATGACTGAACCCAATTCAGATCTTCCTCAACGCAAGCATCCGGCTCACGGCGTGCTCTACGTTCAAGGACAGCCCACGATCATTTTCGACACCGTTTGCACGAAAGATCGAAAAGCCTGGCTCGCAAATAAGCAAGTTCACAACCTTCTTCGCGAAGTTTGGACAGACGCATCAGCATGGCTTGTTGGCCGTTATGTGGTGATGCCTGACCACATTCATCTGTTTGCTGCTGCCACCTCGACAGAGATCGAATTCAAGAACTGGGTCAAGTATTGGAAGTCGCAATTCACCAAACGGCACAAGGTCGCTGACCACCGTTGGCAAACCGACGATTGGGACACTAGGATGCGATCCGGCGAGCTGTATGAGGAGAAATGGGAATATGTCCGTTTCAATCCCGTGCGTCATGAATTGACGAAACGTCCCGAAGACTGGCCATACTGGGGCATCCTCAACGAATTGCGTTGGGAGCAGTGGTAACAACCATGTCGGGTAGGGCCCCAATAAGGGAGGGCGAAGGCTCCTGCCGAGCTGTGCGTGATCAAGGGAGGGCGAGGCTCCTGCCGAGCCGTGCATTAACTGGAGACATCCGGCTCGGCAGGAGCCTCGCCCTCCCGAGACGAAAAAGGCCCACTGTGAAGTGGGCCTAGAAATGGGCGAAGAGGGACTCGAACCCCCGACATCTACTTTGTAAGAGTAGCGCTCTAACCAACTGAGCTATTCGCCCTACGGGTGTTGCACGACGCGCGGGGAGCGCGGAGGTAACACTGACTTATCTAATGCTAAGATGACTTCGACGTAAAACTTGTTCGGACTAAACGTTCGAAAGTTGACGGGTGCGGCGGGCGCGGCGTTCGGCTCGCAGGCGGCTGCGACGTTTTACTTCGCTCGGCTTCTCGTAGTACTCGCGACGGCGCATCTCTTTCTTAATTCCGCTCCGTTCAACTAGTTTTCGGAAACGGCGAACCGCTTCCTGAATCGTTTCCCGGTCACGGACCATCAACTTGACCATGCAGTCCTCCAAATGTGTCGTTCAAACAATCAAACGCAGTGTTAGGTTTACAATGTAAGTGTAATGTCCCCATGCTTACCGTAAACCGGGGGCAAGGGAAACTTGCTGGTAAAATCAATAGCGAAGCGGCTGGAACGTGACAAGTCTTGTCCCAGCGGGCGACTTGTCCAGTTTGTATATCCAGTTGTCGGCGCTTGCGGCTGTGATAATGCAGGCTAGAAAGGCGTAGTTTAGCGGGCGTCCAGTAATCCGTCCAGGCGTTTCGAGCCTAGCGGCTGGCGTGTTTCTCAGCTTTTTTGTGACCGAACGAATCGCCCGTCAAGTCACTACGACGCTCACTGCTTGCCAGAAACCCCCAAGCCGCCCATTTTTCGCGACCCGAACCTGAGGCCGGCGGCTCATGCCAGCGGCAGCAAAGTTCGATGACTTCGCCTGAACGGTGTCATAATCGGTCCAATTGGAATTCGTTTTTCAAGCTGACCGATACGCGAACGAACGCTAAAGCTGGCAAACTTCCTCAAGAGTTGCCAGAGTTGTTGAAATCGGGGCATTCATGGCTGAAGCAACGCACGTGCAGCGCGAAAACGCCCTCGCTTTCCTGGATGAGCTCGACGAGAAGCACGATCGTTTGTTGACCGAGCTCGATGTGCTGAGCGGACGCATCGATACTATCCTGAATCAGTATGCCGTCAGCAGGCAGTCGGCGAGCTCCGATGCTCAGTCCGGCCAGAACTCGCCGCTGGTTAATACTGACCAGCCTTCTGAGTCTAAAAAGCTTGACTGATCTGGTTCCAGCTCCACATGCAAATCTTGGCGACGATCCAGATAAGCGTGCATGTGTAAAGAGTGTTTAGAATCGCCCAGATCCAACGTTCTGTGTTGGAAAAATTCCGGCAAATCCAAAGCAGCGGCAAACCAAGAAAGCCGGTCACGAAGAATAGCGCCGCTAGCACAGCGAACTTGTTTTGCACGAGCGCAGAGTCTTGGAATCGTGCCGGTGTTGGCGGTGGTTCCGGACGAGGCAAATCGGACGGGTTCATAATTCGTGTCGAAGTGTCTTGAGCGCTGAATTCGCCAATGCTGGCCCAGCGAACTGAATAACGGGCCCTAGCTGGGCCTTTCACGGACGGCTTGCCGAGGATCGCTTTCCGAACTTCCCAATCGTGGGCAGCTGTATCGCAGCGAAACGTTTGCCCTTGAGACTCTAACACAGAGAAGTGTTAGCAAGAAGGGGAAAGCGGATGGGGAGGGATTTGAACCCACGGTACGATCGCTCGTACGCCGGTTTTCAAAACCGGTGCCTTAAACCACTCGGCCACCCATCCGTCGTTGTTTTCGACGTCAGATCAAGCATCGCGATGTGCTTTCGGACGTCAACAACTTTTTGGTGAGCAATCCAGGTCCGACGTAAGCCTAAACCACTAACAAACCTGGAGCTGCCGCGAGCAGTCGCAAGTCTAGCAAAAATGCTTAACCAAACAAGCCACACGCAATTTTCCCTACTACTGTGTGTGATTGCTAGCGCAAAAAACGTGCCGCGTAGGGGCGGCACGTTCGAAATTGCGATCACAAATCTGTTGGCAGTGCAAAGTAGCTTAGAGCATCTTTGCGATCAAAGCGCACAGGTCGGCGGTACGGCAGCTGTAGCCCCACTCGTTGTCGTACCAGCTAACCACTTTGGAAAGCTTGCCTTTGTTGCCGAGAACTTGTGTGAAATCGGCAGCGAAGATCGAGCTGTGCGGATCGTCGATGATATCGGAGCTAACGATCGGGTCTTCGGTGTAGTAGAGAATGCCTTTGAGAGGACCTTCGGCAGCCGCCTTCATGGCTGCGTTGATGTCTTCCTTGGTGACTTCTTTAGCGAGGTTGGTGGTCAAGTCGACAACCGAGCCGGTTGCAACTGGAACTCGCATAGCGATGCCAGTTAACTTGCCCTTCAATTCTGGAATCACCAAACCGACTGCGGATGCGGCACCGGTGGATGTTGGAATAATGTTCTGAGCGGCCGCGCGGGCGCGGTAAGGATCGGCGTGCGGTTGGTCCTGAACCTGTTGGTCATTCGTGTAGGCGTGGACGGTGGTCATCAAACCGGATTCGATACCGAATGTTTCGTGAAGAACTTTGGCGATTGGTGCCAAGCAGTTGGTGGTGCAGCTAGCGTTCGAGATGCAGTTCATCTCCTTCGTCAGCTTGTTATCGTTCACGCCGATCACACAGGTCAGATCAGCACCGTCTTTAGCTGGAGCGCTGAGGACAACTTTCTTGGCGCCCGCTTCGAGGTGTGTGTCGTAGCCCGGTTTTCCGTTGGCTGCGCGACCAGTAAAAATACCGGTGCTTTCGATCACGATGTCGATGTTGTTCGCTTTCCAAGGCAACTTGGTTGGGTCGCGTTCGGCGAGTGCAAGAATCTCTTTTCCGTCGACTACCAAGTGAGTGTCTGTGGCTTTGACGGTACCGGGGTAGCGGCCGTGGGTGGTGTCATATTTCAGCAAAGTCGCCAGCATTTGATTCGCGGTCAAATCGTTAATAGCGACGACTTCGAATTCGCTGCTGCGCGCCATGAGGTTACGGAACGTCAAACGACCGATGCGGCCGAAACCATTAATTGCTACACGAACTACCACGATTGAATCT
>JBGSOM010000110.1:0-33208 GCA_041739135.1 Pirellulaceae bacterium
TAACGCCCAATGGCACTCACTTTGATGGAGGGTTTGTTGTTTCGTTGGGTTTTGCTGGTTTTTTTCGTTTTTGAAAGTGTGTGGATTTGGGGCGACGGGGGTAGGCTTCCCGGGGGTAACTACGTCCGGGGCGGTTCGGTAGTGTTAGCTTGGAGGCGTAATGCAAGGCGCGCTCTAATCGGGCTGGCCACTCACTTGGATCTCGGACTTCGATACCTTGGAGCATGTGGCGGTAGACTGACCAAACTCCAGTAAAGCTGATTTTTCGTGGCTCGCAACTGGCAATCTTCGCAGCTTCTCTACGCAACTGGGTGGTTAGGTTATACGCCACGATCGCCATTGCAAACTCCTTGTGGAACATCTCCTTTGACTTAGCTCGCATGTCCTCGGTGCCGAGCACAATTTTTATGTTTCGGATATCGACTTCGACGTCGTTGCGTTGCCAGTATAGATCTCGCAGTTGTTGAGGTGTCGCGTGGAGATCCTCAGCGATGTAAAGGCTTTCCTCGCCGATCTTCAGCTCATGAATCATCGCTGAGAGGGCGCAGGCCCCAGGAAGGTCGGGATTGGTAGCTCGTTCCTTCGCCGAGGGCGCCCACTCAACTTGATAGCTCTTTGAGTTGGCCGTCGAGCTGACAAGTTCAGCAGTCTTGAGAATGCGGTTGAACCGATCTTTCTTTAATCGCAGTACGAAGTTGTGGCCATTGCGATGGGCATGATAAGCTGTTGAGAAGATGCCATAGCCAGCGTCAGCCATGACGATTGATTTCGGTGGCAAACGCTTCATCAGGGCTTGAGCTAGGTATGTCTCCGATACGGCGCGTTCACCATACATCGCTCCAATTTCTGGCCGCACAGCCGCGCCTGAACTGAGTTCATGAGCCATAACAACATAGGCAATTGGCCAGACGCCCTCGCCATGCTGATTGGAGGCTGGTGGATATGCCGCTTGAAGCTCCGGTGTAGGTGCGAGCGTGAAGGTTGTCCCGTCCACCAAAAACACCCGCTGTTCTTTGAACGACGGTGCAGTTGAATCGATGATCGATGCGGACACACGGTCTTCAAACCAATGCGCCACTTCTAAAGTAAGCCTGTGCCTTGCATCACTGTACGAACCGGTCTTGACGGAAAGCCTGCCCTCGCGAAGTCGCTTGTTCGTTTTGAGCTCTGCCGGAGCTGTTTCGGTAAAGTGCAAGACAGCGTCACTGAGGCTGGATTGCGGATTGAGTCGCTGGAAGAGCATCAACCAAATCACCACGCTGGTCTTATAGACAGTCGCTGCCCCCCATGCTTCGAGCGAATCCGTTTCCGCTATATCAGTCCATCGCTTGAGCATCTCGTACGCGGCACTAATCTTCGGTTGCGAGGCGTCGTCCATTGCTATGGTTCTCTTTTGGCAGTGAAAGAAAACCAGAATTCATAGCGCAAATCTCGTACCATTAATTCGAATTGGTCGCAAGAAAGTTAACCGAATGCTAAAGTGAGTGCCATTTGGATAACGCCCTCGGAACAGTGCGCAACGGGACGCGCCACAAGTTGGTACGTGTACATAGTGACTTGTGAAGACCCTCGCCGTTTTCGCGAACGCATCGAGTTGCGGTGTCTTCGCATGCTTTGCGCCAAGCGATCCGAGGTCGCATCGCAAGTCGTCGATGGCGATCAGCAATACGTTTGGCTTGTCGGCAGCGATCACTTGCGATTCAACGACGAACGAAGAAACAACGAGAACTATGAGGAGGACAATTTGAATGATCATATATCGAACCTTTTGAGTTTCTTTTAACAGCGCGATCTGCTTCTTATACGGTCTGCTTACGATAGGCTCTGCAGCTGACCAGCGTCATTCACGCGATGCAAAACGAGTCTATCCGCGAAGTCGCGTTTCAGAGCGCACGGCGAGTTGAAGGTAACGCGGAGTTTCGCGAACCGCTACAGCCCTCACGCACCTCGGAGAAGAAATACGCAGTTCACTGTGGCACTCCTGTCTGGTAACCGATCTTATCTTCGAAGAAGCAGACAATCTGTTGATCGCCGAGGCAGAGCAATTTTACAAGCAGTCATTTTTCTGCAGGGATCAAGGTCTCCACCTATACAACGACTGCTGCGCACTTAAACCTGTCAGCATTGACGAAGAAGCTGCGCCAGTCGTCAGCTACGGAACTCCTCGCATAACTTTCGAACCGCGGCGTTACTCTGACGGAAACTTACGATTTTGACATCAAGGTCGAAGCGACTATAGAGTTTTGCCGCTCGACGGATCGCGTCCATGATCCACACTTGTTCGTTGCCAAATGCGCCGCCACCGAGCAATGTTAGGTATAGCAATCTGCTGCCTGACTTCGATGCATTCAAGACCGCAGCAGCAAAGGTCGCTTCATAAGCCGCTTCCAGGATGAGTCTGGCGAATCTCTCCCACGCGCGCGAAGACAATCCGCTGTATGCGACAGGTAGTGCAGAGCAATACGCTTGGGAAACCAAGTGTGTACAGCCAGCTAGCGTCACTTGCGTATCCCACTGTAAACCAATCATCAGCTTATCACGCAAGTCAGCCAACTCCGCTTCCGAAATCGAAGCCAACTTAGAATCAATTTCATTGAGTCCCGCACTGCTCGGCAAGGCATAGCCATTCCGCATCGTCCAAAGTCGCTCGTGCGTGTTTTCCAATGACTCACCAACTGTGGCTAGACAGTCAATTTGTCTGGTTGCAGTTTGTCCCTTTTGATCATCCAACTCGATGAAATAGTTTCGATAAAGCGTCCCAGCACCACATGCGATCGCACAAGCCGGTCCCTGCGTTGGATCGCGTTCGTAAATTCCAATACCTTGATCGGGCGTGACATTCGGCGAAACCATCTCAAGCAAGTTGAACTGCGAAGCGACTTGAAACATCGCCCCTGCATTTGTTGCATCAGCATGCAATGATTGAGCATTGCCAACCACTTCCGATACTGTGATACGTGAACTGCTTTGATTTGGCACATCATTCAGCCGATGCCGCACATCCGCTAACGAGACCACTTCTAGCCTGCCGCAAGCCCACTCAGTACCTCTGTTCTTAGAGCGCAGCGTTGTCCCTTCGACTTCCAGTTCGCTGTAAACCGTTTCACGATCTGATTCGCTGAATCCAAATAGCTTTTCAAACCAATCTTTGCACAACTCTTTACCCCTTTGTAATCACCAATCGCCGGATAATTCGTTCGTTCAGTCTGTGAAAGCAGCAATCGTCTTCAATCAATCTTGTACCGCGTGGACATTATCGAAGATGATTTGCGAAGAAGCGTTGCCATTCTTCGAGATGTCGACGCATCGCTTGTCGCGCAAGATCCGGAGAACGCTTTCGAAACGCATCGAGTATCGCAGCGTGCTCTTCCGCCGCTTGCTGCAGTACGCTGGCATCGGTGTGCGACCGATTGAAGACGCGATGGAGCAGTCGATAGCGATTAATATCTGCCGCCAATCTCGGGCTGCCGGAGGCGCTGGCGATCACGGAATGAAACTCGTCATCCAGTTGCACCCACTTCGCGATCGTCGACACCGACGGCTTGCTCTTACGAAACTGAGCCAAGGCCTCTTCCAAGCGTTGCAAAGTCGGTAAGTCAATTCGGTCAGCACATTTGGCGGCGGCTTCGCTCTCCAAGATGATTCGCATTTCATAAACGTCGCGAATGTCTTCGGGGCCGAATGAGATGACGACAGGTCGACGATTCGCCGCTTGAAGAATCAAACCATCCTTGACCAGTTGCTTGACCGCCTCGTGGATCGGTGTGCGGCTGACGTTTAACGTGCGAGCCAGCTCCACTTCGCTGACCGGTTGGCCCGGCTGTAGTTTGCCACGGACGATCATTTCGACCAGCGATTCGTAGACCTGCTCGCTGAGGCGCAGGCTGTTGTCAGCCACAGCTTTACCGTTGGCTTGATCTGCTTTTTCAGGACTAATGCGGTTTACCAATTATTGTATCGCCTGATGTAATGGGGACTTTCAGTCCCCGACGTCTTCACAACACGGCGACTAAAAGTCGCCGCCACGTATTGGGGACTTTCAGTCCCCAACTACCTCTAATCTAGGCGACCGAGGGTCGCCACCACAAAGCAGCAAACGCAACTATACCAAACTGCATGCAGAATTGACATTCGAGTAAGGCACCGCTAAACTGCATGCAGGTTTACGAATTCGCGTGCATGCCTCCGGAGTCCTTCCTGTGCGTAGCCTTCCCGTCATCGCAATAACTATGGGCGACCCTGCTGGAGCCGGCCCAGAGATCTGCTTGAAAGCTTGCTGCGAAGTGGCGCGAGGTGAGCATTCGTTGGTTATCTTCGGCGATGCAGAGGTACTTTCACGAGCGAGTCGCGAAGCGGGTTTGCATATGCCCTGCATTGCGGAAACTTTGGACGAAGCGGTATCGCTCGCCCAGATAAACCATGCGGCAGTTTGCCATATCGAAAATTTAGGTAATGACTGGCAACGAGGAGTTGTTTCCGCAAGAACGGGCGAGGCCTCCTACCGCTATGTCACCGCCGCCATTGATGCAGCATTGTCAAAACAAGTTGACGCCATTGTGACCGGGCCAATTCACAAGGAAGCGTTGCGGCAAAGCGGAGTGAACTATCCGGGGCACACCGAAATCTTCGAAGCATTAACGAAGTCGTCGCGAGCTTGCATGATGCTGACGTCGGATGCACTGACATGCTCCTTCGTCACGACGCATGTGGGGCTTTGCGAAGTGCCCGGTTTGATCTCAACCGAACGTGTTCTAGACGTGATCGAGCTGACCGATGAAGCGATGAGGTTGATTCATGGCCGCCCCGGCCGGTTGGTCGTGTGCGGTCTAAATCCGCATGCCGGTGAAGGCGGATTGTTCGGGAATCGTGAAGAAGAGCGATTCATCATCCCGGCCATTGAAGCTGCACGCCAGCGTGGGATTATTGTCGAAGGCCCGTTGCCACCGGATACCGCGTTTCTGCCAGTTCGTCGCAACCGAACGGATGCTATCGTCTGCATGTATCACGACCAGGGACATATTCCACTCAAGGCGCTCAGCTTTGAAACAGCCGTCAACACGACGCTCGGCTTGCCCATCGTGCGTACAAGTGTGGATCACGGAACCGCACTCGACATTGCGTGGAAAAAGTTTGACGCTGATCCAACGAGCATGCTTCAGGCGATTGCGTTAGCGACCAAGTTCTGTCGTAACGTGCTTGATACGGTGAGCTTGTCAGTTGATGGCAGCCATAACAGTCAGATGGGGTCGCTATGAAGATCATTGTTATTGCAGATGATTTTACCGGGGCCGCAGAGGTTGCTGGTGCGGCGATTCGGTTTGGATTGACCGCCGAGGTCCATGTTGGAGAGATATACCCTTCGTCAGCCGACGTCATTGTGGTCGATGCTGATAGCCGGTCGTTGGATTCTAAGTCAGCAGACGCAAGGCTGTTTGAGTTGACGATACAAGCCTTAGAACTGCGCCCCAATGTGCTCTTCAAAAAAGTCGATTCGTTGCTGCGAGGTCCGGTTGCTGCTGAGATTGCGGCAATGCAACGAGCAGCAGGTTTGCATTGTTGCTTATTGCTATGCGGTAATCCACGAAAACAGCGGATCGTGGTGGGCGGGAAAATTTTTATAAACAACGTGCCTTTGCACCAGACCGAATTTGCAAACGATCCAGAACATCCGTGCCACACCAATGACGTGATGGAGTTGCTGGGTCAACCGAATGCAATCGAAATCGGTGATGTTGCTTGCTCCGCTGATCTGCAGATTCACGCGCGTCGCTGGTACGACCAGCGATCACAAACTTTAGCGGCAGGCGGTGCGGAGTTCTTCGAAGCTGTCTTGGCGCAATGTCTGGAATCAGCAGATCCATCCGTCGTTCCCCTACAGAACATTACACACGATGACGCGTCGCTAGGCTGCGACGGAGACATTCTGCTGGTAAGCGGCACAAGCATGACACGATGCGACGACTGGCCGATTGTACCGATGGAAGCCTCAATGTCGTCGACTGAGTTGGCTGATCAAGTTTGCCAAACATTGTCCGCTCACGGACGGGCGGCGATTCGTGCTGTGGACATCACTAACGCTTTGCCCGAGGCGCGAATCGAGAAACTAGCTGAAGTGACTTCTCGAGTACTCTCGCATTGTCGCCCGGCCCAAGTGTGGATCGAAGGAGGCCGAACAGCTTCCACGCTCGTCCGCGAACTTGGCGATCAGCAATTGGCTGCGATCGCGAATGCGGGAGACGGTATCGTCGCCCTCCGATCGATCGATGAGACATCACCGCTCTATTTGATCAAGCCGGGAAGCTATCCCTGGACCGTACCGGAGCGTACTTATGCACCCGCATCAAGTCATACGGAGACCGCCAAAACCGTTTCTTCTGGAAAGTTGATCGATTCGGTTTTGACAGTGAAGAGCTTACTTCTCGTTGCGTTCCTGAGCTTTTGTTTTTCAAAGAACGCTTTGTCTACAGACTTCGCAGCGGTCCGCAATATCTTGGTTCAGCAATGCATCGATTGTCATAATGCGGACACACAAGAAGGGACCGTTGATCTTTCGCGATTCAGCTCGCTCGATGATGTGGACCGCGATCGCGCCCTTTGGAAGACCATCTTCGATGTGGTTGAAGCGGGACAAATGCCACTGGCGGATTCGGGTTTTGAGCTTGACGAAACGCAACGTGAAGCGTTGCTTTCGTTTGCTAGAGAGGCCCTCGCCCAACCGAATTCAACCTTGAACGCCATCGATCCCGGAAAGCCCATTCTCCGGCGCCTGACTCGACAGGAATACAACAACACCGTTCGCGATCTGTTCGGATTAAATTATGACATTTTTATGTTCCCCGAACGCTTGCCCCGTAACGGAGCCTTCCAATCGCAAGAACATCGCGACAAAGTAATGGTTGTGCAGACATCAATGCGTGAATACGGACAGAAAGTTGATGTGCTGCTACCTGACTTAGGATTGCCGGGGGATAGTCGCGCTGAATACGGTTATGCAAACCGCGGCGATGCGATGAACTTCTCGCCACTGTTGTTTGAAAAGTATCTTGAGATGTCTGCGGCACTCGCTACTAGCGAACGCCTGCTCCGAGACAGTCGCGTGCTGCAAGAGTTGTTTAGCATCGAAGCGGAAACGCCAACACCGTCTGTTGAGACGAACGATTCTGGATCTATTGCTTTGCGTGCTGAATTCGCATCACAGGAACGCATTGGCAAACAAGCTGCCGAAAATGATACATGGCATGACAGCTTTGTCCGCGAACTGACCGCTTCGTTTGAACGCGGCAGTGGCGGGACGTTTGATGTTCCAGAAACCTTGAACAACCAAACGATTCCAGGCAAAGGCGGACTGATCAAGCTGCGCGTGGCCGATCAAGTCCTGTTGATCAATCCGAATATCGACTTGTGGCTCGCGTCGTTTGCTACGGTCGATGAGACTTCCGGTAGCCACTCGCTAACCAATCGCAATAAAGGAGAGAAGGTCTTTGAGTTGACCTTTGCCGGACAGGATTCCTTCGATCCGCAAA
The DNA here is from genome assembly GCA_041739135.1 of Pirellulaceae bacterium. Classification (GTDB taxonomy): domain Bacteria; phylum Planctomycetota; class Planctomycetia; order Pirellulales; family Pirellulaceae; genus Aureliella. The sequence goes on from JBGSOM010000110.1 coordinate 7,524, forward strand.
TCCAGCACTTGGGAGTATGCGTGCTCTCGCGGCGAAATCAAAGCGGTCGCGTTCAGTTGAGTGCCGTCCTCTCCAATGGTCAACGTTTGGCTCGGCAGGCAGATGTTAGCGAACAGTCAGGTAACGTGTTCTTCTCATGGGTCGCGCCACCGGGAACGTCGATCAAGGCCCTCGCCGTCGACGGTTCGGAGTTCACTGGTGATTACGTTTTGCTTGATGACTTTGGATTCATCTTTGGAAACAGTGGCACGGTGGTCCCCACCGTGAAAAACAAAACAAAGACAGTAGAACACGGTGGGGACCACCGTGCCACATTGAAGGACCGTATCGGTAGCTTTCTCAATTGCGCCTATCGCCGACCAGCGACGGAAATGGAACTGCGAACGTCACTGAAGTTCGTCGAAGCACAAATCGCTTCTGCAGAAACCGAGTCCGTCGCTCTTGAGCAATTGGTACAAGTTGTCTTGTCATCGCCCGAGTTCTTGTTCTTGGCGGAACCGATCGTTGATTCGAGCAAGCGAGTTCGTGAAGTCACTGCCTATGAACTCGCCAATCGCCTGAGCTATTTCCTCTGGTCATCGATGCCTGATCAGGAACTACTGAAGGCCGCCGAGTCAAGAGAAATTAAGAAGCCGGAAATCCTCCGCGCCCAAGTCAGACGCATGCTGGCGGACCGATCACGATCGCGTGAACTATCAGAATCGTTTGCCGTGCAGTGGTTGCGACTGGATCAACTTTATAGTTCTAAACCCGACCGTGAGATCTTTAAAACCTTCTATTCTGGGCCACAAGGAAAATCGACGCTGCATGGTCCGATGATGACCGAAGCGTTGCTGCTGTTTGAATCGGTTCTGGTCGAGGATCGCACGATCCTCGATCTGTATGATCCCGACTTCACTTGGCTCAATGGCCAACTTGCTAATCTGTATGGGCTTCAAGGCGCGTTCAAAAAAGCGAAAGAAGAAGCGACAGAAAACGGCCAGTTGGCAGCTCAGATTCCTGACAAGGAGGCTGGCTCTTATTGGCTGCGAACGCAGCTTCCTGATCGCACCCGTGGCGGAGTGATGACGATGGCCGGCCCACTGACGTTGACGTCACTCCCTTTCCGTACCAGTCCCATCAAGCGTGGTGCCTGGCTTTTGGAAACGGTTTTCAATCGTCCGCCGAGTGAACCGAAAGTTGCGTTTGTATTGGAAGAGGCGGTTAGTGAAGACAGCGACGCACCGCAGACTCAGACCGTTCGTCAACTGTTTGAAAAACATCGCAGTGACCCGAATTGCAACTCCTGTCACAGTCGCATCGACCCTCCCGGCTTTTCATTGGAAGTCTTCGACGCCATGGGAGCCTATCGAACGCATGACGGCGAGCAAGCGGTTGACGCGAGTGGAACGTGGAATGACCGCGACTTTTCTTCGCCAGCAGAATTTAAAGATGCGATCCGGGCTAGGGAGCAGGAGTTGGTGCGTGGCTTTGTCGAACACATGCTCAGCTACGCACTCGGTCGCCATCTTGAATACTTTGACATGAAGACGGTTGACCAGATCGTGACCGATGCCGCCAGCGAAGGTTATCGAATGTCAGCCATCATCGAAGGCATCGTGCTTTCTTATCCTTTCCAGCACGTGAGGAACCAGCCATGAAACGAGTAGACAAGAGACCGTGGGGACCACGGTGCCACGATGGGTTGCCGCGACGACATTTCCTGCGTTCGGCCGCTGGCGGATTGTTCGCATTGCCGTGGCTTGAATCGTTGGCTCGAGGTACCGAATCAAGCACATCGTTACCGCAACGCTTCGCCTTCATTTACACGCCCAACGGCTATAACCAAGATACATTTTTGCCGCAAAGCGAAGGGACATCGTGGGAGCTTTCGTCGGCACTCAAGCCGCTTGAGGCCGTTCGCGATCAAGTTTCCTTGCTATCGGGACTAGATCGAGAGTTTGTGCCAGGAACCGGCGTGCATGCTCAGTGCGGATCTTGTTGGTTAACCAGCTCTGCGCCGCAGGAAACGCTCGATGGTGGCTTTCCTACCAACACGACGCTCGATCAATTACTGGCTCGACAACTCGGCGGTGATACAGCGCTTCCCTCGTTGGAACTGAGTTGTAATGACTTTACCAACCGCAAGGAGACGAAGTACTTCGAGTGCATTTCTTGGTACGGCCCCGGCTATGCGGCACAAACAGAAAAGAATCCTCGCACCGCGTTCGGTCGTTTATTTGGTCGGCCCAACGGTGATGTACTCAATCAAAGTGTGCTCGATCATGTCCAAAGCTCGGCAACGCAATTGGCAAGTCGTCTCTCTTCGGCGGACCGTTCGAAGCTGGATGAATATCTGGAGAGTGTCCGCCAAACGGAACGTCGAATCCAGGCGGCAGAGCAAGCAGCGGCGAGGCTCGCCGAACCTCCTTTTGCCGAACCATCGGGGATACCGCAGCGACGCGACGAGTACTTACGACTGATGGGTGACTTGATCGTTCATGCATTCAGACTGGATTTGACACGTGTGGCAAGTCTATTGGTCGATCCCGAACGTTGGGACAGCCCGCGTATGTTCGATGGAGTGTTTGATTCACCACAGAACCATCACGTGTTGACGCATACGAAAGGCGATGAGGCCAAGGCAAAGATCACCGAGATCGATCGTTTTCATGTTGCACTCTATGCGTACGTTGTTCAGCAGTTGGCCGCGATTCCAGAGGGGAACGGCACATTGCTTGATCGTTGCTGCATCGTAATGGGAAGCGGCATCAGTGACGGCGATAAACATAACTATGCAGACCTGCAAGTCTTGTTAGCAGGTGGTTTGGTGAAGCACACCGGGTTCAAGCAATACGCCGGTCGTCGCCCGCTGGCGGACTTGTGGTTGACTTTGGCACAGCGAGCGAATGTCAACATCGATCGGTTTGCCGACAGTACGGGAGCATTGAACGATGTTTAACCTTCGTGGCACAGTGGTCCCCACTGTGATTAGGAATGAAAGAAAAGGTCACGGTGGAGACCACCGTGCCACGTTTTTGACTCTTCTGATTTGTCTTTGGACGTCCACCCTGCGTGCAGACGATGCAGCTTTCTTTCGTGAGTACATCGAGCCGCTACTGCAAAACAACTGCTACGACTGCCACAGTCATAACAGCGGAGAAGCAAGCGGTGGCTTGGTGCTCGATTCCAAAGCGGGTTGGTCCGTGGGTGGCGATTCGGGGCCAGCAATCGTTCCCGCTGAACTGGATAAGAGTCTACTTTGGCGAGTGGTGAACTATGAAGTGCCTGGTCTTGAGATGCCGCCTGATGGAAAGTTGCCCGAAAGCGATTTGGTGCTGATTAGGAAGTGGATCGAATCAGGTGCTGTGGATCCTCGAGAAGATGGACGTGCCGCAGAACGGAAAAAGATTGACATCGAAGCTGGACGCCAAGGGTGGGCATTCAAGCCACTACGTGGCACGGTGGTCCCCACCGTGAAGAATCAAACAGAAGACAATCACAGTGGAGACCACTGTGCCACAATAATTGACCAGCACATCAATGTTAGTCTTGAAGACGCTGGACTATCACCCGCTTCGCGAGCTGACGCGGCTACTCTCCTCCGACGCATTTCGTATGACCTGACCGGACTTCCGCCCGAGCCGAATACGGCATCGCGGTTCGATTTGTCCGACCATGACCAGTACGCTCAGTACGTTGACTTACTGCTCGCATCGGATGGGTTCGGTGAAAAATGGGGACGCCATTGGCTTGACGTCGCACGTTACGCCGACAGCAACGGTTCCAGCTTCAATGTTCCGTTTCATGATGCTTGGCGTTATCGCAATTGGGTGATCGATGCAGTCAATCGCAACATGCCCATTGATGAATTCATCCGCAAACAGATCGCCGGCGATTTGCTTCCAGCGAAATCAGACGCTGAGCGAGACGAGAATTTGATCGCGACCGGTTACTTGCTACTCGGTTCCAAAGTCCTTGGTACGTTCGACAAAGAGCAACTCACCCTCGATGTGATCGACGAACAGATCGACACGCTTGGCAAATCGTTGCTTGGCATGACCCTCGGTTGTGCGCGATGTCATGATCACAAATTTGATCCGTTGCCTCATGCCGATTACTACGCGCTGGCTGGTATCTTCGCCAGCACTTCAACGCTTGTAGACCGCATCGGCGGGCCGAAAGACGACGAGTCTGATTGGGAACGTCGAGGCCTGGGACCAGGCGGTGATGAAAAGTTGGTCGCCTTTTTGAAAGACAATCGATATCGATGGGTCAAGGCAGTTGGTAAACGGTTTGAGGCGCAGAAGAAGCTCGACGCATTAAGTGGTGGCGACTTTCAGTCGCCAACGAATCCCTCATCCGATACGGAACAGATAGTAGATGACGAAGAAAAACGGCGACTGAAAGTCGCCGCCACGGAGGAGCTTCGTGAGGCGGAGCAGAAATTGTCGGAACTGCTTGCCGAGATGCCGCCTCACGCGATGGCGGTCCGGGAAGCAGATGTTATCACGGACGAGGCAATCCGAATTCGTGGCGTTGCGTCGAGCAAGGGAGAAGTGGTTCCACGTGGCTTCCTGCAAGTCGCTGCCTACGAGGGTCAACCGGAGATACCGGGCGATCAGAGCGGACGACTCGAACTCGCCCAGTGGATCACCTCGCCTCAAAATCCGCTCACCGTTCGAGTGTTTGTCAATCGCGTTTGGAAGCATTTGTTTCGAGAAGGCCTCGTACGCAGCGTCGATAACTTTGGAACGATGGGGGACAAACCATCGCACCCCGAGTTGCTTGATGATTTGGCCGCGAGGTTCATCGCAAGTGGATGGGACCTAAAGCGTTTGGTTCGTGAGATCGTTTTGTCCGATGCTTACTGTCGATCGGTCGAGGTCTCCGATCCGAAAGACCCCGAGAATCGATTGCTGGCTCATCAAAACCGCCGGCGACTCGAAGCTGAGGAGATTCGTGACACGCTGCTCGTGTTGCGAGGTGAACTCGAACGCGGCCCGAACGCGGACATACTACGCACGCTGCCGATTGGCGATGCCAGCAACCTTGGTGAGTACCTCAACATTCAGGACAACCGCCGCACCGTCTATCAGCCGGTCATTCGTACCGTTGAACCAGCGCTGCTCCAATTGTTTGATGCAGCCAGCAATACGATGGTCGCTGGGGCGCGGCCGCGAACGATTGTCGCGCCTCAATCGCTCTATTTCCTCAACAGTGATTTTGTGCAGGATTCTGCGGCATCGATCGGAGAGCAGGTTCTGACGCAATACACCGAATCGGGAAAAGTTTCTCTTGGACCGCAGGAATACTTCAAGGTGCTTGATGAACTCATCATTAATTTGATGAAGAAGATTGTCTCGAGAGAGCCAACGTTTGCCGAGAACCAACTTCTGAAACAGTATATTCAAGCACAAGCCGATGGTGAGCCTGGATTAACTTCCCACGACATGTTGAAAGTCTGCCAAGCCATCCTCGGTAGTACCCAGTTTCAATTCTTGGACTAACAACGTGGCACGGTGGTCCCCACCGTCATCAACAATCCAATAAACCTCGGTGGAGACCACCGAACCACCATATAAGACCAAATTTCTCGGTGGAGACCACCGAGCCACGATGTGAAACTATGAACAACTACATCTACTCTCGACGTGACGTACTACGTTCCGCCGCTTGCGGCTTCGGTGGACTTGCACTTGCTGGACTCACCTCTCAGCAAGTGCTCGCACAGAAAACTCATTTTCCCGCCAAAGCAAAGCGAGTCATCTTCCTGTTCATGCATGGCGGCGTCAGCCAGATGGATTCGTTCGACCGCAAACCGGTACTGAATGAACAGCATGGAAATGCGCTGCCGTTCAACTTGCCCGGCTTGATTCGATCGGATCGGCTCGGCAAAGTGTTTGGCGTCAAATGGGACTGGCAGCAACATGGAGAGTGTGGTCAATGGGTGTCGGAATTGTTTCCACATACAGCTCGCGTCGTTGACAAATTATGCTTCATCAAAAGTCTGCACACTGAAGGTGAAGCACACGGTCAAGCGGTTCTGCGTTTGCATACGGGCGAAGCGGCGTTTGACCGCCCGAGTGTCGGTGCATGGGTCAGCTATGGCCTCGGTAACGAAAATCAAGACCTTCCCGCGTTCGTCGCGTTGGATCCACCAACCATGCATGGCGGCGTGCGTTTGTACGGCAGTTCGTTCTTGCCCGCAAAGCATCAAGCGATGCAGGTTTTGCTGGCGAAATCGCCTAGCAAACTGCCTCAGATAGCGAACTTGAACAATAGCTTGTTGAGCGACGTACGCCAGAAAGAACAGGTCGATGCGATCACTGCGCTCAGCCGTCTTCATGCTCAGCAAGTCGGTCATGATCCGCAAATCGAAGGTGTGATCGAATCGTTTGAAATGGCTTATCGGATGCAGTCGATTGCTCCCGAAGTATTCGATCTTGGGCGCGAGACCCAGGAGACAAAGGAGCTCTACGGCGTCGATCAAAAACCGACCGATGGTTTCGCTCGGCAGTGCTTGCTCGCCCGTCGGATGGCCGAAGCAGGTGTTCGATTCATCCAAGTTTCGACCGGTTACCACTGGGACCATCACGGCAACATCGAACGCGATTTACCCGATAGCGCCGCTCAAACGGACAAACCAGCGGCAGCCTTGATCGAAGACCTCGATCGTCGCGGATTACTCGACGATACGCTGGTCGTATGGGCTGGCGAATTCGGACGCACACCCGTGGCACAAATCGATCGCGGCGCGCCGGGGCGGGATCATAATCCGCACGGGTACACGATCTGGATGGCTGGGGGCGGAGTTAAAACGGGCTACGCCCACGGAGCTACCGATGACTTCGGTTACCTGGCGATCGAAAATAAGGTCCACATGCATGACTTGCATGCCACGATTCTACATTTGCTCGGGCTTGACCACGAACGGTTGACCTACCGTTACGCCGGCCGCGATTTCCGATTGACCGATGTGTATGGGCGTGTGATGAAAGATATCTTGGCGTAAACATTGTGGCACGGTGGTCCCCACCGTGTGTTTAGAAGATAACGGTGGGGACCACCGTGCCACGATTTTATTTATGCTCGATGCCAGAGCGTGAACTCGCCTTCGCGGAGTTTGGCTTTGACCGGATTGTCATTAATGTATGATTGCAAATACTCAAATTGCTCAGCATTCCTTACCACATGATCGAACGGTTCGCCTTGCCAAAACTCGCCACTCCGACCAAGCACCTGATTGATCTGCCGTGCCGAGAATCTCTGGATCTCACGAAATAGCTTTCTCAGCAAGTAACCTCTGCGGACCTGAATCAGAACATGAACATGATTAGGCATGACCACGAACCGTTCCAGATCATAACTTTTACCGTCAAAATGAAGCAGAGATTTGACGACATGCTTTCGTATCTCCGGACGCCGCAATTCACACGCTCCGTGACAATCGTCGAGATGCTGATGCCAACGGCGATGCTTGAAACGTTGAAGCTCTCGCTTCAGTTTGTCATCAACACTCGCACTTGCAAGGATAGATTCGACGTGGTGCCCCATCAGCCCGTGTTCTTTCAGCCATTGCTCGATTTCATCGTGCCACTGCTGGACGATGCTTGCCGGCATTGAGTCTGCCAATCGAAAGGTAACAAAAGTCACCGCGCCGGGCATGTCGATGTGAGGCAGGTCGCGGCGAGAAACAGCGACTTCAGCGTTGGAAGCGTAGAAATTCCATTCAATAGGTTCGGCTGTCATTTCACCGCCCCTCAAGGTTAAATCATGCGCCAAGTAAATGAAATTGAGACACTAACGTGGCACGGTGGTCTCCGCCGTGATTCTTCAAAAAATTTATCACGGTGGAGACCACCGTGCCACGTTGTTTCGCTCCTGCTCCTTCTATTGCTTGCGAACCTCACGCTAGCTGTTGAATCCGCAGAACGTGACTTAGTTTATGCACGTTTAGGAGATGAATCGCTGAAGCTCGATCTTTACCAACCCACAACCGCTCACTCGCCTGCCCCCACGATCATTTGGATTCATGGTGGTGCGTGGCGAGCGGGTTCGAAGAGCGACGTGCCGGTACTGCATTGGCTCGATCACGGGTTTGCGATCGCGAGCGTTGAATATCGACTGACCCCTGAAGCAAAATTCCCTGCCCAGGTACACGACATCAAAGCAGCGATTCGTTATCTGCGCAGTCGTGCGAAAGAGCTCAAACTGGATCCTGATCGATTTGTTATTGCGGGTTCTTCCGCAGGCGGACACCTTGCGGCACTCGTCGGCGTCTCGAGCGGTGTAGAAGCTCTCGAAGGAACTATTGGAAATCACTTGTCAGAGGAATCCGACGTCCAAGCGATAGTGTCGTTTTACGGTGCATCGAATTTACAATCCATTCTCTCTCAATCGACGGATCATGGTTTGAGCGTCCGTGTTCCAGCTCTACAGCTGTTGCTCGGCGGACAACCCGACGCATTGCCCGAATTAGCCAAGCTGGCTAGCCCCGTCGTACATGTTGACGCATCTGATCCGCCGCTGTGGTTGATCCACGGCGATGCGGATCCCCAGATGCCAATGCAACAATCCGACGAACTCAAGGAGGCATACGAAAAGTACAAATTGCCGGTAACGCTGGATGTGGTTGCGGGCGGAAAGCATGGCGGCCCAGAATTCTTCACGACCGAAAGACTGACAAGCTTGGCGCGAGAACTCACCCGTGGCGGCGACTTTCAGTCGCCGAGGACTCCGGCAGCAGCTATGAGCCGAGAGGCGGGGCAAGAGGTCGAAGCGGAGATGGCGACTGAAAGTCGCCGCCACGGTGAGGCGATGCGGATGCTGTTCGCGGGCAGCAGTTCGACCTATTGGAACGATCTGCCGAATGAAGTTGCGAAAATCATTTCCGGTCGCAGAGGCTTGGTGCGGCACAAGAAAGTCACTGCGGAACTTGTCGGTCGCAGTGGCAGTGATATTCGCGTTTATCTCGACCCGAACTGTGATTACCAATATGGCGTAAAGCGCGGCCAAAGTTTTCTGGACAAGGTGCGGGACGAGAAGTTCGACTATGTGGTGTTGATGACCGTCTGTCGATTCATCATGGGCGACGGCGAAGGCAACGCTGACGGGCAAGCGCATCGGGAAGCCATCACGGAGTACTGCCAGTCGATTCGTCAGTCTGGTTCCGAGCCGGTTTTCTATGAGACGGGTTGGGGAACGACTGATCGTGAAGCTCAAGGCCGCGAACGTATTCTTGAACTTGCCAAAGAAAACAATATCAAGATCTATGTTCCTTGTTCGACCGCCTGGGCTCGAGTGCGATCCGAGCGGCCGGAGCTGCAACTTCAGCATCCTGACGACAAGTCACACCCGGGCGATGTCGGCCACTTCCTTAACCTCGCTTGTTTTTATTCTGCGTTCGTCCAGCAGTCGCCAGAGGGTCGCTTGCCGCGTGACTATCACGTTTGGCCTCACTTGACCAAGGACGAGAAGACGCGATTGAACGATCAGTTAGAAACGGCATTTGCCAACTTCCAACCCGACGCATATCAAGCCAAGCTTCCTGAGTGGATGCGCCGCAATGCAGGAGTGGGCTACCGAGGCACGCTCGCCGAAGACAATGCGAGATATCTTGAGCGAGTCGCGTGGGATACATGGTTGACGACTGCAGAGAGCCTCGAAAAATCTCACCAGAATAAATGAGCTTCGCATGATTGATCGAATCTTTCTGAGTGTTGTGACGCTGACTTTAGTGAGTTGCGGTATTGCCCTTGGTCAAACGCGGCAACCCAACATCGTGCTGTTAATTGCGGATGATCTTGGCTATGGTGAAACGGGTTGTCAGGGCAACACTGAGATTCCAACGCCGCACATTGATTCCATCGCCGCAAGCGGAGTGCGATTTACCAGTGGTTACGTCACAGCCGCATTTTGTAGCGCGTCACGAGCTGGCCTGATCACGGGTCGCTATCAGACTCGTTTCGGTTACGAATTCAATCCAATTGGTGCGAGAAATGAAGATCCGGATATCGGACTGCCTGCATCAGAAGTGACGTTGGCTGAGCATTTGCAGAATGCAGGTTATGCTACCGCGCTGATCGGCAAGTGGCATTTGGGAGGCACTGCCAACTTTCATCCACAGCGTCGCGGCTTTGATGAGTTTTTCGGTTTTTTGCACGAAGGTCATTACTTTGTACCGCCTCCGTATCAGGGCGTCACAACATGGTTACGTCGCCGAGTTTTGCCTGGTGGCTCGAAAGGTCGCTGGACCAGCGGCGATGGCCGACTGATTCTTTCTACTCACATGAATCATGGTGAACCAGACTACGATGCCAACAATCCGATCCTACGCGGTAGTCAGCCGGTAGATGAGCGATCGTATCTGACCGACGCCATCACGCGCGAAGCGACTAGCTTCATTCATCGTACTGCTGAACGACCGTTCTTTTTGGCGGTGGCCTACAACGCGGTGCACAGTCCGATGCAGGCGGCGGATGCGTATATGGAAAAGTTCGCACACATCCAAGACGTTCAGCGAAGAATCTTTGCGGCCATGTTATCCAACATGGATGACAGCGTTGGACAGATCCTGGCAGCTTTGCGAGAAAAGCAGCTTACTGATAACACGTTGGTCATCTTCTTAAGTGACAACGGCGGCCCGACCCGCGAGTTGACCAGCAGCAACTTGCCATTGAAAGGTGGCAAAGGGTCGCTGTACGAAGGTGGTATTCGGGTGCCGTATTTGATGAGCTACCCCAGTCGAATTCCGTCATCGCTGGTCTACGACAAGCCCGTCATGTCGCTGGATATTTTTCCGACAGTCTGCGCGGCAGTCGGCATTCCGCAGCCACTGAATAAACCGCTGGATGGCGTCGATCTGCTACCATTTCTGGACGAAGCCAATTTTGATCTGCCTCACAAGACTTTATTCTGGCGAGTCGGCAGCAGCACAGCGCTAAGGCACGGTGACTGGAAGATCGTCCGGATGACTCGTCAAGATTCGGACCCAACTTGGCAGCTTTATGATCTTGCGTCGGATCGACAGGAGTCCACGGATCTGGCTGCCAGTCAACCGCGACAGCTTCAGCAGCTTGAACTCGAATGGCAAGCACTCAACAATCAAATGGTGAAACCCCTGTTTTCGCCATGAGCACCGCTGTCGATCCAAGCGGATAACTCATGTGCAATCAAACGCGATCACGCGGACGCCGTTGACGCCGTTGACGCTAGGTGCGAACACAGCAACCTGGACGCCGCGACTGGATCCTTCACCGCACAACTTCGGACTTCGATTCCCACTCGTCGAAATAGAGGTTTTGTCCGTCCACCTCGACTTCACCTCGTTGAAAGTCAGCGGGTTCCGATCGCAACGAGCGCTTCGTTGGAAAGAGATCGTGCCCCCAATCTAGATTCACGATCAAGCGATAGCTGTCCTGGTGTCCACAATAGAAATCCGCCACTCTCGGATCGTCGGATTTCTGAACCCCATACGACGCGTCTGCTGGCAACCATCCCCAAGGTGCAATGTAAATCTCCGCCCAATCATGCATTCCCCACTGGCCAGGTTTCGTTTCGAATCCACTTTGCCAACGCGCAGGAATTCCTGCAATTCTACACATCGTAATGAACAGCGTGTTTTGAACGCCGCAATCGCCACGGCGGTCGGTGTACGCCTTGATCGCAAACGAAGGTATCGTGCAGTACTCATCCTCTGCGTTCCACGGTATGTTCGCGCTGACCCACCGAAAAATCCGTTGAGCTTTGAGCAGTGGATTGTCGTCATCGCCGACGATGGAAGCTACTTCGTTGCGAATCTCTGGTGTGAAGGCGATGTGAGGCCGGCGTTCGGTGAGACACCTATCTCCCCAATCATTAGGCAACGACTCCACGAGCGCTGCGTCTAATTTGGGACAGTAGGCGAATGATGTGTATTCGAAAACTTCTTGGAATACGAGCGGCTTGGCGGGATCCTCGACAACTACTTCAAAATAGAGAGTGCGTTGTGGAGCTCCTGTGATAGGGTCGCCATCGATTGCAGTGGGAGCCAGCAATTTAGGCTCGGGCGAAGCATAAACTAGTTTCACTTCGCGTTGTTGTCGATACTCTTGCGCGAAGGGCATCCAAACGCGGACAGTCGATCCTCGCTTGATCTTCGGATGATCGCCCCGAATGGTGATTGTATGGGTGAAGCGATGCTTTACAGGCAATACTTCCGCGCTACCGCTTCGTTCCGATGCCGCCAGCACGTCGGTTAAGTGATCCGTCAGTCGCCAGTTTGCCGGAGGCGGCGCGCCACCCATGCGGGAACGTCGGTCGATTGCCTCTTTGCAGAACAAGAAGATATTCTGAGGCTCTCTTCGGAAGTAGTATTTCTTTCCGTCGATCATGCGAAAGCGAGCGCGACTGTCGATCGCCCAACGTTCGACTTCTTCACCAGTCGCATCCGATACTGACTTCTTCACTTTAGCGAGCAAGCCAGCGGCATCGAGCGAGTATTCGAAGCGGATCCGACGCAAAATGTCGACAAGCTCGAGCCGTGCTTGCCGTGCTTCCGCTTCGACTTCAGGATCTTTCTGCGAGAGCAGCTCTTCAGCGGATGCAAAGTTCCCGGACCGAACAAGTTTCAGAGCATCAAGCACAACTTCGTCCTGAGTTGTGAAGGCAACAGATGCGGCTGCAGGTTCTTGCGATTGCAACTCGCATGAAGCGGAAAAAGTAAGCCAAACAATGGCGAGCGCGTACAGCGTTCCAATTGGACCCAAATTGCTATGTGTTGAAATCACGTAAATCCTTCGGTTCGATAATCCAAAATTCTGGTCGGGAAGTGTCAGAGTAAGTTAAACCGCAGTGAACGATTTTTGTCGGTTCCATAACCCCAATCAAGTATAAACATCGGAATCAAGTTAGGAGTCTGCCTTTGAACAGATGCTCCAGGAAGTAGCCACTTTCCAAGTTCGCAACTGAAGTAGCGCTCGACAATTCCAGCAGACAAAGCCCATTACCCATCCGCGGCTTCGTTGTGCAGGAAGAACGCTTGCTTAACCTTAGCGTCGTAGGTCGCGTCTTGAGGCGGTTCGAGCAGAGGAGTTGAGCAAATATCTGTCGCAATTCCTATTTGTAGGTTAAGCTGATGGCGATAGGATCTTGACGATGAACCGACTGACCGCGATTTTCCTGATGCCACTTCTTGTGGTGGTCAACTGTCTTGCCCACTCACACGGTACGGCTGCGCACCAATCGCCCGGAGAAGGTCGAGCTCATTTCCATATTGGAAGCGCTCACCACCATCATCATGACTCCCATGATCATGCCCATCAAAATCATCACTGCCACGAACATCACTGCCACGAACATCAATGCCACGATCATCACTGCAAAGATCATCATGGTCACGAGCACGCGAGTGACGAGCCTGAATCGGTGCCTGTACACCCCGTAGCACCTGTCGAACACGATTCAGATGCTGTTTACGTGGTTGCTGCTGATTATATGTATACCGCTTGCGATCGCATTTCCATCGAGAACGATACGCACGCATTTTTCGCAACGGTGGTCTGTTTACTTACGGACTTTCGACCGTCAGTACTGCGCGATCGACCGCCCCTTGCGGCCGCCACTCAGCTACCGCTTTATCTGCTTCACGCTGCGCTAAGGCTTTGATGCAACCCGACGGAGAGCAACAGCTCTCAATCGATGCGTCTTATTACTCAAGCCTTTAACTGCTGCGCCGCTTATTCAAGTCGTCGCTTGACGCAATGCATCTTCACTCCATGAAGTTCCGCCAGCCATGCGTTTTCACCTAGCGTTCGCACGCACGTGCGTCCTTCCGATCATTTTTGGGTTCCAGCTAGTTGGCTGCACCTCGCGAGAAACCTCTATTGGACGCGACGCACAAACTTCACCAAAGGCTGCGGAAAAGCCGGAGTTACAGATCCTTGAACTGGGCGAGCAGGCGCGAAAGAATTTGAACCTAGTCGTCAAGCAGGTTCGGCCTACCGACTACTGGCGTTCGATCACGATCCCGGGTGTTGTCGCGGATCGACCCGGAATCTCCGATCGAGGTGTGACATCGCCGGCTGTGGGTGTGGTTTCCGAGATCCATGCGTATCCTGGCGATACAGTTCGGCCGGGACAACGCTTGGTAACGCTGCGCCTTTTTAGCGAGTACTTGCAAGCCACCCAAACGCAACTCTTCAAAGCATCGCAAGAGGCCAAGCTAGTCCAAGATCAAATCGACCGGTTGAACGTTGCATCTAACTCAGGAGCAATATCGGGTTCGCGTTTGATCGAGCAACGAAATGAATTGCAACGCCAGCAAACGCTGATTCAGGCCTCAAAGCAAGAACTCCTCAACCGCGGTTTGAACCCGGAACAAATAGCTTTGGTGACACAAGGCAACTTTATCTCCACCATCGAAGTGACTGCCCCGCAGAGTCGACCGCATGAAACCGTCCTCGATGGGCTCGTCATGACAGACGAGCAAACCGTTGGCTACAAAGCGGCCGATGACGTTGCTTACGAACTGCATGCGCTGGGTGTCGAACTCGGCCAAACAGTTCAAGCTGGTGACCTGCTGGCCAACTTAGCTAATCACCAATACCTGTATGTCGTCGGACATGCGTTCAAGCGTGAGGCTGGCCTGCTCGAACAGGCAACGCAAAGCAAAGCTCCGCTAAGAATCGAATTCGCTGAGGACTCCTCGGAACTCTGGCCTACGAATGAACAGCAGTTTCAAATTCGCCACCTCGCAAACACGATCGATGTAGCTACGCGAACATTTGACTTCTTTGTGCCGCTGATCAACCAGTCTCGAAGCTACCAGCAGGAAGGGAAGACGTTCTTGGTTTGGAGGTTCCGGCCTGGTCAACGCACACGAATCGAAGTGCCTATTGAAAAGTTCGTCAATGTGTTTGTGCTACCCTCTGAAGCCGTTGTTCGCGAGGGCCCCATTGCTTACGCCTACCAACAAAATGGCGACTTATTCAAGCAGCTCTCAGTTCATATCGTCTGCGAAGATCGCGATCACGTGATCTTAGCAAACGATCGAAGCATCACCTCTGGAACCTTCTTGGCTCAAAACGCTGCAGCCTCGCTAAGAAGAGTGCTTAAAGCCCAATCTGCAAGCGGCGAGCAACCTGGTCTCCATGTTCATGCCGATGGAACCATCCACGCGGCACATTGAGGAGAAACTCAGATGCTCGATTCAATTATCCGATTGTCTTTGCGTTATCGATCACTAGTTCTCGCTGCTAGCCTGGTTGTGCTCGTCTACGGATCGTACCTTACGACTACCATGTCGATCGATGTATTCCCAGACTTGGACCGTCCTCGCGTCGTTATCATCACCGAAGCTCCCGGCCTTGCCACCGAGGAAGTCGAAACACTGGTCACACAGCCGATCGAGATCGCTTTGATGGGCGCCAGTGGCGTGCAAGCTGTGCGCAGCCAAACGACCGCTGGCTTAAATGTGCTATACATCGAATTCGGTTGGTCAACGGACATACGCGCAGCTCGTCAAACGGTTAGCGAACGTTTGATCACTCTCGAAGGGATACTGCCTGAAGGTGTCACACCCCAAATGACACCACCTTCGTCCATTATGGGACAGATCGTGGTTGCCGGAATCTACCGACAAGCGGGCCCAAGCGGCGGAAGTCTTGCGCCGGTCGGACAAACCAAGCTGATGGCTGAATTGCTCCCCGGCACGAATGATCCGTCCATAAAACTCTGGCGTGTTGCCGATCGACGTAAACCTGAGTCATGGGAATCGGTTCCCTTTGAGTTTGTTGAGCCGCTCTCCATGAACAATGAAAACGCAACTCGCTACCGCGCGACTGTGAAGCTCGACTCTGGCAAGCTCGACTCTGGCAACCACGACATCCATTTCGAACCCGAAGCCAAGCAATTGTTGGAACTTCGCACCATCGCAGACTGGGTGATACGGCCTCGACTGTTGAAGGTTAGCGGAGTGGCCGAAGTTTTTATGCAAGGAGGTGACCGAAAGCAATACCAAGTGTTGCTCGATCCAACCGCGCTTCTCGAATACGACGTGACGGTACAAGACGTCGAGCGAGCTCTCAGCGAAAGCAACATCAATGCAAGCGGCGGCTTTGCCATCAAGGGCGAGTCGGAACGTCCCATTCGAATACTTGGGAGGCTCGGGACCGGTGGTCGCAATGTGATTGACGATCTGCTCAAGATTCCAGTTGCTAAGTCATCTAAGCGCAGTATTCTGCTTGAACAAGTCGCCTCAGTTGTCGAAGGGCCTGAACTGAAGCGAGGGGATGGTAGCGTGAACGGTCAGAGTGGCATTGTCTTTACGGTGGTGAAGCAGCCGCATGTCGATACCCGTCAGTTGACCGACAACGCAGCGACTGCTTTCGCCGAAGTCGAAGCTTCATTGCCAGCCGACATCATTATCAACTCCGAACTCTTCAGACTTAAGAACTTCATTGATCGCGGAGTGTTTAACGTCGCCGAAGCACTGGCCATCGGTGCAACGCTTGTAGTTGTTGTCTTATTTCTATTCTTGCTCAATCTACGGACGACGTTCATCACGCTGACCGCAATTCCCCTGTCGCTGGTTATGACCACGTTGGTCTTTCGTTTTATCGGTTGGATCAGCGGCAGTGAGCTGTCCATTAATGTGATGACGCTTGGCGGGATCGCTGTCGCGATGGGTGAGCTGGTCGATGACGCGATCGTTGACGTCGAAAATATTTTTCGCAGATTGAAAGAGAACAGTCAACGCGAGCAACCACTGCCGGCAATCGACGTTGTCTACCACGCAAGCAGAGAGATTCGCAGTTCGATACTCTTCGGTACGATTGTGGTAATTCTTGTCTTCCTTCCGTTGTTTGCACTATCGGGGGTCGAAGGCAGACTGTTTACGCCTTTGGGTTTCGCCTACATCGTCTCGATCTTATCGTCTTTTCTGGTTTCACTCACCGTGACACCAGTTCTTTCGTACTACTTGCTTCCAACGTCCAAGGCGACTCATTCCGATCAAGATGGGCCCGTCCTGCGTACTCTGAAGTGGATGATAAGACCACTGATTCGAATCAGCCTGCGAATGCCGATTTTATTGTTGATCGCAACATGGCTTATCGTGGCAATCGCCGGTTGGCAACTTGCACAGCTTGGACGCAATTTCCTACCTGCATTCGATGAAGGAAGTGTTCAGGTGAACGTCACGCTTCCAGCAGGTTCTTCGCTGCAGGCCTCGAATCAAGTGTCTACGAACATTGATGGTGTATTCGAATCGATGCAGAAGAGTGCGACGAACCCCGACGGGGCCATCTTGAACTTTGTACGTCGCACGGGACGCGCGCAGATGGACGAGCACGCTTCGCCGGTAAACTCTGGTGAGTACATTCTCAGCATGAATCCCGAGGCGGAACATAATCGTGAAAAGATGATTGCTGACTTGCGAGAACGAATCCGCAAAGAAGTCCCGGGTGTGGACATCGAAGTGGAACAGCCGCTGGCGCATTTGATCAGCCATATGGTTTCGGGGGTTTATGCCCAGATCGCGATCAAGATCCACGGCGACGACTTAGACACTCTACTGACACTTGCTGATCAAGTTAAATACGCGATCACCAGTGTTCCTGGGGTGACTCCGCCAATCGTCGAACCCATTCAGATGACCCCCGAACTCCATATACAACTTCGCGGCGATGACCTGGCGATGCATGGACTTACCAGACAGTATGTCGCATCGGTCCTTCAAACCGCGCTTCAAGGCCAAGTCGTCTCGGAAGTGCTGGAAGGTCAGCGCCGTTTCGATTTGCTCGTGCGACTCGAAGAGGCATATCGAGCCGATTATCCGAACCTAGGTCGGCTGCGAATTGATCTTCCGCACTTAGACGGAGCAAAAGAACGCGGTCAAATCGAATTGCGAGACGTGGCAACGATCTCCGAGGGGGTTGGTCCGAACTCCGTTAATCGCGAGAACGCACGTCGGCGAATCGTTATTCGTTGCAACACCGACGGTCGCGACTTAGCCAGCGCCGTTACCGAGCTCCGGCAACGTGTCGATTCACAAGTAACCATGCCGGTTGGATATTACGTCGAGTATGGAGGACAGTTTGAAAGTCAGCAGAAGGCGACACAACTGATAGGGATCTTAGCAGGCCTGTCCGTCGTCGGCGTGTTCGGTGTCCTACTGATACTTTTTCCATCGGTACGTATCGTTCTGCAAGTACTCAATGCACTTCCAACCGCCTTTATCGGTGGTGTGTTTGCGTTGGTCGTTACGCAGCAGACGCTGACCGTTGCAAGTCTTGTGGGCTTCATCTCATTGGGCGGAATTGCAGTTCGAAATGGCATTCTGCTTGTGACACACTACTTTCATCTCATGAAGGAGGAAGGAGAAGACTTTTCACAGGCAATGATTGAACGAGGCAGCCTCGAGAGATTGGCTCCCGTATTGATGACAGCGCTGACCGCTGGCATCGGCTTGATTCCACTGGTGATTGGCGGCCAAGAACCGGGGCGTGAAATTCTCTACCCGGTCGCCACCGTTATTCTTGGCGGGCTAATGACTTCAACGTTTTGTGAATTCCTGATTCACCCTGGTTTATTTTGGAAATTCAGCGGTCAGGATGCCAAGCGATTGGTGGCCGCTGATAAGACGACTTCAGTTTAAGGAAAGTTGCGATGAAGAAGTTAGGTTCTACACTCGTAGTAGCAGCGTTCGTTGGTTTCGTTGGCTGCAACAAACTATCGGAAACTCCGATGAGCACTCCCGCGCAGGTTGCTGAGGATCACGGTCACGACCACGGTGATGGAGCACGTGACCATAGTTCTGAAGGGCATGCACATGGTGCAGGTCCACACGAAGGCACGGTCGCTGATTGGGGCGGAGGCAAGTATCACGTTGAGTTCACGGTTGATCACGCAATGCAGCAAGCAACAGTCTACATTCTCGGCAACGACGAGAAGTCCCCTTCACCGATCGACGCCAAGTCCATTGAATTGAGCATCAAGGATCCAGAGATGCTGGTGACTCTTCAAGCATCCCCTCAGGAAGGAGACCCTGATGGCAAAGCATCTCGTTTCATTGGAACTCATGAAAAACTGGGAGTAGTCCAAGAATACGCCGGCACCATGACCGGTGTCGTCGATGGAACGCCCTACTCGGGAGATTTCAAAGAAGAAGCCCACGGCCACTAAAGATCAGCGAAGAACAAGTGGTCGCGACTTTCAGTCGCCAATCTGCGCACGTCGACTAAAAGTGGACGCCAGGAAATGACTTGAACCAGTTGTTTTCAGATTAATTCGAGCGACGCGGTCACTTGGCGCGCCTTTTGTTAGTCGGTCGTTGAATCGGAAATCGGGGCATCAGTTAATACGCGCCCGCAAGGCAGTCGCAAGGACGTTGATCATTGGATAGACAACGAAGTGGGTGGCGGCGATGGAAAACGATAAGGTCAGTTCATGAGCGCTACAACAGAATCTGATCGCGTGCTGCAAGCTTTCCAACAAGCGTTTCTGCCGGAGTTGGATGCAGCCATTCTCGCTTACGATCTTCAGGATGGAATCCGGGTACTCGACTCGCCATGCGGGGATGGGTTTTACGCTAACTTGTTCGCTCGACATATGCGGTCCGGTACGCTCGTGGCCGCTGAGCTTTCGGCAGAGTGCTTGGACCGCGCTCGGGAGACAGTGCGACCTGCGTCGTCTTCGCTGGCCCTCGAGTTTCATCGAGCCGACGCTTATAGCTTGCCGTTCGAAGATCGCTCATTCGACTTTGTGTGGTGCGCTCAGAGCTTCATCACGCTAGACGACCCGGTGAAGGCGCTGCGTGAGTTGGCACGAGTGCTACGTCCCGGCGGCCAAGTGGCGGTGCTTGAAACCGATGAGTACCATCACGTACTACTGCCTTGGCCAGTCGGTTTGGAGTTGGTCGTTCAACGAGCCGTGCGCGACGAGTGCCAGCACCGATACGGGGATGCCGCGAAGTTCGCACAAACACGCGATCTACGGAGTGAGTTTCGCGCCGCCCGCCTGAAGCCAACCGCTAAGCGCACCGTGACCGCGGACCGCTCAGCACCCTTTGGCCCGGCAGAGCGCGAGTTCCTAACTCGACACTTAAACTACTTGCGGAAGTTCGTGCACATGGAACTAACGCCACGCGAAATGGCCACTCTGGAAAAGGCCGCCGATGCGAATGATCCCGAGAGCCTAATCAATCACATCGATTCGGAACTAACCTGTATTTCGACCATCTCTCATGCTAAGCGAGAATAAGTGGCTGCCTCTCGCGCCAGTCTGCTTACCGTTGAGCGAACCGATTCCCACCTCGGTCTAAAGCTGATCGGTCTAAAACTGAATGCAAAAAACCGAGCGCGAAAGCGGTTGCTTTCGCGCTCGAGTTTATTCGATCCATCTCCGGTGCAGCTTGTTGCTATCGGTTTAGGCTAGTACCCAAAACCACGAATGCCTCCACCCAGTCCGCCGACACCTACGCCGGTACCGATCCCAATCCCGACGCCGCTACGACTGCCGTAGACGCCAGGATACGAGCCATAGCCGCTGTAGTTGTTGTATCCGCTGTATTGGCTTCCGTAGCCTCCGCCATAACCTCCACCGTAACCTCCACCATAGCCTCCACCGTAAACGGGCCGGTAACTCGAGTAACCGCCTGCGTAACCTCCATAGCCGACGCTGCCGGTGCTTCCAGACCAACCGCTGTGGTTGCTGGTCGACGGGCAGCAACATGCATTGCTGGCGCCATTGTGCTTGTTGCGATGACGTCGACCAGCCTCAGCGGATGGGGTCATAAAACTGCTGCACAAAATGCCTGTTGCCAGAACGGCTGACAAAACGAACTTGCTCATTACGAACTCCTAGGGACATGGGGTTGAGAATGTAAAGTACGTCGCAAGCAATTGCTCGTCCGACGGACTAACTCCCCAGCCGGTTAGATCAAAGGGCGTGCCAACTGAGTTGTTGACGCCAAAAGTCACGCGGAATTGCAAACCGAGCGCCGCCAGCGAATTCCATTGGCATGAGGCACATAACTGAATGAAAGCTCGCTGAAGTGATTTTGCGCAGCATGTTTTGGCTCCGACCAGACTGACACTAGCGCTGGATCGCTGTGGGCCGCTCCGAGTTACTGACGATCGACGCTTGAAATAGCAGGCAAGGCTTGAATCCGCGCGGCAAGCTCAGTTGTAATGTCTGCGTGTTGCGACGAAACCTCGTACAGTTCTTCGGGATCTGTCGCGTGATCATAGAGTTCCGACTTGCCGTCGCTCCAAAGCGTAAAGCGCCACCGAGATGTGCGCACGCTCTGGCCATGCAGTTTGTCTCCGCGAACGACCAAAGTGAATGCCGCTTCTTTGTGATCGGCACTTGGATCGACTAGCAACGGACGCAGACTAACACCGTCAGACTTGTGAGGCATATCGAGCCCACAGAGGTCAGCAATCGTAGGGTACAGATCGATGAACTCAACTAGAGAACTCGTCGTCTGGCCGCCCTTCATGTCGGGTGCTGCGATGATCAAGGGCGCACGGCAACTGCGTTCGAACAATGTGTTTTTATTCCACCAGCCCCGTTCGCCAGTATGGTACCCATGATCGCCGACGAAGATAACGATCGTTTTGTCCCACAGCATATTCCGATCAAGCGAATCGAGCACGCGGCCGAGTTGTGCGTCCATGAAGCTGGTGCCGGCGCAGTAGGCTCGCAACAATTCACTTCGATCTTGTTCCGTGAACTTCGCAAAGGCCTCACCATAGAGTCCAAAGCCTACGCTCTCTTTTCGTACAGCTTGCGTGTCGCTCGGATCGCTCCAAATCTTCAGCGAATGCAGCGGATAGAGATCAAAGTAAGGCTTGGGGGCAATAAAAGGATCATGCGGCTTCATGAAACCGCAGCCGATGAACCACGGCTTCTCGCCCAGTTGTTCGATCATCGCAACCGTGGCAGAGGCGATTTGACCGTCGGGCTGGTCATCATCATCGCCATCCGCCGCGCCCCACTCACACCATTTCAAAACTCCGCCCGTTACATTGCGACCCTCTAGCAACTTGCGACCTTTATCCGTTGCTGCAAACGCTTGTGCCGTTTGCCACGAACGCCCCGCATCCATCCAACGCTGCTTGGCTTCGACGTTTCTTCCACCGCCAAGATGCATCAGTTTCCCAAAAGCATGCGATTCCCAGCCAGCTTCCTTGCACAACTGCGGCAACGTAATCACATTCGGCAATGACTGCCTCAGTGGAATGTCATTGCCCACAATTCCAGTTTGCTCGGCGCGAAGCCCCGTCATCATGCTACAGCGGCTGGGATTGCAAACAGGATACTGCACATAGGCCCGCTCAAACGTTGTACCGCGAGCGCGAAGCCGATCGAGATTGGGCGTTCTCACGAACTCCTTGGTGAAAGCTCCGCCGAAATCCCTCAGGTCGTCAGCCATGATAAGCAGTACGTTCAGTTTCTCGTTCGCTGCTGATCCATCAGCCGCCTGCGAAGCACTCAATTGCGTGAACATCATGATCGATAAGATGGCGATGCATTTACTCATATACTCAGCTTTCATTTGTACTACTACACACCGCTTGCTGCCGACGAGCCCGATTGCTCCAAGTCTCGCGCATGCCTCGAGCCGCCGATGCTGATTGTAGCCGGACTCGCTAGAGTTCCGTTGCTACATGTCTCGATGTAGCGGGACTCGCCCGAGTTCCATCGCCAGCAACACGCATCTTCACCCTCCACAAACGAAGTTCTGGGGAGGGTCAGCCCGCGTCAGCGTGGCTGGGGGGCAACTGTGGTGGCGACTTTCAGTCGCCATCTGCCAAACGTCGACTGCAAATCGACACCATCGATCACTTACCAACAAAAGTCCTTCTTCACCCTCCACAAACGGAGTTTTGGGGAGGGTCAGCCCGCGTCAGCGTGGCTGGGGAGGGGCGTCCGCAGCGACAAACGTGTTGGCGACTCTCAGTCGCCATCTGTCCCCAAACGAAGTTTGCGGCGGATCAGCCAGTCAACCCCGCATCAAGGTCGAGGAAAAATCTCCAGGGTCGGTCGGCAGAGCGATTTACGGGTGTTATGATTTTTCCCATAGTCAGTTTTCGCTACCGTCGACAGCCGCAGAGCGGGGAAAGGTTGCTGGCGGTTCCACAAATGTTATCTGGGAGTAACAACCGATGGTGAAGCCGTTTTCGACTGACCGCGAGGGCCTGATTGAAGAGGTGCTGACCAAAGAGCAGCAAGATCAATTGACCCCTTCACTGGTACTGACGATGCTCCGCGAAGGCAACGCTCGCTATGTGGCCGGCGAAGTTACGATGCGGAATCACAAGGCTCAGATTCGCAAAGCGGCGACGAGTCAATTCCCGAAAGCGATCGTGCTCTCATGCGTCGATTCGCGCGTGCCAGTGGAAGACGTTTTTGACCGCGGCATCGGCGATATGTTTGTCGCTCGTGTGGCAGGCAACTTCGTCAACACGGATATTCTGGGCTCGATGGAATTCGCCTGCCACGTCTCAGGTGCGAAGTTGATCTTGGTCTTGGGACATGAGCACTGTGGCGCGGTGAAGAGTGCGATCGACGGTGTCGAACTGGGCAACATCACCGAGATGCTGTCCAAGATACGGCCAGCGGTTGAGCAAACCATGGGCTTTGATCAGCAGCGGACGAGCGGCAACGAGAGCTTTGTCCACGCGGTTGCAGAATGCAATGTGCGTTTAAACATGGAACGGATTCGTACGGAGAGCCCGATTCTGCAATCCATGGAACAGTCTGGGGACATCGCAATCTGCGGAGCAATTTACAACATGGACAGCGGTTTGGTCACGTTCCTCAAGTAGGCATTCCGAAACAATTATGTACGACGTTAAACATTTAAAGGGTGACGTCAGCGGTGGTTTAATCGCGGGCATCATCGCACTACCGCTAGCGCTTGCTTTTGGCGTTCAATCGGGACTGGGAGCGGCTGCAGGGCTGTATGGCGCGATTGGTATCGGCATTTTCGCAGCCCTGTTTGGAGGCACTCCGACGCAAGCCTCAGGTCCAACTGGCCCCATGACGGTCGTCTCCGCTTCGATCGTGCTGTTTGCCATCAACGCAACGGGTAGTCTCGAAAGTGGGCTAGGAATTATCCTGCTCAGCTTTCTCGCGGGAGGAATATTGCAAATCGGATTGGGCCTACTGGGCGTTGGCAAATATATCCGCTATTTCCCCTATCCGGTCGTTTCTGGATTCATGAGCGGCGTGGGCTTGATCATTATCTTCTTGCAACTCTGGCCGTTGATGGGAAGTGGCTCTCCGAAATCGACGATCGAAGTGTTCACCCGCATCGGCGAGCCGCTTTCCCAACTGAACGTTGCAGCCATTGGATTGGGAGTGCTGACCTTAGTCGTCAACTACGTATTTCCGCTTGTGACGAAAAAAGTGCCTTCGGTGTTAGTCGCCTTGCTGGTAGGCACCGTTACGTCGCTGGCTTTGGGATTGGACGTTCCAACGATCGGGACGATTCCAACAGGGTTCCCTAAATTTCAAATCGCCACGATGTTCACTGTAGAACCGCAATATTATGGCTTTGTCCTGCAGTCGGGAATCACCTTGGCGCTGCTCGGTTCGATCGATTCGCTGCTCACTTCAGTCATTGCGGATAACATTACCAAGGACCGTCACGACAGCCGACAAGAATTGATTGGGCAAGGCATTGGCAACATGGTAGCGTCGCTGTTCGGCGGGATCCCCGGTGCAGGAGCGACCAAGGGGACCGTGGTGGCAATCAACGCGGGCGCAAAGACGCGACTATCGGGCGTCACGCATGGGCTGTTTCAGCTAGCCGCATTGCTGGGAGCAGGAACGGTTGTCGCCTACATTCCGCTCAGCGTGCTGGCCGGACTGTTGATTTCCGTCGGAGTTGCCATCATCGACTACAAGGCGCTCGCGCACATCAGGCTTGTTCCCCGAGCTGACGCAGTCGTAATGCTGGTTGTTCTCGCCTGGACCGTGTTTGGAAACTTGATCTATGCAGTCGCCGCCGGATTGGTGTTTTCCAGCCTGTGGTTCATGAAACAGTCGAGTGATCTGGCTGAAGCGGAATCGTCAGTCACAAAGTTAGAACCCGAACCCGTCTGGGATGACGAGCGTCAGATCGCCGATCAGCAAGCGGTCTATGTCAAACATCTTTATGGTCCGCTGTTCTTCGGCGCAACCTCTGGCATTCGAGCGTTGGCTGATGCCTTGCCTCAAGAAGTAAAAATCCTGATCGTGCGGATGGAGCGCGTCCCCAACATGGACCAGTCGGGATTGTATGCTTTAGAAGATATCATCCTACGCTTGACACAAGCCAAGAAGAAAGTGGTGTTGACCGGGTTGCAGTCGCAGCCCAAGGGTATGCTGGAACGCGTCGAGCTAATTCCCGGTCTGGTGCCCAGGGAACATCTCTTTGAACACTTCGAAGATTGCTTGGCCTGGTTAAAGAACCACGAAGTTAACGCAGTTTGAATGAACGTGGTGGCGACTTTCAGTCGCCATCTGCCAAACGTCCACTGAAAGTCGACGCCACCAGTCGCCTACAAAAACGTAACTTCACCCTCCACAAACGAAGAGGTCGTCCAGCTTTTAAGTCGTTTGGCAGATGGACTAGGGGCGTTGCTAGCATAGGGAAAAGCGACCTTCGCATGGATAGCAACACGCACTACAAAGTGCGTTGATTTCGTCGTCACACCACACGGAGGTCGCTGTGA